>JAWLEO010000005.1:0-27559 GCA_041686075.1 Bacteroidales bacterium | reverse complement strand
ATTTTGCAAATACATTTACTGCCTGTATACCATTTAACTGATTTTTTCCATATTTAACCAATGACGAAAAGACCTGTTGAGCTTCTATTTCCCTTCCCAGTTTTTTCAATGAGAGACCTTTAAAAAAACGGAGCATTTGATCATTTTCAGGGATCTCCACTTGAACAGAGTTTTTAAAGTTTTCACTTGCCTGCTGTGCTTGATCCATTTTTTCGTAAGCCGTTCCCAAATAATAGTACACCATACTTTCCGGTCCACCGGAATATGATTTGCCATCCTCCAGATTCAGAGGATATCTTAATGCGGCACGAAAATCTTTTATAGCTTCATTATAATCCTTTTTCCTCATTTGCTCAATTCCCCTGAGAACATGTGCATTCACATATTCTTCATGAATTCCGCTTCCGCCTTCCCAGCGACGAAAATGATGGGTAGTCAGGATTTCAATGGCTTTGTCAAAATGATCATTCAGAATATACAGCTTTATTAATCTGTAAATACCAGCATTGTTGTCCCATTTTTTGATTTCGTTTAAATGAGAGACCATGAATTCCAATCTTTTTTCAGGAGGATGCTGAGCAAGAGCATATAATCTATCAAGCTCAGTAATTATTCTTGGATCATTAACATCAAGTGCTACAGCCTTTTCGAGATTTGAGATTCCTAATGAAAGATCCTTTTTAAATCGAGCATAAGTTAAGCCTAAATTCCTGTATGCCAGTTCATTTCTTGAATCAAACCGAATGGATGCTTTCCAGTTGATAATGGCTTTTTCAATTTGCTCATGATAGCGATATATATTACCCAAGTAATAATATGCTTGTGCATCCTCAGGATTGTAGGAAAGTGCATTTTCAAATACCTGTATCATCTCTGTCCTGAATGGAAAACAAAAGTCTACAAGTTTTTTACTTCCTTCACGATAATATGTCATTGATTTTTCTATTTCCCCATTTTTTTCATATACGTATCCCAAGTAATAAAATAACAAAGGAGATGAGGCATTATATTGATCTATATAACTTATAAGCAGGTCTTTTGCTTCGGAGTAGAAACCTGCATTTCCGAAATCAATAGCCAGTTCTATATGGGTTTGCGTCTTATTGGCTTGCATACAACTATACATTTGTTTATGAATTTTTTTTGCTTTTTCTTTTTCTTCTGTTTGATTATAAGCAAGATATAGCTCATACATCGCTCGAAAATTTAAGGGATCTGTCATCAATACACTTTCAGCCATTTTAATGGCATTATCATGTTCACAAAGATGTCTGTATACAGCTGATTTTAGAAGTAAGGCTTGAATATTGTAGAGATCCGGTTGTGATCCATCGATAGATGTGATATTTTCCAGATGGTGAAGTGCTGGAACGTAGTCTCCAGTTAAGCAGTCCAACTCTGCAAGCTGGATGAGTGCTGCCTGTCGCATATCTTTATCCCAGGATGCTTTGTGAAATGCTTCGTAAGCATCGTCATAAGTCTTAAAAAATGGTTCATATGTTCCTTTGATCTTTTCTTGCCGCCTCAGAGCAATGCCCATATAATAAAATGCCTCTCCATTTTGCGGCACTGTGTACATATGACCTGATCTTTCAATTGCTTTTCTAAGATGAATTTCGGCTTCTTCATTCATCCCCTTTTTAAGACAATTGATTCCCATGATTATATTTACTTGATAATTTCCCGGATCCCGGCGAAGAGCTTCATCGTAGTAAGCCTGAGGATCTAACTGGGCATTATGAAATTGCTGTAGCCTTAGGCCGGTAAAGTACAGTTCTTCCACTGAGGCTATCTCATTAGGAAAAGGGAAGTTTTCCAAAGCTTCGGGTTTCAATTGATTTGCTTTTTCTATGCACATATAAGTGAGAATTTCCTCTCCATTTGAATCATGCAGAAGTATCTGGATTTCATTGGGATTTGTCTTTGAGGGTAAATCAATCTCTTTGGTCCAGGGGTTGCGTGGATCTATATCCAGGGTTTTCATGAAATGCACTTTATCATGAATCTGAACAGTCAAAATTGATTGTTCATATTTTTTTGTAGTATAAATCCCCAGCTTGATTTTGCTTTTAGTCACAGGTTCAATGTTTATAGCTCCATTCAGATTGGCATATTTAAATCCGCCTAAATCTCTTACGGGATACCAATACATTTTAGCAACCTTGGTCTCATAGGGTTTACTCCAGCTATAATCAGGCTGGTTATCTGAAAATGCACCGGTCATCAGTTCCAGATATGGACCTGAATTGTCAGTTAAAATTCTGTTCCAGATTTCAGGTCTGTATTCAATGGAATCGGGTTTTCCGGCTGGGCCTGGTCCCCATAGAAAAAACTTTTTACCTGGTGTGATATAATGATTGACCACATTAATGACACCAGCTTGATTTTTATGGTCATAATGCCCGAAAAAATCATCTTCATAATTCCAGGCAAAAAATGAAGTAGGCTTGGGATGATTTTTCCACCAGCTCAGATCAACATCTTCGTAATTTACTCCGTTGAAATATCCATCTCCGATGGGCCATCTGATCATTTCGTTTTTATGATGATAAGTTGCGTATTCTGTACGGGGAGGAAAAATAACCTGGCTTTCTGGATTAACATGTACTCCCGTATTTGCAAAACAGAGTAAAGAGTGGATATAAGGAGTTCGGTTTATCAATTTTATGGTAGCTTCAAAATAGGACCGTCCTGGAAATACGGTTATTCCGATAAGACTACGGGTGCGATCACGAAGCTCCAGTTCTCCGAACCACGCTGTTTTGCTTCCGTCTTCATTTTCAATAAGGATATAGTCCATTGGCAAAAAAACCCTAGCCCGGTGATGATGGGGGAAATCCCATTCTATCCCCCCGGATATCCAGGCTCCCAGCATGCCTATGAGAGCAGGTCGAATAACATCCTGTTTATAAATAAAGTCGTAGTTATTTGTTTTATCCAAGGCTGAGAAAACACGTCCACCAATTTCTGGAAGGATACCTACTTTAATGTATTCATTTTCCAGATAAACCATGTTGTATTGAATATTATCATCCCGTTCCTTCTTGAGTGCATCATAAAAAGGATAAGGATAAACATGACCTTGTGCGCCCTGATAAGTGCGTCCAAAATAAAAAAGGGGTTCATCTTCTGGCTCACCAACAGGATATGTTGGAATGATTACCTTTTCCTCTATCATGTTCACTTTCTTTTGGGCAAACCCCTTGGATAGAAAAAAGTTTAAAAATAAAATTATAAGAAAAAAGGAAAATATATATTTAAACATAAATTCAACTTGTTGAATCCTGATATTCTTTTTTAGAGTATAAGTTACAAAACTGTTTTTCATAATAATATGATTAAATAATTGATAAAAAATCACTAGCATTTTGTTTCATTGGCATTCTCCGTTTTAATTATTAATATTCTAATTTGTGATTAAATTCTTCAATTTTCTTTGATGCATGTACGATTTTTCCATTAAAATAGACTTTGTAACCTTTGCCCTTATTATATCTATCCCCTGTTTTATCCCAAAGAATCGTCAGTTCACCACCATGATATGGAATGCGATCAAGACAAAACCAATCCCATTGATTTTCAGGTACCAGTGGATTGATCCTAATTGAATCAACGAGTGTTGGCCGTATACCCATCAATCCACTGATTACCAAATCACAAAAACTGGAATGGTTATATGCTTTTCCTCTTTCTTCATAAAGATAATTCTCGTTCTGATCAAGAATAGACCTTGCAAGCCATTCGCCTGTGAATGGATTCAGGTTTTCGTCGATCCATGCGATTTTTTTACCATCCTTTGTAATGCGTTGATGACAATAGGCATAACGTTGAAGGAGTTTGAGAAAATCCTCTTTGGACACTACATCCTGGGAATAATTATTCAGGAGATTTGCCATAGCAGTAAGTGTCTGGGAAGTGGCAAAGGGCCAGGATGGTCCGTTCCATTGACAGGCATGTCCCTGATAAGTAACCTCAAAATAGGGATGTCTTCGCTCACATGTGGTGGGACCATAAAAGGCTTTGAACCCCATGGTATCCCGGAGCTGTTGCCAGGCATCCGGATATACGTTATTGTCATCAGGTAGGTTGAAATACCAAGGGACATAACCGATCAGTTCCCGTATATCAAGTGGTTTGCTGGTTTCCGTGTAAGACCGGGGCAACACTGTAAAAAACTTTAGGCGATCATTCCAAAGACGCTTTTGGACCATTTCTTTCAACCGGGAAGCTTTTTTATTATAAGTTTCCATGATTTCTTTTTCCCCCGATATCCCAGCAATACAGGAAATGGCCCGAGCATCGCCATACATGTAACTATTGATTGTAGGTCGTGTGGCTGCCAACCAGCCCTTTTTTACTCCCTCATTCAATATCCGCCCGCTAGCTGTAAATTCCATACCATCTCGGTCATCAACCTGCCAGAACAGTATATTGCCACTATCCCGACGGATTTTTTCCCACTCTATGTAATTATCTACCAGGTAACTCAGCTGGGCGGTCATGGCAGAATCATTTCTGTGAACCTTATTAAAAGCAAGAACTGCGTCGGCAATCCAGAAACTGTAACTACGAATACCTTCACCGGATTCCCTCAGCCAAAAATCAATATAGTCGTTGATGAATATAGAATTTCTCAGCCACCTACCCTCGTATATGTGATGGCCGGCAGAACAGCTTATGGTATTGTATTTACCCGACCATCCAACCCCGGGCAAAAACTCGGTTATCACATGATGAAAAGGGGTCTTTTTGATGTGTTTGCGAAACGTCCACCAGCGGTAATAATAAGTTCGTTCAATATCCTTATCCGGACAATCAATCAAAGGAATATTTTCCTTAAGAAAGTCCCAGGCCGAGTAGTTTGGAACGTATTGCTGATAAACTTCAGTGTGATTTTCGTTGAATCGTGTAATGTAATGTTTATAATTCCGGGGATCAAGAATTTGGTTATCCTGATCAGCACATCCCGTAATAAAATAAATGACAAATAATATCAAGAATAAACATATTGATAGCTTTCGAATTTTCATAGTATTTTCATTTTCCTTTAAGATTCTTTCTATCTATCATCCTCTATAATTTCAAATCCAATTAACTTAGCCAGATTCTTAAAATCTTTTCTAAAATCACCATAAAATGCTACTCTGTGCTGGTTAAATATCTCCCAATTAACATTTTCAAGTAAAGCTTCAGCATCCGTTTTAATGACTAATTTTGATCTACAATACATATTATTTAGGTCCTCAAAGATTGTTCTACCAGCTATAGTCTTACCAGTGAAAACGCTCAACATTTTTTCATTAATACCCATTCCTACTACGGTGACAGTTTCATCTAATGGATATTTAATTTCCACTACTGCCCCTTGTTGATTTTCAAATTGAAACCACATACTTCTAATATTATAAGGACACCTTCTTTCGTCTCCGTAAACATTCAGAGGACCCTCGCAATGCATGATATGAACGACATTATTAAAATTATCTATTAAATAGTCACCATTAATTCCAGGTTTTCCTGACATATTAAGTCCTAATTGTTGGATGATCAAGCTATATAAAAGGGTCTCGGAGGGAGCTGCTACTGGCTCTTCTGTAGATATTTGCATAGAAGCTAAACCCTGAAAAGGAATACAACCTTCTTCAAAATATGCAAATCCATGATATCCTTCCGTGGTTACTGTATTACAATTGTATTTATCCCTCAGTTTTTTCATAGCCAAGTAAGTTGCTGCTGACTTTATTATGTCATCTTTTGTAACCTCATCCCACATTACCTCTTCAGCTTCAACAATCCACATCTCAGCTATTTGTTTTGCTTTACTATATTCACTCTTCAGGATCTCCTGAATTTTATTAAATAACTCTTTTTGAGGTATAGTGACTAGTTCTACTCCAAATATCTTCTTTAAATTATCAACATAAGTTTTCTCATATTCCTTACCATAACTAGTTGTAAATCTACCCAGAGGAGGATTATCCGTAACAGATAATATCCTATATCCTTTCAGTTGGGTGATAGCATCAATTAGCATAATTTTTTTTCCTAAATCTTCGAATCTTGATGACTCAACGGCTCTGGAATTATCCCGAACTACAGATATTTGAGCAGTTAAAATTTTTTTTCCTTTATAGCCTTGATAACTAAAGTCTTCCTGCCACATTCCCCAAAAAGGGAATACAACTATTATAGGTAAGTCGGTTTTTATTAATTTATTTGTTAATGGACCACCAAATGCATGACCATATGATAATGGTCCAAAGATAACTATTCCATCTACATCTTCTGGTAGGCTATCCAACTTTCTTAAAGCTTCCTCATCTGTCTCTATAGGATAATTATTTCCAATAAATTCTACACCTTTACACCTCTTTTTTACCTCATTCATTATTTCTTCATTCGTTAATATTCTCCGTTCATATTCCTCCTTACTTAATTTTAATGTAGAAGCATCAAAAGCTGGTCCGCTAAAACGGAACATTACAAATACTTTGGTTTTCTTTTTACCTGATACTTTGTTTGTACTAGCGCTTGCGGTATTTGATGTATATAAAAAAATACCCAAAACTAAAAACACAATTACTTTTTTCATTTCTACCTCCATTTTTAAATTTTAGTTAATTCAATTATTTGATTGAAAACTCGAAGCCGTTCCTGCTGAATACCGGTATATGGTCAAGAGATACTCCTATTTCTATTATCTGGCCTCCTTTATATTCAATACCAGTCAAGCAATCTTTCCATTTTGACCCGGCTGGAAGATATACTTTTCTTAATTTTACCTTAGATTCATACACTGGTGCAATGAGCAGATCCGGGCCAAACATATATTGATCCTCAATAGAATAACATGTTTCATCTTTCGGGAAATCATAAAAAAGAGGTCGCATCATGGGAGTACCGTCAAGTGAAGACCGTTTCATATGTTTCATAATGTATGGGCGAAGTTTTTCACGGATTTCCAGATAATGCGTCATTATCTTATACGCATCTTCTCCATAACTCCAGACTTCATTGGGTGCACCAGTACCAACTGTTTGACCCTCAATATCCTGATAAGGATAACGAATTCCATGAAGCCTCATTATTGGGCAGAAGGTTCCATACTGAAACCAGCGAATCAAAAGTTCCCGGTATTCAACTGATTCAGAGTCTCCATAAAAACCGCCTATGTCGCTATTCCACCAGGGAATACCACACAGTGATATGTTCAGGCCAGCTTTGATCTGTCGCCTGAGACTGTTCCATGTACCATATATATCACCTGACCATAAGATTGTGCCAAATCGTTGACTGCCAATCCATCCGCTGCGAATAAGATTTATGATTTCATTTTGATTGTTTTGTCTTTGACCTTCATAAAAGGTCTTGGCCAAATAGTAAGGGTAAATGTTGGAGACTTCCAAACCATTGCCGATATAATACCTCAAATTTTCATAATCAAGTGGATCGATCTCCGGTTCAGCTTCATCCAGCCAGAAAAGACGTACTCCAATATCAAAATAATTATCCTTGATCTTGGACCAGAACAAATTGCGTGCATCTGGATGAGTAGCATCAACAAATGTAAGATTATCAATAGCATTAGCCTGTTTGTAGATAATAGAAAGAAACACATTATTACCTAGCTCCGGTCGGATCGTATAGTTGTTATGAATGAATTTATTGTAATTTTCACTTTTTATATTTAGTGTAGGCCAAACTGAGACAAGTAATTTTATGCCCATTGATTCCAGTTCAGCGATCATTCTTTCTGGATCAGGCCAGAATTCAGGATTAAATTTCCAATCACCAGATGTTGGCCAATGGTAAAAATCTGCAACAATAACCGAAATAGGTAATTCACGCTTTTTATATTCCCGTGCAACGGACAATAATTCTTCCTGTGATGAATAACGCAGTTTTGATTGCCAGAAACCGGTAGCAAAATATGGCATTTCTGGAGATTTCCCTGTTAAATCTGAATACTTTTTGACAATTTCTGCAGGCAAATCCCCGGCATATATTACATAATCTATCTGTTTAGCATATTTTGAATAAAAACTCGTATGTGTTTTGGATAATTCAGCACGCCCTATTGCCGGATTGTTCCAAATAAATCCGTATCCCTTACTGGATAATAAGAATGGGATGGATATCTGTGTATTTTTCTGGGCAAGTTCAAGGACAGTTCCCTTCAGATCAAGACAATCATTGGGATATTGCCCCATTCCATACAAATGCTCATCTTTATCGGTATCAAAGGTTACTTTTAATTCGAAATGATCACTTCCCCGGCTCTTAAACTGTCTTGCAAAATGCGAATGATGTCTGTGATGAGATTCGTGAAGTAAGATCTCCTCTCTATTATTCAGATATTTAACACGACCATCTTTAGCTTCTATCTCTGCTTTAATCTTACCGTTCTTAACAATAGCCTTATCTTCACTTATGGTTATTTCAAGCTGGACTTCAGGCTGGGATAACAAACTCCAGTTTTCTTCAGAGATTCTTAGGCTTCGGGAAGAACGAAACCTGAGCGTATTGGGCCCAAATGGATCAATCCAGAATAATTCTCCATTATCTTCCCATTGCAAGCGGTTGGGAAATTTCGTAAAAGGACCTGCTTTTTGTACTTGAGAAAATAAATAGGTAGTCTTTAATAAAAGAATGAAAACAAATGAAACTAAATAATAGTGGGTTCTCATATCTTTAAATTTTATGATTAACTCTATGAATAAAAATAAAATACATTTTTTTACATTTAAAGTGCTTTTTTAAGTGATATTACATTCATCGCGAAAAATATATTCATCTACAATATTAATTCGACAAGTGGAACACCGTTACTATTTATTAACATTACTGTAGATTCAATAGTTAATTTATTTGACTTTTCATCTAAACAATTAAGTAGAGGGAGAGCCAATAACAATACAAGAAAAATAAACACGAATTTCATTCTACTTAGCATTTATTTTAGCTTAATTCATTTGCCTGTCCCATTATATGCCCCAATATTTGGGGAATTAATGGGAGACACAGGATTTTGCCAATAATCTTTTTCTCCATTATTGGGAATAAATTTTCCGTTGGTAATGCAAGGTGACCCAGATTTTAATTTATAACCATCCACAGTATTTCGCCCAATATCACCTGATCCAGGATTAACAAAGAGAGGATTATCCACAATTTTATAGTTATCATGAGGTTCGTTTATAGGATGATTACCATAGAAACAATTATTTTTAAACTGAACATTAGGACTTTTATTTAAAATGTAAACACCCTCTCCCAGATTAAAAATTATGTTGTTATAGAAAAATATATTGTTAGCTATTGCACCATCAAAATCCCAAATCCCTAATGGATTTGTATTAAGCTCCTCTCCTATATAAATAGTGTTATTATATATCATTGTGCTATCTACATTTCCAGCAAATACGAAAACCGTATTCCCGTCATTTTGACTGATATTATAGCGGATAATATTCCCTGTGGTTTTTCCAATACCGGAAGGACCGCAAATAAGGTGAAAACCTCCTTCATTATTATGACTATAATTATATTGAGAAATACAATTATTACATAACATATCGATATCAAAGCCCATTCCGTCACCTGAATATCTTGTATTATATACTTCGTTATATTGCATCACAGCTTCGTCGGAATTATGAGGCCATATCCCTGCATTTGGGGTAGTTCCTCGCTGATTTGCCCTGTTAACAATGTTGTACTCTATTAAAGCTCCTTTTGTACACGATACAATTATCCCATCTCCGCCTGTATTCTCAAGACTGTTATTCCGGATAACAACATTGGTTGATGCCTTATAAGGTCCATTCGAGCTATGATAAAGTTCTTTATTCTTAACATCATAGTCCATTCCATGCCTTATATGCCACTGGCTCCAAATGGAGATACCCGTCCGGTCAACGTTTTTTATCGAACAATTTCTTATGAGCACATCGTTATAATTGGTTTGTTTTTCAGTACCTGTAGCCACCACCAGGATTCCGTCCCCAATAAACCGACCCTCCATGCTACCATTAACATCATGAATATCACAGTTTCTTATATGAATATGTTGGCCAGTTCCGTAATTATGCCATCTAACAAGAATACCATATCGTGTATCTGATGAATCGAATTTATTGGTAATATCGAGGTTTTCAACTTCCCAATAATCCTGATTATATAATAATAATGTTCCTGCCTTCAATCCTGAAATTCCATTTCCATTGATAGACGGCTTTGCACCTTTTCCATACATTCCTAAGATGATTGGATTATTTGGTAGTCCGGATCCTTTTGGACTTAGCTGACCATTCCAAATACCTCCAGCTTTAAATAAAATCTTATTACCAGGTTTAAAGATTTTTCCATTGACTTTTTTTAATGACTTCCATGGGGATTTTATGCTGGTCCCTTTGTTTGTATCATTCCCCAAAGGATCTATATAATATGTTTTCGATCTATCACAATTGACGAGAAGGAATACTAAAAATATCAATATCGATACTATAAAAAACTTACTATCTAGCAAATTATTCAAGTCTGATATATTAACTTTCCTTCTTAATTTTCCCGTTTGATTCATCCTGTCCATTTTTACCTTTTAATTTAATACTTGGTATACATAATCAATTCTTAATAATTGTAGTCTTCAAAGATTCCTTTGAAATTATTTTTTAAGACCGTTAAGAAAACCATAATATGCTTTCTTCTTTTGATAATTCTCATCAAATAACAAAGGCCAGTCACGTGGTACAAACCTACCAACTACCCAACTATTCGGATCCCGTAAGCCCCATATTGTAATGCCATATCGTTGGTCAGCAGGAACAGATCTTTTGTACGCCTGTACAATAAACTGATATTTATCTGATTGTTTTTTCTGTAATTCTTCTGTAAAAACCAAACTTTCATCCTTTTTCCAATCAGAAACCAGGATACTCACTTCCGAAATATGAACCAATAAACCTGTAGCTGCAAGTTTTTGCATTCCACTTTCAATTTCATCATTGTTGGTAGATACACCTATGTGTAGCTGCATACCTAAACCATGAATGGGGATATTTCTTTTTTGAAATTCTTCGACCATATTTACAATGGCATCAATTTTTTTCTGCCTTTTTGAGAGATGCAAACCAAAATCATTATAAAAAAGCAAAGCTTCCGGGTCTGCTTCATGGGCATATTGAAAAGCACGGGCAATATAGTCTTTACCGAGTTTTCTTGCCCATATGCTCCCACGATTTTCAGTTGAGGTTTGGTCATCAATACGAAGGGTTCCATCATCATTAAAAGCTTCGTTTACCACACCCCACGATTTTACTTTCCCTTTGTAATGACTTACAACGGTTTGTATATGCTTCTTTAAAATATTTTCCCAAGCGACAGAATCGCCATGAAAATTTTTAATCCAATCAATATTACCGTAAAGATCCCAATTTAATGCAACTCCGTGTACCCGTTTATTGTTTTTGATGGCAAAATCAACTATTGAATCACATTCAGAAAAATCAAAAACGCCTTCTTTTGGTTGAATGGTAGACATTGTGGCCTGACTTTCAGGAGTCAGGCTATTGAATTCATTTAACACGACATTACGGTATAAAGTATCATTTTTCAGTGGCCTTGGATTGACAGCAACTCCAACCGGAAATGAGGATACAGATTGCAAAGTTTCAGTTTTATCAACTGAATTAGAAGATCTGTTTTTGCAAGATATGAGTAAACAAACGATTATTAAACCACTAATTGCTAATAAGGGTTTCATTATATTTTTCATCTGTAAATAATTTATTAAGTTATACAATATCAGTATATTAAAAGCAGATAAGAAATTAAAATTTCATCACCATGCTCGTGTCAACAAGTATTTTGCTTATCTGTTGATGTTTGTTTTACAAGCAGGGATAAACTAACAATAAAAAACCAACTTTGTCTTTCCTTATAGCTTTTTCTAATTTATATCCCTGTTCTTTAATCTTTCATTATAAATATTAAAGTTTGTTTTTCTATTTTTAGCTAAATATTTATAGCCAAGTTTTGTAAGTTTTGCTTTTAGATTTCGTTCGATTTCCATTTCTCTGATCTTTTTTCTTTGATCTTTTTTATTGGCACGCCTGTTGTTGAGACACATTTCTATATGTGAAACCGTATTATACCTGCTGAGAAAAATCATCCATATCAAGGACTATTTTGTTTACTAGGCCTCTAATACAATCCTTTTCAACTCCGGTAATGTTTTGGAGCGATTCTATTGATGGTCGTAATCATCTGCCTGCTAATATTAATGGTTAACTTTTATTCGATCCATTACCATATTCGTTTTGAGCAATTTTTACTTCTTTCAGACCTTAAATACCGATAAATCAATCCTTCACACACCGGACGCTAAACCCAGCTTTTTGATGGTTGCTGCCGTATTTATTGACAGCATTATTATCATAGCGCATGCCAAAGTACCATGCGCCTGACCAGGACCATGCGCCTGAACTGCGCTCGGTGGACGACCACCAATAACCCTCGGTACTCGCACCGCCGAATACCCCCCCATAGTTGCGGTATCCTCCGGGAAGGGCGGAAAAACTGCTGCTATTGGTTGCACTGGTATTGGAATCCATCCAACCTTTTTTTGCTTTCAGCTTGCCTCCGGCTACATCATTACCACCCAGATAATTTATAAGTTCTGTCCATTCATCAGCGCTGGGTAGGTGCCAGCCAACGGGACAGCTTTCCATAGCAGCTTTCCAGTTGTATAACCGACGGTCTAATTTATCGCAATTGCCGCTATCATCACCTTCATAACACCAACTGCCACTGCTGGCGCGATAGTTCAAGTCTTGTGCCATCCATGTTTGCTTACCAATAGTCACTGTTTTGTACGTTTTGCCATCACGTGAATCGGTAAAGCTGCCTGTTTGCTGCGCTGTTGTATTTATTGCAACAATCATAAAAGCAAGTACTTGCGCTAAAAATTTCATTTGACAAATCACATTTTCAAATTTTTATGGTTAGTATATTATTTTTACTGATCGACTGCGGTAGCTTCGTTTTCTCTATCAGTAACCTTTATTTTCCCAAGTTTATATCTCTTGTGATTATCATTCTCTTCATATGGTAATTCCAATAGCGGGGTTCCATCCAAAGTACCGATAGAAAAATAAACATCATAGTCACCGGGTTTGGCACTGCGATAAGGAGCATACCAGGAATTGATAACACCTTTATAAAGAGTTGGAGATACGATAAAAGTGGAATTTATCTTTTCAACCGGAGCTTCACCCGGCTTTCCTACTTTTAAGTTTTTAACATTCATGTTTTGATCCACCAAAACTGAAACTATTCCTCCTTTATCATCCTTCAGTGTAATACAAGGATACCCTCCCGGATAACATGGAGCAACCCCTACATTTGCAAGATAGGCAGATACAATAAAAGTTTCTCCCAATCTTACACTATCCGGCCACATAATTTCACGCAATTGAATTCGATATCCTAATCTTAGATTAACTTCATCAATAGCTTCCTTCATTTCATGTAAATATTCATGCGGCCAGTAATGGATTGAAAGATAACTAGCATGATAATCCTCAACTGATTTTAATAACAATTCCTTTGAAAAAGCATTTCTCCTCTTTGAAGCTCCGTAATGCTCATGTTCAACGATAACAGGCTTGGTTGGCCAAAACAATTGCGCCATACCTGCACTATACCATGATTCGGGAGGGGGTATAACCATAATGCTGTCATCTCTCAATGTAAGCCCTTTAGACAATGCATAGTCTGTTACAGGGCTATGTTGCTTCTCATTATCACAACTACCTCCATAGTCATCACTGATGGCAAGAAGTGTCTTTTTAAAATGTCTGCAGTGTAAATCAATATGCTTTTTCTGACCCTCTAACAAACTACAAAATACAGAATGGCCTGCTGTATGGCCTTCTCCCCAAGCCCCCATCGAACCCAAATCCACAAACGCTACATGAGGATTGCCATCATAACGTTCAGCCATTGCAACAATGAAATTTTCCAACTTCTGAAGAAAAATTGGATCCCCAAAATCAGGTTGCCATGCAGGTAATTTCTCCCTTGGCCATTGAACATCAGTGCCTTTAGCTCCTGCCTTTCGAACCCATTCCGGTGTTGCATATTGCATCCCGCTTTCATATGCAGTTATCCGAAAAGCAATTTTTTTCCCTTTATCAATCCATCGTTGTGAAGGGGTATCCAGAACTTCCCAATTACATTTTCCTTCTTCCATTTCAATAAAGGACCAAGGAAGTCGGAAATATATAGTCGATAATCCAGGAAAACAATCCACTGTATCAGAAGGCTTTAGCTTAGAGCCGTAGACTTGTAGTGAATTGGAATAATAATACAGGATCCATCCCATATCAGGATTGACCAGTGCTTTACCATTCTCCTTTAACTTGACAGATTTCATTCCTGATGTTTTATAAAAAACATTGTTAGCTAGAAATGGTTTGCTTGCACCTATTAGAGATGATCCGACAACCGCTAAACCAGTTCTTCTTATAAACTTGCGACGTTTCATGTTTGTCCGGGTTTGTGGTCATTATAATTCATATGTTAAAGTTAATATCCCGGATTTTCAACTAAATTTGGATTATTGTTTGTACGTTCTAATGTTATAGGCATATAGTAATGTCGAGGGTAGAATTGAGGTACCGGAAGTCCATCCCAATTCGGAAGAATTTCTAATTTAAATTTACGTGTTGTATAATCAACAATAAACCTTAAATTTGAAAAGGATTTTGAGAGATCTACCTCAGCCGTTCTCCATCTTCGAACATCCCAGTAACGATTTCCTTCAAATGCTAACTCAACTTTTCTTTCATGACGGATCTTATCTAGGTCAATTGTTGTCAATGGTGCAATACCGGCTCTATTCCTGATTTGATTTACAGCATCTAACGCTTCTTCGGTTTCCTCGAGTTCAAAAGCAGCTTCAGCTAGATTTAACAATATTTCAGCATACCGAAATACGATCCAATCCGTCCTTGAAGTTTCAATATTAGGCACTATAGCTATTGCTTCATCCATGTATTTTAACACAAAAAACGGTCCTGCCCCTGCTGCCCAGCTCAGGGTAGACCTTCCCCAGCCTGTCAGCTCTTTATAATCATCTGTAGTAATTGTCCCATCTTCTTTAATAATTCCCTTGTAGGCTTGAATGGTATCACCTATCCATGTTGAACCTTGAGTAAGGATGGATGCATGAAATCTGGGATCTTTATTGCCAAACAATTCCTCAATCGTCCACAAATACCCATTTTCAATTTTCTGCCTGTCAATTATTCCTGATGAACCATCTATATTTTCAAATTCTTCTACCATCTCCAGGTATGGGATGCTTTGACCTCCGCATGCCCAGGCATTGTAACCATAAGGGCCATTAAGCATGTCCCATGAGTGAGCTTTCCCACCTCGACCCGTATAAATTTCAGAGAAAATCACCTCCGTGTTGTTTTCATCCAAAAATATATTTCTAAAGTTTGCAACTTTATCATCAGGATTTTTATTATATAATGAGAACACTTCACTGTTTATTATTGATTTTGAAGCATCATAAGAGGTTTGCCAATACTGTGGTGCCTTATTTGCCGGAATACCAACCACACCATCCATTTGCACCTCACCCCATTGAGCAATACTGCCAGCATACATTGCTGCCCTGCTTTTTAATGCCAAAGCAGCATATTTGGTTGGACGTCCTTCATCATTATGGCCATCTTTTAAGTCATTTACAATCGTATCTATTTCAGAAATAATGAAATCATAAATTGTTACTTCCTTGTCTCTTTCTGGAAAAAGTTCTTCTTCTGGTGCATCAATCGCTTGTGGTTTAGTAATTAAGGGTACACCTCCATAACGTTTAACCATATTAAAATAACCATATGCCCTTAAAAATCTGGCTTCAGCAATTTTTTTTATTTTTAAGGACGCTTCGACTGGTGAGTCGGGCATCTTTTCAATAAATATATTTAGTTTGCGAATAGTTGGGTATCCCCACCAATCAGCAAAGTTCGTCCCATCTGCTTTGAGCTTAATGGATTTACCTGCATAAGCTTTCTCCCAACCGTCACGGCATTCATCTGCAACAGTAGTCATAGTAATCGCTTCAAACCAGGCAGGACCAGCCCAAGGACTACCCCCATAAGCCATATCATTAATAAAACCCATTTCTGCATAACACTGTGTCAAATAAGCATCAATCAGTACTGGATCATTCCATACCACAGCATCAGAAATAATATCTAGAGGTTTTTTTTCAAGAACTTCCTTAGTGCATGATGACAATGCTATAATCACCAATAAAAATATATAAATTATTTTTTTCATGTCTGTAAGATTTTTAATTAGAATTTTATAACGTAATGTTTAACCCGAATGTAAAAGTACGTTGCTGAGGATAAAAAAATGCATTATCAGAATAATATTGTCCTTCAGTTGATGGTGCTTCGGGGTCTAATCCATATTTTTTTAATCTGTCTAACGTAAAAAGGTTTGTTACTGCAAAAGAGATACGTAGATTGCCTATTTTGGCAAAATTCAGTAGGTTTTTAGGCAAATTATATCCAAAATTCAATGTTTTAAGTCGAATATAACCTGCTTTCTTTAAATAGAAATCTGAAAATCCTCCACCTTCTGCGGTACTTCCACTACGAGGGAAAATAGCATTGGGATCGTTATTTTCCTCAGTCCATCTTTCCGTAAACAATTGGTGACACCATGGCAACTGGACAGACAAATAATGACCGGCAGCTCCCTGAAATAATAGAGAAAAGTCAAAGTTTTTATAACTAAGATTGGTTGATAAACCAAACATCCAGTGAGGTAAAGCCCCCTTACCGATATCAACCTGATCTTTCCAGTCAAGCACACCATCTTTGTTCACATCAATATATTTGATATCGCCGGGGTTAATGGTTATATTTCCCTGTTGATCCTGATCAAAGGTCATGGCCTCTATTTCTTCCTGGGAAGTATACAAACCATCGGTCAAATACCCTGTAATACGGTCAGTCCATTGCCCTGATTTTTGATATACCCTTGCCATTTCAGGATCATCATAATCAGGTTCTTCATAGTGGTCCCATTTTGCTCTGGACCATGAAACATTTCCACTTATATGCCAGGAGAAATTGCCTTTAATACCTCTTGTCCCGATTACTGTTTCAAACCCTCTATCGATAGTACTATTCAAATTTTCAGATGGCAAATTAGCACCAAAAGTAGAAGGAAGAGAGCGTGCACGTGTAGCAGGAATCCCATCGCGTTTTCGATAAAAAACATCAAATTCGCCATACAATTTTGATTTATAAATAGAAAAATCAAGGCCGAGATTGAGTATTGACATCTTTTCCCATGTTAAATTTGGATTGGGTAGGCCGGTTGATCTCAAACCATCCATTATATTAGAGCCGAATACGTACTTATTAGCCAATTGATAGCCAGATAGATATGCGAAATTACCAACATCATCATAGCCGGCATTACTTATTGATCCACGAAGTTTAAGATTCTCTAACCAATCTCTATTAATAAAACTTTCCTCAGAAAGTCTCCATCCTACTGATAAGCTAGGGAAATAACCCCATTGTTCTTCAGAAGGAAATTTGGCCGAAGCATCAGCCCTTAGTGTTGCCTCTAAAAGGTATTTGCCTTTAAATGAATAGTTTAACCTCCCTATATAACTTTTACGTCCCATTTCAGTAGCACTGCCGTTGGCTGATTGATTCTCAATGCTCCCTCCAAACAAATAATGAATAGAAGGTGTCAGAAAATTTATTCTTGCTGCTTCTATATAATCATATCTGTAATCAATCGATTCATACAAGGCCATAAGAGCAACAGTATGTTTTTTTGCAAATACTTGATCGTAATTAAAAGAAATCCGATTGGTAATCATTCTGTTTTTACTGTTATTATGGCTAAGAGAAGCTTTTGGTGCCTCTGCTTTTAAAGTATAAGTATCGCTTTCGTAATTATATGTCCATAGGTCTGGACGGTGAGACATATTTTTCTTGTTTGTGTAATTCTGCACATAATTAATAAAAAGTTCTGCTGACAGTCCTTGAATAAATGGGAAATCATACTTCAGATTAGTTCCCGCTTTTATATCCTGTTTGTCCGTGTCAAAAAAACCACTGATCTCTCTGTTAGTTGTAACATTTGCACCTCCACCTGCCAACCAAGTATAGGGTATTTTTGAGGGATCAGGTAATGAGGATGGATAAATAGCATAAGTTTGCCAGAAATCACGCCACATCCAATAGTCACCTGCTCCAGCTTGATTTTCGGCACTGGGCATCTTTCTAAATATATTAATATTAGAAAAGTCTAACTGTATAGACAGGTTATCCGTAATTTTCGCGTCAATATTCGAACGAATATTAAATCGCTGATAATCTCCACCATTATTTTTCCAGAAAGTCTCTTGATTCATGTATCCTAAAAGACCATAGTATTTAATTCTCTCACTCCCACCTCTAACGGATAAATTAGTATGTTGCATGGGTGCATAAGGCCTGATTAGAACATCATACCAGTCTGTATTTGGATAATCAGGATCGGTTCCTGCATAATATTTTTCAACCTCTTCCTGAGTAAATTGCTGTTGGGCTTCGGAGAGTCCCTGATGTGTCTTGGTTTCACGGTCATATTCTGCGAACTCTCCAGCACTCATCGGCTCGGGAAAATTTGTAATAGTTTGAAAAGAATATGAACTGTTCAATTTAATAGTAGGTTTCCCAACTTCACCACGTTTTGTTGTAACCAAGATAACTCCATTTCCTGCTCTTGCTCCATAGATACCAGCAGAAGCATCTTTTAAAACTGATATTGATTCGATTTCATTTGGATCAATATTATTGAAATTTCCTTCTACACCATCTACAATTATAAGTGGATTTCCAAATCCTCGTATATTTAATGAAGCCGCATCTCTACCAGGCGATCCACTTGTCTGTTTTGTAATCAAACCCGGCAGACGTCCTGCTAAGGCATTTGTTGTACTCGCAATTGGAGGAACCTTCTCTAAATCATCATTATTAACTGACGCAACAGAACCCGTTAGATTTATCTTCTTCTTAGAGCCATAACCAATAGCAACAACCTCCTCCAAACCAACTGCTTCAATATCAAGGGAAACATCTATTGTAGTTTTATTGTTCACACGTATTTCCTGGAGGTGGTAACCTATAAAAGAAAATACCAATATTGCATCGGTATCGTCTACCTCAATACTATAATTACCGTCAGCATCTGTAACAACTCCTGTTGTAGTGCCTTTGACAATAATATTTACACCAGGCAATGGGTTTCCATCTTCATCGGTCACTTTCCCTGTAACAACAAGTTCTTGCGGTTGACGATCTCTTGTAATGTTAACTCTTTCAGAAATATATTTGGGTGATAAAAGAATCTGTCGATCCATTACCAGACAGTTAACTTCTTCACCTTCAAAAATACTGGCTAAAATATCTTTGATCCTTTTATTTTCGACATTTATATTAACCTTGCGATCAACATCTACCAGTTTTTGATTAAATAGAAAATAAAATTCACTTTTATTTTCAATTTCATCCAGAACTTTTTCAATCGACACATCTTCTAGATTAATGGAAAGCTTTGTACTCTGTGAATACGAGCTTTCGCCCATAACCTGAATTACACTGAACAATAATAGAAACACTGTAATTCTCATGATTAATAAAGTTTTTGAAGAGCAGAACACTTTGTAAAGTGCTTCTGCTGATTTAATAATTTTTTTCATAAATTTGTAATGTTTAGTAGGTTAAATATTAATTTTTTTCTGGAGAAGAAAATTAAGCAATAAATACCTGCTAGTTTGGCAGGAGAGTGCTCCATCGCTTTCCTGCTTTTTTTCTGAGTTTTTTCGCATAGGAAAAATAATTTAAGTTAAAAAATAGGGTTAATTATTTTTAATAATTATTACAATTATTCCAAAGTTTCTTCATATCCCTGTTTGATAAAAAGGGTAATTTTCTTCCTAGTAAATGTCCCATCTGGCAATAATTCCCTCTCTTCCTCAACATAGTCAATTGGTGAAGTCAACTTTAACAATTTCAATACCTCTCTAAAGTTCTCCTCCTCAAATGTTGCCCTGTACCGGTAATTTTCCAGTTCTTTGTCTCTTAATTTAATCTCTACATTATACCACCTGCCGATCCTTTTTACTACTTCACTCATAGGATCATTCCTTAGAATAAGTTTTCCCTCTTTCCATGAAGTATATTTTTCAGTTTCAACCGTTCTTTTTACAAAGCCTTTTTGAGATATTGTTAAATGATGACCGGGTTGTAACTCTAAATAATTTAAAATCCCACCATTCTCCCTGACTTTTTCAACAATAACTTTTCCCGACTCAAGAGTAACTTCACTACTTTTATCATCAGGATAAGCCCACACATTAAACCGGGTTCCTAAAGCTTTGATATTTAAATCAGAAGTTTTCACCACAAAGGGATTTTCAGGATCTTTTACTACATTAAAAAATCCTTCTCCCTTTAACCTCACTTCCCTTGTCTTACCTTTGAACCTCACAGGAAACTTGAGAGTACTGCCTGAATTTAACCAGCCTGTTGAGCCATCGGACAATTCAAAAGAGGTTCTTGCAGAAGGTGGTGAATATATCTCTGCATAAATAGTTTTTTCAACCTTTGTAAAAAGTCCCCTGCCTGTCAGAAAATAAGAGGCACTAAAAATAAGTACAGGTAAAAAAAGAACTGCAGCTATATTTCTCAATTGTTTAAAAACTTTCCGCTGCAATGATAAATTTCGGGATTTTTTATATGAATCTAAATGAATAAAGTGATGGAGTTTATCAAGTAAAGGATTTGTGTCAACCTTATAATCAGGTGATTCCAGTTTGAATTCATTCCAATGTTCCCTGATTATATTTTTGAGCTTTCTTTCATACCTGATTTGTGTAAACCATTTTAATACACTTTCGTGTTCGTTAGGAGTGCATTTTTTGTTAAGAAACTTTTTTATTAATTTAATATCAACTTCTTGTTCTTTCTTTGGTTTTTCTTCTTTTTTCAATTTTCTAAATTTAAAATTCCCTTATAATAATTATTAAAAACTAATTAAAATGTAAGTAAAAGTGTAACATCCATAAATGTACACTTTTACATACATTCTACCCTAAAAATTAACTACTGAGAAAAAATACTAAAATTTTATGTGACATTCTGTTTACTTTATTATATCCCGCTCAAAGACTTTACACCTATCCGGAATTTTTTTATAACGAATTTTTTGTGAAAATATTTACCAAAAACATTTAAAAAAATCCTGATCAGAAAATAAACAGATAATAAAAAAGTAGAGTGAAAAGAGTTTCTTTTCCTAATTGATCCCTTATGAATTTAAGTGCCGATCGTATCTGGTTTTCAACAGTTTTTTTTGAGATATTCAATTTTTCGGCGATTTCTTTATTTGTTAAACCTTTATACCGGCTTAATTTAAAAATTAATTTCCTCCTTTCAGGCAATTTTTCAATTGCTTTATTTGCAAGTTCCAAAAGGTTATTGTATTCAATATCTGTAACAGTTCTATTATGTTTACCTTCATAATCTTCAAGGAATTTATCAAGATGCCTTTTTTCTCTTTCCTTTTTTCTGAAATATTTGCGGATTGCATTATAAGTAACTGTATATAAAAAAGCATTAAACGAAAGATGCTCTTTCAATTCTTCCCTTTTATTCCAAATTAAAAGAAAAACTTCCTGTACCATTCCTTCTGCATCCTCACTTGAACCGAGATAACTCCTGGCAAAATAGTATAGCTTTTTACTGTATTTTGAAAAAAGTTTATCAAATGCAAAAAGATCTCCTTTTTTTAAAGATTTAACAAGGTTATAATCAGTATTTTCTTTCTGCTCCATAAGAAAGTTTACACTCGATCAATTCTGACCTCTCGTTCTGCAAGATATGAAATTAATATAACAAAAATGTTTAAAGATCTAAATATTTAGTAATGAGCTCTTTCCCCTTTTCTATTGCATCGTGTCCTGTGTTAGCGATACTCAAAACTGTACCACCTACGATACTTAAAATTGTACCACTCTGAGAGAATAAAAAAAATAATTATTAACTCAGGTTCAGAAATCAAAACTGAACCAAAATGTACAGAGTGGCAATGTATTATACAGTACAAACATTACATAATCAAGGCTATAGCAAGCGCAGGATTGCAAAAGTCTTAAAAATACACCGGGATACTGTATCACGTATATTAAATGATTTGTCAGAAGGTAAATTAGGTACGAATCCTGTAAAGAAAATAAAGAAGCTTGATAAATACCTGGAAACAATTAAGAAAAACCTTGAGCAGGGCAAATCAGCAGTATTGATCCATGAGTTATTAATCAATGAATATGATGCGGACATAGCATATTCAACGGTAGTAAAATATGTTCGTGGCCTTTAAGAAAAAGAGGTTTATATTCCTGTTCATTGTGAACCTGGCGAAGAAGCACAGTTTGATTTTGGTTATCTGTGATTATTCTGGAAAGATGGTAAACGAGTCAAGACCTGGCCAATGGGCTTGGCCTGAGAGCTCTTGAAAAAGGACATTCGGTTGTGATGATACATGCCAATACGCTTATTGATCAGTTGCATCGGTCCAGAGCAGATGGTAAATATCAAAGTATGCTAAAAAAACTCACCAGGGTAGATTTATTAATACTTGATGAAGTGGGATTTAAAAGGTTCCATCAAAATGGGAGTGATGATTTTTTTGAAGTCATCCGGTCAAGATATGAAACCGGTTCTTTGATAGTTACAACCAACCGGAACTTTGAAGACTGGGGGCAATTATTTGGAGACAATGTCACGGCTTCTGCAATTATAGACCGTATTATACACCATGCGATCCTCATTAAGTTAACCGGAGATAGTTATAGGGTTAGAAATGCTCAAATTAATCTGGACAATATGAAATCAAAAACAGAAAGAAGGCGGGGCCACCCTATTTTATTTAACCTTAGCCTTCGCCTAAATCAACATGCACCTAATAACCTCCCTGCATAAACAAACCTTAGCCTTCGCCTCAGCCTTACTTTTTCTCTATAAACAGCACCATACCTTTTCCTGCCTCCAGGGGAATTCTTTCCCATGGACTGAAGGTTTTTTCTTCCTGGAAATTTTTTACATGCGGGGCATGGTATATTACCTCGCCCCGTTCCATCCCAAGTTTTTCCCAGTCTACGTTAAGCCATACTTCCTTATCTGCATCATACCAGTTTGCAAGAGCAACCATTACCTTGTCTGTCTTCTGGTATACGGTGGCGGGGGCATATTTATATCCAGTTGTTACAGGGCAGTTTTCTGACCAGTAACCAATGAAGCGGGAGTTTTGCATACCGAATTCATCAAACAAGGACCATATATTTCGCGGATCTCCTGACCAAGATGCTCTGCTGGTCATTCCATATAAAAGTCCCTTGTACTGATTACCCCCGTCCTGCAGCGTTGATAGCCTGTTGTAACTCGTATTATTTCAATCTCAATTCGAACATTTAGGTATAGATATGTTGACAATAATGATTAATCTATACTTAAACGAAGTAATCCTGCTTTGGGAACCTTGAATAGTTTAACCCCATCAAGCTTTACTATACCATTATCCTGTTCATTTCCAAAGCAATCAAAAACTTTATATGTGTAGTTGCCAAAATCCTTTATAAAATCAATAACCACCTTAGTTTGACCTGAAGCATTCATTATGTTAATTTCTTTGGGAGCATGCTCGGAATTGATAGGAATTAGATGAGAAGGAGAATAAATACCCACTACAATGGTGTCATTATTCTTTCCAATCAGTATTGGATAATTTAAGTTGGGATAATATGCTTCAAAATCACCCTCAAGCAATACGTGTTGGTGTTCTGTCCAAAAAGGCACCCAAAAATTAAGCATTGTGAAATGCTCTTGAGGATATAGATGCATTTTTACTGATATTTGTGGTACAGAGAACATGACATTCAAGAGCTGCAAAGCAGCTACTTCTGCCGACTCTTCTGAATGCCACATAATCATATCGGAATGGGTAGCTGTATTGCCTGCGATTAATTTGACATTAGTTGTTCTTAATCGGTTTTCCCATAAACCATAAGGACAATCGCCAGCCCTGAACATGTTTCCATATTTACGCATCAGGGGACCAATATAACGTTGTCTAAATTCAATAAGAATATCGGATTTTTCAGCAGTTAAAGTTTGGGTTATGTCTGTTAAAAGCTTATCAGTTGCAACATTTACATTTTGATAATCCATTTGCTTTGAAAGTTCTTCAAAATTTTCGGGTTGATATTGCTTGTGATTAGGATATACTTTAAAGTTATCGACAAAGTCAAATTTAAAGCCATCCAAGCCCCACTGTTTTAGCGCTGTGAGGTAAGTATTAACGATATACTCCCTTACATCAGGATAACGAGGGTCTAAAACAAAAGCATCGCCTCTTTTTGTTAAAAATTTACCTTTAAATTGTTTGCTGGCTTCTGATGCTTCACCAACAAAGGGAACAGAGTACCACAGCAGGAACCTCATGTCAATTGCATGTATGCTGTCAACAAAAGCTTTCATGTTGGGGATGCGTTCTGGAATCCAATCGCCTGTATATTTGTATCCTCTCTTATTATCTAATGTTTGCCACCCATCATCAACAATAACGGCTTCGCAACCTATCTGTTTTGCTAATTTGCATTCTGAGATTACCTCGGCAACATCCAACTGCTGATGAAAACTGTACCACGTTGAATACATTGGCATTTTAGCTATGTCAGGCACCTGCATAGGCTTATAATCATCAATTGAAGCCCACCAATCAGATATATCAGAGAGAGAATTCCAGTAAGGCACGTCTCTTAAATCTATAATTAGTTCAACCTTGTATTGCTCAAGATTTTCAAAAGCTGATGGATGAACAATAACCCAGTTTTCCATATGTGCCGTTTCTTCAATAACACCACAGGTCATTCGCACTTCATTTAAAGCATCAGAAAGGGCGAATGTCATTTTGTTGATATTGTTATTATTGAAAACAGACAGTACGGGAGCTTGCATGGTTGCATATGATGTTATATCGCGATTTCCCCATAATGGTTGTATGCCGTGTTGATGACCGGGAGTCCAAAGGTATTGCATGTCGTTTGCCGGCAAATCCCATCTAATCTGAATCTCTTCTTCTTGTTTTTCTACATCGAAAGTAAAACTATACACGGTATATCCTGGCTCAATATCTCTTTCTGATATTTGAGGGTTTTCAGTGTTTTTAAATCTAAAATTAATTTCTTGACTGAAAGTATTCAATGTTAATCCTATACAAATTAATGTGATAATATTTTTCATATGATTGTATGTTATTTATTTTTCTTTTATCATTTGCACTTTCGGATTCCAATATGAGTTACAACTTTTAATGGTATGGTGTCGTGCGGGATTTCGAAGCGATTTCCTATCAGTTTACACCGACTCTTTTTACGAGCAACAAACCTTCGCGAACCACTGAAACCCGCATGCACTATACCATGTGTTGAACTAAACCTCACTGGCGTTCGGTGGCAAAATGTTACCGAATACAAGTATATTTAAGATTTAGTTCTCATTAAAACGTATCCGTTCTACCAAGTAGGTCTTGACTTTTGCAAAGATAGACAGATTATTTGAGCGTGTTGGGATTAAAGCTCCAGATTTTGGGGCAACAGATCTGTAAGCTTGTTCACTTTGTAAGTTGGGATTATCTCCAGAACCTTTCTGAGCCACTCGTAAGGATTGACATTATTCTTTTTACAGGTAGCAAAGAAAGAGTAAAACATTGCTGCACGTTCAGCTCCACGGTTTGAGCCTGCAAACAAATAATTTTTTCTTCCAAGATTATGTAAAGCTCTACATAATCTTGGAGATAGTTATAGGGTTAGAAATGCTCAAATTAATCTGGACAATATGAAATCAAAAACAGAAAAAGAAAATGAACATTAAATTTTTTTACTTTGAAGTGGTACACTTTTACGTATTTTCCCTGGTACACTTTTAGATATCATTAACAAGTGTTAGCGATACTCAAAACTGTACCACCTATGATACTTAAAATTGTACCACTCTGAGAGAATAAAAAAAATAATTATTAACTGAGGTTCAGAAATCAAAACTGAACCAAAATGTACAGAGAGGTTTACGTTCCTGTTCATTGTGAACCTGGCGAAGAAGCACAGGTTGATTTCGGTTATCTGGGATTATTCTGGAAAGATGGTAAACGAATCAAGACCTGGCTTTTTGTAATGACCCTGTCTTACAGTCGCTATTCATATTATGAAAGGGTGAGTGATCAGAGCGTTGCCACTTTTATACTTTGCCACATTCATGCTTTTGAGTTTTTTGCCGGTGTTGTAGAAAGAATAATACTGGATAACCTTAAAGCAGGAGTAATCAAACCTGATTTTTATGAGCCACTAATCCAGGCACAGTATGCAGCCTGTCTGGCTCATTACGGTTGTTCTCTTTAAGTTGCATATTGTTTTTAAAATGTGACTGAAAGGCCCAAGCCGATCGTTTTACAGTAACCTGTGTTTATGGGTGCGGGTTCCACCCTGACATTCAAATCAGGACTAACATCATAATAATAAAGTACCGCATCAACATTTGCATCCAGTATAGAAATCACATACCATAATCCAATACCTATATACGATAAGTCTCTATATTTACGGTAATATGAAATGCCATTTAATAGCTGATCCTTTGCTGTACTGTTAGAATGAGCGTCATAACTCTCAGATGACAGAGCCGGATCGATCTCATCTGGATCAAAGAAGATTAGTTTATCCTGATAACTTACCGTTTCTGGAATACCATCAGTCAGATCTTGATAAGCGTTGAAATAATCATTGAAGCCACGTGTGTTATAAATTATACTGTAAGTAAGAGCTCCAAAACCAGCGTAAACCAGGGGAATTTTCCAGTATTTTCTGTTATATAATTGTCCCAATCCAGGAAATGCAGCTGCCATCAATGTTGCTTTCGTCGGTTCAATAATTCTCATAGATTTGTTTAATACAAGACTCAGGCTATCTTTCATCTTGCAACGAACAGAATCGGATTGGGCATTTAGGTTCTGCTGGTTAGTAAAAAGAGCCAGAAATATTATAAATATTATTGATTTTATGAATTTCAAAATCTCAATGTTAACAAGATTTCATATGTGCCATTTATAAGAAAAAATCTTTACGGGTTTAGATAATAAAATTCAAGAACAACAATAATGCCAATTACCAGGATTATTCCCCCGAATACTCGGGGTCATGAGCTCAGCAACCTTATTGTTGCTTCGGTTGTGCTGACGACCTTACGGTGTCAGCACGGACCTGCCGCATTAACAGCCCATGATCAAAGCCTGGCGCTGCGAAGCAGCGTATGGGCTTTTTGTTCAGACCTCCATAAATGCAAGCATTATTTCGGTCAAACAAAAAGCCCGTACCGCTAACGCGGAACAGGCTTTGATCATGTAGCCCCACCAG
>JAWLEO010000004.1:0-132567 GCA_041686075.1 Bacteroidales bacterium | reverse complement strand
ATATTCATTACCCGAGTGCATCGGATCAGCAACCGTGAGGTTAGCCTGCAGCAGCAGGGGTGAAATGTCGATACCGTCCTGGTAATCGGCATATAAATCAGGATAGATCATCACTGTATCACCCGCCTGGTTGATCACTATCATCTCCATGCCGGGGAAGGCATAGCCATCCTCTTTTTTAAAGCCTTCAATATTTTCGAAATTTACATAAACCTTTTCCCCGTAGGTGAATGTATTCCTGTTAATTTTCTTTTCGCCATCCGATAAATAAACATCCTCACAGGACAGGCCATCACCATGTGTGGTCAATCCTGTCACCAGGTCTTTAGACACAGATTTTCCTGAGTCGCATGAAATTAATGCGACCATTAATAATACAATTACAACAGTTTGGTTTTTCATAATAATTTTTTTTAAAATAAGCAGGTATTATTATTTACATTATTCATCTTTCACACAACGTACGGAATAAGCCATTCCCTTATCTCCACCTGTTCTGGATAATTCTTCATACTGGTAAAGCATTGTTCGTTGCCAGGCTGTATTCTTTCCCGCATCTTTTTCGGTTGATGTCCAGTAGGTACCGTTACCACCCATAACAGGAGCAAATTCTCCATTATTGTACCATCTAAAGCTTCCCGGGAGAGCAGTAAATCCGCTCTCATTTGTTGCCCCGGTATTTGGGCTTACCCAATGTCTTGTGCCTTTTTCTTTCAATTTACCACCTGCTACATCGAGGCCACCAAGATAATCGGTTAGTTCTGTCCATTCATCATCAGTTGTCACATGCCAGCCGTCGGGACACAATTTACCTGTATTTACTGCATACCAGTTATATAGAAACCCATATGTACCTACATAATCAAAGTTATTATTGAAAGCACATTTACCCGGAGTTGTTAAATTACTCCACTCTGTATCATCACTCACAATGGGTATAGAAGTTCCATCGTTAAAACTGTAAGACCTGAGGTTCTCTGCCAGGTATATTTTAGGCACACCACCATTTTTTGAACCTATTTCTATAGTTTTATAGACATTGCCATTAATATCGGTAACGGTTCCGTAAGTAAGGTCGGGATTAAAATCTATACCACTGGTTGGGGCCTCTGTAGTAAATTCCTCCTGGCTGCCATAGCTGGTACCAGCACTGTTTATTGCATAGGCACGTACATAATATGTGATTTCGGGAGTAAGTCCTGTTATTATACTCGTAAAACTTCCACTACCTGTACCATCCTCTGTTTTATCATCGCTGGTGGTAGGATTTTCATCTGTTGACCAGCATACACCCCTGGCTGTTATGCTTCCACCTCCATCATCTGTTATTTCACCACCGGAAACTGCACCGGTTTGTGTCACCGCAGTAACTTCAGTCGTTGTCAGTAATGGGGTAGAAATCTCCTCGCTTATAAAAGATTTTTCATCGCCATATCCTGTGCCCGCCTCATTTGTTGCGTATGCACGTACATAATAAGTTGTCCCGGCATTAAGACCGGTAATATCACTCACAAAACTGCCGGTACCATTGCCATCATTTGTTTTTAGATCGCTGATCGTTGGGTCCTGGCTTGTTGCCCAGCATACGCCCCTGGACGTAACCGCTGCCCCGCCATCGCCTGTGACATCCCCTCCAGACCTGGCGGTTGTTTGTGTAATCTCCGATACATTTTCTGTTAGTACCACCGGTGCCTCCGGTAGTTTTTTACATGAATTACCAATAAGCACTAAAACAGTGAAAAACAGAATAATGACCAGAGATTTCAAAAAAAATCTCATGACCATTCAAATTAGGTTTATAAAGAATAATTAATTATCAAACAAGTTACGAGGTGTTCAGATAAAAGTCAAGTTTATTTAATAATATTAATGACTCAGGTTAAATAATTAAGTATAGTATGTAATTTATTATTCTTTTTTAATGTTTCTAATTACCCATCTTGAATTATTACGTATGTATCCCCTTGCATCACTGCTCAATTTTTTCATTTCAGGGATAACCTTTTTAGAGTCAAAGCGAGAAAGTCCAACAGCGGCTTCTGTATGAACCAGCCAGCTTTCGTCCTGAAGTGCCTCTGCCAGTAATTGTATTGATTCTGGCTCAGCACGATGTCCGAAAATATATACTATACACCATTTTATTTCCTCACCGATACCTGGTTTATGATAACTTTCAAGAAGTTTGCCGGCATTAAAATAATCGGAAGTAATAAGGCTGTCCATTGCAGCATTGGAAGTCATCCAATCATCCCCCAGGATTGCTTTCAAGTACCAGGTGGTTGATTCATGAGGTCGTATTCTGACAAGATTCAGCAGGGCATTTCTCTGTACATGACCGTCACAGGTATTATATAGTTCTTCGAATGACTTGTATGCCATGGTTGTATCTGATGTCAGAAGCAGATTAGCCAGATTAGATTTATGAAACTCATTTGACTCTTCCTTAAATAATCCCCACAACTGGTCTTTTACCTCAGTGAGCTTAAACCCTCTCAGTCCTGCTGTAACCTGGTTTCTAAGTACCGGGTCTTCTTCCCTGTTAAACAATATCTCCAGTGCCGGCCTTACCCATTGTGGGGAGTGGATATTATTGAGTGTCATGGCAGTTATTCTCCTGTTCCAAAGACTAAGGCTACGGTCTTTGACTGCTTCCAGGAGGGCAGGAACTGCCGCTTCACCTATTTCAATCAGTGGCTTCGAATAATTATTCCATTCCCTTCCTGCCGTTCTTAACATGTTCACCAGTGAATCGATTTGTTCTTCCTGATCCTGGCAAGAAACCTGTATACATGGTATTACCAGGAGAAAGATGATAAAGTATTTGCATAAGGTTTTCATTTCATTCCGGGTTTTCAGTGAATGGTGAGGTCAAATATTTATAAAGGTCTCCCCTAACTGCGAGATGAACATCCTCAATCGATCTTATACCAAAAATAAGGGCAACGGCTACCGGGTCGATACGGTATTCGGTATGCCCTTCATAAAAACCGTAACGGTTGATATAGAAAAAAACCATCTCTCCGGTATGGATATTGAATAACATATTTTTAAACTCTTCATACTTATCTTCAGGCAGGTTTCCGTAATTTTGCCTCAGAAATTCCTGCTCATCTTCATTAATCTCACGCGATATCTCTATATGGCCTGTTCCAAGTATTTCGTCATGGAAGATCGACTCCTGCCATCCCCGGCTACCTGATATTTTAACATGAACCTCATTACCATTATATATCATTGTCTCTAATTGCAACCTTTCTCCGGTGACTGTGTCAATGCTGTAGTTTTCAAATTCGCGTGATATATTCCACAGGTGAAATAACGGCCTGGCAATATCTGGATGAGTAAGCCCTAGGCGTTTGACCGTTTTGTTATCAGCCCAAATAACAGACATTATCGTTTCATCATCAGTCATGAAACCGACCCCCGATGACGCCCACGGCCTGCCGTCAACGGTTATCTGTGACACTGATCGCCCGGTAATAATTTTGGTATTTCGTAATTCTTCCTCTGAGTGTAAGCCGGTACGAGCAAGGGATGGAAAATCTTCTTTATCTGCCAGGAGCTGGTTCCCCTTTCCATACAAACCCCTTTTATAATCGAAAGGTTCTCCGTTCTCAACAGTTGCATCAAACCAGGTATACCGGTTATTGTCAATCTTTAAAAGCACTAGCTCACGTCCATCGTCAGTTAATACAGGCGAGGGAAAATCTGGTTTACCAGTATAATATTCGGGTGCTATTTTGATATCTTCTGACTGTATTTTATCCAGGCTAAAGTTATAACGGTCATTTTTACAGCTATTTAACAGAATGAAGGATAATAAAAAAAGAATAAAATATTTACTCATTGGTAAGTAATTTCTTTACAAGTTATGAAATATATATAAGCTCATAAGCTTTCTCTATTTCTAATTTCTAAAATCTTAATTCTTAAATCTTAAATCTTAAATCTTAAATCTTAAATCTTAAATCTTAAATCTCTGAGGTTTCTCATAAACCCTTCATAACCTGTTCTCAGGACGGCGCTGTCTTTAAATATCGCATTAAATTCTTCTTCGGTAATATTCTTCCAGTCATCCGCAGTGTAATTCTGTATTTCCGGCAAAGGCTCAAATTCCTTAATCACCGTTTTTTTAACCCTGCTATTCCATGGACATACTACCTGGCAAATATCACAACCAAAGACTTTCCTGCCAATCTTGTCAAAATATTTCTCCGCTATGCCGCCTTTATTCTCTATAGTAAGATAGGAGATGCATTTATTTGAATCAATGGTCCTGTTTTCCAATATGGCACCGGTAGGGCATGCATCAATACATCTTGTGCATTTACCACATAGGTCTTTTGAAATAGTTTTATTATACTCCAGCTCTCTGTTTATTATCAATACACCAAGAAATAAGAAGGAACCGAGGTCTTTATTTATCAGCATGCTGTTTTTGCCTATCCATCCCAGGCCTGCCTCAACAGCCCATGCCCTTTCGAGCACCGGTGCCGTATCCACAAATGGCCTTCCACGGATTTCGGGATCCTTGCTTTTAATAAAATCCAATAAGAGGTAGAGTCGGTCTTTGAGCACCTTATGATAATCTTTGCCCAGCGCATACATGGCAAATTCCGGCTGATCGTCCCGGGGTTCATACTTATTATAGTAATTCACACCTGTGACTATTACCGTACGGGCATCAGGAACGAGAAGAGATGGATCGATGCGTTTTTCATAATGCCGGGTCATATAGGTCATTTCGGCATGATATGTTTTCGCAAGCCAGTTCCTGAGCTTTTGCCTGTGTTCATCCAAGGGTCTCACACGTGCTATTCCACAAAGATCAAAGCCAAGTGCAAGAGTTTTATTCTTTATTTCATCAACCATTTTTTTATAGAAGCCCCAGTTCAAGCTTTGCCTCATCAGTCATCATGCCCCTGTCCCAGGGGGGGTCAAAGGTGAGCCTTACATTACAGTCTTTTATTCCTTTAGTGCCTGCCACCTTATATTTCACTTCTTCAACTATCATGTCTGCCATGGGACAGTTAGGAGCTGTAAGTGTCATGGTGATATTAGCGATATTGTCCTCATTGACTTTTATATCGTATATCAGGCCAAGGTCATATATATTAACAGGAATTTCGGGGTCAAAAACGGTTTTCAAAACCGATATGATCCTCGATTCTTTTTCCATGTATTCATTGTTTTCCATAATAATCTCAGTTTTTCTGTTTTGCCTTATAAGCCACCGCATACAATTTCATCTGCTTTAACATTGCCAGCAAGCCGTTTGATCTTGTAGGGGACAGGTTCTGGCGCAAGCCTACCTTATCAATAAAATACAGATCGGTGTCAATTATCTCATCCGGTGTTCTGCCAGATAAGACCTTAATCAAGAGCGCTATTATACCACGGGTTATTATTGCATCACTGTCGGCTTTAAAATAAATCCTGCCATCGTCGAATTCAGGATAGAGCCACACCCTCGACTGGCAACCCTCAATGAGGTAATCATTCTTCTTATATTTCTCTTCTATTGCAGGAAGATCTTTACCCGCTTCAATCAGGAGATCATACCTGTCCATCCAGTCATCAAACATGGAAAATTCTTCAATAATCTCATTTTGTACCTCCTCAATAGACTTATCAGGTTTATTCATAACATCATACTCTTTACTTTATTTATTCCTTCAACCAGCATATCTATCTCTTCTGTGGTATTATAGAAACACATCGATGCACGTATCGTCCCGTCAATATCAAACCTGGTCATTACAGGCTGGGCACAATGAGAGCCCGTCCTGACAGCTATACCCATTTTGTCCAGTATCATGCCTGCGTCATACTGGTGAACCTTATCGATCAGAAAAGACATTATGGATATTTTGTCTTCTATATTACCATATATTGTAAGGCCGCCTATCTCTTTCATTCTCTCCCGTGCATACTCCGTGAGCTTTTTTTCCTGTCTTATTATTTCTTCCATGCCCACCGATTCAAGGTAATCCAGGGCTTTTGCGAGGCCCATGGCTCCAACAAAATTTGTAGTCCCTGCTTCAAACTTAAAGGGCAATTTGTTATATGTAGTACTTTCAAATGTAACACGGTCGACCATATCACCCCCGCCCTGGTAAGGAGGTAAGTTCTCGAGCCATTCTTTTTTACCATACAATACCCCTATGCCGGTAGGGCCGTACACTTTATGCCCGGAAAAAGCATAGAATTCACAGTCGAGTTCCCTCACATCAACATGTCCGTGCTGTATGCCCTGTGCCCCGTCAACAAGGACGGGAACATCATGTTCATGTGCTTTTTCTATTATCTCTCTCACGGGTATGATAGTCCCCAGTGAATTTGACACCTGGCTTACGGCCACTATTCTTGTCTTTTCCGTTATCAGCCTTTCAAGCTTATCAATATTCAATGACCCATCATCATTTGCCGGTATAACCTTCAGGGAGGCATTTTTTCGTTCACACATCATTTGCCACGGGACTATATTGGCATGATGTTCCAGTTCAGTTATAAGAACCTCGTCCCCACTGTTCATATACCTTTCACCGAATGAAAATGCAACAAGGTTTATTGAGGCTGTTGTTCCTGCTGTAAATACAATTTCTTCCACCGCACCGGCATTTATAAAGGATCTTACTTTTTCACGTGCCTCTTCATATTTTTCAGACGATAAATCACTCAGTGCATGTACTCCTCTGTGTATATTACTATAAAATGTACTGTAAGCTTCATTTAAGGCATTGATTACAGGCCGGGGTTTTTGTGTTGTAGCAGCATTGTCAAGATAAACCAGTGGTTTACCATATACTGTTTTTGCCAGTACAGGAAAATCGGACCGTATTTTGTTTACATCAAACACAGGAATAATTATTTATCACACTCAATAACACATGTGGCACACCTGCTCAGTTCGCCTCTGAGCCGCTGCATCACGAGGGTGTCAATTCTTTCACGCAGTGCTTCTGTACGTACTTTTTCTATTACTTCGTGGGCAAAGGCAAACATAAGCATCAGTCTTGCTTCATCCTGGCCTATCCCCCTTGATTGCAGGTAGAACATTGCATCCCGGTCAAGCTGACCAACCGTTGCACCATGACTGCATTTCACATCATCAGCATATATTTCAAGCTGGGGTTTAGTATCCATTTTTGCATCGTCAGTCAGCAGGATATTGTTATTTTTCTGGTAGGCAGTGGTTTTTTGTGCACCCTTGTTCACCAGTATGCGACCGTTAAAGGCACCGGTGGCGTAATCATCAAGCACACCTTTAAACAGCTGATTGCTTACACAATTGGGCAATGCATGGTCAATGCTTACAAAATTATCAATGTGCTGCCACCTGTCGGTGAGGTAAAGACCAAAAGCGTTGCATTCAGCCCCTTCACCATTGAGACGGTGGTAGGTACTGTTACGAACCAGTCCGCCATGAAGGGTGATATTATTTGAGACAGCATGGCTGTTCTTTTCCTGGTGGATGAATGTATGTGTCAACTTGGCGGCATTGTTATGTTCATTCTGAACCCTGAGAATATCAAAATGGGCATTCTCCCCTACATATACCTCTGTAACAGCGTTTGTCAGGAATTTCTGTGGTGTAAGGGCGTGGTCACATACTATCATAGGCATGCCGGCATTATCATCCACAATAATAAGGTTCCGGTGCTGCACAAACATATCGTTATCAGAATGCACGAGGTTAATTACCTGTATGGGTTTTTCCAGTGTTACACCTTTTTCAACGTATACGAATATACCATCGGATGCAAGGGCAGTATTAAGAGGTATTAGCCCGTCGTTGCCATTATGAGCATATTTACCGTAGTGTTTATTAACAATGTCCGGATATTTCTCTGCAGCTTCGGCCAGGCTGCACACCAGTATACCATCCGGCAAATCTGCAATTGAACCATTATATTTTGGATAAAAGCCATTCAGCAAAACCAGGTCATAGCTATCGAGATCAGCAACTTCGCATTTGAAATTTTCAGCAGCCTTGAAATCAGCTTCAACCGGGACAAAATAAGACTCATAGTCGGTCTTGAACCATGGTTCAAGATTTGTATACTTATAAGCTTCATTTTTGCGGTCCGGGATACCAAGTTCAACGAACTGCTTCATAGCATCCCTCCTGTAACTGTTTATTAAGGAAGATGAGTTCTTTTCTATCCTGCTGCGGTTATCCCTGAACAGATCCGAGAATCTCTTTATTGTCTCCGTTTTATTATTCATAACTTACAATATCAACCTCCTTCTTAATCCATTCATATCCCTGTTTTTCGAGTTCCATGGCAAGTTCCTTGCCACCCGTTTTAACCAGCTTACCATCATAGAGAACATGTACCACGTCCGGTATTACATAATCAAGTAGCCTCTGGTAATGAGTAATTAATATTGTCGCATTATCCGGTGTTTTCAATTGATTTACCCCGTTTGCCACTATTTTCAATGCATCAATATCAAGTCCTGAATCTGTTTCATCAAGTATCGAAAGTTTCGGCTCAAGCAAGGCCATCTGGAATATTTCATTTCTTTTCTTCTCTCCACCTGAGAATCCTTCATTGACTGATCGGTTTGTAAGACCCGATTCAATTTTAACCAGTTCTTTCTTTTCACGCATCAGCTTAAGAAAATCTGATGAAGATAGTGGCTTTTGGCCCCTGTATTTCCTGTGTTCATTCACGGCTGTCTTCATAAAATTAACCATGCTAACACCCGGTATTTCTATTGGGTACTGGAAGCCCAGAAATATGCCTTCCCGTGCCCTCTCTTCCGCTTCCATTTCCAGCAGGTTCTTTCCCAGATAGCTTACCTTGCCCTCGGTAATATTTCCAAAATCCTTACCTGCGAGTACCGATGCAAGCGTGCTCTTTCCCGAACCATTGGGACCCATAATGGCATGTATCTCCCCTTTCTTTACATGTAATGAAATACCTTTCAGTATCTCTTTGCCTTCTATCTCTACTTTCAGATTATCTATTTTTAACATCTTTTGTAATGTTGAATTGTTGAACCGCCTGCCTGTCGGCAGACAGGTTAAATTTCATTTATCGTCTTTCGCATCTCGCATCTCGCCTTTACTCATTCTCGCCTCCAATCATTCATAATTCATAATTAATAATAATTCATAATTAATAATTAATACTTTATCTAACCAACTGACCCTTCCAGGCTTATCTGCAGAAGTTTCTGCGCTTCCACAGCAAACTCCATAGGTAATTTATTAAGCACTTCTTTTGCATATCCGTTCACTATCAAGCCTATTGCATCCTCCGTGCTTATGCCTCTCTGGTTACAATAAAATACCTGTTCCTCACCTATTTTTGAAGTGGTAGCTTCATGTTCAACTATGCCCGTACGGTTATCCACTTCAATATAAGGAAAGGTATGAGCCCCACATTTATCTCCCAGCAGCAGGGAATCACACTGTGAAAAGTTACGTGCATTTGTAGCATTCTTGAGCACCTTTACCAGGCCCCTGTAACTGTTCTGGCTTTTGCCTGCCGATATACCTTTCGATACTATGATGCTTTTAGTGTTTTTTCCGATATGTATCATCTTCGTTCCGGTATCAGCCTGCTGGTAATTATTTGTTACGGCCACCGAATAAAATTCAGAGCTTGAATTGTCTCCCTTCAGAATGCTTGAGGGGTATTTCCAGGTTATAGCTGAACCTGTTTCCACCTGTGCCCAGGATATTTTCGAATTTTCCCCCCTGCATATTCCACGCTTGGTAACAAAATTAAACACGCCTCCTTTCCCGTTTTTATCACCCGGATACCAGTTTTGCACAGTTGAATATTTCACTTCAGCATTCTTCTCCACGATAATCTCAACAATGGCTGCATGTAACTGGTTTTCGTCTCTCACAGGGGCCGTACATCCTTCAAGGTAACTTACATAACTATCGTCTTCAGCCACAATAAGGGTACGCTCAAACTGACCTGTATTTGCGGCATTGATCCTGAAATAGGTTGACAGTTCCATCGGGCATCTCACTCCTTTCGGGATGTAACAGAATGAACCATCACTGAACACAGAGCTGTTAAGGGCAGCAAAATAATTATCAGTATAGGGTACCACGGTTCCCATATATTTTTTCACCAGGTCGGGATGTTCTCTCACCGCTTCACTGAATGAGCAAAAAATAATGCCCAGCTCTGCCAGGGTTTCCCTGAAAGTAGTTTTAACGGATATACTGTCCATCACAGCATCAACAGCCACTCCTGTCAGCCTCTTCTGTTCCTCAAGAGGTATTCCGAGCTTGTCAAAGGTTTCGAGTAACTCCGGGTCAACCTCATCGAGGCTTTGGAGGCTGGTCTTCTGCTTTGGCGCTGCGTAATATATTATATCCTGGTAATTTATCTCGGGTATCTTCAGGTGAGCCCACCGGGGCATTTTCATATCCTGCCATGCCTTATATGCTTTAAGCCTGAATTCAAGCAACCATTCAGGTTCCTGCTTCTTTGACGATATCAGTTTAATAACATCTTCATTAAGACCTTTTTCTATGGTTTCAGTTTCAATATCGGTGTAAAAACCATATTTATAATCTCCTGATGTTACATCATTTAATATCTTATCGTTTTCTTTTCCCATTCTCCACAAATCAAATTTAACTACTAATCCCCAAAAGCTTAACAGTTAATATTTACCTATTGTTTCGTCAATTTCTAATTATCAAGATAAAGAAAGCATAAAAATACAAATTTTTAAGAGATTACTTTAGGCCAGGGGAGGTATGAGGCATGAAGTATGAAGTATGAAGTATGAATTATGAATTATGAGTTATGAAGTATGAAGTATGAAGTATGAACTGAGTCCCGAATCTTTGATTCGAGTATCCCTGCCTGACCGGTCTCCGGCGACCATAGCCTTTGGCGACGGACGCAGGCAGGCTCGAAAAACAGGTTTTTTTGGGACAGCTCAAATACTTCGGTGAGCTGCCATAGCTCTCTCTCCTTTTGGCAGGGATATAATAAAAAGCCGGCGGCTTTGAACCGTGAAATGCCGGTATGCTGACTGAAAAGCACCATGCAACATCAAGACCTGTATTAATTTTTCAAAAATAATGTAAGTCATTCGTCAATATAAGAAGCTATTTAATCAAAACATAGGCCATTTGAATACCCTAATGTAGTGATCCATATTTATATAATTTGTATATTGCTCTATGCATTTATTGGCATGTGAAGACTTTAAAGCTTATATTGCCCTTACTGGCTGTGCTTAGCCTTCAGTCATTTCCACAGCAAGAGGTTACAATCAGCGAACCTGTATTATCGTTTTATAACGACACCCTGGTAATAAGATTTGATATATTAAACTGCAGTGAAGGTGCCTTATTTACTATAAACCCGCGTATCTTAAAATCCGATGGGAGAGTTATTTTCACCTCAAATATAAGTGGTGATCTCGGAGAAAATATCAGTTGCGGAAAAAACAAAGAAATAATATGGAGCCTTGCTAAAGATAATGTCCGTTTGGATGATGACATCCAGGTAGAGATATATGGCGAGCAGTTAAGTGGGGATGTCCGTGAAGAAGCAAGCCCTGACATAAAGGAAAGCATAAAAGAAAGAAATGACCGCCCGGTAGATGCCCCATTGAGCACATACTCACGCGGCAATATAATCGCCTCTTCATTTTTTGTTCCGGGCCTGGGCCAGAGTAAGGTCAATAGTAAAAAAAACCCTTTGATCCTCAGTGTTCTCGGCTACGGCTGCCTGGCCGCCTCAGGCTATTATATTATAGATTATAATAAAAAGTATGATCAATATCTTGACTCTGAATTTAAGGAAGAACGTGACAGATTATTCGATGATTCTGAGAAATCCTATAAGCGGGCCCGGTATTTTGTATACGGAGCAGCTGGGGTGTGGGCCGTAAACCTGATATGGTCTGCAGTCATACCTTCCGGACGGTCCGATAATTTTACAGCCGGTATGTCAGCAAATGACATTCACGGGATACAGCTATATGCAAAATGGACATTTTAAAACATCGCTCATGAAAATATTTGCTGTGCGATTTACCTCAACACTCCTAATGATCCTTTTATTCTCCGGTGCTCACGGGCAAATAGTCAGTAAGAAATCAAGCATACATATAAACAACATCCCCAAAAAGAAGAAGCCTGTTATTGAAATGCTCATTCATCAGCCAGAAATGGAAGAATCAAGTGTTTTTGTAACACCTGAGTCATCCTTTGACCTGGCAGGAGAGATTCAGCCTTTTGATAATTCTATGGTTGTTCGCATCAATGACATGCCTGTTCAAAACATGGACGATAATTTTTTCTGGCATAAAATTGAACTTGTACCGGGCTTGAACAAGCTGATAATAGATATTTTACTGGATGATCAGATTGAAAAGAGGTATAATTACAATATTTATTATACTGCACTCGTAACAAACCTTGCACGAGGATCACTGAATCCTGGAACTTACTATGCACTTATCATTGGCATAAATGATTACCCGGCAATGGGTGAAGATCTTGAAAATGCCATCAGGGATGCAAGGACCGTATATGATGTACTTGGAGAAAAATACACCTTTGAGAAAGAGAATATGACTCTCCTCTTGAATCCTAAAAGGGAAGATCTCTATATAGCCTTTGACAAACTATCCTCGCAGGTAACTGAGAAAGACAACCTGCTAATATTTTATGCAGGTCATGGCCTGTGGGAAGAAGACACGGGACTTGGTTACTGGTTGCCTTCCGACGCCAGGAGGGAAAACAGGGCAGCATGGTTCCCAAATAGTTCACTTGTCGATTACTTAAAGGCAATTAAATCAAAGCATACCTTATTGATTTCAGATGCCTGTTTTGCAGGCTCCATTTTTAAAGTACACCGGAGTATTAATGATGCTCCTGCCAGTATAGAAGAACTTTATAATCTTCCCAGCAGAAAAGCTATTACAAGCGGAACACTGAAAGAAGTGCCTGATCACAGTGTATTTATAGAGTACCTGCTGGACAGGCTCAGGGACAATCAAGATAAATACCTGCCATCGGAAAGCCTTTATAGCAGGATTCGCGTGGCAGTCGAGAATAACAGCCCCACAGTACCACGCACAGGGGTTATTCAGGGTGTGGGGGATGAGGGAGGAGATTTTATTTTTATCCTTAAATAAATGACTGCGGATGAAGAGAACAGGTAGTCCATATATCGTCATCCTCATAATAATTTTGATCACCAGCTTCCTTGGTGAATGTAAGAAACCCGAGAGGGTCATTAAAATATTGACCCTGGATGTTGAGCAAGAGGATATTAATTACGATGAAGTAATTATCAGAGGAGAAATCATTGATCTCGGAGATGCCCCGGTACAGGATCATGGTATTGCAATAAAAGAAATTGGCGTCTCCGGTGATTTCGTGGAATTGTCACGGGGAAAACCTGGCAGTGAGGGTATATTCCAGGCTGTTTTTGCAGATCCTCAACCTTCAACTGAATATGATTACAAGGCATATGCAAACGATGGCTCTGCTACAGTGTACGGAAATACAAAAAGGTTTAGCTCCCTTTCTCTCAAACCACCGGTGATAATTATCTACCCGGTACAAAATATTACTTTAACTTCAGCTGTATTAACTGCTGAGGTTACAGATGAGAGAGGATCAACTGTTGTTGAAAGGGGTTTTTGTTACAGCACCCTCCCCGATCCCAATCTTGATGACGAAGTTGTTATCAATGAACAGGGCGGTTCCGGTAAATTCAGTGAACAAATAGTAAATCTTATCACGGGCAGTACTTATTACGTGAGGGCTTTTGCTACAAACTCCCAGGGAACCTCTTACAGTAATCAAATAGATTTTGTTGCTGCTGAAATGCCCATAGTCGAAACATTACAGCCTGAAAATATCTCCCCCGCAACAGCAACATTCATTGGTAACGTCTTAAGCGAGGGTGGCGTTGAAGTGCTTGAAAGGGGTTTTTGTTATAATACCTCGCCTGACCCCGACCTGGATGACGGCCTTGTTCAGAATGAACAGGGTGGGCCTGGTGAATTTATGAACGAGGTAAGCAACTTAAGCCCGGCCACTGAATACTTTGTAAAAGCATATGCTACAAACAGCGTGGGAACAGCTTATGGAGTGGAAAAATCATTCACCACTCCCGATCCGTCAATATTTGTTTATAGCATGGTAGGCACTGCATTTCCGGGTGGTGATTGGGATACTGATTATGATTTTATATACCAGTCGAATAGCAATTATGTGTACACTTATGAAATACCAAACTTGGAGCTTCTACAAAACGGTTATTTCAAGATCAGGAGAGATCATGACTGGGAAATCCAATACGGAGCTAATAATCTTATTATCCCGGGTAATTCCTTTACCACCATGATATATGATTTTCAAGGTGACATATTGGTTGAAAAAGGTACAACTTTCAGAATACAGCTCGACATTGACTGGGTAAGTGACACCAAGACCCTGCACTTTGATCGCCTGTCACCGGAAGTTTATACGGGAATCGCATATTCCATAGGCAGTGATGTTGCAAAATGTGAAGGGGAGGTTCCTGACCAGGGGGAATCACCTGTAAACGAGAGGGGAATATGTTATAGCATCGATAACTTACCAACAATTGATGATAATAAAATAACAGCAGGATCAGGCCTGGGCCCCTTCGTAGCAACCCTGGAAAATTTAGTATCTAACACAAGCTACTATTACAGAGCATATGCCCTTAACGACCAGGGTATTTCATACGGGAAAGAGTTAAGCTTCACAACCCAATAGCAAGTAAGAGTCCGCGGGATTCACTCTTCCAGGGGGGAGCTTTCCCACCCCTGTGCTTTCAACTCTGCCAGGCTTCCGTCAGGAAGAACAAGGCTAGTGCCTTCTTCCCGGGGTGCCAGGTGGCCGATAATGTTAAGTCCTTCAGTTTTCTCAATCTTTTCATGCTCATTAACAGGAACAGTGAAAACAAATTCAAAATCATCACCGCCGTTAAGAGCAGCAATAATCGGTTCAAAGCCCAACTCCCTTCCAGCTGCAGCTGTGCCAGGATCAATGGGTAGCCTGTCATTGTAAATCCTGCATCCCAAATCCGTTTCCCTGCTTATATGTATAAGCTCGGATGCAAGTCCATCTCTTATCGTCCTAATGGCACCGGTGCCAATTTCATGCTCCTTTAATTTATCAAGCAGGCCTGTTTTCAACTCTGGCTTTAGCTGACGCCCTATAACATATTCGAAACCCTCCAGCCTGGGTTGTGCGCCGCCGGTTTCTTCAAACACTTTTCTTTCTCGTTCAAGCAACTGAAGACCCAGGAAGGCAGCGCCAAGATCACCAGTCAAACATAAGAGGTCTGTTTCCTCAGCTTTTACCCGCTTGAGTCTTCCTGTTTCTTTCCCAAATGAAGCAATACTTATTGCAAGTCCTGTTAGTGAGCTGTCGATGTCAAGTGATGACACTTTTATGCCATACCTCTGGCAGGCAAGGTAAATACCTTCAATAATATTTTCAATATCTTCTTTCTTAAAGCGTGCACTGACACCGAGATTTATGTCAATACCAACAGGCTCCATTCCCCTGCAATAAAGATCAGCAATGGAACTTATGACCGATTTATACCCCAGGTGCTTCAGGGGGAAATACACAAGGTTAAAATGGATGCCTTCGAGGTATAGTATGTTTGAAACAGCATTAGACTCTCCTTTATCATCGAATACTGTTTTGTATTTATCCCTTAACTCGTTGATCAGGGTATATTTCCCGAAACTCTGTTCTTTTGATTGTTCTTTTCCCGGCATACCTTATAATTTGAGGCAAAGGTACGATAATAAGTTTGAATGGTTTGAATGGTTTGAATGGTTTGAGGCAATGCCATTCAAACATATAAAAATATAACTACTTTATTGCTGATTTCAGTATGCCCCTCTGTGATTTAGAGATAAAGTCAAGAATATAGTTCAGTTCTTCTGTAGGCTTAAAATTATCTTTCAGGTATTGCACTGCCTGGCTGATATTTCTGCCGCTGAAATACACTATTTTATATATCTCCTCAAGCTCATTAATTTTATCCTGGCTGAAGTTCCTTCGTTTGAGGCCTATCTTATTTATGCCTACAAAGCCAACAGGGTCTTTGTTTATTATAGAATAAGGTGGTATATCTTTCTTGAACATTGCACCGCCACTTATCATGGCATGGGCTCCTACATGGGTAAACTGGTGAGCTGCTGATCCTCCTCCCAGGATAGCATAATCATCTATATGCACTTCACCACCAAGCAGTACATTATTAACCAGTATACAATTATTACCAATTATACAATCATGTGCAACGTGCGAATTGGCCATCATGAGGCAATTATTACCCATGACCGTTTTACCATGGGCCAAAGTACCCCTGTTTATTGTTGCGCCCTCCCTGAAGGTACAGTTATCGCCTATTTCCGTGGTTGTTATCTCGCCGGCAAATTTCATGTCCTGTGGGATGGCTGAAATTACTGCACCGGGGAAAATCTTGCAGTTTTTACCGATACGGGCACCATCAAGAACAGTAGCATTGGGACCTACCCAGCTACCATCTCCTATAATAACATCGCCGCTTATATAGGAAAAAGGCTCAACCTTAACATTTGCCCCCAGCCTGGCATCCGGATGTATAAAAGCTTGATCTGAAATCATTATTTATTATTTTTTACAACCTGGGCAACCATTTCTCCCTCGACAACAAGTTTATTTCCAACATAAATATGACCGTACATAGATACAATACCCCGTCTTGGAGGTTCTGACATATTCAGTTTAATAATAAGGGTATCCCCCGGTACCACTTTCTGCTTAAATTTAACCTTGTCAATCTTGAGGAAATACGTTGACCAATTTTCCGGATCCTCAACATCACCAAGCACTAGCATTCCCCCCACCTGCGCCATTGCTTCAACAAGCAATACCCCGGGCATTACGGGCTCATCGGGGAAATGACCCTGGAAGAAAAACTCGTTAAACGTAACATTCTTTATTCCCACTACCGAACTTTCATCCTTGTATATGACTTTATCCACCAGAAGGAAGGGATATCGGTGAGGTAGCCTTTTCTTTATTTCATCAATATCATAAACAGGTTCCACTGTAGGATCGTATACAGGAATGTCTTTTTTGGATGCTGCTTTTTTTATTTCCTGCCTTACCAGCCTGGCCAGGTTGGTATTCGCCAGGTGACCTGGCCTGGTAGCCACTAGCTTACCCTTTATATGCTGGCCTGCCAGGGCCATATCACCAAGCAGATCAAGCAATTTATGACGTGCAGGTTCATTGGGGTACCGAAGAGCCGTATTATTCAGTATACCTTCCTTATGAGCAGTGATGTTTGGTTTATTAAACAACCTGGCAATTCTATCAATCTCAGATTGGGGCACTTCTTTTTCCAGTATTACTATAGCATTGTCAAGATCACCTCCTTTTATCCTTCCTGCCTTAAAAAGCGGCTCAAGTTCGTGGAAAAAAACAAATGTCCTGCTTTTTGATATCTCTTCCGCAAAATCATCCTTGCTGTCCAGTACTGCATACTGGTTGCCAAGTATTTTAGAATTGTAGTCGATAAGCACATTGATACTGAGATGATCATCCGGATATATTATAAGATCAACGTCGTGTTCTTCATCGGAGTATACTATCTTTTCTTTAACTTCGAAATATTTCCTCAGGGAGTTTTGTTCAACTATCCCTGCTTCTATTATCCCTTCCGTAAACTTCATGGCACTGCCACCCATTATAGGTGCCTCCGGTCCGTCGATCTCAACAAGCACATTATCAAGGTTCATACCATAAAAAGATGCCAGTACGTGTTCAATAGTTGCAACTGACGCCCCATTTTCCGATAGCGTAGTACCCCTGCTGGTATCCGTTACATTTTCCGCCAGGGCACGAATAAGGGGCTTATCAGGCAGGTCGACCCTGCAAAATTTATAACCATGGTCTACAGGAGCAGGTTTAAATGTAATTGTTACATCAATACCTGAATGCAGTCCTTTACCTTTCATGCTTACTTCCCTGGCAAGAGTTCTCTGGTTCTTTATGCTCATCAAATTATGGCTTTTAATAAATTAATATGGCTGCAAAGAAATAAAAAAATTTTCGAACGTACTATAAAAACCAGTGCTAACATGGTTGCTATCAAACATATTCGTTTGGAACGTATCTGATTATCTGTTTTTTATCTCTTTGATCTCTTCCTCCAGTTTTTCGACTTTCTGTTTTAGTTCAGGCAGCCTCCTGAATATGATATGTGATAGCTGGGCCTTCCTGTACTCAAAAGCCGGAGAACCGTAAACTGTAGTATTTTCCTTTAAAATATGTGCATTGATACCTGACTGGGCGGCAGCTTTCGTTCCCTGGGCAATCTTAACATGACCGGTTATACCTACCTGGCCCCCGAACATGCAGTTTTTGCCTATCTTCGTCGATCCTGCTATTCCTGTTTGCCCGGCCATTACCGTATTTTCACCAACCTCAACATTATGACCTATCTGAATGAGATTATCCAGCTTAACCCCCTTTCTTATTATTGTGGATCCCATGGTTGCGCGATCAATCACCACATTGGCACCTATTTCCACATTGTCCTCAAGAACAACATTACCCAGTTGGGGTATCTTTTTATAGTTCTCATCAGACTGGGGGGCAAAACCAAATCCGTCACTGCCGATTACCGAACCGGCATGGATATTACAATTTTTACCTATAATACACTTATGGTAAACCGTAACGCCGGGGTAGATCACCGTATCCTCACCTAAGCTGCAATAATCTCCTATATTGACGTTCTGGTAAACAGAGCAACGGTCACCTATTATAACATTTTCTCCTATATAAGCCATCGGCCCAATATAAACATCAGTTCCTATCGCAGCTGAATCTTCAATCACAGCCCGCGGGTGGATGCCCTTTTTCCTTGGCTTCGACTGTTCATACAGGGCCAGGAGTGTTGCAAATGCCTCGTAAGCATTATCAACCCTGATCATGGTAGCGTTAACCCTGGCAGATGGTTTAAAGTCCCTGTTAACTATTACAACTGAAGAGCCGGTGGTGTAAATGTATTTTTCATAGCTCATGTTTGAAAGAAACGAAAGGTCTCCTTCGTGACCATCTTCAATTCTGGCCACTGAGCCAACAACCACTTCCGGGTTGCCTTCAACGTCACCCTTAAGGTATTTGGCAATTTCTTTTGCTGTGAATTTCATCTTATGTAATTTTTTCTACTGTTAATTCCTATTGACTATTAATGATAATGCCTCTGATATCCTTAGGATAACAAAGATAGTACCTTACTGCACTTTTTGATAATGTCTCATGGCGAAGAATGTTCGAAACCTCTGTGAGTTCCCTCAGGGATCCATCCTTCATCAATATTTTTACACTTGGGGCAGAAGGAGCATAGGTAATATTTGAAATACATCCTTTATATACATAACTGGTAATATCCCTTGACCTGAAATCATTTTCACCCTCCAACATATCGATAACTGTATTCATAGCAGATTCCGGGAAGGGATTATCAGAAAGTTCAATTGCAGGCAGGCGCCGATGCAGAAATGCCCGCGACATGTCTGCCAGTATTTTATCCGGGCTATTTGCCCACTGTCGCACCGAAGAAATAAGTTCGCTGTCGTCCAGCTTAAAGAACATTTCTGCAAACTCCTTATCCTTTCCTTCCAGTAACTCCAGCCTGTCTATCCGCGTCCTGAGAAAATAGTCAACGGCGTCAGATGATTTTACCTCCTCATTATTGAAAATCAAATACCTTGCCCTCCTGATAATTCTTTTCAACATCTGGTCAGCAGCCAGAACCGTTTTATGCATATATACCTGCCAATACATAAACCGCCTGGCTATCAGGAACTTTTCTATTGAATAAATACCCTTTTCCTCCACCACCAAGCTGTTGCCTACAGTGTTCAACATACTTATTATCCTGTCAGAGCCTACTGAACCTTCAATAACGCCTGTATAAAAGCTATCCCTCAACAGGTAATCCAGTCTATCCATGTCTATCTGGCTGGATATAAGGTCATTAAAAAATTTCCTATAGTATTTGCCAGTGAACATTTCAAGGGCTGTATCTATTCTGCCATTGTATTTTTTATTAAGGATGTTCATTATTATCAATGAAATATCTTCATGGCTTATTTTTCCAGAAATATTGAACTCGAGGGAATGTGAAAAGGGGCCATGACCGAGATCGTGACAGAGAATTGCTATAAGTGCTGACTCAAATTCCTTATCGCTGATTTCTATTTCTTTTTTGCGAAGTGTTGTAAGGGCCTGGCCCATCAGGTGCAGAGCACCAAGGCTATGAAGGAACCTGCTATGGCTTGCTCCAGGATAAACCATGTCGGTGAGGCCGAGTTGTTTAATAAATCTCAGTCTCTGGAACCAGGGATCCTCTAAAAGATCAAATATGAATTCTGAAGGAATTTTAATAAATCCGTGTACAGGATCATTTAATATCTTAAGTTTATTTATTTCTGTAGCCAATATTATTTTTTTCTTATACAAAATTAGGAATTACTTTTAGAAGCCTGCAGAATATTTAAAATCATTACGGTGATGTTAAACATTAATAAAAACATAAAATCTAATAAAATATTTCCATCGATCTGAAATATTTAATGTCTTTAAAGAGTCCAATAGATTGTAAACTACTTTTCACACCAAAAACAGATATCAATAGATGAAGATTGAAATAAAGGACCTTAATGTAATATATAAAAACGGAAATCATGCTGTTAAGAATATTACACTAAGCATTGAAGAAGGGATGTTCGGCCTGCTCGGACCTAACGGAGCAGGAAAATCCAGTCTGATGAAGATGCTTGTTGCCCTTATGAAGCCCAGTTCGGGTGAGGTGCTGGTCAATGGGCTCAGCATACAGAAACACAGGAAGAAGCTCCGCTCCTACCTCGGTTACCTACCACAGGATTTCCGTTTCTTCACCCGCTTAAAGACATGGGAATTCCTGGATTATGCCGGCTCACTGGCAGGCATGAAAAACAGAAAAAAAAGGTTGCTTATTGTGGATGAGCTCCTTGATAGGGTCGGTTTGTTGGAAGCCAGGGACAGGAAAGCTAACAAATTATCGGGTGGTATGAAGAGGCGCCTGGGAATAGCACAGGCCCTCATTGGTGATCCTAAGATCATAGTGGTTGATGAACCAACAACCGGTCTGGATCCTGACGAAAGGATACGTTTCAGGAATATATTGTCGGATCTCAGCCAGCAAGATGTGACAATTATTTTGTCTACCCACATAGTGGGCGACATCTCCTCCACATGCCAGAAGATGGCATTGCTGAATACCGGTGAGATGGTTTATTCAGGATCGCCGGACGAGCTGGTAAGACAGACCAGGGGTCATGTCTTCAACCTGCGGCTTACCCAGGAAGAGTATGACAGGATAAAGGACACTTACCACATAATATCATCCATGCCAAGCGAGACGGGATGGGATGCACAGGTGGTGGCTGATGACATTTCAGGTTTTGACGCCGAAGAGATAGAACCAAACCTCGAACATGCATATGTATATTATATGGAACATAAGGTAAACGGAGCAAATATTAATTTTTCAATCTGAATAAGATGATTTCAATCCACAATATCAGGACCGTTGCGCGCTATGAAGCCAAAACATTACGCCGGAGCTGGCTTTTCAGGCTCTTTGCCATCGGGGCTCTTTTTATCCTTACATTAATGAATATAGGGATTTTCAGCCCTGTCGGGGCGGAAGACTGGAGCTATCTTGCCATCCCCTCTTCAATGCCCCTCTTTAATCTCTATCTGCTTAACATCGCACAGGCTTTAATAGTGATCTTTCTTGCTTCAGACTTTCTTAAAAGGGATAAGAAGCTGGATACTAACGAGGTCCTCTATACCAGGCCCATATCAAATATGGAATATATATTTGGTAAATCGCTTGGCATACTGAGGCTCTTCCTCGGTGTTAACATACTCATCCTTATCGTCTGTCTCATTATTAACATAATATCCAAACAGGCAGGTATAGATGCAGGAGCCTATATAGAATATCTTTTCATCGTCAGTATTCCTACATTGATCTTCAGTCTCGGTTTTGCATACCTGCTCATGTCACTCATACGCAACCAGGCAATTACCTTTCTCCTTCTACTGGGAGTGGCCGCACTCAACATTTTCTATCTCAATAACAGGATGAATTCATTCTTTGACTATATGCTCTCCGCTTTCCCTGTTTTCAAAAGTGGTATAACCGGGTACAGTGATATAAGCCTGTTGCTGGCTCACAGAATAATGTATACTTCGCTTGGACTGGTTTTCATTTTTATTTCAATACTGATTTTCAAGCGACTGCCACAGTCAAAAACACACAGGATAATAAGTATAGCCTCATTGTTTTTTTTCTTACTCACCACAGCTTACTCGGCCTGGTATTTCCTGGATGATTATTACGGTACACTTAAGCTCAAAAATACCGTAATGGAAACGAACGGAAGGTATGAAAACAGCACTTTCCTTAAAATATCGGATGCAGATATTGAAGTTGATTATTCAGAGGGTATTATTGAAGCCAGGGCAACCCTGAGATGTTTTAATAATAATGATGAGCTGCTTACAGAAGCTCCTTTTTCCCTTAACCCCGGCCTGTCAGTAAAAGAAGTTCACATCAACGGGTCACCTGCCTCTTTCACGCCTGATGGCCATATAGTCCTGCTTGATCTTGGCCGCAGCCTCCCGCCCGACTCGGCACTCACGGTCAGTTTCGCCTACGAGGGAAGAATAGTGGAGGACTTCTGTTACCCGTGGATCACTGAAGAGCAGCAGGAAAACCTGTTCAGCAACGGTCCCTTAAGGATAGAGAAAAAATATGCCATTCAAAAAGATGAGTTCCTGCTTTTGACACCCGAGACCCACTGGTATCCCGTGGCAGGCCTTAATTTCTACCCGGGTACACCGGCACGCATACTAATTGATTTTACAAATTATAGCCTGAAGGTTGCGAAAAGCAATGATCTTGTTGCAATATCGCAGGGAGCGAGAACATCTGACAATGCTTACTGGTACTTTTCAAATGATGAGCCTTTGACTGGAATCAGCCTTATTGAAGGCTCTTATGTCAGCGATACTATCAGGGTTGACACTACCGACTTTATCGCTCATTATTATAAGGGACACGATTACTTCAGGAATGAACTGGATGAACTGGGAGATACAATAGGAAGCCTTATATCAGGAACGATGAGAGAGCTTGAAACAAATTTCAGCACAGCTTATCCATTTAACAGTCTCTCGCTGGTGGAAGTTCCCGTTTACTTCCATTCGGAGGTGAAAAAAAATACCCAGACAAGAGCTGAAGTGCAGCCGTCACTTATATTATTGCCGGAAAAACTGGCTACACTGACCAATGCCGACTTCCATGGCACATTAAAGAGGCAGAAAAAGAGGATGGAAAGGAATAATGAGGTAATTACCGACAGGGAACTGCAGGTAAGGGCCTTTAATAATTTTGTCAGGAACACTTTTATCACCAGCTCTACTTTTAATTTTAACCGGGGAAACGCATCAATGACCCAGGGCAGGTATTTGCTCGGGCCCAGTTTTTATTTCTACAAGAATAATTTTTACTCCGATGATTATCCGGTTATCAATGCAGTTTTTGAAAGCCACCTTCAGAAAATTGAAACACCACAGGGAGGCTTCCAGAGAATGTTCCTGGGAGGACTGAGTGAAAATGACAAAGCCAATACTATTCTACAGGACCACAGCCTTGAAGAAATTCTGGCTCTGAATCCCTCCACGGATACTACAAGAATAGTACTAACACTGAAAGGGGATTACCTTTTCAATCTTATTCGTGCAGAATGCGGCCTGGAAGAGTTCAACAGCTGGTTCACAGGCTACCTCGAGGAAAATAAATTCAGAAACGTAAGTATGCATGAGTTTAACGGTGCCCTGAACAACAGCTTTGGCTTTGACCTTGAAAAATACCTTGACCGGTGGTACCACGGGAAAGGGCAACCCGGTTTTCTTTTTACCGATATAGTGGTTAACGAAATAGTTGTTGGAAACCGCACCAGGTACAAAGTAAGCTTTACAGCATCCAATCCTGAAGAAACAGCGGGCATTTTTAATGTAGGCTTTCGTACGGGTGGCCCCGGACAGGGCCGTGGACGAGGCATGGGTGGCAATGTTTCCGTTACAATCAACGCTACGGGGGGCGGACGCATGTCATTCGGCATGGAAGGAAGGGGCATGCAGACAAATGACGTCGAAAAAATCGTTAAGCTCGAAGCTGGGCAGGCAAAAAGGATAAGTGTTATACTGGATGCACAACCCCGCGGCATGTTCGTAAATACACTTTTTTCCATTAATAACCCCGGTGAACTCCAGTTCCCCCTGGTCGACCTTATGGAGGGCAAAACAGATGATAATACGGAAGGCGAAATAATACTCGATAAATTGCCAATGCTGGCAGAAGAAAATGAGATTATTGTAGACAATGAAGACCCCGGTTTCAGAATTTACGAGGAAACTTCCTCGGCAAAATTGAAAGAATGGCTTAAGATCGGGGATGAAAACAGGAATGATTATCGTGAAATGTTTGTCTGGTGGGCTCCTGAATACTGGCAAAAAACGGTGCAAAGCGTTTACTTTGGGAAATATGTAAAATCAGCCGTCTACACACGCGCCGGGAACGGTGAAAGATATATCAGCTGGACAGCAGAGATAGAAGAACCGGCTTACTACGATATCTATACCTATATCGGTAAACGCGGAGGACAGAGGATGATGATCGGCAGGGGCGGGGAAAACAGGAATGTTATTCAGGATCTGCATTTCCAGGTCGAACATGATGATGGCAGCGAAGAAATAAGCCTGGACTGGGGAAATGCCGAAAATGGATGGAACCTCCTCGGTTCTTATTACCTCTCGCCTGATACGGCAAGGGTAATAATGACAAACAGGTCGGAAGGAAGAACAGTGAGCGGCGATGCAATTAAATGGGTTAAACAGAATACTTATAAATGATCTCATATGAATAAGCTAACATTACTTTTGACATTTTTCTTAATTGGTTTCAGCCTCAGTGCACAACGTGGACTTACCCTGGAAGCCGCAATGGATATAGCCGAAGAAAACAGTCCCTCAATAAAAAGAACCAGGCTCAACCTTGTAAGGAGCAGGGAAAACCTCAACGCCCAGAGAGCAGCCCTTAAATCAAATTTCTCCCTGTCAGTAAATCCTTTTGGATATACCCACAACAGGGAGTTCAATGACCTGGTGTCGAGGTGGAATACAAGGGAAACAACAACCAGCTTCGGTAATTTCAGAATTACCCAGCCCGTTATCGCCACAGATGCCACAGTATCACTTGTTAACAGGTTCTCATGGCAAAATTCCTACAGCGAGTATAACGATTCGCGCACCAAAGGGTTCAGTAATAACCTGTCTATTAACATAAACCAGCCCCTTTTTACATACAACAGGTCAAAAATGCAAATAAGGGAACTGGAGCTGGCCCTGGAAAACTCACAGCTGAACTATGCAATTCAGAAACTTGGCCTTGAAAGACAGGTTGCTCAGTATTTTTACCTGGTTTACCAGCAACAGCAACGACTGATAATTGCTGAGGAGGCATATCAGAATATGAAGAAGAGCCATGAAATAATAAAAAATAAGGTAGATGCCGGCCTGTCGGCCAGGGAAGAACTATTCCAGGCTGAACTGAACCTGGCTACTTCCAGTTCGGACGTGGATAACCAGCGAGTGAGCCTGGAAGATGCCAAAGACGATCTTAAACTGATAATTGGCATGAGCCTCTACGACGATGTGGTGGTAATCCCTGATATTTCAGTGGATACAATGGATATTGATATCGCCTTTGCCACTGATCATGGTCTTGCAAACAGGATGGAGCTGAGACAGAGAGAAATAGATATTGAAAATTCTGAATTCTCACTTATACAGACCAAGGCACTCAATGAGTTTCATGGCGACCTCAACCTTTCATTCGGTCTTTTTGGTGATAACGAAAACCTGGCAAACCTGTATGCAAATCCCACTGATAACCAGCAGATATCGTTGTCCTTCTCCGTACCCCTATGGGACTGGGGTGAGAGAGAATCAAGGATTAAAGCTGCGGAAGCTTCCATCGAATCACAGATGATAAGCCTGGAAGAGGAAGAAAACGATATTATAATAAATATCAGGAAGGTGTACAGGAACCTGACAAACCTGAAGAACCAGATTGAAATCGCCAGGCAGAACGTCACCAATGCTCAACTGACTTATGAGCTTAACCTGGAAAAATATGAAAACGGTGATCTTACCGGAATGGATCTGAACATTTACCAGAACCAGCTGTCAGAAAAACAACTTTCTCTCACCAATGCCATTATATCTTATAAACTGGAATTACTGAACCTCAAGATACAAACACTTTACGATTTCGAGAAAGAGGAAAGCGTAACCCCGGTAAAAACACTTGATCAGCAATAAGTAATCAAATATAATCTTGTCATGAAAAATAAATTGATCTACCTTATATTCATATCCCTGTTGTTTGCAGCCTGCAATAACCGGGACACTGCCCTGGAGGCAGACGTAGAAATACCAGTATCCGTTGAAGATATTAAACTGCAGTCCATTGAAGAATTTGTCAGTACAACAGGCACCGTTTATCCGCTTATTGATATTGAGCTCAGTTCGGAAATAGCTGCCAGGTATTACCTTGAAAAGAACCCGGCTACCGGCAGGACATGGCAGCTTGGAGACAGGGTGAAAAATGGTTCTCTCATTGCAAGACTGGAAGACGAGGAGTACAAAAACAATGTTAAGCTGGAACTGTACGAACTTAATCTTGAGCTTGCAAAAAGTAACCTCGAAAAACAGGAGTCATTATACGAAAAAGGAGGGGTAACACTCAACGAGCTGAAGCAGGCCGGCTATGATTATACCAATGCGCAGATAAACGTTCAGAACGCCAGGCTGCAAATAGAGAAAATGAAAATTACATCTCCCTTTGACGGAACTATTACAGAGCTTCCCTATCATACCCAGGGCTCGGAAATAAATTCGGGTACATTAATAGCAGGTATAATGGACTACCGGTCAATGATCATGGATATTAACCTGCCTGAGAAATATATAAATGTTATCGCCAGTGGCAAGAAAGTAAGAATAACCAACTATTCCCTGCCCGATGATACCCTGGCAGGACAAATAAGCCAGATATCACCTGCCATTAATCCCCAGTCAAGGACTTTCAGGGGCACTATAGAACTCAGTAATCCGGATCTCAAACTTCGTCCCGGCATGTTTGTCAAAGCTGATATTATTACCAGCAGGGCCGATTCGGTTATCGTAATCCCGAAAGATATTATTCTTTCCCGCCAGAGAGGGATGACCGTCTTTGTTGTGAACAGGGGTGTGGCCAATGAAAGGGTCATTCTAACCGGACTGGAAAATAATGAAGAAGTCGAGGTGGTGAGAGGACTGAGTCCCAATGAAAGGATCGTTACCGATGGCTTTGAAACACTCAGCCATAATGCAAGGGTTAAAATACTGAAATAAGCATTCACACAATGAAAAAAATAGCCCGTTTTGCAGTAGAAAACCCTGTAACAGTATTAATGCTGGTGCTGGGAATTATACTGCTTGGAATAATTTCCTTTGGCAAGCTGGGAACTGATCTTTTCCCTGATCTCAACAACCCGAAAATATTTGTTGAGCTGCAGTCAGGGGAACGCCCCCCTGAAGAAATGGAGAAACAGTATGTTGACCAGGTTGAGTCAATAGCCATGAGGCAGAAAGATGCCATTAACGTATCATCCGTTTCAATGGTTGGGACAGCACTGGTTACAGTGGAATATGCATGGAACAAGGATATGGACGAAGCTTTCCTGGATCTCCAGAAAGATGTCAGCTCCTTCAGCCAGAATGCCGATCTTGATGAGTTCAACATAACACAATATGACCCAAATGCCTCACCTGTGATGATCATTGCCCTGAAGCATGATAGGATAGATAATATGGACGAATTGAGGCAGACAGCCGAAAATTATATCCGTAATGAACTGATCAGGCTTGAGGGAGTGGCCGATATACAACTCTCGGGCCATGAAGAAAGTGAAGTGGTCATCCAGACAAATAAATACCTTCTTGAAGCATATGATATAAGCACCTCTGATATCGCCCAGCAGATAAGCAGCTATAACCGCAATGTCTCGGGCGGTTCAATAAGCGACATGGGAACCAGGTATGTGGTCAAAGGGGTCAGTGTTATAGAAGAGGTGGATGACCTGAAAAATATTATTCTTGGCTTCAGGGAGATGTCCGAAGGATCACAGGCAGGTAATACTGAAGAAACACTTGATGCAGGAGAAAGGATACCTGTATACCTTCATGATGTGGCCGATATCTATATTGCCAACAAAGACCCTCAAAATATTGTAACCATTGATGGTGAGAGATGTGTTGGATTGTCTGTTTATAAAGAACCGCGCTACAATACAGTCAATGCCGTCGAGGAACTGAGTGCGGCAATAGGGGATCTTGGCAAGGCACTTCCCGGCTATGAGTTCATTATTGTGCAGGACCAGGGTCTGTTCATTGATAATGCCATAAGCGAGGTTGAAGAAACAGCCCTCCTGGGTATCATACTTGCTGTTTTTGTACTCTTCATCTTCCTGCGGCGCATAGGAACAACACTGGTTGTAAGCATTGCTATCCCAATATCCATAATAGCCACTTTCAACCTTATGTATTTCAATAACCTCTCTATAAATATTATGACACTGGGAGGTCTTGCCCTGGGTGCAGGCATGCTGGTTGATAATGCAATAGTGGTGCTGGAAAATATTTTCCGGAATTACGAATCCGGCAAATCACTCAAAGAAGCTGCAATAACCGGTACCGCGGAAGTTGGGGGTGCCATTACGGCTTCAACGTTAACAACAATAGTGGTTTTTCTGCCTATTGTCTACCTGCAGGGTGCATCGGGCGAACTTTTCAAAGACCAGGCATGGACGGTGGCCTTCTCCCTCCTGTCTTCTCTCTTTGTGGCCATACTGGTCATACCGCTCCTGGTGACAAGCTTTTTTAAAGACAAAAAGACAAAAAGGAAGGAAAAAGCGGTAAGCTTCAAATGGTACGCCGGCTGGCTTGAGAAAATTACCGCCAGGAGAGGGCTGGTAATAATCCTTTCGGTAGTTTTGCTCGCCGCAACAGCCTATATAATACCACGCGTTGGCAGCGAATTTATGCCACGTGCCGAATCAGCGGAATTTACTGTTGAATTGAAACTGGATGAAGGGACAAGACTCGAACGAACGGCTGAGACAACACGTAAGGTGGAAAATATTATTAAAGACCTCCTGGGAGATAAGGTCAGGATGCTATATGCCCACTCGGGCATAACAACCACTAATGGTACAAGTGAATCAGACCTGTTCAGGGATGAGAACACTTCATTGATACGGGTATTTCTTACTGATGATCTTGCCAGGTCCTCTGAAAGTGCCGTTGAACTGGTACAGGAAAAACTTAATGCCCTCTCCGGTACCGAAATAAGCATTAAGAGTGAAGAAACAGCCCTCCAAACAATACTCGGAACAGGTGATGCTCCGCTTGTTGTTGAAGTAAGAGGTGAAGATCTTGCTGTTATTGAAGAATTAACCATTCAAGTTAAAGAACAACTGGCTGCTTCACCCGGTGTAAATAATATCAGCAGCTCACTGGAAGAAGGAACACCAGAAGTGGATATTGTAATCGACCGTTTCAAGGCAAGCTACTACAGTGTAAGTGTGGAAAGCATAATTTCCCAGGTACAGTCCTACCTGGAAGGAACAAAAGCAGGTGATTTTGAACAGGGAGGCGAGCTGAAAGACATAAGTGTCAGGCTTGAAGAAATACCGCTCGGAAAGCTTCAGGACCTGATTATAAATGCCGGTTCAGTATCGGTGCCCCTGAGTGAGCTGGCAAGGATTGAAACAGTGAGTGCACCACGTCAGATAAACAGGAATAACCAGGTAAGAACAGCCTATGTCTATGCTATGGTTGATGAGCACATACCCTTTGATCATATTGTCAGGCAGGCAGAAGAAAAGCTGGCAGGTATAAACCTACCTGTTGATTACCGTACCATAATAACCGGGGAAGAGCTGAAGAGGAAAGAATCGATGGAAAATCTCACATTTGCTCTTATACTTTCAATTATCCTGGTTTACATGGTCCTTGCATCACAGTTTGAATCACTTATCCATCCCTTTGTTATCCTTTTAACCATTCCCCTGGCGGTGGTTGGATCTATATGGATATTTTTTCTCATGGGTAAGGCACTGAATATCATGGCCTACATAGGAATAATAATGCTGGCAGGAATAGCGGTGAACGATTCAATCATACTGATCGACAGGATAAACCAGCTCAAAAAAGACGGATTAAACAGGAAGCAGGCCATCATAGAAGCCGGCGCACAGAGGATAAGACCCATTATTATGACCAGCATTACAACTATACTGGCCCTTCTCCCCCTTACCTTCGGCTTCGGGGAGAGCGCTTCCCTCAGATCACCCATGGCCCTGGCTGTTATTGGGGGGCTGATTACTTCCACAACACTGACACTGGTTGTAATACCATGCGTGTATTGGGTTCTGGATGCCCTTAAAGATATGCTGAGACCGGTTAATAAAGAGATGATACCACAAGCTGAGTAAATTGTTATGGAGTCTATAATCAAGAGAAAAACACTTATCAGCATGCTCTTTATAGGGCTGTCTTTACTCGGTTATGTATCATACCAGCAATTACAGGTTGAGCTTTACCCTAATGCACAGCTGCCCACACTCATAGTGCAGGTTGGTTCAACACTTGATGTTGATCCCTCATACATTGAGAACCAGGCTATTATACCTGTTGAAGGGGTGATTGGAACACTGGAGAACGTAGAAAAGATTGAATCTACTGTCACTTCAAGGTATGGAACAGTAATGATCTATTACAGCCAGGATGCCAACCTGAAATATTCATATCTCAAGCTGCAGGAAAAAGTAAATACTCTCTCAAAAACGCTTCCCGAAGAATTTGTGATCAATATAATAAGAATAGACCTCGAACAGCTCAACAGCCGCTTTATGGACCTGCAGGTCAGGGGCAGCGGAGGGGTCGACAGGATAAGAAATATTGCTGACAGGGATATTAAACCCAAACTTGAAAATATAGATGGCATAGCGGGTGTTGAAGTGTTCGGCGGCAGGGAAAATTCCATAGAAATAAGACTCGATGAAGAAGCATCCAAGGCCAATGGTATAACAATGAACCGTGTAAGGTCTCTTGTGGCATCAAACAGCAACGACAGGACTTTTGCAGGGCGGGTTTTTGAAGCAGGGAACAGGTATTTCGTAAATATATCAGCTGAATATACGGATGTATCCGGTATCGGAGATATAATAGTAAATCCGCAGGGGCCTGTGCTGCTCAGGGATGTGGCTGAAATATTTTTCGGCGTAAAGGAAGAAGAATCATACAGCCGTGTAAACGGGCTGGATGCCGTAACCATCAACCTGGTGTATGATAATCAGGCCAATATCATTGATCTTTCACATAAAACAATAGATGTTATCGATGACCTTAACGAAGAGCTGGTATCCGCGGGGCTGGAAATAGTTGTCCAGAACAACAATGCAGAGGTCATGGAAAAGAATATTGACCAGATAATTAACCTTGCCCTCCTGGGCGGGCTTCTTGCTGTCATAATATTGTGGTTCTTCCTCAGGAACCTCCGGCTGGTATTTATTATTGCGTTCTCCATTCCCGTTTCAGTATTTACCGCCTTTAACTTTTTCTATGCTGCCGGAATTACTGTCAACAGTCTGACACTGGTGGGGATGGCCCTTGCCATAGGGATGCTGATAGATAATTCAGTTGTTGTCCTGGAAAATATTTACAGGCTCGCAGGCAGCCGGCATTCAACTGATACCGCGGTTAAACAGGGTACAAGGGAAGTGTACAGGTCCGTTATAGCTGCCACCCTCACAACCATTACGGTGTTCCTGCCCTTCGTTTTCTCGGATAATTTCCTGGTAAAGATAATTGGTAAGAACATAGGTGTTTCCATAATTTCAACCCTGGTGGTTTCCCTTGCAGTGGCCCTCCTGCTTATCCCGATGGCCACCCATTACCTTCTGACATGGTCGAAAAAGAGCAGCTCCAGTGTATTTAAAAAACTATCCCTGCATGACCGCCTTATCCAGTCCTACCTTTTGATACTTAAAGCAAGCATGCGCAGGCCGGCAAGCACCATAATCGGTACACTGGTGGTTTTCTTTGCTGCCCTGCTAATAAGTTTTGGATTGAGCATCAACAAACTGGAAGAAATAGAAACAGGCAGTTTCCCTGTAAGCATTGTCATGCCTGCCGGATCAACACTGGAAAACACCGATGTCCTTGTTACCGAACTGGAGAAACGACTCGATAACCTGCCTGAGAAAGGAGACATCGTTTCAAAGATAGAAGAGAGCCAGGCTTCCCTGACCGTACAACTGAAAGAAGACTGGGATAAAGAAAGTGACAGGAAGCTGGCTGAAATAAAGAATGATATCTATGAAAGAGTGAGAAACTTCGGGGGTGCAGAAATAACGATGGATGAAATATCTTCCGGCGGTGGCATGGGAGGCGGAGGCGGATCCGGAGGGGTTAATCCCGGTGAAGGATTCACCCGCTTACTTGGCCTTGGCGCACAGAGCGAGAGTATTATTATCAAAGGACAGGATTTTGTTAAAATGAGGGACCTCGCCGATGATATGGAGTACTACATGGAGGATATGAATACCATCAGGTCGGTGAATGTGAACATACAGGATAATACCCCCGAAGTACAGCTGAACTTCGATACCGAATTAATGAGCAGGAGTAATATCACTCTCAATAATATAGCACAGGAACTGGCTTCTTTCCAGCCTGAATATTCAACCGGGGTGAAGTTCAAGCAGGGAGAGGATGAGTATGATATTATAATAAAATACGACCAGGCCGAAGAAGAGGATGATTACAAAAATATTGATGACCTGAAAAAATTACAGATATCAGGAACAGGCGGCAATATAGTGGAGATGGAGGAGGTGGCCGACATCGTCTTTTCATACGGGATGGGCAGTATTCACAGGGAGAACCAGGAGAAAAGCATTACCGTAACATACAGGTTCAATGACGAAATCAATGACTCAAAAGTGCTCCTGGAAAGTGCACGGGAAGAAATAGATAATCTTATTGCGGGCATGAATATCCCTTCAGGCGTTGCCATCGAGGTGATACACGAAGAAGATCAGTTCAAAGATTTCTATTACCTGATAGGTATTGCATTTTTACTGATTTTTATGATCCTGGCTGCAGTATTTGAATCACTGTCAACACCCGTAGTACTTATGCTGTCAATCCCCCTGGCGGCCCTGGGCTCACTCCTTGCCCTAATCCTTACAGGTAACTCGCTGCTGAATGCCAATACTCTCACAGGCTTCCTTATACTTCTCGGGGTTGTTGTTAATAATGGTATCATCCTTATTGATTATTCCAATATTCTGAGAAAAAGAGGTTACCGGAGGTCGCGTGCCCTGATGACGGCGGGACTGGCTCGGGTGAGGCCTATCCTCATAACTACCATAACAACAATAGTGGCATTAATGCCCCTGGCCATGGGGAAATCGGAATATGCCTCCACCATTGGCGCTTCTTTTGCCATTACCGTAATCGGGGGACTGGCGCTGAGTACAATGCTTACACTCGTTTTTATCCCAACCTTCTACACAGGGCTTGAAAATTCAATAAGCTGGATCAGGTCACAGGACTGGAAAATAAAGGTAATAATGCTGCTTGTCTTTGTTTTCCTGGTTACAGTGATATACCTGTATATCGATAAATTCCTCTGGCAGCTAATAAGCACTATCCTTTCTGTAATACTTGTCCCTGCTGTAACCTGGTTCGTTAAGTCGAGCTTGAGAAAGGCAGGTGATACCGTCATTGCTGAAGACACGCCTGTGAAAATCGTAATAAGAAGCCTGGTAAAAATATATGATCGCGATCCAAGGCCCCTGAGGGAATGGAAAGCGGGTAAGAAAATAAGGCGGCGCCTGGGCCTGGAGAAAGAGGCCGACTCAATAAAAGACATCAACCAGTTTATGTGGCAAATTCCCTTGCTGGGATTTCTTATTTACTTTACCTATATATACCTGGAAAAAGGATTCTGGATATTCTTTTTCAGCATAGTGAGCTGGTTCATGATTATTACATTGTGGAATCCGGTGTCTGCAGTCCTGCGTAAAAGAAAAAAAATACCATCATTCGTCAGGCGATTTTTCAACATAGCTGTGTTCTGGCTTATACCCCTCACCAACCTTATTATATTCCAGCTAAAATGGAATAATATCGCTGCGGTAATTGTTATTGGCTTTCTCTGGTATACTGGCCTTATGATATGGTCAACCAGCAGATCCCTCTATGAGAAAAAGACCGATATCTACCGTTTGAAAGGTAAATTCAAGAACATCAGGAAGGCTTACTACAAACTTGTAATGGCCACTCCCCTCATAGGTAAGGTGCGTAGGCCATTTAAGGCACTCGGGGGAGTATCCATTGATATAGGAAGCGGTATGTTCGGATTGCTTGGCCCCAATGGTGCAGGAAAAACAACACTTATGCGAATTATCTGCGGTATACTTGACCAGAGCTACGGTAAAATATGGATCAACGGTATTGATGTTGCAGAAAAACGTGAGGAATTACAGGGTTTAATTGGATATCTGCCCCAGGAATTCGGGACATACGAAAATATGACCGCGTGGGAATTTCTACAATACCAGGCCATACTGAAAGGTATTGCTGATGCAAAAACCAGGAACGACCGGGTTAATTATGTTCTCAATGCGGTGCATATGCATGAGCGTAAAGACGAGAAGATAGGATCCTACTCGGGCGGCATGAAGCAAAGGATTGGCATAGCCCAGATTTTACTACATCTCCCTCGTATCCTGGTAGTTGATGAGCCAACAGCAGGCCTTGATCCACGCGAAAGGATAAGATTCAGGAATCTCCTTGCAGAACTGAGCCGTGAACGGGTGGTTATTTTTTCCACCCATATTATTGAGGACATATCGAGCTCATGCAATAAAGTGGCTGTGCTGGATAAAGGTTATATGAAATTTCTCGGTCACCCCAGCCAGATGACAGGTGAAGCAGAAGGCCATGTATGGCAGTTTAATATCCCCCTGCCAGAATTCAGAAAGTTTGCAGCCGAACATATGGTTGTGCATCATATGTCAGAGAAGGGAAGTGTAAAGGTAAGATGCATTTCCGAAGATAAGCCCCATGACAATGCAGTAACTGTGAATCCCAACCTTGAAGATTCATACCTGTGGTTATTAAGAAAAAGTAAGAAAGAAGTAAACCATGAGCAAAATTGAAAAAATAGCCAACATCGTCGATATTGTGGTGAAAATGGTTAGATATAACCTGAAGATCATTTTTGCCAACAGGTTTATATGGTTTCTTCTGGCTGCCCTTGCCTTTTATATAGGTCTTACTCTTATCTATGTCTTTACAGAAGACGTATCTAAGGTAGAGGATCTTTATGGTGTTTTTGTTTTCTGCGGCATCCTTCTTGTATTCTACCCTGCTGTCTTCGGCATACAGAACGACCAGGATGCAAGAACAATTGAAATACTCTTCGGTATACCTGATTACAGGTATAAAGTGTGGCTTGTTCGTATTATCCTCATTTATATCATCACCTTTGTCATACTTCTTGCCTTCTCTTCACTTTCATCATTCCTGATAATCCCTTTGCCGGTTATTGCGGTAACATACCATGTCCTCTTCCCCGTTTTTTTCCTGGGTCTTATGGCATTTATGATATCAACGGTGGTCAGGAATGGAAACGGAACAGCAGTATTGATGATAATCTTCGGTCTCTTCTTCCTCATCCTCCAGGAACCCCTGGAGTCAAGTAAATGGAACGTATTCCTTAATCCTTTCACCAGCCCGGAAGACATTAGCGAAACAGCCTGGTCGAATATAGTAAGGGACAACAGGATAATACTGTTTACTTCTATCATAGTATTCATGCTGGCAGGCCTGTTTAACCTCCAAAAGAGGGAAAAGTTTATTTAGTTGAACCAGGCTAAGGCTGAGGCTGAGGAATGGTGATCCTCCTTTCCAATAATCCTCTCATTCATATGCCCTTTTGTGTATTTCATATTAAATTTGTAGCTTTGCAGGCGATTGAGGGGTGTTTGACTTCTTAGGGGACCAGGGTCCCCTATTTTATTATTGCTAAGTGATGTGATTAACAAGAAGATAGTAATAGAGGTGGTGGATGATTTTATTTCTGACAAGGATATTTTCCTTGTGGATACCAGGGTGTCGACAGCAAACAGGATTACAGTGCTGGTCGATAAACCTTCTGGCATAACTATTGATGAATGTGCAATGATAAGCCGTTATATTGAAACAAAACTTGACCGGGAGAGGGAAGATTACGAACTTAACGTATCCTCACCGGGTCTTAATATGCCTTTCAGGGTAAGGAAGCAATATGAAATGAGTATTGGCAAGACGGTAGAAGTTATTGATAAGGAGGGTAAAAAGATCAAAGGGATATTGACTAACGTCGGAGGTGAAGGCTTTGAGATTGAATCAGAAAAAACAACACTGGGAAAGAAGAAAGAAACTGAAGAGATCTCTTTTAATTTTGATGATGTAAAAATAGTTAAAGAAGTTATTAGGTTTAAATAATTAAGATTTTGAAGTGAGATGGAAAATGTAAACTTAATCGATACCTTCTCAGAATTTAAAGAGCTTAAGAACATTGACAGGGCGACAATGATGAGTGTCCTGGAAGATGTATTCAGGAGCCTTTTGGCCAGAAAGTACGGGTCGGATGAGAATTTTGACATAATAGTCAACATTGACAAGGGGGACTTTGAGATATGGAGGAACAGGGAAGTTGTTGAAGACTCTGACCTTGAGGATCCCAATACACAAATAGCCCTGTCAGATGCAAAAAAAATAGACGAGGATTACGAAGTTGGGGAAGAGGTATCAGATGAAGTTAAGCTTCATGATTTTGGCAGACGGGCAATACTTGCCCTTAGGCAACACCTGACCACAAGAATACTTGACCTGGAGAAAAATAATATCTATATGAAATACAAAGATCGTATAGGTGATATCGTAACAGGTGAAGTCTACCAGGTATGGAAACGGGAAATACTCATCCTTGATGATGACGGAAACGAATTGATTCTCCCGAAGTCAGAACAGATACCCTCTGATCATTTTCGTAAAGGAGATACTATAAGGGCTGTTGTAATCAAGGTGGAAATGAAAAATAATACACCCTATATTATTCTTTCACGCACATCGCCTGTTTTCCTTGAACGCCTCTTTGAGCTTGAAGTACCAGAGATATTCGATGGTTTGATAACCATTAAGAAAATAGTCAGGGTTCCGGGTGAAAGGGCAAAGGTGGCCGTTGAATCATACGATGAAAGAATTGATCCTGTTGGAGCATGTGTCGGGATGAAGGGATCCAGGATACATGGTATAGTCCGTGAGCTGAGAAATGAGAATATTGATGTTATTAACTATACCACAAATCTTCAGCTATACATCTCCAGGGCCCTGAGCCCGGCAAAAATAAGCTCCCTGAAACTGGTTGAGGATGAAAACAGGGTAGAGATATATCTGAAGCCCAGCGAGGTATCCCTTGCTATCGGTAAAGGTGGGCTGAACATCAGGCTCGCCAGCCAGCTTACCGGCTTCGAAATTGATGTGTACAGGGAACCTGACAGTGAAGACGAGGAGGATGTGAACCTTGAAGAGTTCGGTGACGAGATAGACGGATGGATAATTGATGAACTGAAAGCCATAGGTTGTGACACGGCAAAATCCGTCCTTACATTATCCGTTGAGGACCTGGTTAAAAGAACAGATCTCGAAGAAGAAACTATACTGGAAGTAATAAATATTCTGAAAGCTGAATTTGAATAATTATTCTGAAAAGCGAGGAGAGATATATGGCAGAAGGAAAAAAAGCAACGAGATTGAGTAAAGCTGCACGTGAATTTAACGTGGGGATATCTACTATTGTTGAATTCTTGCATAAAAAAGGATTTGACCTTAGTACGGATCCTAATAGTAAAATACCGCCTGAAGCTTATGACCTTCTATACAAGGAATACAGTTCAGATATAAGTGTTAAAAAAGAATCCGAAAAATTGACCCTCAAGGAACTTAGCAGGAAGAAAGAAACTGTTTCACTGGATCAGCCTGAGGGTGCTGTGGAAGAGGAAGAGGCAGCTGAGGAGGCCCCGGAAGAAACGGCTTCTCCTGCCATGGATGACGAAACTGTTAAGGAAGAAAAAGAGAAAGAAGCTGAAGAAAAGGAAGAAAAAGCACCCGCCGCTGAAGAAAAGGAAAAACAAAAAGCAAGAGTAAATATTATGGGAAAAATTGACCTGGATAAGGTCAAAGAACCCAAAAAGGAAGAAAAGAAAGAGGCCGAAAAAGAGGAAGAGAAAAAAGAAGAAGAGGGAAGGGCTGAAGAGAAGAAGACCGGGGAAGAAGAGAAAGAGGAAAAAGAAGAAAAGAAAGAAAAACCTGTAGCTCAAGAAGAAAAGAAAGAAAAGGAAACTGATGCTGAAGAAGAAAAAGAGAGTGATGAGGAAAAATTCATTAAAACAAAAATCAGGAAATTATCAGGACCTACAGTAGTTGGAAGAATTGACCTTCCGGCCGAGGAAAAGAAAAAAACACAGAAAGCCAAAAAGGTTGATATTGATGAGGAAAAGGCTGCATCAAAAAAGAAAAGAAAGAGGATAAAGAAAGAAAAAGAAAAAGTAAGTCTTAAAGGATCCGGAGAAGACAAAAAGGATAAAAGAAAAAGAAAAACCCAGGTACGTCCTGAAATTAACGAGGAGGATGTACAGAAGCAGGTAAAAGAAACACTCGCACGCCTCACTTCAAAAGGTAAATCCAGGGGGGCTAAATACAGGCGAGAAAAAAGAGATGCCATAAGCCAAAAACAACAGGAGGAGATCGAAAAGCAGGAACAGGAAAAGAAAGTTCTGAAAGTCACCGAATTCGTTTCTGTGAACGAACTGGCAAACATGATGAACATACCTGTTACCGAAATAATTGAAACGTGCATGAACCTCGGCCTCTTTGTTTCAATAAACCAGAGGCTCGATGCTGAAACAATGTCACTTGTAGCTGAAGAATTTGGCTATGAAGTGAACTTTATCAGCGCTGAATTGCTGGATGCCGTAAAGGAAGAAGAAGACAAACCGCAGGATCTGGTACCAAGATCTCCCATTGTAACCGTTATGGGACATGTTGATCACGGTAAAACCAAACTGCTTGACCATATACGCAAAACCAATGTAATTGCCGGAGAGGCCGGTGGAATAACACAGCATATAGGGGCATACAGTGTCTCTCTCGATGGAGGAAGGCAGATAACATTCCTGGATACACCGGGCCATGAAGCATTCACCGCTATGAGGGCCCGTGGTGCACAGATCACAGATATCGCAATTATCGTCGTTGCTGCTGATGATGGCGTCATGCCACAGACTGTTGAGGCAATAAACCATGCTGCAGCAGCAGGAGTTCCAATCATTTTTGCCATAAATAAAATTGATAAACCAACTGCAAATCCTGAAAAAATAAAGGAAGAACTGGCAAATATGAATTACCTCGTTGAAGACTGGGGTGGCAAGTACCAGTCCCAGGAAATTTCCGCCAAATCAGGAATAAATATCGAAGAGTTGCTGGAGAAAGTCCTTCTTGAAGCTGAAATGCTGGAACTCAAAGCCAACCCCTCCAAAAAAGCAACGGGAACGGTAATCGAATCCTCCCTGGACAGAGGCCGTGGCTATATTGCCACAATACTTGTAAAATCGGGTACACTCAGGCTGGGTGACATAGTCCTCGCCGGTTCATATTATGGCCACGTAAAAGCCATGTATAACGAAAGAGGGCATAAGATAGATGAAGCCGGACCATCAAGCCCGGTTCTCATACTCGGACTGGACGGTGCACCCCAGGCAGGTGATAAATTCAATGTGATGGAAACCGACCGTGAAGCAAAAGAAATAGCTAACAAAAGGACCCAGCTTCAGAGAGAACAAGGTATGCGCACCCAGAAACATATTACCCTGGATGAGATAGGAAGACGCATAGCGATAGGTAATTTCCAGGAGCTTAATATAATTGTTAAAGGTGATGTTGATGGTTCAGTTGAAGCCCTGAGCGATGCACTGATAAAATTATCCACCGAAGAGATACAGGTAAATATTCAGCATAAGGCAGTAGGACAAATATCTGAATCAGATGTACTTTTAGCAGCAGCATCAAATGCTATTATTATTGGATTCCAGGTAAGACCGTCTCTGAGTGCAAGAAAACTTGCAGAGAAGGAAGAAATAGATGTACGGCTTTATTCAATTATCTATGACGCTATAAACGAGATAAAATCCGCTATGGAAGGTATGCTTTCACCAGAGGTGCGCGAGGAAATAACGTGCACGGTAGAGGTGAGGGAGGTATTCAAGATATCAAAAGTTGGTACTATTGCCGGCTGCTATGTGAGAGAAGGAAAGATCACACGTAATACAAAAGTGAGGGTCATAAGAGACGGTATAGTTATCTATACCGGTGAACTGGGGTCACTGAAAAGATTTAAGGACGATGTAAGAGAAGTGACGGCAGGTTATGAGTGTGGCCTTAATATCAAAAACTTCAACGATATCAAGGTCGGTGATATCGTTGAAGGCTACCAGGAAATCGAAGTCAAGAAGACTCTCTAACTGGAATTAAGTAGGCTCTACTTTACGAGTTTACGAGGTCTTTGTATTCTTCCGGTGAAAGTAGCCCGTCAACCTCTGAAGAATCACTAATCTTTATCTTTATCATCCAACCATCACCATAAGGGTCTTTATTAACCAGGTCAGGGCTGTCTTCAAGGGCGGGATTGATTTCTACGACTTCACCCCCCACAGGCATAAACAGGTCAGAAACAGTTTTTACCGCTTCTATTGTTCCGAATACTTCTTCCTTGTCAAGAGTCTCGCCTTCTGTTTCGATCTCTACAAATACTACATCACCCAGTTCACCCTGTGCGAAATCAGTGATTCCAACAAAACCGTGATCACCTTCAACACGTAACCACTCATGGTCCTTTGTGTACTTTAAATTGTCAGGTACTTTCATATCTTAAATAGGTTTTTTAATTATTTTTCTTATAAGTAAAGCCAAAAATAAGTTTTTAAATCAATTGATACAATGAAAAATTAAATTTTGTCATCCTGAACATCCATCTCCCCAGGTGCGCGACCGAAGGGAGCAAATTACTGCACCAAAGTAAACTTCAGGCTGAATCCAAAATTAGTGTTCGATGTGGTATACGTGGTTGCAACAAAAGGATCATTAAGGTTATGATCAAAGAAAAGTTGCAGGTTAAACCTGTCACTCAATACGTAGTCAGCAGTGGTTCTGATAGAAAATATCCTTTGACCTGCCACCGGCTGGTTAACATCCTCGATAAGCTTCCTTGATATCGTCTTGTTATCCCGGATAGAGAAATCAAGCCTTACATTAAGATCACTCGAAAGTGAACGTTGCCTTCCGCCTGTTCTGAGTTCTATCTTTACATCATCAAAACGGTATCCTGCACCTATGATAAATTCATTATTCCGCACGTCGGCAACCTGGTTGTTCGCAAGGTTAAGGCTCACCGTACGCGACTTCTTCCATTCAATGCGGGTGGTCAGGCTGTTTTTCCAGTTAAGGTCAACATTTAATAGAGGGCTGAACTGTTCATTTATGGTAACCACATTGAGCTCATACTGGGGTATAAAATTCATATTCAGGTCCCTGATCCTGCTTATCCCGTCTTCTCCCTCATCATAATAAAGGTTGGTGGTATATGAACCTATAGTGTATGTGCTCCTGTACTGGTGAGCTAAATTTACTGAACGGAATACACGCTGTACAAGTTCAAATTTTGAAAGACCATCAAAGTTGATCCTCCAGTTAGGCATCATGGAAAGCACGCCCGGGAACATATCAAGGCTCACGCGCTCTGGATCGGTTTTAGAGTAGGCGGCAAGAAAGGCCGGTATTAGAACCTCCCTTGATGATATGCCATAACCGTTCTTATAAGGCCCTTCAATGGGATCTCCTGTTTCAGGATCAATATCCGGTTCATAGGTGGGATCAAGTACCTGCCTTTCTTCGGCCTTCCTTCTTGAAATAATGACAGTGTTATCTTTGAATTTCTGAAATGTTTCCGATACATAGGCATTATCTTCGCTTATCTTTTCAAATGCTGTCCCCCATGACAAAATCGTAATCGAGAAATTACCCGACACTACCCTGTTTCTCAGGCTGTCAGGAAAATTACCATAGCGGTCGGCACGGTAATAAGCTGATATCGATTCTGCAAAGCGACGATCAGCGGTCAGATCGATTCGCATGCCCGGGAAGGGTTCCACCGTACTTCGTATACTGAATGTTTCGTTCCTGTTCGAAATAGCAGCCGTATTTAGCAGAGTATCGGTTGTAATCCAGTTATTCATGAGTGCCTTATCAAAAAAATCAGGGTCATTATAACCGGCAATGAAAGGCCATCCCGGTGCAAATATGTCACCCGTCCTGGTCATCCCAAGAACTTCTGACTCAGGGGTAAAGCCCGGTAACATCTGGCCGTGATTAATCTGATAATTAACAGAAATATTGCGCACCCCCATCAGGGCTCTTACAAAATATTCACCCGCCACTATGAGTGGACTTCTTTTTTTCTCCACCTTTCCTTCAATTTTTACCCTTGCATTATCAACATCCTCGGATGCCGTGAACACTATTTTACTGTTTGTTTCAATTACGGTTTTCCCCTGCACTTCAGTTCCGTCAGGCCTGTAAACGCTTACTTTTACATCTCTTGTCCTCAGGTTATGATAAATATTCTTTGCTTCATCAGCTGTCAGATCAACTCTTTCACGGGTATAGGTCACGGTACGGTATTCTGTTTGCATTCTCTGGGCAGCGCCGGGCCTGGTATTCCTCTCAATGTTCTTCAGAAAATTTGATTTATTATACAGGTTGGTAAGATTAGCCTGGGCCGATAGCTGGCCTGTACTTGAATTTTTTATTGTATTACCCAGGTTGATGTTCATACTGTCAGGATAAAGTGCTCCTGCGAGCCAGTCATAACTGGCACGGTATCGCAGGTTGCTGTTCAGCCAGCTCAGGAGTGGTAATTTATTAATTGGTATATTATAATTTACATTTATTATATGATTATAATGCGTATTCCTTCCAAAATTACGAAGGTTGATCAAGACAGAGTCTTTCCATGCCTGGTACTGGTCAGTGTACCTTTCCCTGTCTACCCCTCCTTCTGGTTCATCAATTCGTGAAATATTCGTAGCTGTAAAATCGACTTTCAGCTGTTTTGTAATATCATACTTTATATCATAGAACCGCGTCCACTCGAAATCCTTCCTGAAAGTGGGTTTGATTTTAATATATTCGTTATTGATATTCCTGGTCTTTACTTCATTGTAATACCTGCTCAGGTCTGTCCTTATGCCCACATGCCTGGGCAGGAGGTAGAAATTAAAGTCCCTGATAAGCCTGAAGATCTGCCCCCGGAAGAGCTTAACATTCTGGAAAGGTGTAATATTTTCCGGGTCTGCATCATAATTATAGTTAATCCCGCCCCGGTAATTTTTTTCAACATTTATTTCTGTATTTACATTACTCCTGTATATCTCGTTAAACGTATAATTTACCGAGAAATTTGAAATGTCCCAGGGGTATGATTTTTCCTTTTGCCTGTTTATGCCTGCATTGCTTACCGTAATCGTTTTTCTCTGAGTGTAGTCTTCAGCTATTGTTTTCAGGGAATCTCTTTCAACAGGATCCAGGTCTTCGAGTGCATCTTTTAGCAATATATCAGGATCAAGGGGATTATACTGTGGTTGTATGTGGGATTCAGAATAACCCACATATACCGGTAACCTAACACCTGCCTCCTCGGGGAAAAAACGGCCCAGATCAAGATTGGACGAGAGATCATATTTATAAACCTGTTCCTTGCTTCTTTCATTTACTTTCATGTCAAGGCTTCCGAATCCGGGTGTGCTGGTCTGACCAACAACATCCACCGTCCCCAGGTTGGCAAGCTTGGCCTGCATGCGGGCATTGGCAGCCCATCCTCCATCTTCATTGAAATCGCTTAACCTTAGTTCATTAACCCATACTTCAGCTGATTTTGGCAAACCATCATCATTATCTCCACTCCTGGTTTTAATGGGATTACGTACTCCAACCATTATTACTCTCACGTTACTGAGGTTTGGATTACCTGAAACACTAATCCTGGCATTATCATGCGGATAAACGTATATATCTGAACGGGATAGCGATGATCCCTGGCGGTTTAGTTCTGCATTCCGTGCTTTTTTTGCATCCTGGAAGAGGGAAAGGTCAATATTAAAGCTGTTTTCTTCGGGCCACACTATTGCCCTATCATCATCGTCATCCTTATTATAATATCCAGGGGGGGTAAGTTTCAATGGCAATTCGTACTCATAAAAATTACCCTTATAATCGGAGCCAATGCGTATAAAAACGCTTACCTCATCATCCAGCAAGGGCTCCCCGATAATTTCCTCACCGTGCACTTCCATCCTCAACTTCCTGTACTGGCGTATATCAAGATTAACATTCTTGAAAGCAGCCCTTGCATCACCGTCTTCAAGGTCCAGTACCCTGAGCACCATTGACTGTTCGTTAAGTTGCCTGAGCTGGGGATTGGAAGGATCAATAACCCTGTCGAATCCAGGGGGTAAAACATAATTCACAGGTTCTTTCCCTGCATTCTCTTCTATGCTTACCGAGCTTATTTCGAAAGTGCCATCTTCAGGTTCGGGAACACTGACCCTTTCCCCGCCCTCGAGGAAAGAAATATTATATTTACGCCATTCGGCACGAACAAGGTCAAGTTTTGCAAACCTCAGTATAACATCCTGGTTGAATCCCCGCAGGAACATACGCATGAACCTGATGGATTTAAAATCCTGTATATTCCCAATTGTCCGGTTGTAATCAGTTACCGGTATTTTAAACTGGTACCATTTTACAGTTGACTGCTCTCCATTGGCAAATGTTGCGGTGTATTCTATTTCATCCACTATATAATTCTTCCCCACCTCCATGTCCTCGGGTCTCATGCTCACCCTGTACTGGTAATAACTTTCTGTTTCGCTCAGGGTGTTATCCCTGTTTATGTCCTCCATATCGGGCATTGTAGACCCGCTGGTGGGGTATGTTTCTTCACTCATTTCCGAGGTTGGCGAATTGCCTTCCATACCGTTATACTTCTTATAACGTTCAAGAATACCCAGTTGCTGATTGTCATAATCAGATCCCCTGAAATAGTGGAAATCATCATTTGAGGGGTCCGCGACAATATTATCCAGCACGTCGGGGTTAACAATGCCTTCCGCCTGTTCAAGGTAAGTAGTAAAAAATGTCTGCTCATTCTGATTAGACAGTCCGTCGAGTCCTACATCCTGGTATCTTCTTGATTCAGGATTATTGTCAAAGGCATGGACGACTGACTGTACCGTTGGCACCCTACCCCATGATGTTGTGTCAACGTTAATAATCTCCGGGGATGTTGGCAGTCCATTTTCAAATGCCTTTCTCGAGTCGCGCAGTATATCTTCGGAGATATTCCCCAGGTTAATGTAGAGGTCGCCTCCGTCATGTGTGGGATCCTCAACGAAGGGATCCATTAACCAGAATTTGACATATTGGATATTTGCTGTTTCAAAATCACTTGTGAGTATTTCCCTCATGATGCCGCCCCATCGGCTTTCAGGATCGGCTAGGAGCCCTTCCTGGTTCATCCCCGATGAATATGCGGTGGGACTTGTTTCATAGTTGTAAGGCCCTTTTTCATCGGGATAAAAAGCAAGGTTAAGCACAGCGATATTTGTAGGTATACCTGAAGGGCTTTCTTTAAAAGGGAACAACTCGTTTTCATATATCTCCCTGACAAAATGGCTCGATTGGAGGTCGGGGTTATTTTTAATATGATCAGGGGTGGTTAATCCATTACGAAGAAACAAGGGATCAATAACATACCAGGCCAACTTGGACCTGTTAAAACCACTTGTCAATTCATTATTAAGCCTTGCCTCCGGGAAAAGATCATCCTGTCCCTGCGGAACGCTAGACAGGACCCATGCATTGTATGTTTTCATATCAAGGGGTATCTCACTGGCCTCGAAATCATCGATATAGGAATTACCTGCAGAGCTGATTGCCCTGGAGTGACCGGGTATAAGGTGGGCAAACTCACCAAAAAAGCTTATTGATGAGGGATCCTTTGTTTCAATGAAGGGAAGGGCGTCCACCATTTTGGTAATAAACTGTGACTGTGACCGATATGATGTATTTAAACCCAGGATGGTGTTTGATATAGGCTCTTCACCAAAATTGACCTTTTGAGTATATGGCCTTTCTGTAAGGTGAAGAACTGTTCCTCCCACATTGAAATCATTCGATATTTTGTAATCGAGATGTGTACCCACCAGTGTTTTGGTCTGGAAACCAAAAAACTGGTTACTCTCTAGTGATACCTGGATTGGAGTTTGAGATTCTATCAATGCAGGATTTATAATCTCCACTCTCCCTGCATTATAGTCTACTGTGAAGTCCACATTCTCTGTTAGAGGAACACCACCGGCGGTGACTTTGACACCACCCTGGGGAATATTTACAGCATCCAGGTATATTTCGGATCCTGATGCTGATGAATAAGTACCTGATATTTTGAATTTATTCTTTTCGGCACTCTGGACGGCCTTTGTCTGTGTTGAGTCATACAGTTCCTGGAAAACATACCTTTCTGCGAGGGCCGGGTCAGCAAATTTACTTTTCAGATGGCTGCCAAATGGCTCCAGCACGGGGAATATAAGTCGGCCCTTTGAAGGCTCAATTGTTAGCCCTTCGATATAATCAAATACACCGTCAGGTTCACGGTCAAGCTGGCTGTTCAGATTGTCCAGTTCCATCACCCCCAGCAATATCTGATCGCTCAGATTTCCTTCAGGAATATAATTTATTGAGTTTCCTGTTTCATCATCCTGGTAGAGTATATGCAGCTCAAAGTCCTGGCGTTCTATCTGGTAGGCTCCCAATGCATAAATATTTTTCATCATCAGATCCCACGTCGGCAAGCGCGGTGTGAGGTTTGTCCCTTTAAGCAATTTCAGATACAAAACATCAGGAGCGCTTATTCCATCTGTTGAGAATTCTCCTACCTTGTATACCTTACCTCCCATGGTATACTCATACGCCACAGCAAGTATTTCATCGTTATTCAAAGCAACATTCAGAGATATAAATCCCAGTTGCCTGTTTACAGTGTATTCACGTTCAGTAAGCTTCCTTGCATTTTCAATTTTTTCATAGTGGGTACCTATCTGAAAATCCTGCGCGATGGGGTCAAATGAATCAGTTATTTTATCAACGTCCCGTGTAGTTGGATATACGGATTTAAGTTGTGAGTACATCCCGTTTACGCCATTATCCGGATATGGACCTGCACCCGGCACAGCCTGGAAGCCAGGCACCTCGTTATAAATATTTTCCTGATCCTCTGCGAGATCCATTAAGGCCAGGATATTCCTTGTTTCTTCAAAATTGCTGGTTTTATTGGTTATCCATACTTCTATCCTTTCGATATTTACCCCTGAGCTTATTGCCGGCAAGTTCTTCATGGCATTGTCATAAGTGTCCCTGAAGTATTGCGAAAGGAAGAAATGTTTATTTGCTTCATATTCATCAGCCCTTACTTCGAAGTCGCTCAACTGGGCACCTCCCTTAACCTGCAAGGTAGAAGATTCACCTTTTTGCTGTGAAAAAACATTTGTTATCGTGAGCCTGCCAAATTGTAGTTCTGTTTTAAGTCCGAAAAGACTATGACTTCCCGTGATCAGTGTGCCCGGCAGGGGCAGTGTAACATCACCCGCCTCAATCTTTTTTATTATTTCATCCTCATCGCCTGAATACTCAAGCCTGGTCCTGTTCTCAAAATCGAACATAGCCTCTGTATTATAATTAATGCCAAGCTGCATTTTATCCCCGATGGCGCCCGTGACGTTCATCTGTATCTTTTCCTGGAAGTCAAATGTTGGTATTGTCCTCAGTTTTTCTGAAAGGGTTGGGTTTTCGGTTCTGGAGATATTTAAGCCGAAAATTAGTTCGGCTGATCCTTGTGGTATAATATCTATAGTGTTTGACCCGAATAATTTGTCAAAGGCTTCACCTCCAAATTGTATCTGGGGTATCAGTGATTCCCTTGCCAGTGATTCATCACCTGAGAATTTATATCTCCAGTATTCCCTTATCGAGTTTTCAAAAACAAAATCATAATATTCGTCGGGGCTCATATGAATAGGTTGCCTGATATTTAGGCCTCCTACTTTTTCATAGTATATGTACTCATTTTTCTCCGGATCATACACCACTTTACTGGAGAAATTGGAAGGCATATCCATTTTAAGTGGGGAAATAACCTGTTTTTCCCATGGTAGGCCTGAGCGGTCATCAAAGGGGAATCTCAGATTTCTGGTGGTATCGCGGCCCACATCCTGACCATTTATCATTATTCCCGGCAGGAAACAAAGGATAAAAAATACTATTACAGGCAGGTTAGCACTATATACGGGCCCTGATCTCAATACCAGTATCGTTCAGTTTTACAAAATATTTAAGGCTTTCTTTATGAGTTGCTCCACTGTAAGATCCCCTTCTTCTCTCAGGATTTTTTCAAGGGTCTTTTTAACGGAGTTTTTCGGAAAACCAAGCATCACTAATGCTGTAAACGCTTCTTCCCTGATAGTATTGTCCTGGTCCATGAATATTTCAGCTGCCTCTGCGGATTTACCAACCTTATCTTTAAGATCAACTATTATGCGTTGAGCAGTTTTTGCCCCTATCCCTTTAATTCCTTTTAGCATGCCTACATCTGATTGTAATATAGCTTTCTCTATACCCTGTGCCTCAACTGAAGAAAGCATCATGCGAGCCGTGTTTGCACCAACTCCTGAGACTGATATCAGAAGCCTGAAAATATATCTTTCATTTTCAGAATAAAAGCCATAGAGCATATGAGCATCTTCCCTTATTACTTCATGAATGAGGAGCCTGCACTCGTCTGAATTTTCCAGCCCGGTAAATGTTGTAAGCGATATATTGATAAAATATCCGAGGCCTCCGTCTTCAACTATGACATATGTAGGGGTCAGGGATGTTATCTTCCCTTTGATATATTCAATCATAATGGCTCATTTATATTATTCTCTTCCGGGGGAAGTTCATCCGGTATTTCAGTCCTTGTATCAATATCCTGGTGCTTCAGGGGATTGCTTGTTATCTCGCGGTACAATTCCCTGTTTTTGTAGATGTCACAGGCCAGGAATATAGCCTTCCTGAATGATAATTCCGATGCTTTACCCTTACCTGCAAGTTCATAAGCCGTGCCATGTGAGGGTGATGTGCGAATAACGGGTAAACCGGCAGTAAAATTGACACCTTCACCAAGGGCCAGAGCCTTGAAAGGTGTGAGTCCTTGATCATGATACATCGCCATTATGCCATCAAAATTGTTATAGGCTCCTGATCCAAAAAAGCCGTCAGGGGAATATGGGCCAAAGGCCAGTATACCCTCTTCGGCAGCCTGTTCGATAGCCGGAATGATTATATCTATTTCCTCATCACCCAGTAATCCTTCATCTCCACTATGAGGATTAAGTGAAAGGACCGCTATGCGAGGTTTGCGAACACCAAAGTCAATAGTAAGAGAACTATCCATAATTTTCAGTTTCGTGATTATAAGTTCCTTACTCAGGCTGTCGGGTACTTTCCGCAAGGGCATATGACCTGTCACAACCCCAATCCTCAAACTGTCAGCTACCATCAGCATTAAAACATCATCCACACCAAACCTGTTTTTGAGATATTCCGTATGTCCCGGAAAATTAAATATATCTGATTGTATATTAAATTTATTTACCGGTGCTGTAACAAGAAGGTCTATTTTGTTATCAAGCAGATCTTTCACAGCTGCCTCCAGTGGTATTACAGCTGCTTCACCGGCCATGGGAGTGGATTTTCCCAGTTCAACCCTGACGTTATCGTCAAGGCAGTTAATTATATTAGCCCTCTTATGATTTGCATCAGTAGCTTCCTTTATATTATTAAAGCTGAAATTGCTTATGTTCAATGCTTTACGGTGGTAAGCAGCAACTTTAGGCGAACCGTACACCACGGGTGTGCATTTTTCCATTATCCTGTTATCTAAAAGGGTTTTTATGATAACCTCATAACCTATCCCGTTTATATCTCCGTGTGTAATCCCTACGATAATATTCTCTTTATCCATCATTCTTCCATTTTTTACTTTTTCTTATCCGTTTTTTCCAGTCTTCTGATAAACTCTGCCAGTAATCTGACACCTGTGCCCGTACCCCCCCTGGGTCGGTAATGTTCAGCTTTTTGCGAAATGGCACATCCTGCAATATCAAGGTGCATGAAGGGATAATCTGTAAAGTGCTCCAGGAATTTACCAGCCGTAATGGCCCCTGCTTTTTTCTCTCCGAGGTTCTTAAGATCGGCTATCTCAGATTTTATCATTTCTCCATATTCATCAAAAAACGGCATTTCGGCTAGACGTTCATACACTGCCTCACCTGCTTTCTTCAGGAGCTCAAACATCTCCCTTTCAGCATTGCCCATCAGTGCAATGGCCTGGCTGCCAAAGGCATTTTCTGCAGATCCCGTAAGTGTTGCTATGGATATAACAAGTGAGGGATCATAATTTCCCGCAAAACTCAGGGCGTCAGCAAGTATTAACCTGCCCTCGGCATCGGTATTTATTATCTCGACCCTTGTACCGTTGAACATAGTAATAATATCACCGGGAACAAAGGCATCATTCCCCGGCCTATTGTCAGTAGCAGGAATCAGTCCCACCAAATGTACACTCACACCTGCTTCAGCCACTGCTGATAATACAGCCGAAACCACAGCCCCTCCTGCCATATCCATTTTCATTTCCTCGATATAGTTGGTGGCTTTGAGATTGATGCCCCCGGTATCAAACATAACACCCTTACCAACCAGGATAAGAGGCTTGGTATTCACAGGCTCGGGGGGCAGCCATTCGAGTATACTGAAAGTAGGGGGGGCAACACTGCCCTTATTTACGGAAAGAAGCCCTCCCATCCTCAAAGATTCAATCTTTTTCTTTCCATATACCTCTACCCGTACTCCGGCATTCGTAGCATGTTGTTTTACAATATCCGCAAAATTAACGGCGTTGAGATAATTATTGGGTTCATTTACCATATCGCGTGCAAAATATACACCTCTGGCAACAACGTTCAACCAATTAATATCATCCCTTTTAAGCTCGCCGTACAAATAAATTTCAGACGGATAGACTTGATGGTTACTTTTCTTGTTTTCCTTCCTGTACCTGGTGAACTCATAACAACTCAAAATCAAGCCCTCGGCAAAAGAAAGGACCGAATTAATATCATGATCTGCAGCAATCAGTATTTCCTGCTTCTTATGTTCTTTCAGAATATCCCTTACCCTGGCTGCCTTTCTCCTCAATTCTTCATACTTCCTGTGAGATCCATCATATTCTTTCTCCCGTATTATTATGCTTAGTTTATAATAGGAATTAATTATTATAACATCCTCACTGTCGGCCATGCAACGTCTGGCGTATTCATGTTCGGTTTTTGTAAGCACCAACCATTCGGGGAGCTTTTTTCCTTTTACTATAATTACTGCCGAACGGTCGGGTAATATTTTACTTATTGTTTCTACTCTTGGGTACATTACAGGTAAATGAGATATTTTGAAAAGATGTAAAGTTAATAAAATTTGATCGTATATTAGATATTCAACTACCTTTGTGAGGAGATGAAAAGCAGGGAAAAAATATATAAAAAGGCCCTGAGCCTTGAGCCTCTTTCATCCGGAGAAGCAGTTGTCCTTTACCGGGAATCCCCTCTTCCTGAACTTATGCTGGTAGCGAGATTATTGAGGGAAAAACATGTCCCCGGGAATAATGTCGGCTGGATGATCGATCGCAATGTAAATATCACAAATATTTGTTTATCCCAATGCAAGTTTTGCAATTTCTGCCGTAAACCCGGTGACCCTGACACATATCTCACCACCCTTGATGAATACAGGCAAAAAATAACAGACCTCTTTGAGCGTGGAGGCAAGCAATTATTACTTCAGGGAGGCTTACATCCCTCGCTGGATCTCAGGTACTATACCGGTCTTTTCAGTCAGCTCAAGAATGAATTCCCTGAGCTTAAGTTACATGCACTTAGTCCACCGGAGGTTGTACACCTTGCAAGGATAGAGAAAAAGTCCTTCAGATACATCCTTGAGAAGCTGGTTGAATCAGGTCTTGACAGCCTGCCGGGTGCAGGGGCAGAAATACTTGTTGAGAGGGTTAGAAAATTTATCTCCCCTGCAAAAGCCACTACGGAAGAATGGCTGGAAGTCATGAAAGAAGCTCACATAATGAACCTACCAACCTCCGCCACCATGATGTATGGTCACGTTGAAAACATAGAAGAGAGAATTACTCACCTTATACGCCTTCGTGACCTGCAAAGTCAGAAGCCCGAGGGTCATTATGGCTTTATCACTTTCGTGCCATGGCCCTTCCAGCACAAAGGGACTGTCCTGGCACGTAAATATGGGGTGCATAATAAGACAGGTATAAATGACCATCTGAGAATTATAGCCATTAGCAGGATCGTGCTTAATAATATCAGGAACATACAATCATCAATACTTACAACCGGAAGGGATGCTGCATTGATGAGTCTACATGCCGGGGCAAATGATCTGGGGTCTGTAATGATGGAGGAAAATGTTGTAAGCGCGGCTGGTTCACCAGGGATGTTCAATGCAGAGGAGCTAAGGTCCATTATCAGCGAAGCCGGTTTCCATCCTGTTCTGAGAAATCAGAAATATGAACCCGAGGAGAAATAATTAATAAGTTAATTCCCTGGTCTTACAACAATCTCTGTTTCGTCAGGAAAGTCGATGGTGAATAGAATAGCTTCCACCTGTCTTAGTAGTTCTCTCTTATCATCATTGGGTGCATAAACAAAGGCATCCAGCATTACAAACCTGCCATTAACTTCATCACGGGTTACCACGTTAACGAAGGGACCTCCCATAAATCCGTTCTCGAGTGTCCATAAACCCCTCATCTCTGCATAATCTCTTCCCCTGAACCTGAAAAGCCGGTATTTTACAGGCACCTGATCCTCTATGGCCATGTATGTTCCCCTGGTCGGACCTTCCACCTTCTCCTCAGTCATATTATTTCTTATACTTATTATGCTGTCTTTGTTGAAGTAATTTTCACCACGGTGATCAAAATAATGAATAAGAATAGCCTGTGTTGTGGTCGGCGTCTCATAAGAGAACCACATAAAACCTTTCTCTTCAACATCGAGTGAAAAGTGGGCGGGTATAAAAAGGGTCATTTTGTGGTCATCCCTTAGCTTATTGAATACTGTACTGTTGAGGGTTCGCTTATATATTGATACCCACCTGTCACGCTCGGCAATATTAATTTTATTAATTATCGTCTGCCCCTGTTCATCCAGAAGGTTTATCACTTCCTCCTCATTGCCGCCTTCAAGGTCTATCATCAATTGTGAGATGGCAAAGGTGTTTTCCTGGAATGTCACCTGTTTTTCTTTATCTCCTCCGGTTTCAACAAAAATAACATTCCTGTGTGTCTGGTATAGCTTGCTGAAGGCGGTGGGGCTAACATGTACAAGATTGAATATTGGCTCCGGCTGTGGCAACCTGTCAACGGGAGCAGCGAGCACTTCCCGTATTTTTAGGCCTACCGGGCCCTCCCATTCCGCTTTGTTAAGAACTACAAGCACCTCACCAGAGCTGCCAGAAACATTGGGGAGCATTGACCGGCCACCCCCTGAATCGCCACATGAATATAATAAGAGGGAAAAGACGATGTATGTAGTGATTATAACTATCTTTTTCATATGTATTCAGTTAAAAAAAGCCTGCTTGAGGCAGGCTCTTACACCAATATTATAAGAGTGGCTATTTCTCTTTCAGTCTTTCTTCTTCTTTTTGTTCATCCTTGGTGGCTTTCTTAAACTCTTTCATGCCCTGCCCTATGCCTTTCATCAGCTCCGGAATCTTACGTCCGCCGAAAAGAATAACAACCACAAGAACAATAAGAATAATCTCAGTTGGTCCAAACATGCCTGCTATTATGTTCATAATCTGTATTGTTAACAATTAGTAATCCTTACAAAGTTAATTAAAAAAAGCTATTTCCTCAATAAGCGTAAAATATCATTCCCATTTGCATATATCAGCAATGAAATAAGTATTATCATCCCTGCAAGCTGGGCATATTCCAGGAATTTATCACTTGGCTTCCGTCCTGTTATGACCTCGTAAAGAAGGAACATAACATGGCCCCCGTCCAATGCTGGTATGGGCAGGATATTCATTATTGCCAGTATTATTGATAGAAATGCCGTTAGAGTCCAGAAAGCCTGCCAGTCCCATATGCCGGGGAATATGCTGCCAATAGTAATAAAACCTCCCAGTGATTCATATGCTTTTGTATCTCTTGAGAATATAAGTTTAAACTGTTTAAGGTAATCTTTTAGCGTCCGGAATCCCTTGGATATGCCTGCCGGTATTGATTCAAAGAAACCGTATTTAACTGTGCGCAGCTCCAGTAAGCCCTCGGCATCCCTGACGATCCCCAGCATACCCTCATCTGTGGTTTGCAGGTCTATTGACAGGCTGTCATTCCCCCTGAGGATATTTGCAGTTATTTCCTTACCCCTTTTATCCTCCAGGTATTGAACATATTGATCATTGAATCTAAACTCTCTACCATCAACACCTACAAGCTTGTCGCCAATCTTTATGCCTGCTTCCCTGGCCGGTGATTCTTTCATAAAATCTGAGACCTCGAAGGGCATAAAAGGCATTCGGGCATCAATTCTGCCCTTGCCCTTTATTATATGAGGAATATATTTCTTGTCGATATCTATCTCAACCAATTCACCGTCTCTTTCAACTGTGATCTGGTCTCTTTCATTGAGGATTATTTCAGGAATTATCTGGTAAAAATTTTCAATATATTCACCGTCTACAGATACTATCTTATCTCCATCCCTGAGACCCATTTCATGGCCCAGTGAATCAGTGACTATCCCATACTTCACATTTTCTGTGGGCAGGTAGGTCTCGCCCCAGGAAAAAAGTACCATTACGTAAAGTACAATTGCAAGGATGAAGTTAAAAACCACACCCGCGGTCATTATCAGGAGCCTTTGCCAGGATGGTTTAGACCTGAATTCATAAGGCTGTGGTGGTTTTTTCATCTGTTCACGGTCCATTGATTCATCGATCATCCCGGATATTTTAACATAACCACCCAGTGGCAACCATCCTATACCATATTCAGTTTCACCTTTTTTAAACTTAAATAAGGAGAACCATGGGTCGAAGAAAAGGTAAAACTTTTCAACCCTTGTCTTAAATAATTTTGCTAAGATAAAATGGCCTAACTCATGAATAATTACTATCACGGAAAGGCTTACAATAAATTGTAGTATCTTTATCAATACTGTCATCTTACATCCGTTTTTCCAATATACTCGCCGGCAGCCACCCTGCTTAGCCTGTCTGTCTCTTCAAGATCATCAATACCCGGCTTTTCTATAAACTTTGTTTCATCCATTATTGTTTCAATCATCTCCGTCATCTTCATAAAGCCAAGAGAGCCTGCAAGGAAAGCCTCCACTGCAACTTCATTGGCAGCATTCATTGCACAGGGCAAATTCCCTCCTTTTTCCAGTGCTTTATAAGCGAGTGCAAGGTTACGAAATTTTTTTGTATCAACCTCCTCAAAAGTAAGTTTATCAAACTGCCGGATATTAAACCTTGGAAGGTCAGTTGTGATCCTGGTGGGATAAGCAAGTGCATAAACTATGGGTAACCTCATATCGGGAATCCCAAGTTGAGCCTTGACAGATCCGTCAGCAAAATGAACAAAGGAGTGAATAATTGACTGGGGATGTATTATGACTTCTATCTGGTCAGGTCTGAGATCGAAAAACCATTTTGCCTCAATAACTTCAAGGCCTTTGTTCATCATCGAAGCCGAATCAATAGTAATTTTGTTTCCCATATCCCAGTTAGGATGCCTCAAGGCCTCCTCGGGCTTTACATCATAAAGTTTATCAATGGGATACTGTCTGAATGGACCCCCTGAAGCGGTGAGGGTTATCTTTTCAAGCGGATTGTCTTCCTCACCTGCAAGACACTGCAAAATGGCAGAATGTTCCGAATCAATAGGAATTACCTGAATACCGTGTTTTAAAACCAGCTTATTAATAATTTCGCCAGCGACAACAAGGGTCTCCTTATTTGCCAGTGCAATATCCTTTCCTGTTTCAATGGCTTTTATTACAGGTTTCAAGCCGGAAAAACCAACCATGGCGGCAACAACCATATCAATGTCGTTCTGCGCAACAGCATGAACCACAGCCTCTATGCCAGCATATATTTTCACAGGCATCCCCGATAGGTGTCCCTTGAGAACCTTATAATAGGCCTCGTTTACAATAACCACGGTGTCGGGTTTGTATTTTTTGGCCTGGGCGGCCAGCTGCTCAACATTACTGTAGCCTGTGAGCACCTTAACCGTAAACTTGTCAGGGTGACTTTGAACCACATCAAGTGTCTGTGTCCCTATTGAACCTGTAGAACCCAGAATGGCTAATCTCTTCAAAACATTCTCCTCCAGTAAATTAAAATAATATATAATCCTCGGAATTAATCGCTTCGCCGTTATACCATATCTCAAAATGCAAATGAGGGCCCGACGTATATAATTCTCCTGAATCTCCAACCACGGCTATCCCTTCTCCTGCCACTACATTGTCACCCGGCTCCTTTAATAGGGTAGCATTATGCTTGTACACAGAAATCAGATTATTTGCATGTTGAATCTGGATAACCCAACCTGTCTCCATGGTCCAACCGGTAAAGATCACAGTGCCATCCAGTGTTGCTGAAACTACCGCCTTGGGAGAGGTAACTATATCTGTGCCGTAATGCCTGGTGCGAGGCTTGAAATGCCCTGAAACTATACCTTTAACCGGGGGGAAGAAATGAATATTGGAGAGATTCATATTGCGCGCAGTGTAATCTTCCAGGAAGGAAAGGTTATATTGCTCTTCTTGTTCAACCTGCAGCCTGAGCAAAGAATCCTCGGCAGAGTTACTGAAGGTAATATCTTCATAATTGGCTGTGGTATCCTGTCCGGCAACCCGGTCAATAGGCTCCTTACCTGATATTATTGCATTCAGATTGGCAAAATACTGATCTCTGAGTTCCAGTTCATTCTCAAGGGAATCGAGCCTTATTGCATTCATTATAATATTGCGCCTGGTATTACCATCAGGATATCCCGGGATAAATTCCCTTAGATTGGTGAAAGATATGAGCACCGTGGTAAGACCGACAATAAAAAGCACAAGGAAAACAAGCAGAAGGAAGCCACTGTACCTTGTCATTCGTATATGCCATACTTCTTCAAATGTTTTGTCATTGTATATGGAGAACCGGTACTTATCTCTCCAGCTCCTTTTTTTGGTGTCGGTTTTTGCCATTTTAAATAACTTTCACGGGTTTATCTTCACTCTGCCACAAGCCATGCTTTGTACATACGGCCATAGCCGATAGGTTCATCGATACCTCGGGAGCAATAATGTAGAAATCAACCTCCACATTGGAAGCTTTATTCCCGTATGCTCCCGATGAATACCTTGTTTCTGCCAGTAGTGTTTCCCTGTTCCATAACTGGATGTTGCTTATATAATGATCATAATCATCTGGGTGGGTGTAATGTTCACCCATCCTTACTTTCACCCTGAACGCCTCTCCTTTCTTTACCCTGTCTTCACAAATTACATGGGGCATGTGCCGGTCTAGGTAATCCTTCTTTACCTCTTTTTCTTCATTCTCTATATTGGTAGCTTTGAATACGCGTGGCATAGATGTACTATTAAATTGGTAGCCGGATAAAGTTACCTTTTATTTGCATTAAACACATTATTAAGTCGAGTTTCAAAATTACAAATTAATTTACTCTTATTGAAGTAAGGGGGTGACCTTAGCAGAGCCCGGGATTCCTGGCGAAGGTTAAAGATTACCCTCCCTGCGGTCGCGTGATCTTCGGGGGGGAAGATTACTCGCTTCGCTCGTGATCTTCTTGTGAAGTGCTTAACAAAGAAAAGCCTTACCATGCTATGCATGGATGAGGCTTTTTATATAACATCCCTTACAAAAGCAAACTTTTGACGGGCGGGTATATAAAAAGCCTCAACGCTTTGCGTTAAGGCTTTTCTTTGTAGCGGGGGGAAGATTCGAACTTCCGACCTTTGGGTTATGAGCCCAACGAGCTACCACTGCTCCACCCCGCAATGTGTGTGCAAATATAACATTGTTTAAGCGACTGACCAAAACAATGATCAAAATAATTGTATGTTGAGTTACTTAGCCCGATAACAACTATAACATATTACGTTTTATGGCTATTTAAATATAACTATGTTACCTTTACAGCGTTAAAGAACTATCCTGAATAATTACGTATATGAAAAAAAGACAACGAGCCGGATACCTTGAAGGAATAGTGTCAATTGTTGCCAATGTAGTTCTTTTCGGTCTTAAATTATGGGCAGGAATAATATCAAATTCAATAGCACTGGTAGCCGATGCCTGGCATACACTTTCCGATTCGGCAAGTTCGGTGATAGTTATCGCAGGAACAAAACTCTCAGCAAAAAAAGCGGATAAAGAACATCCATTCGGTCACGGACGATGGGAACATATAGCAGCTTTATTTATAGGGTTTCTGCTGGCACTCATAGCCTGGAATTTTATTAAAGATTCTGTTATAAATTTCAGGGAAAGGGAATCTGCAGATTTTGGCCTGGTTGCAATTATAGTAACAATTGTATCGATACTGGTAAAAGAAGGGCTTGCTCAATATGCTTTCTATCTATCCCGCAAATTTGAAAATGCATCTGTAAAAGCTGACGGCTGGCATCACCGTACTGATGCTTTATCATCATTAATCGTCCTTGTTGGTATCATGCTGAGGAATTATTTCTGGTGGATTGACAGTGTACTGGGGATTATAATTTCCCTGATGATTTTCTATGCCACATATGAAATTGTTGCTGGATCGATAAATAAAATCCTTGGTGAAAAGCCAAGCCAGGAACTTGTAAATAACATTAAATCCATCGTTTATTCAACAGCGGGGAAAGACCTGCACCCCCATCACTTCCAAATCCACAATTATGTTAATCATAAAGAACTGACTTTTCATATTATCATGGATGGTGATATTTCAGTAAACAAGGGTCATGACCTGGTTACCAAAATTGAAAATGAAATAAGGAATAAGCACGATATTGAAGCTACAATACATATGGAACCCGTAGACCATGGTTAAATTTAGGCTAGTGAAAACATGAATATTTATAGCGGGCGAATTATACACCTATGTAATACCGGAAAAGAATAATTTTAAAACAATTCCTTATTTAACATTCAGATAGGATATTCCTGTCATCTGTTCTGACACCTTCCAGAGTTTAGCCCATAATGCCTCATCATAGGATGATTTACCTGACCTGAGGACAGATGGATAACCATAAGCATGCCAGACACCGGAAGGACCAATATATTCACCACCCCTGATGTTTTTTTCTGTTGCCGCCATAAGTACCGAAAGTGAGCCCTTTGCAGCACTCATCAATACAAGATTCTTCAATTTATTAACCGGGAAAGGGAGCCATACAATATGTGTTGAACTGATACCAGGCTGTGCTGCCACTGATATTGTTCCTGATCCCGAACTCTTTAGTCTTTTCTGCAATTCATATGCAAAAAGCAGGTTTGCAAGCTTCGACTGCCTGTATGCCCTCATCCTGCCGTACCATGTCGCACCCGACAGATCATCGAAATGTATCGTGCCTCTGAAATGAGCTATACTGGTAACCGTTACAACCCTTGAACCATTAGTTTTCATCAGCAGGTCAATCAGTAGGCCTGTAAGGGCAAAGTGACCCAGGTGGTTTATGCCGAACTGCCATTCGAAACCGTCCCTGGTCTTTTTATATGGAGTAGCCAGTACCCCTGCATTATTTATCAGTATATCGAGCCTGTCATACCTCTTATTGATCTCCGCTGCTAATCGCCTTACCGATGCCAGGTCAGAAAGGTCAAGGTGAATTATTTCCAGGTCGGCATTCTTGTCCTGCTCATATATCTTTCCGGCAGCAATTTTTGTCTTTTCAATATTACGGCATGCCATAATTACTTTTGCACCCCTCAAGGCAAGCATTTTTGCTGTGTGGAAACCAATACCACTGTTCGAACCGGTGACAATTACAATTTTATTGTCCTGTCGCCCAATATTGCTTTTGGTCCACTTTGCCAATTATCTGCTGTTTGATTTAATCTTTGTTTACTCAAGCCCAAAACTGATGATTAAAATTTATTGTATTCATCAAAAAAGTCATTCCCTTTGTCATCGGTGAGTATAAATGCCGCCAGGTTCTCAACCCTTATCTTTCTTACGGCTTCCATTCCCAGTTCTTCAAAATCGACCACCTCAACCGATTTAATATTATCCTTGGCCAGTACAGCTGCCGGCCCCCCTATTGTACCAAGGTAAAACCCCCCGTGTTTTTTACAGGCATCAATAACCTGTCGCGAACGGTTGCCTTTAGCCAGCATTATCATCGACCCCCTGTGGCTCTGGAAGAGATCTACATAGGGGTCCATCCTTCCTGCTGTGGTAGGACCAAAACTTCCTGACGCCATGCCTTCGGGTGTTTTGGCAGGGCCTGCATAGTATACCGGGTGGTCTTTGAAATAATCAGGCATCGGCTTACCCTCGTCAAGCATAGTCTTTATCCTTGCATGTGCCATATCCCTGGCAACCACCAGGGTGCCTGTAAGGCTCAACCTTGTCTTAACAGGGTATTTTGTCAGTTCAGACAGCACTTCCTCCATGGGTCTGTCAAGGTTAATTTCAACAGGTTCATCCAGGTCGGGAGCTTTCTCAGGCATAAAGCGTTGAGGATTTTTTTCAAGTTGTTCAAGGTATATCCCCTTTTCATTTATTTTAGCTTTAATATTCCGGTCAGCACTGCAACTCACTCCCATACCAACAGGACACGAGGCTGCATGCCGGGGCAATCTTATTACTCTTACGTCATGTACAAAATACTTGCCTCCGAACTGGGCCCCAACACCGTATTCCTGACATATCTTTTCAATTTTCTTTTCCCATTCCAGGTCACGGAATGCCCTTCCGCTGGCATTACCTTCAGTTGGCAGGTGATCAAGGTAACCTGCTGATGCTTCTTTCACCGTTTTAAGCGTTGCTTCCGCCGAGGTGCCTCCTATCACAAGAGCAAGGTGATAGGGAGGACATGCTGCTGTACCCAGATCCTTGATCTTCTCCTTAACAAATTTGGTGAGGTTCTCTTCGTTTAACAGGGATTTAGCTTGCTGATAAAGGAAAGTCTTATTGGCCGATCCTCCTCCCTTAGTGATAAAAAGGAATTCATATTCGTTGCCAGGCCTGGAATATATATCGATCTGTGCAGGGAGGTTAGTCCCTGAATTTTTTTCTTCGAACATTGAAAAAGGCACAATTTGTGAGTATCTGAGGTTTTTGTTCTTATAAACATCATATACACCTTTTGACAGGTGCTCAGCATCATCAGCTCCTGTATATACATCCTCCCCCTTTTTTGCTATTACAATTGCTGTTCCTGTATCCTGGCATGATGGCAGTTCACCGGCAGCTGCAATAACCTGGTTTTTGAGCATTACATAAGCCACGAATTTATCATTGTCTGTTGCTTCAGGATCATCAATTATCTTTTTCAACTTTTCAAGATGGGAGCTTCTCATAAGGAAGGAAACATCATTTATGGCTTCACGCGCCAGCTCCTCAAGTCCTTCAGGATCAACATGCAGAATTTTCCTGCCTTTTACCTTCTTAAGCTTCACATAATCTGAGCTTATCAGGCGATATTCAGTTTTGTCTTCACTGATCTGGAATGGTTTTTCATATATAAAATCGGCCATCACTATAATTTTATTTGGTTAGTAATATTCGTGGTACACTTATTATCAAAGTTAGAAAGATATGACATTAAATAAAAGTAAGATGCTTATAAACACATTTATTTTACCTGGCATCTGTTACACTGTTATTTGAAATACTATAAACTTTTTGTTTATTTTAGACTGACTAATCCGGTATATATAAACCACATTACTGCAACGGCCACCACCTAAAACAGGAAAACAGGCTGAAAGAAGCAAGAATTGTGGAGTAGTAATATTTTTATGAAAAGAATATCACAAAATTTAAATATGAATAAGATTCTCATAATCCTTCTGACCGCAATGTTATCCTTCAATAACGATTGCAAAATGAAACCAGATTATAACACCAACATACTTGTATACACAAAAAACGGTGAAGGCTATGTCCATGATAATATAAAAGCAAGCGTTAAAGCACTGGAAAAGATAGGAAAGCAAAATGAGATGAATGTTGATGTTAGTGATAATCCTATAGTTATAAACGAGGATAACCTGAAAAGGTATCATTGCATTGTATTATCAAACACCAATAATGAAACCTTTGACACCGATGAGCAGAAACTGGCTTTCGTGAGGTATCTACACGCCGGAGGAAGTGTGGTGGGCATTCATTCAGCCTGCGGATCGGAACGGGAATGGCAATGGTTCTGGGCTATGCTGGGGGGGAAATTTGAGAGGCACCCTCCCTACCAACCGTTTGAAATAAAAGTTATAGACCATGATCATCCATCTACAAGTTTTCTGGGAAACATATGGCACTGGGAGGACGAATGCTATTACCTCAAACATCTTAACCCTGACATTAATATCTTATTAGCCGCTGATCTACGCACTATTGAAGATGATCAAAAGGATATATACCCCGGGGAAGTGTTTGGGAACTATTTCCCACTGGCCTGGTACCATGAATTTGAAGGAGGAAGGGTGTTCTACACTGCCCTGGGACACTCAATAAAACATTATTCCGATCCGGACCTTATCAACCACATAAAAGGCGGAATAATATGGGCCATTGGAGATGGCAGTGGACCTGATTATACAAGTGTAAAAACCAATACATTACCGGAATAAAATGTAAAACAATGACATGCAGAAAAAATATTACCAGACGTAAATTTATCAGGAACAGCCTGGCAGGTGCTGCCGGAACAATTGTATTGCCGACCATAGTACCATCTTCTGTATTTGGACACAGTGCACCCAGTAATAAGATCAACATAGCCCAGATAGGTTTTGGAAGAATAGCTATGACTCATGATTTGCCTATGACTTTGATGCATGATATTACACGGCTGGTAGCAATTGCCGATGTAGATAGCAAGAGGGCAAAAGAGGGCAAAAAGTGGACCCTGAAATTTTATGAGGAAAAAACAGGTAAAAAGAATTTTGTTGATATTTCACTTTACCGGGATTATCATGAAATGCTTCTGGACCCATCGATTGATGCCGTGATTATATCAACCCCTGATCACTGGCACGCCCAGCCTGCTATAGAAGCCGCACTCGCAGGTAAGGATATTTATCTTCAGAAACCCGCCTCACTCACAATTGAAGAAGGCCGGCAGATGAGCAATATCATTCACCGTACAGGCCGCATCTTTCAGCAGGGAAGCCAGCAAAGATCACTTGATCCATGGCCCCAGTTTAAGAAAGCGTGTGAACTGGTGAGAAATGGCAGAATAGGCGATATACATACAATTTATGTTGGCCTTCCGGGCGATCCATCCGGACCAAAAGAACCCGAAATGCCCGTGCCCAACAACCTGGATTATGATATGTGGCTGGGTTCAACCCCCTATGTATATTACACCGAGAAAAGGGTGCATTCACAAACGGATATAGGCAGCAGGCCCGGGTGGCTGCGGTGCGAACAATTCGGGGCAGGAATGATCACCGGCTGGGGTGCCCATCATATTGATACAGCTCACTGGGGCCTGGGAACAGAATATACAGGTCCTGTGGAAGTGGAAGGTTATGCGGAATTTCCCGAGAGTGGCCTGTGGAATGTACATGGTAAGTTTAAGACCACTGCAAGGTATGCCAATGGCGTAATTATGCATCTAAGCGGAGAATACCCCAACGGGGTAAAATTTGTGGGATCAGAGGGATGGATCTTTGTTTCCAGGGGAGCGGTTAAGGTTACTGCTTCTGACCCCGGGGCAGAAGACACGGAGCTCCAGGCACTGGATGCCTCGGACAAAAAAATACTGGATTCAGTTATAGGACCAGATGAGCTACACCTCTATGAGAGCCCGGAACAACATAAAAACTGGATTGACTGTATTGTCAGCCGCAAAGACCCTGTAGCAACAGCTGAAATAGGACACCGTTCATGTTCTGCATGCCTGCTTCATCATATCGCTATGAAATTGCCTGGCAAACTTTATTGGGATCCGGATAAAGAAAAATTCATAAATAACGACCGGGCAAATGGAATGCTTTCCAGGCCACAGAGATGGCCCTATGGGACAAATTATACACTTAAGAATTTTAAAGGAATATAATATGCAATTTATTAAATACCTGTTAATCATTTTCATTATTGCAGTAACATCCTGCGGTACAGGTAAAAAAGACGGTAATGATAAGATGAAAAACGTTAGACTTATGACTGTTGACCCCGGGCATTTCCATGCCGCACTGGTACAGAAGAATATGTACGAAGGAGTATCTCCCGAAGTATTTGTTTTCGCCCCTGAAGGAAAAGAGCTCAATCAGCACCTGGAAAAGATAAAGTCTTTTAATAATAGGTCTGAAAATCCCACAGCCTGGGAAGAAAAGGTATATACCGGTCCCGATTTCTTTGAACAGATGCTTGTGAAGCAACCGGGGAATCTTGTTGTGCTGGCAGGCAATAATCAAAAGAAAACGGATTATATTCTTGAATCGATCAAGTCCGGCTTGAATGTACTGGCCGATAAGCCCATGGTTATTACTCCGGATAAATTTCCCATGCTGGAAAAGGCATTCAACATAGCTGAAGATAATAATGTCCTGCTCTATGATATTATGACCGAGAGATACGAGATCACAACAATGCTTCAGAAAGCCCTGTCTCAAAACAATGAAATTTTCGGTCAACTAGTAAGGGGAAGCCCCGATAAACCAGCTGTTACCAAAGAGAGTGTACATCACTTCTTTAAATATGTGGCCGGTTCCGCCCTTGTCAGGCCCCCGTGGTTCTTTGACACCGAGCAACAGGGAGAAGGTATTGTGGATGTAACGACCCACCTGGTTGACCTCATTCAATGGGAATGTTACCCGGGTGAGATACTTGAAAGATCTGATATTGAAATTATTGAAGCCCGCAGGTGGCCTACGGTCCTGAGTGCTGACCAGTTCAGCAAAGTAACCGGAATGGATGACTTCCCACCATATCTTGAAAAAGATATTATTGATGGTGAGCTCCACGTATATGCAAACGGAGAAATATTGTATAAGATAAAAGACACCTTTGCCAGGATAGTTGTTGTATGGAAATACCGGGCACCTGAAAGGACAGGAGATACTCATTATTCAATAATGCGCGGGACAAAGTCGAACCTGGTGATCAGGCATGGGGAGAAGGAAGGATATATACCTGTACTGTACATTGAACTTGAAAATACCCTCCCTGGGTTTGAAGATATACTGAAAAGTGCACTTGATGAATTACCGTGGGATGGAGTTGAATACCTGGAGGTCAACGACAAGAAATGGAAATTCATAATACCTGAAAAATACAGGCTGGGTCACGAGGCCCATTTCGGCCAGGTAATGGAAAAATACCTGGAATACCTGGAGAAAGGAGAGATGCCAGAATGGGAGGTGCCCAACATGATCGTCAAATATTACACCACAACAGAAGCCCTGAAAAAAGCACTGGAATAATAGATTAGTTAAATAAATTATATTATCTAAACCCTTACGAAATGGAATTTCTTGAAACCGGCATTTTCTCCTACCTTGTTCTTCCTCTTCTCATCTTCCTGGCACGTATTGCAGATGTCTCACTTGGAACAATAAGGATAATATTTGTATCCAAGGGTATGAAAAATGTGGCACCCCTGATTGGTTTCTTCGAAATACTTATATGGTTACTTGCGATAAGCAGGATATTCCAGGATCTTGACAACTGGATTGCATACCTTGCTTATGCCGGAGGATTTGCTGCGGGTAATTACATCGGGATGTTACTGGAAGAGCGCCTGGCCATAGGCCATGAAATGATAAGGGTAATAACAAAGAGCGAAGCCTTAGACCTTGTGGATGCATTAAGGGATAAAGGCTTTGGTGTTACCTTCATACAGGCACACGGTGTTGAAGGAGAAGTAGGTGTGGTTTATATCATAGTGAAAAGAAGCATGGTCAAGCCTGTGCTTGAAATAATAAATAATTATAACCCCCGTGCCCTTTATACAATTGAATCCATAAGGCTGGTCAACCGCGAAGTATTCCACCAGGCAGCACCGCCGCCACATAAGAAATCACTCTTGCACCGACACGGCAAAACTAAATAATAAAGGCTCATTGTATGAGCAGGCATCCAGTATAAAAGTTATAGCGAGAAATAACAGTACCCTACACATCGGGCTTATATGGTTCACCGGGAACAGGTACTTCTTTTGGAATGTCTACCGGTCCAAATTCGAACACCTGGGGTCCGAGCTTAAGGTCTGAATTCATCATTTCATCCCATGTCACCAGTTTTCCCGTGTAAGATGATATACGACCCATGATGCCAACCATTGTAGAGATAGCTGTATTTTCTGCTTCATTGAAAGGCTTGTCTGTCCTGATTGCAGTTACAAGGTCAATATGTTCCTGGACATAAGGGCTGATACTTACGCTGTTTGTTTCTTCTCCCTCATCATTCAGGGGATAATCATATTTCCATATCACCTGTCCACTGAGATCAACTATTGAATCCCGGCAATTGGATGAACCGAGGGTTCCCTGTATATGCTCTGAAACGTTATTTGCACAAGCATTGATCTGCCGGCACATACTGTGGACGTGTACACCATTATCCAGAACAAAATCTACACTGAAATTATCATACTGGTCTCCCGTAACCCTCCTGTGTCGTGATCCGAAACCTACAGCCTGGACAGGGTGTTTACCGGTAAACCAGTTGATAACATCCAGGTTATGAACATGTTGTTCAACTATGTGGTCACCTGAGAGCCAGCACCAGTTTACCCAATTCCTGATCATATATTCCATTTCAGTCCACTCTGCGTTTGGATTACGGTGCCACAGTTTACTCTGGTTCCAATAGCAGTTTGCACTTACTATCTCACCCATGGTGCCTGCCGCAACCTGTGCATAAGTATTGGCATAATCCCTCTGGTGCCTGCGCTGGGTTCCCGTCACGACACTGAGGCCCATGCTCTCTGCTTTTTTTGCAGTGGCCATTATTGACCTTGCACCTAGAGGATCTACTGCAACAGGTTTCTCCATGAAAACATGTTTTCGTGCATCCACTGCAGCAGCAAAATGCTCAGGTCTGAAGAAAGGTGGAGTGGCAAGAATTATTACATCCACACCAGAGTCAATTACCTCCTGAAAAGCATTAAAGCCAATAAAACAGTTTTCATCGGCCACTTCATTATTTTTCTCCTTCACCAGCCTCTCCCTGCATGAATTAAGCCTGTCGGTGAACACATCACCCAGGGCAATTACTTTCAGGTTCGGGCCGGATGAAAGGAAATCAATTGCCGCTCCTGTGCCACGACCACCGCAGCCGATAAGTCCGGCCTTTAATTCAGGTCCGTCGGGTGCCTGGTCAAGGAATTCAGGTACTATGATATCTCTCTTACTGCCATCGGGGGCACATGAGTTCAAAAAAGAGGGTATTACGGCACCTGCTGCACCTGCTGCTGCAGCTTTGCCAAGAAAGCTTCGTCGTGATATGGAATTTTTCATGGTTATCAGTTATGAGTCCTCCTTCGCTGGCGCGGATCTGACTTAAATCGCTGGCGCGAGTCTCCAGACTCGTGCCAACTCATTTCGTCGAGCTCGTCACCATCGCTTGCCATAGCAAGCTCAGGCTCCTCGGTTCCAGATCCGTGCCTTGCTACAGTGGACAAGGTTATCAGTTATAAGATTAATAATAATTACTCGTTCATTGTTTTGCCTGTGTTCTCATCGTACTCACATACTACCCTGAAGCCGACGTGGTAACAATCAGAATACCACCATATGCTCTTTGGTATCTGGGGATCTGTCATCAGCCACCGTTCTGTTTTTGTATGATCACGTTCTGCTGACCTCAGCTCACTGGCCGGGTCCCTGAAAGATCCCCCTCTTATTACCTTTTCTTCACCCGAGGGTGGTCCTATAGGATCTGTCACTCCAGATTCAGGATACATGGCATATGTACTGTCTGAATACCAATCGGAACAAAATTCCTCCACGTTACCCGGCATATTTTTTAAGCCAAAGGGATTTGGTTTCACCACTCCAGGCTCCTGTGTCTTAGCCGAACTATTGGCCCGGTATACGACAAATGTATTAATTTTTGAGGTATCATTTTTCCTTATCCACGACAAAAATCCTCTTCGTTGAAAATCTTCAGGATCGCCCTCAAAGAAATACGGTGTCTCCGTACCTGCCCTGCAGGCATATTCCCATTCCCCTTCTGTAGGCAGGCGGTAGGTCTTCCCCGTAACCAGGCTAAGCCATTTACAATACGTTTGGGCGGCATGATGGGTAATAGAAATCACAGGCCTGTCACCCATACCCCAGTTCTGGTCGGGCTGACCATATGGGGGTGTGGCACCGCTTATGGCATCGACAGCCGACCCTGTTCTTACCCCTTCTGTATCTGTTGTGCGCCCTTCAGCAGAGGTCTGCTCATAAAAAGCAAGGTATTCATTCCAGGTAACCTCAATCCTTCCCATGAAAAAGGGACTGATCTTTACTTTAACCTGCGGCCCTTCATCCTTATCCCTGAAAGGCTCATTCTCCGGGCTGCCCATGGTGAATTCACCTCCGGGGATTGCCACCATCTGAAAGGAAACGGAAGAGCCCGGTATATATTCAGTGTATGAGTTGAATGATATAACATTTGCCGGCCTGTCATAAATTATTTCGGGCTTCTCCTCCAACCCGAATGATTCATTGCTGCCATAAGTATACCCCTCGATATAATGACCTGCATTCAGGTGGCAGTTAATACAATGAAGATCATCGGTTTTTTCAGCCTGGTCATAATAAAGATGGGCCTCTTCTCCTTCCCTTGTCAACTCGGGTGTAAACAATGTTTCATGGCAATAGAGGCACGAACTCTCCGGTACATGCTTCCTGGCATTTTCGAGCCTTGATTTTTCTTCCCAGTTAAAACTCTCCGGATCCTTAAACCACTGTCCCCATACATCCCTTACACCGGTCTTTATCTTGGCAGGTATATGCCCCTGGCCTTTAGGGGGAAGGTGACATTCGACACAGGCTGTTTTATCACCTGACCTCGTAATATAATGTACTGACTGTTTCCATGAGGTGGTAGCCTGGGGATGAATATGACAACTTGCGCAGAATTCATTCCTGGAAGTAAGCCTTATGGCACTGTTACTTCCAAGAACCAAAAGAATCCCCAGTATCAGGCCAGGGATGAAAATGAACCAGAATCTTTTCATTTACTGTGGTCGAAAGTAATGATCGCTCAATATAGAAAAAACTTTTTCATATGGGCACGACATTTGCTTATTTTTACAGTCGCATATTATTTCAATGAATTATGAAAAAGATAATAAGTGCTCTCTTACTTATATTTTGTACGCAAATATTATTTGCCCATCCATGGAAGCCATCCCATTATGTTATAATAGACACTGACGGGGGCCTGGACGATCTGAAGGCCATAAACATGTTACTTGCCTCTCCTGACGTCAGGGTGCTGGCAATTATTGCATCCGGCGGTCTTATGCCTGCCGAAGAGTCATATATTAAAGTCAGGAGCTTGCTCAATCATTATTACCATCAGGGTCTTAAAGTAGGTATAAACAGAAATTCCGCATTCAGGGAAATGCCTCTGCCCATGGCCTTTGACTGGGCAGATATCACCGGGATAAACCCGGATAAGGCCGAGAATTATAACAAGGTGCTGAGCTATGTGCTGCAGCACGAAAAAACACCAGTGAGCTTTATTTCACTGGCAAGTCTTAACACCGCTTACCGGTTTTCTGAAGAACATCCTGTTCTTTTCAGCCAGGTAAAAAATCTTATCTGGAGTAATGATGGCATTAATCCGCTGGGGGGCTTCAATTACGAGCTCGATACATTATCGGCCATGAAGATGATGGAGAAGGATATACCTGTAAAAGTGGTGGGATACTTCTTCCCGGAGTTTTATGACAGCCTGCTTCAGCAAAAGATCAAAGAGATCAACACTCCATATGCTAAGAAAACATCCGAACTTTTAAATTCTCAAAAGCATCACGACTTCATATTTGGACTTGTAGATGACATGATACCCCTTTATCTTCATTACCCGGAAATGTTTACAGGTGATTCGCTCGGTAATATTTCTTTTTACAGGCCGGTAATGGAAAATATAGATGATGAGGCGATATGTGATATCCTATCGGGTAATACGGTCAACAGGAACCAGGTATTCAAGGACATACCTTCCGATACATCATTTTATTTTCCAGATATACAGGAATACATACCGGATATAATTTCTCGCCATGGCAAGGAGGAATTTGAAGCTGGTGTACTTACAAATGAGTTACACCGCCATCTCGGTATATATGCAATAATAGGTTTAAAGATGGGCATAAGAGCCAGGGAATATTTCCATATAGGTGTGGATGAAATGAATGTTGTCTCGTATGCAGGTTCAGTAACCCCGGTAAGCTGCTTGAATGACGGCCTGCAGGTAAGCTGCGGAGCAACACCAGGGCATGGCTTGCTTGAGGTGGTCAATGATGAAGGTGTACCACAAGCAAGCTTTACCTATATGGACAGAACTATAAAACTGAGTCTTGTTGATGATTTAGCTTCTGCGATAAGAAACGAACTGAAAGAGATCAATTTCATTTACGGGCTCGACAGCAATATATACTGGGAACTGGTTCGGCAAAAAGCCATACTTTACTGGAAAAACCTTGACCGGCATGAAATCTTTGATATTGAAGTGCAATAAAGGCATGACAAAAACATCTGAAGGCTAAGTTTAAGGCATTTCCAACTCTTAGGGTTGTTTACTCTGAATGGGATACTTAATGTCAATTCTTTATTTTGACATGTAATCTGTATATCATATCTTTAATAATAAATTATACCTAACAGAAATCCGATGGCCGGCAAATCGAAAAAGCCTCTTTCATTCTGGCAGGAACTGAAGCGCAGGAAGGTAATCCGTGTTATTATCGCTTATGCCGCCGCTGCCTATGTTATTCTTGAATTAACTTCGATCATAGTCGATCCGCTCGGCTTACCTGCATGGACAATAAATTTTGTCCTGGTCCTCCTTTGCATCGGCTTCGTTATTACTGCAGTGGTTTCATGGATATATGATTTTACATCCGAGGGAATCAAGAAAACTGAGACAACTGGGGCTGAAAATGTAAATTACCCAGGGGATACTGCTCCTGCCGGAGCAAAAAAAAGAAAACTGAAGGTAAGCGATCTAGTAATTGCCATACTTGTGGTAATGGTCATGGTCCTCGTCTATCCTAAAATATTTAAAAGGGATAAATTCCATGATATACGACAGGATGACGGCAGGATCTCCATAGCAGTTATGCCCTTTGTTAACCAGACGGGTGACACAACACTGAACTGGTTCAGCAACGGGATATCATCACTATTGATAAACATACTTGGCACTTCGCCTGAACTGGCAGTCTGCGATGATCATACCATGTACGAGGTAACAGAAAGTGCCAACCAGGTCTACACCGCGGGCATATCACCCGCCAGGGCACAGGGAATAGCAAAGCTGGCCAGGGCAGAGACATATATCACTGGCAGTTACCAGGGACGTGAATCTACCTACTGGATACTTGCCAACCTGGTAAATACGGAAACAGGGAATGTCATATCAAGCCTCCGGGTTGAAGGTAACCTGGAGTCATCAGGCTACCTTGAAATGGCCTCTTCCTTATGCGAGGAAATAAAAAACCACCTCGAGATCAGGGCTATTGAAGCGAATGCAGGTGCTGACATCATAAAGGCATATACACAGTCACCCGGAGCATACAGGCATTATATCGATGGTCTGAATATGCTCCTGGCCGGCAACTATGATCCTGCAATTGAGGAAATGAAAATGGCGCTCGAAATAGACTCCACTTTTACCCTTGCTTCATTCTTTATTGCATTCAGCCATTGCTTTAAAACTCCCCAGGATCAGGATGCTGCAAGAGAGTGGACAAAGATAGCATACCGGCATAAAGAAAACCTGCAGCCCAGGTACCAGAACTGGGTTGACCTATGGTATGAAGCTCTCATCGAGGAAAACCCGGACAGGATCAGGAAAAAACTGGAGATGCTGGAGGTATCAGGGATAGAGTCAACATTGCTCTGGTATGACATTGGTGTAACATATCACGATTTTTTAAAACAATATGAAAAAACCATTCACGCATTTGAGAAGATAATGCGTATCAGCCAGGAAAGAGGTGATTATCCTAAGACCTGGAAATTTTACACCCATTTTGGAAATGCTTTACATAATGCCGGCTACCATGACAGGGAAAAAGAAATACTCGAAAAGGGCCTGGAAATATTACATGACGATATAAGCCAAAGAGAAATTTACTTCCTCCTTTCGCTATGTGCCCTTTCCGGGAATGACACAAGTGCTGCTGATAAATACCTCCGGGAATATTTAAATACCAAGCATCGCCTGGGTGAATCCGCTGATAATATTCAGTATTGGTTGGGGCATATCTATTGGGAGGCAGGAAGGAAAAAAGAAGCAGAAGAACACATGAGGAAAGCCACGGAACTTAATCCCAATAACTTTGTTTATAAGGCCAATCTGGCCCACCTCCTTATCGACCAGGAAATTGATATTAATGAAGGTCTGGAATTCGTTGAGAAAGAATGGCTGGCACAAAACCCTGAATCAGGAAACGGGAAAGCTCTTAAAGCCTATGCCTGCTATAAACTCGGCAGGTATGAAGAAGCTTATCAACTAATTAAGGAAGCAAACGAAATAATGTCTTATCATTTTGATTACCAACAGCTGCAAAAGGATGTGGAAGCGGCTCTTGCCGTACAAAAATGAAAAATTAGAACCAAGAACCAAGCCTGCCCGCCGTAGCCCGTAGAGCGAAGGTGGGGAAACGAAACGAGCAACGAGAAACGAGTTTATATGTCTCTGAACCTCATCAGCCTGTCTTCCCTGATACCTTTGGGGGTGTCTTTCACGGTGCAGCATTCCGTATGAATGTCATGTTCGAAAAACAGGATATATTTATTAGCCAGCGATTCCTCAAGAATTTCTCTTTTTTCTTCTATTGTGGCAAGCTGGTCAAGGTCGTAACTCATATTCCACAGTAAGGGAATATGCGCCACTGTGGGTATAAGGTCGGCTGCAAAAACAAGTTTTGTCTTTTTATAATCTATTATCGGTATCAGTTGTCCCGGGGTATGCCCGTTCACTATCCTTACGTCAAATCCCTCGAATAATTTACCGGCTTTCTCCACCATATGCAGTTTACCATGCCCCATCATCGGAAGAAGGTTTTCTTCCAGGAAGCTGTCTGCCTCCCGTGGGTTGGGATTAATTGCCCAGTCCCATTGTTGTCTGCTGACCCAGTACTTAGCATTTGGAAAAACCATCTCATAACCTCTTCTATCAGCTGCTTTTTTAACCCCGCCACCACAATGATCAGCATGAAGATGGGTAAGTACCACATCGGTGATGTCTTCAAGCCCATACCCCGCTTTTCTCAAACCACCTTCCAGTCCGTCACCACCGTAGAGATGAACATGCCTGAAAAATCTCTTGCTCTGCTTATCACCCCAGCCATTATCTATCAATATCACATTCTCCCCGTTGTTAACAAGCAAAGAGCGCAGGGCCAGGTTTATCATGTTATTTTCATCGGCGGGATATCTATTATTCCATAAAACCTTCGGCACTACTCCGAACATAGTGCCCCCGTCAACTTTAAAATTTGAAATATGTACCGGTGACAATTTCATAAGGGAAAATTTTTTGCAAATATACAGTGCTTTAGCAGAGATAAAAAGTTATTTTTTGAATCGTTTACCTGTTAAACCGTTGAAATGGGTATTTTTGCATAAAATTTGCTTATGAGGATACATTTTATAGCCATTGGCGGAGCGGTAATGCATAATCTGGCGATATCATTACACAGGAATGGGCACCAGGTAAGCGGTTCAGATGATGAAATATTTGAACCTTCGGCAGGCAGACTTGCGGCTTATGGGCTGCTCCCCACAGAAAAGGGCTGGCACCCCGAAAAAATAACTAATGACATCGATACTGTAATACTGGGCATGCATGCCCGTAAAAACAACCCCGAACTATTAAAGGCACAGGAACTGGGGCTTGAAATAAAATCCTTCCCAGAATACCTTTACGATCAAACAAAGAATAAAAAAAGGGTGGTTATCGGTGGCAGCCATGGAAAAACGACCATCACATCAATGATATTGCACGTATTGAAATCATGCGGTGTTGAATTTGATTACATGGTTGGCTCACAGCTCAACGGTTTTGATACAACGGTCAAGCTGTCAGACAATTCATTAATAGCTATTTTCGAGGGAGACGAATACCTCAGCTCGGCACTTGATCCCCGGCCTAAATTTCACCTGTATAAGCCGGATATAGCTGTAATTAACGGCATATCATGGGACCATATCAATGTTTTTCCTGATTTTGACACCTACCTGGAACAATTCCGGATTTTTGCAGACACCATAAGTGAAAACGGTAAGCTGGTGTATTTCCAGGATGACCCCCTGGTTGAGAAGCTAGCACAAAAAGCCCGCAGGGATATCACTTTGATCCCTTACACGGTCCACGGTTATTTTCAGAATAAGAAGGGATTCTTTGCTGCCACTCTCAACAGGACACAAAAAATGGAAATCTTTGGTGAACATAATATGATTAACCTTGGGGCTGCCAAAGCTGTATGCGATGAACTGGGAATAGGTGATGATGATTTTTATTCCGCAGCCGGCAGCTTTTTAGGTTCGGGCAAACGTCTTGAAATGTTAAGCTCCGGAGACAATTGCCTGGTGTACCTTGATTTTGCCCACGCCCCTTCCAAAGTTAAAGCAACAGTTAATGCCGTAGCTGAAAGGTACCCTGCCCACAGGCTCATTGCCTGCCTGGAACTACATACCTACAGCAGCCTGAATTCCACCTTCCTCAATAATTACCAGGGCTGTATGGATGAGGCCCATAAAGCATATGTATACTATAACCCCCGGGCGCTTAAATTAAAAAAGCTAGAGATGCTTAGCAAGGAAAAAGTAAAACAAGCATTCGGTGATTCCAATATCGCTGTTACAGATGATTCAGATGAATTATTCTATAAAATTAACGAGGAAGCCGGTGAGGGCACAGTATATTTATTTATGAGCTCAGGCAATTTCAATGGCTTTGACATTCACAAGCTTGCAGAGGAGCTGATAAAGTATTAAGCCTGAAAATGGATAGAGACAGTAAACTCTATCAGTAAACGTTTTGATCCGGCTTCAGATGTGGTTAAAATTGTAAATATTGTTTGAGAAGCCGCTTTATTTTGGTTATCTTGTAACTCATTTTAATAAACTGCCATGTTTAATAAATAAACCAATGCAATGAAAAAAGTTGTACTGATACTTATAACACTTTTTGTACTGGGATTCACAGTGAATGCCCAGGATTACCGTACCAGCCTGGGTTTGAGGGCAGGTTTCCCATACGGTGTAACTGTTAAACACTTCCTCAACGAAACCAATGCACTAGAAGGTATACTTGCCAGCAGCTGGGGTGGTTTTGTAATAACCGGCTTATATGAAAATGAACACTGGACAGGACAATATCCCGGTCTTAACTGGTACTGGGGCTTTGGTGCCCATGTAGGTTTCTGGGATGGCAATCGTTACATAGATGACCCTGATGTTACATCTGTCCTGGGAGCAGATTTTGTGTTGGGCCTGGAATACACCTTTGACGAAATACCACTGAACCTGGCTCTGGACTTAATGCCCAGTGTCAACCTTATTGGCTATACCGGCTGGGGAGGGATACACGGAGGATTATCCGTCAGGTACGTCTTCTAAGATAATGCCAGAGGATCTGGTAAAGGTTATTTATCCTTCCTTTTTCCAACTAAGGATTTGTAATATTCAAAAAAAGGTATTTTCTTTGCATCCGCTTTCTGTAAAAGAGAGTTTTTGCTCCGTTCGTCTAGTGGTTAGGACGCCAGGTTTTCATCCTGGTAGCAGGGGTTCGATTCCCCTACGGAGTACAAGTTTATAAATGACAGAGGATAAAAATATGGCTAATCACAAATCAGCAGAAAAAAGGAACAGGCAGGGTGAAAACAGGAGATTACATAACAAGTACTTTCTTAAGTCGATGCGCACCAACCTGAAGAAGCTGCGTGCTACAACAAATAAGGAAGAAGCTCAGGATTTATATCCCAAAGTGTCTTCCATGCTTGATAAACTGGTGAAGAAGAATATTATCCATAAGAAAAAAGCAGCCAACCTTAAATCATCGCTGGCAAAACATGTGAATAGCCTGTAAAAAAATTTATTAAAAGTTTTAAGGCTGTCTTTCCCGGACAGCCTTTTTTATTTTTCGCTTTGTTTATGTAAATTGCAGTAGAATAAAAAATCTTGCTGCATGTCACTAAAAATTAAAGACTGGGCCCTGGAGGACAGGCCCCGCGAAAAACTCCTTTATAAAGGTATTTCAAGCCTGAGCGATGCTGAACTATTAGCCATATTGATCGGCTCCGGTAGTAATGATAAATCTGCTGTGGACCTGGCACGCGAAATATTGAATCTTGCTTCCAATAACCTGAACCGTCTTGGTAAGCTGGATGTACATGACCTGGTTAAACTAAAAGGGATAGGAACGGCCAAAGCAATTAATATTATGGCTGCCCTTGAACTTGGACGTCGACGCAAATCAGCAGAGATAATTGAAGCTGCTAAAATTAGGTCAAGCAATGATGTGTATACCATATTCAATCCCCTGCTGGCCGATCTCACCCATGAAGAATTCTGGTTGCTCTACCTTAACAGGTCTAACAAAATACTGAGTCGCCACAAATTAAGCCAGGGAGGAATCAGCGGCACCATAACCGATGTACGTTTAATAGTAAAAAAGGCACTTGAATTGCTTGCCTCTTCAATGATAATATGCCACAACCATCCTTCGGGGAACCTGGACCCCAGCGAGGCTGACAACCGTATAACACAAAAGATCAAGGAAGCTGTAGCTTATTTTGATATCAGCCTGCTCGACCATATTATCGTAACCGATAACGGTTATTACAGCTATGCGGATAATGGGATGATATAGAAGGGGCTCCCCCTTTGAAGGGGGAAAGTCACGCGCAGCGTGACAAGGGGGATGTAAAAAAAAACCTAAACACCTGACACATGCCAAAAAATAAAATAATTCCCTATAAGCCAAAACTAAAAGAACTTGCTAAAATATTACGCAAAAAGAGTACTCTGGGAGAAGTACTTCTCTGGCTGGAAATAAAAAACAAATCCATGGGACATCAATTCCACCGACAGGTACCTATTGATAATTTCATAGTTGACTTCTATTGCCATGAGCTAATGTTGGCTATTGAAATTGACGGATCAAGTCATGATCATAAATATGAAAACGATAAGGCAAGACAGGGCATCCTTGAATCTTATGGCATCAAGGTTATCCGGTTTGATGAATATGAAGTAAGGAAAAAAATGTGGAATGTTTTAAGGGTGATTGAGAAAACAATACATGAGATTGAGGGTGGTGGAGAGGAGGATTAACATCCCCTTGGCCCCCTTCAAAGGGGGATCACATCCCCCTGACCCCCTTCAAAGGGGGATCACATCCCCCTGACCCCCTTCAAAGGGGGATCCTCGCACTCTTGCATCAATTCTTCAATAGTTTTATTAAACACCGGGTGTATAAACTCAGGGGCTATATCAGCCATAGGTTGTAGAACGAACATACGTTTATGAAGAAGCGGATGTGGAATAATCAAAGGTTTACTGCTTATTATCTTATTATCGTAAAAGAGAATATCAATATCAATAATCCTGTCTGAATAACCTTTTATTCTTCGCTCTCTCCCCATTTTGTTTTCTGTCTCCTGGATAATATCCAGCAAGTCATAGGGATCAACATCAGTTTTAACTTCAATCACCTGGTTATAAAAATCATTATTGCTTTTAAAGCCCCATGGTTCTGAAATATAAACGGGTGAAACCGATAATATCTCAAAAGACAAACCGGTCAGTCTTTTCCTTGCCTCTGCAAGGTTTTCATACCGCTCGCCAATATTAGAACCCAGTCCCAGGTATACTTTTGCCATGGCAATAATCTATATTCTCCAGCTTCAAAATTATTAAATCATTTAAAACCAAACTCCCCTGTCCTTGTTTTTTATATATTTAAGGTCTCAAATAAAACCCGTAAAAAATACTGTTATGAAGAGTTTCCTGAAATATACTTTAGCTACAATCACAGGCCTTCTTATTGCCGGTATATTATTCTTTTTTATCAGCCTGGCAAGTCTCAGTCTGATGATCGCTTCAGCGGAAAAACCTGTTAGCATAAGTTCCAATTCAGTTCTTGTACTGAATACAGGATTAATAATGCCGGAACAGGGAACAAATGATCCATGGAGTAGTTTTGATCCCATAAATTTCACATTTAAACCAGCTCCCGGTATAAATGATATATTATCAAACCTTAAGAAGGCAGCTGATGACGAAAGGATAAAAGGAGTTCTTATTGAAAACGGCCTCATGGTAAACGGATGGGGTAAAGCAGAAGAAATACGTAATGCGCTGCAAAGGTTTAAGGAGTCCGGTAAGTTCATTATATCATATACCGATTATATATTAACCCAGGAATCATATTATATCTCAAGCCTTGCAGACAAGATATATGTCAATCCCAATGCTATTATGGAATTTAAAGGACTGGCCTCTGAGGTTGTTTTCTATAAAGATGCCCTTGAGAAACTTGGCGTAAATGTTCAGGTAATAAGACATGGTAAATACAAAGGAGCAGTAGAAAAATTTATGCTTAACAGCTTGAGCGAAGCCAACCGTGAGCAGATCAATGATTATTTAACAGGTATATGGACTCATGTGATAGGTGAGATTTCGTCAGCACGAAACATCAGTGCTGACAAACTAAACCAGCTAGCCGATGACCTCATAGTATTTGATATTAATAAAGCTGTTGAAGAAGGCCTTATAGATAAACTTATGTATGAAGATGAGCTTATCGAAGAATTAAAAACCCTATGCAGTGCCGAAAAAGAGAAAGATCCTGAAAAAGTTACAATGGCTAAATACAGGAATGTGGAAAGGGAGAAAAAAGAAAAAGCTGAATCGAGCATAGCTGTAATATATGCCGAAGGCACCATTAACATGGGTAAGTCTACAACTGGCATGATAGGAGGCGATGGTTACGCCTCTATATTCAGGAAAATAAGGGAGAGTGGCGATTATGAGGCTGTGGTGATCAGGGTAAGCTCACCGGGTGGTAATGCAATGGCTTCGGATAATATGTGGAGGGAGATAAAACTTACCGCAGATTCTATCCCCGTTGTGGTATCAATGAGTAATTTTGCTGCCTCCGGCGGGTATTATATTTCAGTTCCTGCAACAAAAATATTTGCCCATCCTACAACATTAACCGGTTCTATTGGTGTATTTGGCCTTTTCCCTGAAGCAAGCGAGCTTATGGAAGAAAAGCTGGGTATCACCACAGATGTTGTTAAAACGAATGAAAATTCAGACATACTATCATTATACAGAGGGATGAACAGCTATGAGCAAACCATATACCAGGAGCACATTAACAGGACATATGACGAATTTGTGAACCGCGTATCTAAGGGACGCGGCATGGATAAAGAAAGAGTTGATGAATTGGGACAGGGTCATGTATACTGTGGTGAAGATGCCCTTGAATTAAACCTTGTTGATTATATAGGCGGCCTGCCGGAAGCAATAGACGAGGCTGCAAAGCTGGCATCGCTGGAAGATTATAAAATTAAGGAATATCCGGAACCTGAGGACCCATATACCAAAATTATGAAAAGCCTCACAGGAGATATTACAGCCAGGATAATAAATAAAGAACTCGGCGAACTGGCCAGGCATTATGAGAATATTAATGAGCTCAGATCCCTGAAAGGCATACAGGCCCGCTTGCCCTATTTTCTCGAGACCAGGTAATGAAGAGTAAGCTGGATAGAATATTATTATTCCCTTTTGCCCTTGCCTATGGCTTAGTGATAAGGATACGTAACTTGCTTTTCGATACAGGCATAATAAAATCAACTTATTTTGCCTTGCCTGTCATCACAGTTGGCAACCTGACAGTTGGCGGGACAGGTAAAACCCCTCATGTTGAGTACCTTCTTGAGTTGCTTAAAGATGATTACAATATTGCTGTATTGAGCAGGGGATACAAGAGAAGAACAAAAAATTTCAATGTAGTTGAAACTGACTCAGGGGTTGATACCACCGGTGACGAACCTCTGCAGATTAAATGCAAATATCCAGGTGTTACTGTAGCCGTCGACAGGAACCGGGTGCATGGGATAAATGAAATTCTCTCAAAAAAACCAGAAACAGAAATCATTATTCTTGACGATGCATACCAGCATCGATATGTCGAGGCGGGCCTGAGTATACTTCTAATTGATTATAACCGGTTGATAACCAATGATTATCTCCTGCCGGCAGGCAGGTTAAGAGAACCCCGTTCTTCTGTCAAAAGAGCTAATATTGTTCTTATTACCAAATCGCCACCTGGCCTGCCTCATCCTGAAATGAACCTCATATCAGAGAAAATACAACTGTCATCCGAACAACATTTATTTTACACCTGCCTATCGTATGATCAGCCTTTAAGTATTTTCGAGCAGCATAGGAAAGATATCAGTATGGATCAGATAGCTTATGAACTTAAAAACGTCCTATTGGTCACAGGTATAGCTGAACCCGGGATATTAGTTAACTATTTAAATGAATATAACCTTGAAATAAGTCATCTGAAATATCGGGATCATCACAGGTACAATCGCCAGGATTGCATGAGGATAAGAGATAAGTATCTTAGCCTGCCGGAAGGCGATAGATGTTTAATTACAACGGAAAAAGATGCAATACGGCTAAAGGAAATCATCCATGAAGAATTTTTCCCTGACGATAAACTTTTTTTTCTGAGGATAAATATTGTTTTCATTAATAATCAGGGAGACGATTTTAATAAATTAATTAAAGACTATGTTAGAAAAAATAGAAAAAACAGCATCATTTCTTAAATCAAAAGGCTTTACAGCACCTGATGCAGGCATAGTGCTGGGTACCGGACTTGGAGGGCTGGTGTCAAAAATTAATATCAGAAATGAGATCGATTATTCGAAGATCCCTAATTTCCCTGTTGCCACCGTTGAAGGACATGAGGGTAAATTGATTTTTGGTGATTTTGGAAATAAAAAAATAGTGGCTATGAAAGGTCGCTTTCACTTCTATGAGGGTTACACGGTGGATCAACTTGTATTTCCTATAAGGGTAATGAAATATCTCGGCATAAAATACCTCTTCCTGTCAAATGCTGCAGGGGGATTAAATCCGGATTTCAACGTTGGAGATATAATGATCATCACTGATCATATTAATTTCTTACCCAATCCACTGATAGGACCAAATAATAATATGATCGGACCGCGATTCCCTGATATGAGTGAGGCATATGATAAAACCATGATTGCAAAAGCAGAAAAGGTGTCAAAGGAACTGGATATTCATATTAAAAAAGGAATATACCTTGCTACCTCCGGACCTACCTTTGAGACACCGGCAGAATATAAGCACTTCAGGTTGATAGGAGCCGATGCCGTAGGTATGTCCACGGTCCCTGAAGTCATAATTGCCAGGCACATGAGCGTCCCATCTTTTGCGGTTAGCATAATCAGCGACCTGGGTGTTGAAGGCAAAATACATTATATCACCCATGAAATGGTAAAAGAAGCCGCCGCCGCGAGCGAATCAAAAATGACGGCAATAATGACACGCCTGATAAATAAAATCTGAACCGGGTAATGCAAAACGAGAATAAGGTCAGCAGGAATGGATTTCAAACAGATAATGTAATACTGATCTCACTGGCTCACCTTATTCATGATATCTATACCTCCTTCCTGGCACCATTACTGCCTCTTTTAATTGAGAAATTTAATATGTCACTTTTCCTCTCTGGTATTCTGAGTGTTGTACAACGGGTACCATCACTTTTTAATCCCCTGGTAGGTATACTGGCTGAGAATATTAAAGTAAGGTATTTCGTAATATTTGCACCTGCGGTTACCACCATTGCTATGGGTCTAATAGGAGTGGCCCCCCTGTATATAATACTCGTAATATTGCTTTTAGTAAGTGGTATCAGTTCAACCATGTTCCATGTTCCTGCCCCGGTAATGGTAAAGAAAATATCCGGAGAAAGGACAGGCATGGGTATGAGCTTCTTTATGGTCGGTGGCGAGCTGGCCAGGACACTGGGGCCATTGATAGTGGTTGCAGCTGTTGAACAATGGGGTCTGAATGGTACATTGAGACTTATTCCTTTTGGTGTACTGGCTTCATTCATTCTCTGGTTGCGGCTCAGAAAAGTATCAATCAGCGAAGAAATAAGAACAGAGAAACCTAATTACCTGCTTATTTTCAGACATTTTCTTCCGGTCTTTCTTACACTGGCAGGGATAACCTTCTTCAGGGGCGCCATGAAAGCCTCATTGACATTATATCTTCCTGTTTACCTGACCGGCAAAGGGATGGAACTGTGGGGTGCTGGCATATCCTTATCTGTCCTTCAGCTGGCAGGCGCTGCCGGCACATTTATTTCAGGTTCAATATCTGATAAAATAGGACGCCGCCAAACATTGATAATTGTATCCATAGTGTCACCTGTTCTGATGCTCCTGTTCATTAATTCAACAGGCCTGGTAAATATTGTCTTATTAGTCCTGATGGGAGTCTTCCTTGTAGCACCCCAGTCAGTAAACCTTGCCGTCATTCACGATCTCGATACTAAGCACCTACCCTTTGTTAACGGTGTGTACATGATGATTAATTTTTTCATCACCGCGGTTATGACTCTTGGTGTTGGTGCCCTTTCTGACCACATTGGTATGGACACCACCTACCTCATAGCAGGCTTAATGGCTTTCTTCTCCATCATTTTTGCCTTCAGGATCCCGGAAAAAACAAATAATAATACAGGAAATCAATAATAAACAACGGCACATACCTCTTTTAAAACACATGGTGCCCTGCCAGGGGATATTATTTTCGAGCATATTATGTAAATCCCTTCTCTGACAGGATAGCCATGGTCGTCGCATCCATCCCATATTATCTTTGAAAGATAGCCGGCAGTCAGGTTATCAGCCAGATCCCGCACAGGATAACCCATATCATTGTACACTCTTACTTCCACTATATTTTCATCATCGGGCAGGTTGATATTAATCTCCAGAAAATCTTCCCAGCCGTCATTGTCAGGGCTTATCTTACCTGACGATAAACTCATAACTTCCTCACTGACTACCTCTTCAACTTCACCACAGGAATTTTCCATTCCGGGGGTGGCATAGCCTGCCATTCCTGAAGCCGACCTCCAGTTATCATTGTCAGTTCCCGGCTTAGCCATATCGATACGTTCAAGTGAAACTCCACAGGTGATAGAAAGCATGCTATAATGCATGTCTTCAGAATAATTCATCCTGTCTATCAAGCCCAGGCTCCTGTTAAATAAAAGCAGGCCACCGCCTTTATTGGGCATTGAAGGCAATGAGCCCAGCTCATAAATCCTGTCTCTGTCACAGGTGCTGTATGCATTGATTAAAGCTTCCCGGTCAGTTGTTATAACAAAATAGTCCCCCGGCATCAGGCACCTGGGCTCTTCTGACAACCATATTATCCTCCCTGTATCAGAAGTCTCGGAATTAAAACTTACGATAAAGTGGTCTGACAGATCAATAATCTTTTCAGATGGGTTAAATAACTCAATAAATTCAGGCACCCCGGGTAAGGGATCAAATAACACTTCATTAAAAAGTAAATCCCCTTCTTCTGTGTCAGCAGGAAGACCAAATCTATCGTCCTTTATTATCAGAATATTACCGGCCTGGTCGCTCATGTCTTCCAGTGTACTTATTTTATAAATGGTACCTGTAACCAGGCTGTCTCTAAACTTTATATCAATACTCTTTATTAATTCATCAGCCAGGACTATATCTTCTGCAGTATTATCCTGAAAAGCCCAATTTTCCTTATCCGTTACATTCTCTTTCATGGTTTCTGAAAACATAATGTGTATTACTTTGCCTGTTCGTGGATATATATTGGTAATTAGAGGGCTCTCAAGGTCCGGGTTCAGGCCATTGTTTGAATTGACAGATCCGGGAGTGCCCCCTGTCCTGTTTGTAGATTCCGACCAGTTTGTCTTTCCCGCAAAAGGATAGAGCGGGTCAATAATTTCCAGTGACCAGCCGCCGTATTTCTTCAGCTGATTATTATACCAATCGATATCATAGTCGACCCCATGGATAACATTGCCGGAAGAATTCAATAACAGCAACCTGTCCGTTTTATTATCCATGCTGAATTTGCTTTCGGTATAAAAGATACTGCCAGGGGAAGCAAAAGAATTTACATCACTCTCATTGGTAAGCAATAAATAGTCGCCTGCCTCAAAATAGCCTCCCTTTATTCTGTGCTTTCGGTCTCCCACCTGTAGCATGAACCCGTCAATATTAAGATCAAACCCCGAGATGTTATGAAGCTCGATGTACTCACATGGTGGCAATCCAACAGGCGGATCAGGATCGAACATTATTTCTGAAATAATAATATCGTTCCATCCGGGTATCACCAGGAGTATGCTGTCAATAATTATATCGCAACAATTCGCTGATAAATCACAAATATCATTCAGATGCAATGTGTAATATGTTTTGTCTGGAAGGTCAGTCGTAAATTCAAGCATATAGGCTTCATTGCTTTTTTTTATACATGCGGGTAAATGACTGCCTGGCATCAACAGGCATTCTTCCGGGCGGGGGTCATCGGCCAGGGCCTCATCAAATTCCATGATCAGCATCTTACTTCCTGAAAAAAATGCAGTATCAACAGCAGGTGCCCTGTCATCCACTTCAACATGTCCTTCGATGATGATATCATCAAGCCATAGCTTGCGATCCTGTGCTGAGGAGTATTCGTACATTATTCCCGCCCAGCCAATATAAAACAGATCATCGTCAATACCCTCTCCAATCAGTACCTGATTATCCCTTTCATCAGCAATGAAAACCTGCCAGTTTCCTTCAACTGTTCTTTTTACTGTTAAGCAAACCACCGAGTCGACCCCTATATCACTTTGCCAGTTAAGGGAAGTTGGAAACACTCTTGACGGGTCACCATTTACAATCTTCCACAGGCTCAGTATGTCATCGTAGCCACTCAGATTTACCCCAAGGGCATAAGCTGACGTTGTCCCTCCTGTTATCATGCCGGATGGAGGCTGATCAGACATCAGGAAAAAAGACCAGTTATTTGCCGAAGAAGGATTGTATGAATGTCTGATCTTAAACTGCCAGCTTGTTTCAGAAGCAGACGGTTGAAGACCATTTATCATTATCCCGATCCTGTCACATCCTGACTCGGGATTATCAAAAGAATGGTGGAGAGAATAAGAACCGCTAATATTTTGCAGCGAATCAATACCCCACCTGTTTGGGGGATCCTGAAGCCAATTTCCAGTCAGGCCTGACTCGAAATTTTCATTGATAACCTGGGCATATACCATGCCCGGTATCATAACAAATAGTAATACAATTTTTCTCATGCAGCGAATAGATGAAAGAAGCTAAAAAACTATCTTTACAATATTAGTCTTATAAATTTCAGCAATATATTTTAAAAAACAAAAAGTTTATGAAGAAAGTGGCAGTGGTTGGAGTGAGTGGTTTGGTAGGACAGGCAATGCTCACAGTACTTGAGGAACGGAATTTTCCGCTTGGTGAATTAATACCGGTTGCATCACACCGGTCTGAAGGTAAAGAGATAATTTTCAAGGGTCAAAAACATAAGATTATAAGCATTGCTGACGCACTTGAAAAAAGACCTGATATAGCATTCTTTTCAGTAGGCAGTAAAATATCACTGGAATGGGCCCCTGTTTTTGCTGCAAAGGACATTACGGTTATCGATAATTCTTCGGCCTGGAGGATGAACAAAGAAATACCGCTGATAGTGCCTGAAGTTAATGCCACGGCAATCAGCCGGGAACACAAGATCATAGCCAACCCTAACTGTTCCACGGTACAACTAATAATGGTTTTGGCTCCCCTGTACAGGCTTTATGGCATTAAACGCCTGGTAATATCAACCTACCAGTCTGTTACAGGCACAGGCACTGAAGCCGTTAAGCAACTGGAGAACGAGATAAAGGGTGTAAGTGGAAACATGGCTTACCCCCATAAAATATTCATGAATTGCCTGCCTCATTGTGACACTTTTCTTGATAACGGGTATACCCGTGAAGAGATGAAGCTGGTCAACGAAACAAAGAAAATCCTTGGGGATGATAGCATTCAGATTACTGCAACAGCAGTGAGATTACCTGTTACCGGAGGACATTCAGAATCCGTAAATGTAGAATTCAAAAAGGAAGCCAGGCTGTCTGATATAAAAAAGATACTCAATAAAACAGAGGGTGTGCTTGTAAGGGATGATCCATCCAAAAATATCTATCCTATGCCCGTGGATGCTTCAGGTAAAAATGAGGTATTTGTTGGGCGTATAAGGAAAGATTACTCATGTGATAATGCTGTGAACATGTGGATAGTGGCTGATAATATACGTAAGGGGGCAGCAACTAATGCCATCCAGATAGCGGAAATTATTTTTCCCTAATACAAAAAATTATCATAGGGATAAATTTTCTCATGCAGTTTCTTCACCTCGGTATAGAGAATTTCCTTGAAGGCATCAATATTTGTTTTTCCCTTTGCCGAGATAAATACTGTTTTGGCATTTTTATTATTTGACATCCAGCTCTCCTCCAGTTCTTCAAGCGTAAAGTTTTCTTTCCCTTTCGCTGTGAGATCATCCTCGTCTTTTACGGTATACCGAAAAGCATCAATCTTATTGAATACCATTATTATCTCTTTATTATCCACTTTCAGATCACTCAGTGTTTCGTTAACTATCCTGATCTGGTCTTCGAAGCCAGAATGTGATATATCGACTATATGGCACAGGATATCTGCTTCCCTTACTTCATCGAGGGTCGATTTAAATGACTCAACCAATTCAGGAGGTAGCTTTCTAATGAACCCCACGGTATCTGAGAGCAGGAAGGGCAGGTTTCCTATTACTACTTTTCTCACGGTGGTATCAAGGGTTGCAAAAAGCTTATTCTCAGCAAAAATATCAGACTTACTGAGCAAGTTCATTATGGTTGATTTACCAACATTAGTGTATCCCACCAGGGCCACCTGCACCATTTTTGACCTGTTCTTACGCTGAACGGTCATCTGCCTGTCTATTTTCTGCAATTGCTTTTTAAGCCTGGCTATCTTATCACGTATTATGCGGCGATCTGTTTCAAGCTCGGTTTCACCTGGTCCCCTTAATCCTATTCCTCCTTTTTGTCTTTCCAGGTGGGTCCACATTCTTGTAAGTCGTGGCAGGAGGTATTCATATTGTGCCAGTTCAACCTGCACTTTGGCATGGGCAGTCCGTGCCCTGCGTGCAAAGATATCGAGGATCAGGTTAGTACGGTCGAGTATCCTGCATTTTAGTATCTTTTCTATATTTCGGAGCTGTGAGGGGCTCAGTTCCTCATCGAATATTGCAAGATCTATATCATTATTGCGGATATAAATTTCTATTTCCTTGATCTTACCTCTGCCAACAAAGGTTTTAGGATCGGGTGCATTAAGTTTCTGCACAAATGTCTTTACCGGTATTGCGCCGGCTGTTTCTGTTAAAAAGGCCAGTTCATCAAGGTATTCAGTTGTTTCTTCTTCACTCTGGCGAGGAAGCACCACACCAATAAGAACAGCACGGTCGGATTGGCCTGCCGTTTCAATCATTTTACCCATACTCAATATTCAATTCAAAACGACCGCAGGTTATAATAATATTTACAAATGAGGAAGTTTTATATTATGAATCTCCTGTTTCTCTGCATTGCATTCCGTATCCCCATCTTCAGAGCCTCAGAACATCTTATCACCATTTCGAGATCGGAAGGAAAGGGAATAGGTTTGCTATTTATCTTTTCTCGCTCGGCCGGCATCAGTGCTTCCTCATCCCCTATTGCCCTTGCTGAAACATGTTCGAAATATGAATCAGCAGACAGGGGGTCACTTTTCAGCACTTTCGCCAGCTTAACAGTGACAATTTCCACCTGGCCGTCAATAATACATTCCTTGGTTTGCACCGATTCAATCAGTGCACATTGCACAGTTTTGTATTTTTTCACTTTTACATCATTACCAAGGCTGTCTTTCATTACATTACCATTATCATCCAGGACATACTGGAAACCATCTTCAATTTCTCTTTTGATCAGGGTATCTTTCTCGAAAGTGTTATCCGGAGACACGGCAACTGATTTAATTATAACGGAGACTATATAATCGAACTCCGTATCCTCATCCAGCTGCTTCGTATGGTATTCTACCCAGGAATTATCAAGCCTTGGCAGGTCAAGGGCAAGGAGGTCAGATTCAAATTCAGGGGGGAAATTAATATGAGAACGATTATCCACCCTTACAAATACCCTGCTCATGCCCATGTACCTTGATTCTTCAATTAGCTGATCAATATTCTCGTAATTACCAACATATTCCTTAGCCCTTGAAAACTCGGCAAAGGCCTGTCGGTATGATTCTTTTGTCCCGTTCTTCATTAATTCAAGGCCGTTTGCATAGTAATAATCAGCAGCTTTGTTTTTCGCCGTAATCATTTCTTCCATATAATCAACGTATGGAAAATCAACGGTACGGTTACCGGACTTCAGTGGCAATACTGTTCGTACCATCGACTGCCTGTCATGCATTTTTTTATAGATCAGGTATATTTCATCCCAGTTTTGTGGTTTCCCTTCCATCTTCAACAATCTTATTTTCTCATTATCCTGTTCAAGGGCAATTTTATAAGATTGATCCAGGATGTCGATATTTTTCGTATCGGTCCTGTCTTTTCGAATCTTTTCAACAGCTTTGCTTATTGCTGCATCATAATTGCCTGACTCCATCTGCCTTTTTGCTGACCCACAGGACGCAAAGAAGATAGAGATAATTACGAAATAAAAAATTACCTTTCTCATTTTTAAAGATTATTGGTTTATTGGCAATAAAGATATGATATTATAATTTTCCTGAAAAAAAAGCCGCCTCATTTAACAGGGCGGCATTTAAAATAATATAAAAGTGAATTTTTTTATTGTAACTGGAAATTAACTGTAATCGAAAAGCGTACCCTCACAGATGATCCCCTTTGCTTGCCAGGAGACCATTTTGGTGAGCTTTCAACCACTCTTACGGCTTCGTTGTCGAGTGCAGGGTCAACACCCCTTAAAACTGAAACATTACTTACTGAACCATCAGGCTCGACAACAAACATGAGAAATACTTTACCCTGGATTCCATTTTCTGCTGCTATCTGGGGATATTTGATTCTTTGCTGTACCCATTCACGGAATTTATTCACATCACCACCTCTGAAAGTAGGCATATCCTCAACAACAACGAAAATTTCCTCTTCTTCTTCTTCCTCTTCTTCCGTTACTTCAAAATCATACATTTGAACCTCTTCATCGATGTCAGCTTCATCATCTTCAAATAAGACTTCATTTTCGATGTCCACATCATCTTCAACGATTTCAAATATTTCTGTCACCTTTGGTACTTCAGGTGGAGCTTCGGGTTGCTGCTCTTCCATTTCGGTAATCGGAATCATCTCCTCATCAATCACTTCCTCTCCACCGGTATCGAAAACACTATCTCTCCGTTCTCCTGAAGTCCATTCAAAAGCAATAAGGCATATTGCCAGGACAATGACGAGCCCCAGTTGCAAGAATATACCCTTACGCTTCTCCAGATTTACATTGTCGTTTTTCTTGATTTCCATATTTTTACGTTTTGAGTGCCTAAAATTAAGTATTTAAAAGAATAATTTCAAAATTTTATTTAAATACTCTGATTAATATACGAAATATTTTTCTTTTTGTCAATTTTTTTCATGTCAAAATGCTCTGCATCACTCTCATGAAAAAACAAATAACTATTTAACCCACTTTGCATATAATAATTTTTCATTTATTTTTGCAGAACTTCGATGGGGATATAGCTCAGTTGGCTAGAGTGCGTGACTGGCAGTCACGAGGTCAGGGGTTCGACTCCCCTTATCTCCACGTTAAAGCAAAAACAATCAACCTCCGCCAGGAGGTTTTTTGTTTTTCATACGGTTCGAACGGAGCTTGTTCCGGTAATCGCGTAGCGAGTGATTGTTTTTATTTTCAGTACTGGAGGTAAGGGGACGGTGAGCGTAGCGAACACCCCCCAGCCTTTGTCTGCCCATCTTCAAAGAACACCTGCATTAATTATTAATGTATAAGCAGTCAATAAATTAATTGCAAAAATCATGCCCCTGTTTATTGTTGAACTGTTTAATTGTTAAAGTGCTGAATCGGGTTAACAAGGGGAACGATCCTTGTTTATTGTAAAAATTTTATTTGGCATGCAAAATCAGTATTTTAGTAAATCAATTCCATTGAAATATACATCCCATGAAAAAAGCATTATTTCTGATTTTTATAATCATTACTGCCCTGTCCTGTTCGCAGACAGAGGAATACCCGTTCAGAAACACTGATCTTCCCGATGAAGAACGCCTTGACAACCTCATCTCCCTGATGACCATGGATGAGAAAATCGACCACCTGTCGTCCCGCCTGCCAGGCATCTCCAGGCTGGGGGTGGAAGGAACGCGCTTTGTTGAAGGCCTTCACGGACTTGCCCTAAGCGGGCCGGCTAACTGGGCCGTAAAAGGCGAGGGTGAGGCGCCCACCACCACCTTCCCCCAGGCTTATGGCCTGGCACAGATGTGGGACCCTGTGCTGCACCAGGAAATAGCCGCATGGGAAGCGTACGAGACACGTTTCCTGGCACAGAATGAAGACTATAAAAGTGCCGGCCTTATCTTACTTGCTCCCAACGCAGACCTGGGGAGGGATATACGCTGGGGCCGCACTGAAGAATGCTACGGTGAAGATGCCTACCTCGCTTCCGTCCTTACAGGCGCCTTTGTGAAAGGCCTCCAGGGTGACCACCCCCGCTACTGGAAAACAGCCTCCCTGATGAAGCACTTCCTGGCAAACAGCAACGAGAATAACCGCTATATCAACTCGTCCGACTTTGATGAACGCCTCTTCCGTGAATATTATTCCTACCCTTTCTATAAAGGAGTTGTTGAAGGCGGATCAAGGGCTTTCATGGCTGCCTATAACAAATACAACGGTATTCCCTGTACCGTCCACCCCATGCTGGAAAATATAACTGTGAAAGAATGGGGCCAGAACGGAATCATCTGTACCGATGGTGGCGCTTTTACCCACCTGGTCAATTCACATCAGTACTATGATAATTTCCCTGAAGCAGCCGCTGAATGCATTAAAGCAGGAATAACTGTTTTCCTGGATGATTATAAATCAGCCCTCAGGGAAGCACTGAACCAGGGCCTTGTGACTGAAGAAGAAATAGATGAGGCCGTAAGAAGTAACCTCAGGGTAATGCTCAGGCTAGGTCTACTTGATGAGGATCCCGAAAATCCTTACAACAATATCGGTATTGATGACATAACAAAACCATGGACAAAGCAGGAAGCCAGGGACCTGGTAAGGGAGGCCACGGTCAAATCGATAGTCCTGCTGAAGAATGATGGCCTCTTACCTTTGGACAAGGAAGAAATCAAATCAGTCGCCGTGATAGGTCCCAGTGCCAACCTTGTCGTCCCGGACTGGTATTCGGGCACTCCTCCCTACAGAGTCTCAATACTTGACGGCATCAGTAAGGCTGCCGGCGAAAATCTCGAAGTTAAATTTGCAAAAACCAATAAGGCGGATTCAGCCGTTACAGCAGCCCGTGAATCGGATATTGCCATAGTATGCATCGGCAACCATCCCCTAAGCTACGGCCTCGGTTGGGGACAGAATCATGTATACAGTGACGGGCGCGAAGAAGTGGACCGCCAGGCAATATCCATTGAGCAGGAAGACCTGGTGAAGCTGGTAAAGGCTGCCAATCCAAATACCGTGCTTGTAATGGTTTCCAGCTTCCCATATGCCATTAACTGGTCTAAAGAAAATGTACCGGCTATCCTTCACATTACACAATCAAGCCAGGAGATGGGAAACGGACTGGCAGATATACTCTTCGGCAAAGTAAGCCCTGCCGGCCGGCTGGTACAAACATGGTCAGCTTCAATAGATAACCTGCTGCCAATACTTGATTACAATATCCGCCATGGCCGCACATATATGTACGACAAACATGAACCTCTTTTCCCCTTTGGACATGGGCTTAGCTACACTTCATTTGAGTACTCTGACCTTAAGCTTGAAAAGGAAACACTAAAGGAAGGAGAGGTAGTTGATGTTTCTCTCACTGTGCAAAACACCGGTACGGTTAACAGCGATGAAGTGGTACAACTTTATGTAAGCTTCCCTGATTCAAAAGTTAAAAGACCGGTCAAGGCTTTAAAGGGCTTCAAGCGTATCCATATCCCAGCAGGTGAAAGCATGACTGTTACCATCCCCCTGGAAGCAGATGAGCTAAGGTACTGGAACGTAGAAAAACATGACTTCATTCTTGAAAGGGGGAAGATCAAATTGATGGTCGGTGCTTCTTCGGAAGATATCCGGCTAAACGGGACATTGGAAGCAATTTAGGGAGCAGGGAGTTGAATGTTGAATGCAGAATGTCTTTGGTTTAGCTGTGTTTTACAAAAATGTCTGGGCTCCGGCCAAAACTATACATAATTCCTATATTTACGTTTTCAATAAAAATTTACCAGAAATGAAAAAGTATATTAGTATTCCCCTGCTGAGTCTCTTAATGGTCTTCCAACTCAGTGCACAGAAAAAGAATCTTAGCCGTGAAGATTATGATAAATGGCAAAATTTAGGTTCCTATTCCATATCTGACAACGGTAACTGGATCTCCTATTTAATATCACCCGTTGAAGGGAATGACACCCTCTTTATTATATCATCGGATAAAGAAACTGAATACAAGCTTGGCCTTTGCTCTTCACCTTCTTTCTCTGATGACTCCCGCTGGCTGGCAGCAAGGAAAGGTTATAGCAAGGAGGAAACAGAAAAAATGAAGGAGCAGAAAAAGAAGATACAGAACAAAGTTGTTCTTCTTAACCTTGAGTCGGGCAGCAAAAGAATCTTTAACGATATTCAGCAGTTTACACTCAGCAAGGACAACAAACACCTCATTATGAGTGATTACCCCGATGAGAACACCAAGAACTACGACCTCTATATTTATAATCTTAAAAAGAAGACATTGAAAAATATAGGCAATGTATCAGATTATGGTCTCAATAAAAAAGGCAACCGCCTTGCCTATATAATTGATGCTGAAGGTAAGAAAGGCAATGGAGTAGAATTATTCAGCCTGGATGATTATTCAATAAGGATTATTGACACTGATACATGTACTTATACAAGACTGGCATGGGAAAAAGAAGGTAATGCCTTTGGCTTTCTCAAGTCATTTGAGGATACCGGCTATGTTGAAAAAAATCATAGTGTCTTTGCTGTACTGGATATCTACAACGATTTGGATATCAAAAGCCTTAATCCGCTCGATAAGGACGTTATACCTGATAGTATGAGAGTGCGGGAGACTTTTACCCCAAGATTTTCAAAGGATATGAGAATACTTTACTTCGGTATTTATGATTGGCATGTGAAGGAGAAAAAAGAAAAAGAAAAAGGAAAGGATAAAAAAGATGAAAAAATACCCGATGTCGATATCTGGCACTGGAAAGATGATCCCATCCAGCCCGAACAGGAAAAAAGGTACGAAAGAAGTGAAAAAGATTATGTATACCTATGCTCATGGGACCTTACTAATAATAAAGTGAACAGGATAAGCAACGAGGAATTCAGGGATTATAATATCACCGCCGACGGGAAGAATGTAGTTATCAGCACCGATCTGCCATACCAGCCTGCCTTCAGGCTTGAATATTATGACCATTATATTGTGAATGTTTCAACAGGTGAGAAGAAACTGATCATCGAGAATTTTACACGCCTGGGTAATTCGTCACCTGACGGTAAGTATATTCCGTATTTTAAAGATAAAAACTGGTGGGTATATGATATCAAGGAAGGAGAAAACAGGTTAATAAGTTCTTCCATTGAAACAGAGCTCTGGAATACAAGAGACGATAGCCCGAGGGAAGTAAAGCCCCCTTTCGGTTCCGGCGGATGGTACGAAGATGACAGCCATATGCTTATTTACGATGAATATGACGTATGGAAGGTTTCTCCTGCCACTACCGAAACAATAAAGCTCACCGACGGACGTGAAGACGAGATAATATTCAGAACCCTCAGGCTCGATTATGAGAATAATTATTTCGAACCAGGTGAGGATCTCTACCTTTCTGCAAGAGGTGACAAAACAAAGAAAAGCGGTTTTTATAAAATAAGCCCTGAGGGTAAATTACAGGAGATGATCTTTGATGATCTTTACATATCAGGATTGAGAAAAGCTAAGTCTGCCGATCAATTGTTGTACCGCTCAGAAAGTTATTCTGATTCACCTGATATTTTCCTTACAAGCAGCAAATTCAGGAAGAAAGTACAGATGACGAATACCAATCCCCAGCAGTCTGACTATTACTGGGGAAAAAGTGAACTCATCGAATTTACAAACACAGATGGCAAAGAACTTCAGGGTGCCCTGTACTATCCTGCCAATTATGAAAAAGGCAAAAAATATCCCATGATAGTCTATATCTACGAGATACGGTCCAGAGGTGTACACCGCTATGTGAGTCCCAGTCCGAAAAGTGCTTATAACACCACTAATTACACAACCGCTGGTTTCTTTGTCTTTCAGCCCGATATAGTATATAAAACAAATCATCCCGGGGAGTCGGCAGTTGACTGTGTTGTACCTGCCGTTGAGAAAGTACTTGAAACAGGAATGATTGACGAGAAAAAGATAGCCCTGATGGGACATAGCTGGGGTGCTTACCAGACTAGTTTTATAATAACACAGACCGACCTTTTTGCCGCGGCAATAGCCGGTGCCCCGCTAATAGATATGATAAGTATGTATAATGTGATATACTGGAATACGGGTTCGCCCAACCAGAGAATTTTTGAAACATCCCAGGGCAGGTTAAGAGAACCGTGGTGGGTGATTATGGATGAATACATGGACAATTCACCAATGTTCAATGCAGCCAATATCACAACTCCCCTCCTCGTCACCTTCGGTAATCAGGACGGAGCGGTTGACTGGCACCAGGGTATAGAGATGTTCACCACAATGCGCCGAATGGAAAAACCATACATTATGCTTGTTTATGAAGGCGAGAACCATGGTTTGAGAAAAGAAGAAAATATGCTTGATTATTCCATGAAGGTGAAACAGTTTATTGATCATCACTTACTTGGTGAACCTGCTGAGGATTGGATAAAAGAAGGCAAAACTTATATGGAGAAAAAAGAAGAGGAAAATCTGCAAAAGAAAAATAAATAATATACAGGAAATAAGAAATATTCCGTTTATAATTTTACAAGCTTGGATTTATTGACAGGTAATAATTATTAATTACTTTTAAGAATCCATAGTGACTCACAACATTTGCTTCTATGAGCGAAGAGATCCTGAAAGCGCTGATGCAACTTTTTGCCCTGATCATTAAGCAGGATGGAGGTATGCTATCGAGCGAAAGGGAATATGTTGTGAACTTCCTTGAAACGCAACTAAGCCATGAATCAGTAAATGAATACCTGAAGCTCTTCGACAGTAATGCCGGGCCGTTAATGGATGATGCTTCTTATGTAGAAAACAAACCACCCTCCGTAAAAGATTCCGTTAAGATATTCAATATATGCAGGCAAATTAACCGAACCCTCAACCAGGCTCAAAAAGTGGTTGTGGTAATGCGGCTTTATGAATTGGTAAATGCCGATAAAAGGTTCACCCTTCAGAGAATGAATATCATCAATACTGTAGCAGAAGTATTCAGAATATTACCTGACGAATTCAGAAGTATAGAACGTTTTATTAAACATACTTCCGATGAGGACCCCCATGACAGTTCATTACTGGTTCTTAAGCATCCTGCGCGTTCCCCGGATCCTGGTATCAATACTAAAAAGAAAGATACAGAAACCAATCTCCTTGTTATACTGTGGATAAGTAGTGTGGACCTTTATTTTATTAAGCATTACTCTGATAAGCAGCTATACCTTAATGGCCTGCCCGTTGACAGGGGTAAAATATATACACTGGCCAAGGGAAGCGCACTGAGGTACCAACACGGCCAGCCTATATATTACAGCGATATATCATCCCATTATTTATCGAGAAGGTCATTCAACAAGATAAGCCTGGTAACCCAGAACCTGGTTTATAAATTTCCCGGGGGCCAAACAGGGATTCATAATGTAAACATTGCTGAAAGGGAGGGCAACCTTATTGGCATAATGGGAGGTAGCGGAGCGGGTAAAACCACTCTCCTCAATCTTCTCATTGGGATTAATCAACCGTCCAGTGGTTCAGTGAAAATAAATGGTATCGATCTTAATAATAAATCCCGCCTACCGGATGGTATAATTGGTTACGTGCCCCAGGAAGACATGCTTATGGAAGACCTCACAGTCTTCGAAAACCTTTATTATACAGCATCCCTTTGTTTTAATGACCTGGACAGTAATGAAATAACATTAAAGGTAGACAGGATGCTCAGGTCCCTGGGGCTATACAATAAAAGGGATCTTAAAGTGGGCTCCACACTTAAAAAGGTAATCAGCGGCGGTCAGAGAAAAAGATTGAACATAGCACTGGAACTAATACGCGAACCATCGATACTTTTCGTTGATGAACCCACAACGGGATTATCATCCAGGGATTCCGAGAATGTAATGTCTTTATTGAGGGATTTGACCTTAAAAGGCAAACTCTTATTTACATCAATACACCAACCATCTTCAGAAATATATAAGATATTTGACAGGATAATAATCCTTGACGAAGGTGGTGAAATGATTTACTACGGAAATCCAATTGAGGCGCTTATATATTTTAAAAGACTTGATGAACAAATAGAAAGCCATATAGGTGAATGCCCAACATGTGGCAACATAAACCCGGAAGCTATCTTTAACATCATTGAAACAGAAGTGGTAGATGAATACGGGAGATATACGGGTGTCAGAAAACGTTCACCCACCGAATGGGCTGAGAGGTACAATGAATCGCACACTTCTGTCCCCCTGCGTGAGGTAAAAACCAGACCAAGGTCGAACCTTAAAAGGCCAAACCTCCTGAAACAATTTCAGATCTTTATCCGCAGGGACCTGGGCAGCAAAATATCCAACAGGCAGTATTTGCTTCTCACCCTCCTCGAGGCACCGGTTCTCGGATTCATATTATCATACATAATAAGATATATAGTTGATCCCGGCTCAAGTGTTTATATTTTCAGGGAAAATGAGAATATCCCGATATATATATTTGTTTGCCTCATCGTTGCTCTTTTTCTCGGTCTCATAACAAGTGCAGAGGAAATCTTTAAAGATAAAAAGATACGTCACAGGGAACAATTCCTAAACCTTAGCAAGGGTAGTTATCTTGCTGCAAAAGTCCTTATTTTATTTTCGATATCCGCCATACAGGCCCTGTTGTTCATCATTGTGGCAAATCCTATACTGGGAATAAAAGAACTATATTTCCATTACTGGTTTGCTTTTTTTACCACTGCAACATTTGCAAATATCCTGGGCCTCAATGTCTCGGATGCTTTTAATTCTGCAATCACCATATACATTGTAGTGCCAATCCTTATAATACCAATGATGGTACTCAGCGGTTCAATGTTCCCCTTTGATAAACTGAACCGTAATGTGAGCAGTGTTGATAAGGTTCCCTGGATAGCTGAAATAATGCCTACGAAGTGGACTTATGAAGCCCTGATGGTTACACAGTTCAAAGATAATAAATATGACATGCTTGTTTACGACATAAATAAAACCATCAGTGTGGCTGATTACAATTCCATATTCCGTTTGCCTGAACTGGAGAATGCCCTTAACACAACAGTCTTGCACTACAGGAGTGGACAGCTGACCGAGGATAATCCATCCAAACTGTCTCTATTGAGTAATGAAATTTCCGAACTCTCCCAAAATGAAAACCTGTACGAATTTAATGACCTGGGTAAAATAAATTATTCTGATTTCGATAACCTTGTTGCTGAAAGACTTTCTGAATATATTGACTCTGTAAACAGGATATTCCTGAGAATGAGTAATTCTGCGGATATCAGGAAAGACAAATTCATAAGTGCCAACCGGGAAAGGCTGGATGAATTATATAACCAGTATCACAATGACCGGCTGGAAGAGATTGTCAGGAAGATATATGAAAAAAATAAGATACTGGAGTACAAAAACAGGCTTGTTCAAAATTTTGACCCGATTTACCGTGATCCCACAGGTGATGAATTCCCTGCTTTCAGGAGCCATTTTTTTGCCCCTACCAAAGTATCGCTGGGTATAAGATTTGACACCTATACTTTTAATATGATATTTGTATGGCTCATGTCATTGATATTGTATGTTCTTTTGTATTACAATATTCTGGAGCGAATAGTCAACTCTTTATCAAAAAAATAATCATTTAACAAAGTAACTTCATTAATATTATTATTTTTTTACTTTTGTATAATAAAGTCAATAAGGCCCTAATATGAAAAAAGTTCTCTCCGTTTTCACAATTTTGATAATTCTGGTTCTTACTTTCTCCTGTAAGAACAGGGGTAAAAAAGAATCAGAATTTATCTTCCCTGAATCTGATTCCATCCCCGTTAAGGAGGCTGAAAAATTAAGCCAGGAAGCTATAGACGATATTGTCCAGAATATCGGCTCCCCGGTTGAAATGGCATCTCTGCTGATTGACCTGGAAGTACCTTTTACTGCTAAACACCTGGCATCAATCGAGGAAGCAGGAAGCCTTAGCACCAGTTTTCAGAAAGCTCTTCGCCTGGGAATTTACGGTGCTGACCTTGGCTACCTTAATATATATGAAAAGACAGGAAGTGCAGTTGAAACACTATCAACCATAAACAAGCTTGCAGAAGACTTACGAGTTGGCCAATTTTTTGATTTCGAGACTCTTAAAAACCTTGCCATAAACAGGAGTAATATTGACTCACTCCTCTTCCTTTCAGTTCGCTCGTATAACCAGATCGATAAATACCTGCGGGATAACGACCGGGGCTATCTGTCGGCTTTAATGATAACAGGTGTATGGCTGGAGGCCCAATACCTTGCATGCGAGATAGTAAAGGATTATCCACACAAAGATCTGAAAAACAGGATAGGTGAACAAAAAATCATACTTAATGACCTGCTGATGCTGCTCCTACCCTACAATGAGACCAGTGATGAATACAGCGAGCTTTACAATGAGCTGGAGCATTTAAAGCGTAACTATTCAGATGTTGATATAACTTACACCCCCGGCGAGCCTGAAACAGTTGAAAAAAAAGATGGAAGGCTCATCGTAGTGCAAAATGAAGAAAGCACTGTAATATTCAGTGATGATGTGCTGGAGGGTATAATACAGAAAACAGAAGAGATCAGAAATAAAATAGTATCATTTTAAGCCCTGGATATGAAAAGGACAACAATCGTTTTTATTACCTTATTACTGGCTTCTTTCTCACTAAATGCCCAGGATCATCAACAGATGGTTAGTGATTGTGCTCTTAGCATAGGCGGGAATACCACTTACCTTAAAGATTTTGTTATTAAGCTACCGGAAGCAAGCAACCAGGATAACATTCCCGTTCATAAAGAGAATATATACCTCATGAAGAAACAAACATACCTGTTTACTCAGTGTAATGCAGAAGATTCCGCGGGTGAACTGATAATTGGATTATATGATGCAAATGGCCTTATTACAAGTTCCATAAACAAAAGAAACGGCAAGGTGTATTCCGCCGTGGAATTTTCCTGTAATAAAACAGGACTTTATACCTTATGGTACTCATTTAAAGACGGCAAGAAAGGACTGGGAGTAGGCATTGTATCCCTGCTTAAATAATTATTGCCCTGTTTAATTGCATGAATAATACCGACAGAAAAATAATAGCAAATAAATAATTTGCTATTTTTTTATTCCTCATCATAACAAGATAATGAGTAAGGAAATAAACCAGCGGGATAAGAAAAGCATACATCATTTCAACGGATGCTGACGGTATTATAAGATAAATAAGCACGGTGATTATTAACATCCAGGTAAAAAGTGAAAATATTTTCCTTGACCTTACTTTTTTGGTATTGAAAACGCTCCACAGGTGTAATAAGGCCACTATGAAAATGAATGCGTTAATAGATGATATTATTATAAATTCAGGCGACCAGTAGAAATCACGCACATCAGTTATTATGCTCTTAATGAAAAATTGATTCAGCCATGTGATGTCCCGGCCCATAAAGTAATAAAAGGAGTATAATATTATAAAGGGAGTGATCAATCCCACCAGAGAAATTAAGATTTCCCTGAAATTAACGGAGCGGAATAAGCCTATTCCGATAATTATCAGCAGGTAAAACCAAATAATATTAGTATAAATCAAGGCAGCAATCCCAATCAACAGGGAAGCATCAAAAAGATTATAGGCAATTCCGGGTTTCCTGTAAGAAACGATTATTCTGTTGATAGATACAAGAAGAAGAAGGGAGGCCGGCAATACCGGGTTGAGCACCTGGTTGCTGTATATATACCCGCTCAGGAGAACATAAAGTGAAGCGGGCAGGAATGTTCTTTCATTAATAAAAAACAAACGGGTGTTGAAATTAACCAGGTAGATGGCTGTTAAAAGAACCATAAGCATTGAAAAAATTATCCCGGCTAAAGCCTTCCCCTTAAAAGGAGCCATAATCAGGGAATACAAAGGTGCAGGATTAATATTGTGGTATAGTGACGGTTCAACAGGATGCAACAGTGGTTGCAACCATACCAGCACAAGGCTTATTATTATGGCCATGATGGTCCCCGGGCCAACTCCCCTGTAAATTCTTAAAAGCATATATTAGTATAAGTCAAATCCAATATCTTTCCTGAAATATTTACCTTCGAAATCAATTATTTCCGCATTCCTGTATGATTTTTTCAATGCCTCTTTTAAATTATGTCCAAAAGAGCTTATTGCCAGAACCCTGCCTCCGGAAGTCAGCAATCTTCCACCATCCATTTTTGTGCCTGCCTGGAAAATAATACTATCCCGGGTCCTGTCAATATTCATTATTTCCTTCCCTTTCTTATACGAACCTGGATAACCTCCCGATACAAGCATTACAGTGGTAACGGTATCTGATGATATTTCAAGCTTTCTTTTCCCCAGGTTACCTTGAGCAACACCAAGCAGCAAATCCATCAAATCACTCTTTATCCTCGGTATCACGACCTCAGCCTCGGGGTCACCCATACGTACATTGTATTCAACAACATAGGGATTCCCACTTACATTCATAAGCCCAAAATAAATAAAGCCCTTATATCTTATACCTTCTCTTTTCAGTCCTGATACGGTTGGCTTAATAATTCTCTCCTCAACTCTTTTGAGAAAGATATCATCTGCAAAGGGCACCGGTGAAACAGCGCCCATGCCACCTGTATTGAGCCCCGTATCTTTTTCACCCACTCGTTTATAATCCTTGGCTTCGGGAAGAATCTTATAATCATCTCCGTCTGTAATAACGAAGACCGATAATTCTATCCCCTTAAGAAATTCCTCAATTACTACAATGTTTCCTGCCTCTCCGAATTTCCCCGAGAACATCCTGTCAAGTTCATTAACAGCTTCATCATAATCATCTAATATCAATACTCCCTTCCCCGCAGCAAGTCCATCAGCTTTTAAAACATAGGGTTTCTTCATGGTCTTCAGGAATTCGCGTGCATCATCAAAACTTTCTTTGTTAAAGCTCCTGTAAGCTGCCGTGGGTATCCCGTACTTCTTCATGAAGCCTTTTGCAAAATCTTTGCTCCCTTCCAGCATTGCCCCTCTTTTCTGGGGCCCCACCACCGGTATATGTCTGTATTTTTCATTTTCAATAAAAAAATCATGGATACCTGCCACCAGGGGTGCTTCGGGTCCGACAATTATTATATCTATTTTGTTCTCAAGAGCAAATTCAGCAACAGATTCAAAATTGCCGATATCAAGATTCACATTTTCGCCTTCGAGAGCGGTACCTGCATTGCCGGGTGCAATATATATTTTACTAAGCCTGTCACTCTGTGATATTTTCCATGAGAGGGTGTGTTCTCTCCCTCCCGATCCAAGTATAAGAACATTCATATTATCTGGAATTCAATAAATTTCTCAAAAATAGCATATACGGCGAAGAAAAAAAATTCTCCTGGGGCTGTCTCATAAGTCCCAAAAGCTTACAAATCTTTTGTCAGATCTCCAAATTCATACCCTCTGTTTATGCACAGGCTTATCAACCCCTCAAGTACCCTCAGTGCACACATATTTTCTTTATCGTGTAATACAACGACAGATCCCGGGCGAAGGAGTTTTTCAGATTTCCTCAGTATATATTCCGCCTGCAGCTTTTTGTCGAAATCATACAATAAGAGGTCCCAGAAAACAATTTTCATTATTTTCCTTAAATCCATATACTGAGGCACCGAAAGGTGACCGTATGGCGGCCTGTAAAACATTGAGCCGCTGAGTTCCGATCCCTTAATACAATTATCAACATAGTCCCTGCGCCTGCTTTTCCAGCCATCCAGGTGAAGGTAACCATGATTTGCCAGTGAGTACCCATTATTTTTTATCATCACTGCCGAACCAGGATACTTATGGATATTTGAGCCCGTACAAAAAAATACTGCCTGACCGATATCATTCTGTTTAAGTACACCTATTATTTCCCCGGTACCCTCTTCAGACGGACCGTCATCGAATGTGAGATATATTTTCCTGCCACTTCCCTTGATCCTGTAAATGGCATCCCTGTAAAATAATCGTGCCACGGCGGGGAATCTAAAAAATCTTGGAATCATGAAGGTTTCATAATTAGTTCATTATAATAGCGGTCAATATCCGGCTCAATGAGATCCATAAGGTCAGTTATGCCCATCGAGGCAGACATGTTATAGAGGCTGATAAGTGCCTGTATGTTTAAACCAATTACATAATCAAGATCGTATCTTCTTGCAGTCTCCAGTTGAAGTACCATTTCAAGGTATGCCCTGGCATTATTGACTATGTCAACAGCTATCTTCATGGACTCTTCTTTTTCTCCCACCCTGTATAAGCCATTGAAAAGATTAATTGAATAGTAGTTATGTCCAATTTTAGATGCTGGTATTTCTTCCAGGCTTTTGTACAGTACTTCTTTTGCTTTAAGTGTATCACCCTCTTCTATAAGACCTTCAGCTAACATGCCGAACATTCTCCTGAAGTTACTGAACATACGCCTGTTATTTTCATCAAGGTAAACATCCGGATCTGAAGCATTGCCCCATTTAAATCTGTTCATTACATTTTCATACATCTGCCGCGTATCAATATATCCTATGTCCTGGGTGCGGGTTCCCGTTGAATCCAGCGGTACTATCCGGTAAGCCAGCCCTTCAAGCTGAAAGTAATCATCCAGGCCCATATAGTTTGATGGTGGAACCGTACTGGCAAAATAAAAAGGACGGCCCCATTTGCTGGTGCCAAACATATCCATTACTGCCAGGTTATTTTTATACATTTCCCTGTCGTCATAATGCCATATCACATTATTAAGCAACCTTTCAGCCTGATAGTCTTTCACTATGCCCTTTTTCATTACCCTGGCTGAATCTACGGGCACAAGGAAATTGCTTGAAGGGATGTAATTATAATAATCACCCCTGCCTGAGAAATCTATCTTGCTTTGCCTTTCATCCGAGCCCGCAAATTTTATCAGTTCAATAATATCATAAGGCCTCTTTATCCTGTCTGTTACGGGCAGTTGCTCCCTTTTGCCGGGCCTGTACTTCTCCGGTCCGAGAGTAAATTTTATTGGCTCAGATTCATATGCCTTCTGCCTCATCATATCGATATACCAGCCGGCAGAGAGATAACTCAGGTTCGCAACCCTTACATCGGTTCTTATACCCTCTACATTCTGTGCATACCATACGGGAAACGAGTCATTATCGCCATATGTCAGCAATACTGCATTCTCGTCACAACTGTTAAGGTAATTACTGCCTATATCCCGGGCAGTATACCGGCCTGAACGGTCATGATCGTCCCAGTTCTGAACTGCCATAAGAACAGGTGCCGCTGCAAGGCATATAAGGAAAGCCACGGGCAATATTATTTTGTGAGGCACAATTTTACCCAGCTTATCCACTATAAAGCATAAGCCCAAACCCACCCATATGGAGAAAGCGTAAAATGAGCCTGCATATGCATAATCCCTCTCCCGGGGTTGTAGGGGATACTGGTTTAGATACACCACTATGGCTATGCCTGTCATAACAAAAAGAACAGTTATAACCCAGAATCCTTTCCGGTCTTTTTTGTATTGCCAGGCCATACCCAGCAGGCCCAGGATGAGTGGGAGGAAGTAGTAAGTGTTTCTTGCCGGGTTATTTTTTAGCTCATCGGGTAATGTATCCTGGTCGCAAAGTCGGGAATTATCTATGGCATCAATACCGCTGATCCAGTTACCATGTATTACATTGCCATTACCCTGTATGTCGTTTTGCCTTCCAACAAAATTCCACATAAAGTAGCGTCCATACATGTAGCCTAGCTGGTAATTGAAAAAGAACCTGAGGTTCTCTGCAAAAGTCGGAACTATGAATTCCTGGCGACCACTCGAGGTATTCATTCTGACCTTATTACCTTCTACCCTGCCCCAGTATTCATACTCGGAGCGATGCCTTTCCTCGGGACTCCACATCCTGGGGAAGATGGTGGTAAATCGGTCATCAAAAACATATTCGTTCTTTTTATAGGGAAGATACCGGCCATTTTCTTTGATATAGCCTCCGGTCTTCTTTTTAATATCAATAACCGGTGCAGTATAATAATTACCTGTCAGCAAAGGAGTGCTGCCATACTGCTCCCTGTTTACATAATATATCATTGAGAACACATCTGAAGGATCATTCTGATTCATGGGAGGACGGGCATCAGCCCTTATAGGTATGAGTGCATATGATGAATAGCCGAGTAAAATAACTGCCAGTATTGTTACTGCGTAATTGAGTAAAACCTTATGATGTCTTATTGAGTAGTTCATACTCCATATAAGCACAGCAATAAGAAGTATTAAATAAAAATAAAGTCCCGAGTTAAAAGGAAGGCCAAGGCCGTTAACAAATAAAAGTTCAAACCAGCCTGCAATTTTTACTGTATAGGGCAAGAGTAAAAAGACCAGGAAGCCCAATATGACAAATGATGCCAGCAATGCTTTTATTGCACCCCTGGTAGTCACCTTGTATGTATTGAAATAATATACCAGCACAATAGCCGGTAAGACAAGCAGGTTAAGCAGATGTACACCTATAGATAATCCCATCAGGTAAGCTATCAAGACCAGCCACCTTCCTTTGAGCCCTTCCTCCTTTTCATCTTCCCATTTGAGGATGGCCCAGAATACTAAGGCTGTGAACAGCGAAGATGTAGCATATACTTCTCCTTCAACAGCAGAGAACCAAAAAGTGTCACAAAAAGTGCAGGTAAGTGCCCCTATCACACCACTGGCCATTACAGTGGCTACGCCGGTAAATGTTTTAGCTTCCTCATCCAGGAAAACCTTTCTTACCATGTGTGTAATTGTCCAGAAAAGAAACATGATCGTAAAGGCACTGGCCATTGCGGAAAGAAAATTAACCATCATGGCCACACCTGACTCATTGCCAAAACTGAATAATGAGAAAAAACGTCCCAGCAGAAGGAAGAAGGGTGCACCGGGGGGATGACCAACCTGCAGTTTCCAGGCTGAAAGGATGAACTCACCGCAATCCCAGAAGCTTACAGTTGGTTCCAGTGTAAGTGTATAAACAGTAAGTGAGATCAGGAAAACCACCCAGCCTGTGATATTGTTTATTTTTCTGAAGTAGAGATTGTAATCACTCATTCTTTGATAGGATTTGATAAGGCATATTTGAATGAAATTAATTGTAAATATATCGAAAAGCCATTACCTTGCATAATATCTCCACTCAATATCTCTCCAGTACGATCCGGCATAGTCAATCCCTATACGCTTTCCCTGTTTCACTTCCACATGTATACCCTGGTCTTCCAGCCAAATCCTCTCCGATTCACATACATCTTCTCCATAAAATGAGCCATCCAGATTAAGATGCCTGGTTAGCTTGCCCGGCCCATGAAAGCCCTTGATTCCTCTTATTAAAACAGCCTGGGGTATTTCTTTTTCTGCCGTTACAATATTGAGCATCCAGTACATGCCATATATTAAGTACATATATATAAACCCTCCCCTCTGATACATAATTTCGTTCCTCGAGGTCCTTCCCCTGCTTACATGACAGGCTTTATCCTCTTCACCACGATAAGCCTCAACTTCCGTTATCATATATTTGCCTGTAATGCCGTCCGCATCATTTACGCACAATAATTTACCAGGCAAAGAGGGAGCTACTTCCAGAACATCCCTGGTAAAAAAATCCCTGTTTAAGCGTTTGCCCTCATGCATAATTTTTTTCTTATTTTTTTATCCAAAGATTAAGAAAATATAAAAACCATGAAAGATTACATTGCTCGATAATACTTTTTTGCATATATAACAGACTTAACCCAATTTAATCCATGGATTATTCTTTTTTATTAAAAAATATTGTACTTTTGCACACCCGAAAATACAGGATATTAGGAAAATATAATAGTAAAGATTAAAACAAAAGGACGTGAATACCAATAGCTACAAGACCATTTCGGCTAATAAGGCAACGGTGAATAAGGAGTGGCTCCTTGTAGATGCTGATGGTGAAATTCTGGGTCGCCTGGCATCAAAGGTAGCAAAGCTCATCCGCGGCAAGCATAAACCCGACTTTACACCCCACGTTGATTGTGGTGATAATGTCATAATAATAAATGCTGACAAGGTGAAAATGACGGGAAACAAGTGGGAAGAAAAAGAATATATAAGATATTCGGGATATCCCGGTGGACAAAAATCAGTCCATGTCAGTGAAGTTTTTAAAAAGCATCCTGAGAAAGTTGTGGAAAATGCTGTGAGGGGAATGTTGCCAAAAAACAGGCTTGGAAGGGCTATTTTTAATAATCTCTATGTATATGCTGGAGACAAGCATGAGCAGGAAGCTCAGAAACCAAAAAAAATCGAACTGGATAAAATAAAATAATAAATGGAAGTTATCAATACTACAGGAAGAAGGAAATCAGCCATAGCAAGAGTTTATCTTTCCGAAGGCAAAGGACAGATCACTGTCAACAATAAAGATTACAAGGAGTATTTCCCTGCAAAAACACTTCAGTATGTTGTTATGCAACCTCTCAACCTTTTGAATGTTTCCAACAAATATGACATTAAGGTAATCCTTAACGGAGGCGGATCGAAAGGACAGGCTGAAGCTTTAAGACTCGGGATATCGAGGGCCCTGGTAAAACTGAACGAAGAGGACAAGCCTACCCTTAAATCTGAAGGTTTCCTCACAAGAGATCCCAGGGAGGTGGAAAGAAAGAAACCGGGTCAGCCCAAAGCCCGAAAGAGATTCCAATTTAGTAAACGTTAAAACCATATAGATGCATGTTTAGTATCTAAATTGCATTGACTTCGCACAGCGGGCTACTATGCAATTGACAAACAGAATGTAAACTTTAAAATCACAAAATGCCAAGAACAAATTTCAACGAACTGCTGGATGCAGGTGTTCATTTCGGACATCTTAAAAGGAAATGGAATCCCGCAATGGCTCCTTACATCTTCATGGAGCGTAACGGTATTCATATTATTGACCTCGAGCAAACAGAACAAAAGATAGAAGAAGCGGCATCGGCCATCAAGCAGATAGCAAAATCAGGGAAAAAAATCTTATTTGTAGCAACTAAAAAGCAGGCAAAAGACATAGTTGCCGAAAAAGTAAAACAGGTAAATATGCCATACGTAACGGAGCGTTGGCCCGGGGGCATGCTTACTAATTTTCCTACAATAAGGAAGGCAGTAAAAAAAATGTCGGCTATTGATAAAATGTCAACAGACGGCACCTTTGATAACCTGTCGAAGAGAGAAAGGTTACAGATTACACGCCAGCGCGCCAAACTGGAGAAATTGCTGGGTAGTATTGCTGACCTTACCAGGTTGCCCGCCGCCCTCTTCGTTGTTGATATAACCAAAGAATATATTGCAGTAAGAGAGGCAAAAAAATTAGGGATACCCGTGATAGCAATGGTTGATACAAACTCAGACCCCAATGATGTTGATTTTCCTATCCCGGCAAATGACGATGCATCAAAGTCAATATCCCTCATTGTTGATATTCTTTGTAAGGCAGTCGAGGAAGGCCTTAACGAGAGGAAGACAGAAAAGGAAAAAGAAGCAGATGCCAGGGAAAAAAGACCAAAGGAAACAAAGGCATCCGCAAAGAAAGTGAGATCGGTGAAAGCTGAAGATTATGACGAATTGGAAGAGATAAATGTGGAAGAAGAACAACCAAAAACCAGGCGCAGGAGAAAAACAGGGGATGATTATGATAAGAACCTGAGGAAAAAATAATTTATCAAACTAATAAATAATAAAAAGGATTATAAAATGGCTTCAATAAGTGCTGCTGATGTAGCAAAACTGAGAAAAATGACCGGTGCGGGTATGATGGACTGTAAAAATGCCCTGCAGGAAGCTGAAGGTGATTTCGACAAAGCAATTGAAATAATAAGAAAGAAAGGACAGGCTGTTGCCAGTAAACGTGCCGATCGTGAAGCAAGTGAAGGAGTGGTGCTCGCCAGGACCACCGCTGATGAAAAATTTGGTGCCCTCATAGTGCTTAACTGCGAAACTGATTTTGTGGCAAAAAATGCTGACTTCGAAAAGCTGGCTAACGAAATACTTGATAAGGCACTTGAAGAGAAGGCTGAGAATCTTGATGAGCTGAAAAAAAGTAAAATAGATGGTGTTAAGATTGAAGATAAAGTCGTTGAGCAAATTGGCATTATAGGAGAAAAATTAGAACTGTCGTTTTACGATAATATTAAAGCGGAGCACGTGCATTCATATATCCATCCCGGTAACAGGCTGGCTACACTGGCAGGATTCAATAAGTCAGGCCTTGATACCCAGGTTTACAAGGATGTTACAATGCAAATTGCTGCAATGAATCCCATTGCTGTAGATAAAGATGATGTAAAACAGGAAGATATAGACAGGGAATTAGAGATCGGTAAAGAACAGGCACGCCGTGAAGGTAAGCCCGATAACCTGCTGGAGAAAATAGCCATGGGCAAACTGGGTAAATTCTTTAAGGAAAATACACTGCTTAACCAGGAATTCGTTAAGAATAACAAACAAACTATCAGGCAATACCTTGAATCTGCAGATAAAGATCTCACGGTAACCGGATTTGTCAGGTATACCCTGAATGATTAAACCGAATTAAAACCCATTATTCCATCATTGACTCACCCCGCTGGCGCGGTTCTCCCTTTGTCCGCCGGAGCTTGAAAGGCGAAGGTGGAAGAACCGTGCCGAGGGGAGTAGGGCTCGGGATCCTTGGTTCCATTATTCCAATATTCCAGTTTTATCTGGAGTTACCAGCCAAGGATATATGCAAACATAAGCGGGGCCACTATCGTAGCATCTGATTCAATAATAAACCTGGGTGTTTCCGGTGACAGCTTACCCCATGTTATTTTCTCGTTGGGCACAGCACCCGAATAGGAACCATAACTGGTAGTTGAATCACTTATCTGGCAAAAATAAGACCATACCGGAATATCTTCAAGTTGAAGATCCTGGTGTAACATGGGAACAACACATACAGGGAAATCACCGGCTATGCCACCTCCTATCTGGAAAAAGCCAACGCCATCGGCGGAATTCTTTTGGTACCATTCAGCAAGGAACATCATATATTCTATCCCTGACCGAATAATTGATGTGTCATATAAGCCCCGTATGCAATGAGATGCGAAAAAATTGCCACATGTCGAATCCTCCCATCCCGGCACTATTACGGGCAGATTTTTTTCGGCTGCAGCAAGCAACCATGAATCCCGGGGATCAATCTCATAATATTCCTTTAGTTCACCACTCTTCAGAATATCATAAAAATATTCATGGGGGAAATATCTCTCACCCTCCTTACTGGCCTTCTCCCATGCTTTCATCAGGTGCTTCTCTATTCTCCTCATTGCTTCTTCTTCCGGTATGCATGTATCGGTAACCCTGTTATAATGATTTTTCAGCAGCTTGCTTTCCTGGTCGTCACTAAGGTTCCTGTATTCCGGTATTCTTTTATAATGACTGTGTGCAACAAGGTTAAAGACATCTTCTTCAAGATTTGCCCCTGTACATGTAAGGATATGCACCTTATCTTCCCTGATCATTTCAGCGAGTGATTTACCCAGCTCTGCCGTACTCATCGCCCCGGCAAGTGTGATCATCATCCTGGCACCATTTTCAAGCTGTGCATTGTATGCCCTCGCGGCATCAAGCAAGCTGGCGGAATTGAAATGCCTGAAATGCTCATCCATAAATGTACTTATTCTACCCTTAGCCATAGTATTTATAGCTTAACATTTTATAATATAATTTAACCATCATGAAAGCCGGGGCCTTCATGCTTTCCATTGGCGCAAGTTCCACGATATCGAATCCCCTGACATTGCTCGCTGTAAATACTTTCTTCAAGAGCTTAAGAACCTGGTACCATGTCATACCACCCGGTTCCGGTGTACCTGTTGCAGGCATGACGGAAGGATCGAATACATCCATGTCCACAGTGATATAAACATCATCATTTAAAAGTGAAACAACCCTTTCAACCCAGTAATCATTATCCTGCATCTCTTCGGCGAAGATACATTTCGAACGGTCAAAATACTCCAGTTCACTGATATCCATGCTTCTTATTCCCACCTGTATAAGATCGGTGTTTTTTGATGCCTCATGCAAGGCGCAGGCGTGATTATATACTGAACCCATATATTCAGGCCTGAGATCGGTATGTGCATCCAACTGTAAAACACTCAGGCCACTGAATTTCTCAGCGAAGGCCTTTATGATACCAATACTGACAGAATGCTCTCCTCCTATAAAAGTCAACAACTTATCAATTTCCAACAGGTGCTTTGTTCGTTCATATATTTTTATGGATACCTCTTCAGGATTACCTTCCAGGGCTATCTCCGGCAATATGTGAATACCCTTTCTGAAAACTTCTGACCCCGTTTCAATATCGTATAGCTCGAGATGGTTTGACGCCTCCAGGAAAGCTTGAAATGCTCTGTCAGAGCCCTTACCCCAGGTGGTGGTACCATCGTAAGGTAAAGACTGCAATAAAATATCCGAACTTTCAAAGCCGGCAAATTTTTCCTCTATCTTACCAAATGTTTTCATTATACGCTAAGATAACCCAAAATATTCAGCATATCATCTACTGATTGTTCATTCCTGTAAACATAATCAACGAAATTTCCTGTGCTGTCCCTGTCAATTATAACATGTTTGGGTGCAGGTATCAGGCAATGTTTAATCCCCCCGTAGCCACTTATTGAATCCTGGTAAGCACCGGTGTGGAAAAAGCCGATATAAAGGGGTTCCTTTTCTTCCTTTTTATATTTAGGTAATAATATCTGCTGGTTAAAGTCTTCCGAATTATAGTAATCCGAATGATCGCAACTGATACCACCAATGTTCACCCGTGTATATTCATTATGCCATTTATTAACCGGCAGAAGTATGAATTTTTCATGCATGGACCATGCATCGGGGATGGTGTTCATAAGACTGTTATCAACTATATACCACAGTTCATTGTCATTCTGTTGTTTTTGTTCCAAAACTTTGAAAATGATAGCCCCGCTTTCTCCCACGGTGTACTTTCCAAATTCGGTATAAATATCCGGATCCCTGATGGCTGCATTAGTGCATGTTTCTTTAATATTACGTACTATTTCCAGTATCATGTATTCATAATCATATTCAAAGCCAAGGTGGTTCCTTATAGGAAAACCTCCGCCGAGATTTATTGAATCAAGGCTTTTTGATTCCTTTTTTAAATCAACATACAGCTTGAGCGCTTTCTGGAGTTCACCCCAGTAGTACAGGCTGTCCTTGATCCCTGAATCAACGAAGAAATGCAGCATTTTCATTTCCACCCTTGGATTATTCTTAATCTTGTTAACATAAAAATTTATTATATCAGAATAAGGTAATCCCAGCCTTGAGGTGTAATAAGCCGATTGGGGTTCCTCATCAATGGCCATACGAATGCCAACCTGTACTTTAGTGTCCCCTACCTGGTCCATTATACGGCTAAGCTCTTCCTCGCTGTCAAGGATGATTATAGAATTAATAAATCCACTTTTCTGCAATCTCAATATCTTCCCTATGTATTCGGGACTTTTATAACCATTATGTATAATAATCCTTTTCTTATCAATCTCTCCTTTCATATATAATTTTTCAATAAGGTCAATGTCGAACGAAGAGGAAGTTTCAAGATTAACGTTATGTTTGAGTGCAGCACTTACAACATGATGGAAATGACAACATTTAGTACAATAGCAGAAATGGTAGGCTCCATTGTAATCGGTGCTTTTTATTGCCCTGTTAAAGAGGTTCCTGGCTCTCTTTATTTGATCTCCTATCCTTGGCAGGTAGATCAACCTGAAAGGAGTACCATGCTTTTGAATCAGGTACTTAAGTGAAACACCATAGAAAGTAAGGTAGTCGTCAATCAAATCAAATCCCTCCTGAGGGAAATAGTAAGTTTGTTCGACCAGATTAAAGTATGTGTTTTTCATTGATTCTGAAATTATCCTAAAAATATTTAATACTTAGCCCCTGAACCTGTTACAAAGAAATACAATTTTTCATTTTACCCATATTTTCGAACTCATATTTATATAAGTAAAATTACTATTTTTGATACTGCCAGTTATAAGGTCGGTACTGGTGCTAATAAATAATATAAAAATTACACCCTCACAAAAGATGAAATATAAGAGAATACTCCTTAAGCTTAGCGGCGAATCCCTTCAGAGTGATGATAATTACGGAATTGACCCTTTAAAACTCAAATATTATTCCGGGCAGATAAAGGAGGTGGTCGATTCAGGAACCGAAATGGGTATAGTTATCGGGGGTGGCAATATATTCAGGGGTGTAACAGGTACCACGCAAGGCTTTGACAGGCTTAAAGGTGACCAGATGGGTATGCTGGCTACGGTGATAAACAGTCTTGCGCTTGAAAGTGAATTACTATTATTGAACTGCAGTGCGAAGGTATACACTTCAATCAGGATGGAACCTGTGGGAGAATTATACAAGAGGGATAAGGTGGTAAGTAACATGAAAAACGGCTGTGTATGCATTCTTGCCGGGGGCACTGGCAACCCCTTCTTTACAACCGATACCGCAGCAGCACTCAGGGCTGTGGAGACCGGTTGTGACGCACTGCTAAAAGGAACACGGGTTGATGGTGTATATTCCGATGACCCTGAAAAGTCGGCTGAGGCTTATAAATTTGACCGTATTTCTTTCGATGAAGTGATATCCAGGCAACTCAGGGTAATGGACCAGACTGCTTTCACCATGTGCCGTGAAAACAATATACCAATAGTTGTATTTGACATGAATATTTCAGGTAATCTTACCAGGGTCATCAGGGGACAGAAAGTGGGAACACTGGTATATAAGGGCTGAAATTATGTTTTTACAGATTTTTTTTAAATTTGCTAACTGGCAAATCGTCATAATTTAAAACTACCGGTATGAATGAAGAGATAGAAATCATAATGGAAGAAACAACTGACAGGATGAAAGGAGCTATTAAGCACCTTGAAACCGAGCTGTCAAAACTAAGGGCTGGCAAAGCAACACCTTCCCTGCTGGACGATATTAAAGTCGATTATTATGGTGTTAATACACCTCTAAACCAGGTGTCGAATATTAATACCCCCGATGCCAAATCAATAATCATACAGCCCTGGGAAAAAACAATGCTTGGCCCGATAGAAAAAGCTATCCTGGCTGCCAACATCGGCCTTACGCCCATCAATAATGGTGAAGTAATAAGGATTAATGTTCCACCTCTCACTGAAGAAAGAAGGTCGCAGCTTGTTAAAATGGTAAAAAACGAAGGAGAATCAGCCAGAATAAGTATACGTAATTCACGTAAGTGGGCCAATGACGAACTTAGAAAACTCCTTCAGGAAGGCCTCTCAGAAGATGCGGAAAAAGATGCAGAAAATAATGTCCAGGAACTGACCGATGAATATGTCAAAAAAGTTGATGAGATAATTGAGGCAAAAGAAACAGATATAATGACTGTGTAAAACCTTCCATCCTCAAGAATACCGGTGAGTGTTTTAATGACACCCTCCCCAGCCTGATAAGTCACGGGCAAATTCGTTATTATTTTATAATAAAACATAATAGGCATTTATCTTGTTATAAAGTTACTATGACAATAAGCTTATATTTTATATAGGGTAAAAGCAATATTACCGGTCATACAGGTGAGAAACGAACAATGAGAATTCATTAAAAAATTTTAAAAAAAATTAAAAGTCATGAAAAGATTTATCAATATTACAATGATTGTTTTGATCCTTGGTATTATTTCTTCTTTCAGTGCCAATGCAGAAGTTAAAGCTCAGATATCAGACCAGGATCAACAACCTTTTACTACAATCAGGGGTAAGATAGTGGATTACGAAACAGGTGACCCCCTGATATTTGCAACCGTTGCCCTGAAAGGTACAAATGTGGCAACAGTGTCTAACCTCGACGGCGATTTTCTTCTTAAAATAGACGTTAAGGTAGAAAATCCCTATATAGAGGTAACGTATGTAGGTTACAAGAATAAAGAGATCCCCCTTGTAAATCTCTCAACCGGTGAGGAAGAAAATGTTATAGAGCTAAGGCAGGCAACAATACCCATACAGGAAGTTACCGTTAAACCTGTAGTCCCTACAGAAATCATTGAAAAGGTAATAAGTAATATACCTGATAATTATGCCTTGGTACCTAACCTTATGACAGGTTTCTACCGTGAAACCATCAAGAAAAACAGGAATTACGTATCAATAGCTGAAGCTGTGATAGAAGTCTTTAAAGCTCCCTATAACAGTGTTTTCAGGTTTGATGCAACAAAAGTCTACAAAGGAAGGAAAAATATTGATGTCTCAAAGATTGACACAGTATTGTTCCGGCTGCAGGGTGGACCGGTTACAACTTTACAGCTTGATATCGCCAAGAATACATATGGGATACTCACTTATGATATCATGGACTCATATGAATATAAACTTGACAATATCATAACAATTGATGAAAAGCCTCATTATGTAATTGAATTTAAGCAGCGTCCAAATGTAGAAGTACCCTTATTCCTCGGAAAATTTTATGTCGAGATGAACACTTATGCCATAACTGAAGCGGAATTCAGCATTAATCTTGAAGATGAAGACCTGGCAGCATCAATTTTCGTGAGGAAAAAACCACTCGGGATGAAAGTAACTCCCGAAGCAGCAAGCTACAGGGTTAAGTTCCGTGAACAGGATGGTAAGTACTACTTTGCATATGCACGTGCTGAAGTGGAGTTTAAGTGTAATTGGAAGAGAAAACTCTTTAATAAAACTTACACCACAATGTCAGAAATAGCTATTACTGACAGGACTGAAGAGGAAGTGATAAAATTTGCATCACGTGAAAAAATCAGAAAAGGTGATATCTTTACTGAACAATTGAGTGCTTTTGCAGATCCTGATTTCTGGGGTGAGTACAATGTTATTGAACCCGACCAGAGTATAGAATCCGCAATAAGAAAACTCAACCGGAAGCTCAGGTGGAGCGATTTATTTGATAACTAGATGAAAGGTATATGGTAACCGATAGAGAAATTATCAGGAGGATCAGAAAGGATGATATCAAGGAATTTGAGAATCTTTTCAGGTCCTCCTATAATTCTCTGGTTAATTATGCCAGATCAATACTGAGAGACAAGGATATATCTGAAGAGATAGTCCAGGAACTTTTCTATGTATTATGGCGTGACAGGAAAAAGATAAAAATTAATAGTTCTCTGAATGCTTATCTTTTACGGTCTGTATATAACAGGTGTCTTCATTTTATCGAACACAAAAAAGTTGTAATGAAACATGAAAAAGAAATGAAGGACAGTGTCAAAAGCACCGGTGCAGACCCCGAGCATGAAATCTACTATAAAGAGATGCACGAAAAGGTAGCCGGGATAATAGAGAAACTACCTGAACGATGTGCAAAAGTTTTCTGTATGAGCCGTTTCGACGGTCTCAAATATGCCGAGATAGCCGAACAACTGTCAATTTCAATAAAAACGGTTGAAGCAAATATGGGTAAGGCGTTAAAAGAATTCAGGAAAGAATTTTCAGTGTAAAAATGGGAAAAAGAGAAAAAAATAATGACAAAATGGAAGATAGGGAAAGGACTATGCTTGATGAGTTCCTCTCCGGACAAAACCAATCTGCTAAAAAATACTGGAAGGAAATGGATGAAATAGTGAAAAATACCGAAGTCGATACCGATAAAGCATGGAACAAGCTTTATAACAGGTTTGAAGAAGATAATCTTATCAAGAGGAAGAAGATATTCAATAATACTGTTTTCAGAATAGCTGCTTCTGTGATACTGATTGTCGGGCTTGGCTTTGCAGGCATATACATTGGAACAAATGGCTTTGGAAAAAATAATACGAATGTTATAAGTGCAGGAATAGAACAAAAAAATGTCCCTGTTAATCTGCCTGATGGCAGTAAGGTATTTCTTAACAGGAATTCGAGAATAGAATATCCTGACCGCTTTGACAATCAAGAAAGACGGGTGAAGCTGGAAGGTGAAGCATTTTTTGATGTTGAATATGATGCCACCAGGCCCTTCACCGTTGATGCCGGTAAAGCTGACATTACAGTGCTCGGAACATCCTTTAACGTAAATACAGAAAATAACAAAGTTGAGGTTTTTGTCACTGAAGGTAAGGTCAGGCTCAGCAATAAAGAAAACCATTCAGTGACACTTGAACCGGGAGATCTGGGATCAATAATTGACAACCACACCTCAAAAAATATTAACCCCGACCCAAACTACCTGGCCTGGAAAACCGATGTACTGGTATTTGAAGGTGATAGCCTGGAGAAAGTGATTTCCGATCTGAAAAAAGTTCATAATATCAACATAGAAATTGAAAATGATGAAATACACAATCTGAGAGTCACATCTGTTTTTGATAAGCAGTCACCTGAAACAATTATCCGTATTATTTGTACTACTTTTAACCTTGAATATTATAAAGAGGGGAATATTTATTTCCTGGATACAAAATAAAGGTTAAATTATTTCATGAATGTATTAGCTTATGCCAAATATAATGCTATGATAAAAAGGCTTGTTATATTCATTCTCATTATAACATGCCCTTCTTTTACCTTCGCACAGGAAAGTGTTCTTGAAACTCCATTTTCTTTTAATCTTAATAATGTCAGCATTTCAACAATTTTAAAATCCGTATCCCGGGAAACTGGCTACCATTTTACCTACGACACAGACCTTATAGAACCCGAAAGCATAATAACGCTGAAGATGGAAAATGAATCCCTGAAGGATATTCTTGATACCATCTTTTATGACAAAATGCTGAATTATTCCATCATTGATAATCACATAATAATCTACCGGTCAGTCAGTGACTCCACTCCTTTGATAAAGGAAGAAGGGAGGGAGGCCGTTTACAGGCTCTCAGGTGAGGTGACAGATGCCGCCAGTGGCGATCCCCTGCCTTATGCCACAATAGGTGTAATGTCAAAGGGTAAAGGCACTGTGTCAAATTATGAGGGGAAGTATAACCTTAAATTGAGCAAAGATTTCCTGGATGATACACTTGTTGTATCCTACCTCGGCTTCTTCAGTCGCAGGATCCCTGTTAAGCAGGCGATTAATAGTTACTTCAATATTAGCCTGACCAGGATGTATGTTCCCATACCTGAAGTAATAATCAGAAACAGGGATCCACTTGAACTGATCCGGAATGCAAAGGAAAGGATACCCGAAAACTATGGCAACAACCCTGCTCATATGACTGCTTTCTACCGCGAATCGGTATCTAAGAAGAGGAAATTACTGGAATACTCGGAAGCAGTTCTCGAATTATATAAAAGTTCATACACTGCCACCCTGTTTAATGACCAGGTAAAAATTTATAAAAGTCGCAAAATAAATAACCTCGACCAGTCAGACACATTGACTTTCAAGCTGAGGTCGGGCCTGGACGGATGTCTTTTACTCGATGGTGTGAAGAATACCTTTGATTTTCTCAAGGAAGAAAGCTTTCCTGATTACAATTACAGGATGACCAACATTATAAACATTGGCGATGAAGCTGCCTTTGTTATTGAGTTTGAACAGAAAGAAGGTCTTGATGAAACAGCCCTGCCCGAAGGCGTAATATACATAAACACACAAGACTATGGCATTCATGCCTTTGACTTTGAGATTAACCAGGATTACATTAACAAACTTGACAGGTCTTTTATTCAACGTTCGGCCAAAGGTTTTAATGTAAAAATAAGGTCAGCACAGTATCGTATTAATTACCGTCATATTAACAATCGCTATTATCTTAACCACGTAAGGGGTGACCTTGAATTCTATGCCAGGAAGAAAAACAGGATATTTGGCAATACCTACACCATCTTCTTTGAAATGGCAATTACCAATATTGACACTGTAAACGTGCAAAGGTTTGCAAGGGAGGAACGTGCACCCCTGCATTCAATCTTTTCTGAAACAATAAACAGCTATGACAGGGAATTCTGGGGTACTGATAATTATGTCAGGCCTGAAGAAAGCATTAAGGAAGCCCTGTCACGTATAAATGCCCGGTTAGGCGAATACACTTCTAATAACTCTCAATAACCCTGTAAAGCTCACTCAGGTCGGGAGTCAGTATAATTTCGGTACGCCTGTTTCTCCTTCTTGCCTCGGCAGTCTTATTATCATCAACAGGTAAATGTTCTCCCCTTCCGGCAGCTGTCAGCCTTGCAGGATTAATACCCGAGCCGTCAAGCAATGTCCTGACAACGGTTGTTGCCCTTTTCACACTTAAATCCCAGTTATCCTGGATGGGGCCACCTGATGAAATATATGGTACGTCATCGGTATGTCCTTCAATAGTTATCTGTATATCAGGATTGTTCTTCAATACAGTGGCCAGTTTTCTCAGTGCATTACGGCCATTGGCGTCAATGTTGTAACTGCCTGTCCGGAACAGCAGTTTTTCCTCAAGTGAAACGTATACCTTACCGTTCTTCATTGATACCGTTAATCCTTCGCCTTCAAAACCATATAATGCATCCGACACCTTGGTCTTCAGGTCCTTGACAATCCTGGTTTGTTCCTCAAGTATCTGTTCCAGCTCCGTGAGCCTTGCATTCCTTTGTTCCAGTTCGTATGACAACTCGTCCAGGGACGCTCTTTTAGCCTCCATATTCATCTCCAGTTGCTTCATAAGGTTTTCCTTGTTCTGGAGGTTTTCCTGGGCCTCCTGCAGTTCGCGGAGCAAACGCCTGGTTTCAGCAACATTACCCCTTATAAGGTCCTCCTGAGCCTTTTGCAGTTCAGTGTACCTGTTGTTAATGTCACTGTATTGAGCCCTTGCCCTGTCAACTTCTGCCTGGAGTTCTTCTCTCTCATCTTCCATACCTTCCAGGTCCTCCTTAAGTGATTCAAGTTGAGCAGCCATCTCCCTGTTCCTCATAGACAGGTCAAGGTTTTCAGTTTTCAAATTATCCCTCTCATTCATGTACTGGACACTCTTATCGTGCAATGTCCTGTACCTACCACCGGGAACACAGGATACTATTGTTAAAAAAACTGATAAACAGATTATTAATAAGAATTTTATATTACTCATAACAGGTAGCTTTAAACAAAAAAGTCTGAATTTCGTTAATCTACAAAAATAACAAATTCGATGTATCAACATGCAAAGACATATAGCAATATTATTTTTATCTTTGTAATAAGCTTTATAATATTTGACGGATAAAATGTACAACCTGCTTAACACTATTTCTTCTCCTGACGATCTGAAGAAACTGAAGCCCGAGGACCTGATAGTTCTAAGCAAGGAGCTCAGGCAGTTTATCATTGACGTGGTAAGTTGTAATCCAGGTCACTTTGGGGCCAGCCTTGGTGTTGTCGAGCTTACTGTTGCCCTGCATTATGTTTATAATACACCCTATGATAAAATTATCTGGGATGTAGGCCACCAGGCATATGGACATAAAATACTGACAGGCAGGCGGGATAACTTTCATACGAATCGTAAATACAAGGGAATTAGCGGTTTCCCAAAGCGGGAGGAAAGTGAATATGACGCCTTCGGGGTAGGGCATGCATCAACATCTATATCCGCTGCCCTCGGTATGGCCAAGGCACTGAAACACAAAGGAGAAAACAGGCATGTCGTAGCCATTATAGGTGATGGTGCCATGACTGCAGGGCTTGCCTTCGAGGGATTGAACAATGCGGGCGCTGAACATTCGGATCTCCTTGTCATACTGAACGACAATAATATTGCTATTGATCCCAGTGTTGGAGCCCTGAAAGAATACCTCCTGGATGTCACCACCAGTAAAACATATAATAAATTCAAGGACGAGGTATGGAATGTGCTTGGAATGATCAGTAAGCTTGGCCCTAATGCACAGGCACTGGCCAGTAAGCTCGAGACCGGCATAAAAAGCACTATACTCAAACATTCAAACTTGTTTGAGGCTATGAATTTCCGCTATTTCGGCCCTATCGACGGTCATGACATCCTTCATGTTACAAGGATCCTGAATGACCTGAAAAGGATTCCAGGACCCAAGCTGCTGCATTGTATCACAAAAAAAGGGAAAGGATTCCTCCAGGCTGAGCTTAACCAGACAAAGTTCCATTCTCCTTCAGCCCCCTTTGATAAGGTAACGGGTGAGACTGTTCAGGGTGACACTACAAAAAAACCTCCCCGCTTCCAGGATGTATTCGGACACACTATTCTTGAACTGGCAAGACAAAATGATATGATTGTTGGTGTAACGCCTGCGATGCCTACCGGCAGCTCACTGAACATTATGATGAAAGAAATGCCCGACAGGGCGTATGACGTGGGCATAGCCGAACAGCATGCCGTAACCTTCTCGGCAGGGATGGCTGCAGAAGGTATGGTGCCTTTCTGTAATATCTATTCAACCTTCATGCAGAGGGCTTATGACCAGGTAATACATGATGTGGCACTGCAAAACCTCCATGTTGTCTTCTGTCTTGACAGGGGCGGACTGGTTGGTGCCGATGGTGCAACACACCACGGTTTCTTCGACCTGTCGTACATGCGTGTTATGCCCAACATGGTGGTATCAGCCCCCATGGATGAGATAGAATTGCGTAACCTGATGTATACCGCTCAGCTTGAAAAGAATGCCGGTCCCTTCAGCATACGTTACCCCAGGGGAGTGGGACTCAATATAGACTGGCAGAAACCTTTTGAAGAAATAAAAATTGGTAAGGCCCGTAAGCTTGCTGAAGGTGAAAATGTTGCCGTGCTCACTATAGGATATCCGGGGAACAGCGCACAGCGTGCCGTGCAAAAACTTGAAAAGGAGGGTATTAATATCACCCACTACGATATGAGATTCGTCCAGCCCCTGGATGAGCGAGTCCTTCATGATGTCTTCAGAACACACAAAGCGGTTATCACTGTTGAAGACGGGATGCTTAAGGGAGGTTTTGGTTCTGCCATCCTGGAATTTATGGCCGACAATAAATATAATGTCATGGTTAAACGGCTCGGCATTCCCGACTACTACATAGAACAGGGCACCCAGGTAGAACTGAAAAAAGAATGCGGCTTTGACACCGATGGTATATGCGCCACCCTGAAAAAAACATACAAGATATTACAGGAAATCACCGTTTGATTTAAGATTCTTTTTGCTTCGTATTTCGCCTCTCGCATCTCGCCTCTCGCATCTCACTTCAGGTGTTCTTTCAGGTAATCAGTATACTGCCTCATCAGTAATAGATATGTCGTCATATCTGTTGCTATCCCATGTGCCCCGGGCGGGTATATCTTCAGGTCAAAATCCTTACCGGCCATATTTAAAGCATTAACGAGCTGGAAGGTATGCTGGGGATGAACATTATCGTCCATCAGTGAATGTGCCAGTAAAAGGTGGCCACTAAGATTTGCTGCATGAGTTATTACAGCAGATTTTTTATATCCTTCTGCATTGTCATCCATAAGCCCCATGTACCGTTCGGTAAGTATACAATCATAATAAAGGTGGTCAGTTACCGGGGCCGCAGTGATTGATACCTTAAAAATACCCGGGTGGGTGAGCATTGTATAACTGGAAGTATATCCCCCATAGCTATGCCCCCTTATTGCCATATTATCACCGTCGACCCATGGTATTGTTGCAAGGTACCTTGCTGTCTCAACAAAATCATGCGACTCCCACCTGCCCAGCTGCCTGTATACTATCTTTTCAAAATCATAGCCGTAACCACCATTACCCCTGTTGTTGACCGATGCTATCACATAACCTTCCTGGGCCAGCCACTGGTGCCATCCATTTGTGCCAAAAGTATTATAGACCCCCTGGGAACCCGGCCCACCATATATGTCAAGCAGGAGGGGATATTTCTTGTTCTCATCGAAGTCAATGGGTTTGATAAGATATCCATCAAGTTCCTGACCATCCGTCGTTGTGAAGCTGAACAGCTCTTTTGGAGCATACACATGTGATTCAAGAAAGGAAAGAACCCTGCTCTTATCTGTAAATTTTTCAATCACCTTACCCAGGGAACTCATCAGCACCACTTCACCCGGCATATTTACACTTGACCAGGAATCGAAATAGTACTGCCCCTTGTCAGATACATTCACATTATGGTTCCCTTCCGCTGTGGTAAGCCTTTTCTTGCCACCCCCGTCAAATCGCACCTGGTAGAGGTTTTGTTCGGTTGGATCAACCTCTGTCGATACATAATAAAGCATCTCCCTCCGGGTATCTATGGCTTCTATGCCCTTTACCTCCCATTCCCCTGAAGTTACGCGGTTGATAACATTCCCATCATAATCATACCGGTATATGTGGGCCCATCCGTCACGTTCGGAGATCCAGAAGAACTCATCAATATCGTCAGGGAAATACAACAGGTGAAGATTCCCCGCAAAGAAATCAAATATATCGATCCATGCATCCGACTGTTCCTCCATTACCAGTTTCCTGTTGCCGCTTGTTACATCATAGAACCATATCTTCATATGACTCTGGATACGGTTCATCCACATCACTGCCAGGGTGTTCGGTTTTGATGTCCAGTAAATACGAGGTATATAACCTCCTTCCAGGTCTATATCCAGCCATTTTTTATCCCCTGCATCTGTATCGATAAGCCCGATCTTCACCTGTGGCGGGTTATCTCCGACTTTGGGATACGGTATTTCCGTATATTCTGGGTGGTGACCGGAAAAATCGGTCAGTTTATAAATCGGAACTTCTGTCTCGTCCGATTGCCAGTAGGCAATATACCTGCTGTCATTAGACCATGACCACCCCTGCACAAGGCCAAATTCTTCCTCCTGGGCCCAGCCAAACCTGCCGTTATAAACCTGCTCGCGGGCATCATCCGTAAAGCGTATATGTTCACCGGTTTCAAATACAAACTCATAGAGGTCACCGTCCTTCCCATAACCCACTTTTTTACCATCCGGCGATATCTCAGCACTGAAGGCCTGTTCTACAATAAGTTCCAGGGATTTATCCTTTAGCGAATAAACATAATAATCTGAATTGCCCGAATAACGCCATATCGGGTTAAAGTTGCACTGGAACAAGATATAGTTGTAATCCTTTGTCCATGCAAGAGAAACATATCTGAAGGGCTGCTCTGTTCCCGGGAATGTTAGATCCTCGTTCGTGAAGACCTTTTCTTCCTTTCCCGTTCTGACTGTTCTTACCCATATCTCCTGAATATATTGATCTCGACGTGTAAAGGAGTATTTTTCACCATCTTTTATCCAGCTTACATTAGCCGGTGCGCCCCCGGCTCTTAGATTACCTGCAGAAGATAAAGCTTCGCGCAGGTTGGCATATTTTTCCTTTTGAGCCTCCAGTGATGCCGGTAAAAACAGAAATAAAGAAAAGATAACAATGAAGATCTTCTTTAAATTTTTCATGACCACAATGATTTGATATTATTATTTATGATATAAAGCTATTAAAAAGAATGGAATGATGGAACCGAGGATCCCGATAAACTACTGGTGCGCGAATAAGTCATAATAGCAATAATTAATTTACTACCTTTAATACTTTCGTGCGAATCACGGTTGATAAAATCTATTCATGAATAACAGTATGAAATGCAGGCTATGTCAATCTAATGATCTTAAATTACTTGCCGAACAGGGTGATAAGGGTCAATATAAATATTACCGGTGCAATAACTGCAAGCTCGTAAATTTGGATCTTAGCAATATATCGATTGGTGAAAGCCAGGAAAAATATTTTCAGCGTTTTATCCCTTTTGAAAATTATGAAGATGATGTGAGAGTAAAAGCTGCCTACGAATATATAAAGAAACATGTACCTGTTAAAGGCAGGTTTATGGATATAGGTTGTGGTGGGGGCAGCTTATTGTATTTTGCCAAACAGGATGGCTGGGAAGTGAAAGGAATGGAAATCTCTCCAGGATACACGGAATATGTCAGGGACAGGCTGAATGTGGAAGTGATAACAGCTGATTTCCTGCTTTATGATGGTAATGAAGAAAAATTCGATCTTGTATCATTACGCCACGTCCTGGAGCATCTTCCTGATTCAATTCTTGCAATGAAGAAAATATCGGATATGCTTAAGCCCGGTGGCTATGGCCACTTTGAATTCCCGAACATCAATTCGATAACGCATCGCTTCCAGAGATTCCTGGTCAGGAATAAACTTTCAAAAAAGAAGTATGAACCGGATTATAAACCCGGTCATTGCAACGAATTCTGTAAGCAATCGTTTATCTACCTGCTGGATCTGACGGGATTTGAATTAATCAACTGGGAAACATATTCCTTTAAAAGATTTACCAACTTTTTATATAATCACATTAAGGTAGGTACAAAAGCAAGGGCCATTGTCAGAAAACTGCCTCAGAACTGAATAATTTATTGTACTTTACATTAAATACCACAATGGTCAATTGCTCCGGGTAAAAGCAGGTATGTGCTAAGGAGTATTTTTACATGATTAATCAATTAAAACAAACCATAAAAACATAGACCTATGGAAGATTTATTTAAGACAGATCTGATATTAAATTTATTGGAAACACTACAGGACTGGGTGATCAAGGAACTGCCACTGGTTTTAATCTTAACAGTTGCCCTTATAATCCTTCTCAGAGTGATTAAATTTTCAATTAAACGACTTAAGAAAACACTCATAAAGCATTCGGCAAAGGCTGAAGATACGGATGTGGAGGAGTCTGAAAAAAGAATAAACACCCTCACCGGAATTGTATGGGGTTTACTTAGAATATTTCTCTGGGCTATTTATATTATGTTAATCCTGCAACATTTTGGTGTAAATATCGGCCCCATACTGGCAAGTGCAGGTATCCTCGGGCTGGCTGTAGGCTTCGGTGCCCAGGAACTGGTGAGAGACTTTATCTCAGGTTTCTTCATCCTCCTCGAAAACCAGGTGCGTACAGGCGATGTAGCCATTATAGACGGAACAGCCGGTCTGGTTGAGAAAATCGAACTCAGGACTATCACCCTTCGTGATTTCTCCGGTACCGTTCACATTTTCCAGAACGGTAAGATCGGCAACATGTCAAACATGACCAAAGAATGGTCGGCCATGGTATTTGATATAGGTGTGGCTTACAAGGAGAACACCCAGCAGGTAATGGATATAATGAAGCAGGCGGGTGATGAACTCGCTAATGACCCGGATTTTAAGGACAGCATAATTGCACCCATCGAGGTTTTCGGCCTCGATCAGTTTGGTGACAGCGCCCTTGTGATAAAAGCACGCCTTAAGACAAAACCAATAAAGCAATGGATGGTTGGAAGAGAGTACCGTAAACGACTCAAAGAGGCTTTTGACAAAGAAAATATCGAAATCCCCTTCCCACATACCACGCTATACTGGGGCGAGGAGATATCACCGCTCAAAATTGATCTGGAGAATACGGCTCTTAAGTCTTAATAATGGGTGCTTGTGAGGCAAAAACTTTTTTCCTATTTTCGAAACCGAATCCGAACTACTAATAGTTCGTGCTTGCCCGGATGGCAGGACCGAGCTTTGTTTTTATGCCCGGATGGCGGAATTGGTAGACGCGCTGGTCTCAAACACCAGTTCCTTTATTGGAGTGCCGGTTCGACCCCGGCTCCGGGTACCAATAAGTAGTCCCTGACGAATTTCATGGGTTAAAAGCATTCACCCCTACCCTTCCTCCGCGCAGCGGCGAAGGGGTGGTGAATATAATAAGAGAACTATGTACTATGATAATTTAACTATGGATTCACCTTTTAGAGGTTTCAATGTCATAATCAGGTAAATCTTTACCCATTATTTTCTTTATTTGTTTTCCAGATTCAAATATTTTGACAAATAATAATCTTCCATCAGGATTATATCTTTTCATTTTTCCGTGCTTCTTTCCATTTTCATAATCAGCAACCTCAAATGGTTGACCATTATTGTAAAATCAAAAGTCTTTACCAAGCAAAGTCCTATAACTTAAATCTAATTCCTAAGGAAAAATCAATTCTATAAAAACTTACGAATTTATCTTCCTCTAAATCAATTATTTGAACTTTATATCCATTATCCACTTTGAATTTATTAAAACCTCCTGCCCATAGTGGTGCCTGGAATCCTATAAGGAAATTTGAGAATAATTCTGTTTCATATCCGCCATCCACACCTAAACCAAAAGTACCACTAGTAATTTTATAAGATTCGGGTATTAAAGCATTGTTTTTATAACGTGCATAACCGATAAAATAATTTGTGTAAAATGAACTTAATCCTGTGGCAGAGGGCAAAGGTATTGATATTGCAGGGCCGAAAAAAGATATTTTGATTTTATCACTTAACCTTCCCGTATATGTTTGGCCATATGGATCACTAAAAGTTACGTTATCAATATAATTTGACGACATAAAAGTGTGATATTTTATACCAATCCCAACATTCATATCAAAATAATAATATAGACTTAACCCTATATTATATCCATATTTCAAATTCTTGTAATAGTCAATTAATTCCTCGGGTAAGTCTTCAGGAAGTTTCCCTAATCGGAGACTAAATCCACCATCTATTGAAATCTTAACAGGTTTTAATTCTCCGATACCTGTCTTCCAATCATAGGGTATTTCGCTTCTTGGGAAAAAATTTATCTGATGAGTTTTTATTTTAGAGAGAGGAAGAGATGTTTCAATAATATCGTAATCACGCCTGTAAATAAAATAAATATTATCAGATTTTTCTTTTGTGATTTTACAATTAAGTGAATCACCCTCAAGGTTTACAATCAGGTCTTGTGATACCACTTCGAATGAAGAGACTAATAATATAATCAATAGAAACAGAACCCTTTTCATTGGGACGAAATCATATATTATTGCATTGCAAGATGCAATTTAGTTAATTGCTCTTAAAAAGACAACTGTTGTACCAGCTATTAATCAACATGATAGCACTTCCGTTATAATTTTCGACGGCATGCTGTTGCGTGGTGGAAATGATCTCTTTAACTATTTTCCGCCTCCAACGGTATTATTTTCGTTTTTCGCCTTCCCCTGCACCGCCCACCATAGCCCGAAGGGCGTAGGTGGGCCCCCTGCTCCCTGCATAAATGCAACTTCCATCACCAGGATTAGAAATCGTCACTATAACTCTGACATTATCTGTCGCTTGGAATTAAATCAGGGGCTGAACGATGCTTTGTCCCCTGTTCATATGAGTAAGCCAGTTTTATTAATGTGGGTTCAGAGTACATTCTTCCGAGGAATTGTAGTCCGGCAGGTAAACTCCCTTCAGTGAAACCCATTGGAACGGTAAAGGCAGGCTGCCCCGTATGTGGTGCAATAACCTGGCTGTTATCACCCTTGTACTCCTCTGCAAAATGATCAATCCTTGCAGGCCTGTTGTTCCATGAAGGATATACTATTGCATCCAGTTTCAATGAATCCATCACTCCTTCTATAGCCTCGCGAAATGCTACACGTTTTACATCCTTGTATGCGTCCATGCATTCAATTTCAGTCTCACCCCACCTGTCATTATGCTCGGCAAACATCTGAATTCTGTCTGCAACATATTTTGATTTAGTACCTATCCTTATAATATCTTCAAGGGTTTGCACAGTATCGTTTTTAACATATTTAGCCAGGTAAGATTCAAGGTCCTTTCTGAATTCCGAGCACCATTGGTTTTGCCTTAGTTCATTAAACCCCGGGATAATGACAGGATCAATGATTTCCGCCCCCAGTGAATCCATGTCTGAAATTGCTTTTTCAAATAAGAGCTTCACTTCAGGATCAGGGTCATTTTCGCTCAACTCCCTCAGGACACCTATTCTGGATCCCTGCAGACCATCTTTTACAAGATACTCAATGTAGTCTTCTGGTATTCTACCTTCAGAATATTCCGTAAGGGGATCTTCCGGGTCATAGCCGGCAATAAGCTGCAGCATCCTTGTTGCATCTTCCACGGTTCTGCACATTGGTCCCACAACGTCGTTCCGCATGTAGAGAGGAATAATCCCGCTTCTGCTAACCAGCCCCATGGTGGTTCTGAATCCCACGAGACAGCAGTGTGAAGAAGGTCCACGTATTGAGTTGCCTGTGTCGGTGCCAAGGCCGACAGTACCGAAGTTGGCAGCCACCGCAGCAGCAGTTCCACCGCTTGAGCCTGCCGGCACATAATGAGTATTATATGGATTGTATGTGGTTCCGGCTGTTGAGCTTTCCGTATGCATGGGACTGAAAGCCCATTCAGCCATATTGGATTTGGCGATAATTATTGCGCCTGCGTCCTGAAGCTTTTTTATGATAAATGCATCCTCCTCCGGAATAAAATCACGCAGGGCGAGTGATCCGGCTGTTGTTGGAAGACCCCGGGTATTTATGTTATCCTTTACTACCAGGGGAATGCCATGCAGGGGGCGAAGAACACCTGTTTCTCTGAATTCAGCATCGAGACTGTCAGCAATCAGTAGAGCATCAGGATTAATAACTGTTAATGCGTTTATCCTGTCATCAAGTTTCTCAATCCTATCTAAGTAAGCTTCCACCAGTTGCCTGCTGGTATACTTTCCCTCCTTATATGCCTTGTGAATGTCCGCGATGGTCAACTCCTTCAAATCAATTGAGGCCGTTGATTCCGGACCACGGCATCCTGAGGATCCTGGAAACATAGCTAAACAGCTTAATAAGATTATTATTTTATTCATGGGAAAATTTATTAAAATTTAAAAATAAATTCCGCTTGCAGGAATTCACTATTATAATTGAGCACCACGCCTGAAAGATATTTTGAACAGTTTTTCTGCAAGCAATATTATGCTAAGACAGATGAAAATAATGACCACCGGTAAAAAACTACCGGATATGAATACAAATGGCTGATTTTCACTTAAAAATGATAGTGCCACTATAGTAGCAATCCCTGAAAACATCCCCAGGAAGAAGAATAACCATGATAATTTAATATTCCTATAAACTGAGTTTTTCTTTTCATGTTCCAAACGTATCTCCGTCATAAGCTCCTCCTCGAAATCGCTGAAGGGCATTTCCTTGCTGCTGCCTGAAAGCAATTCCCTGAAATATTTGTTGTGGTTATTATTCTTCTCCATCAGTAAAGTGTTTTCTTTTCAGTCGACAATAATAAATTCAATTCATGGTACATACTCTTACGTGCACGGTGCAGTATTACTTTAACATTCGATTCGGTCCATCCCGTTAATTCCCGGATTTCTTCGATTGAATACTCTTCCATATAAAAGAGTGCAAGTGCAAGAGCTTCACCGGGAGGAATGTTCTTCATGGCAAGATCGATATAATATTTCTGCTGATCCCTGGTCAGCTTATCCTTTATGTCGACAGAGCCGGGATCAGCAGATTCAGTCGCATTGGCGGTGATTTTCCTTTCCACGGCTGCTTTTTTTGAGTGCTTGAGCGATTCATTTATCACAATCCGGATAAACCAGGTGGAGAATTTCGACTTTCCCCTGAATTTGCCCAGCTTGCGGTAGGCAATAATAAAGGCTTCCTGGACCGCATCACGGGCATCAAATTCATTTTTCACCACAGAGAAAGCAATGTTATAGGCCCTGTCTTTATACTGATGAACAAAATATCTGAAAGCATCAATGTCGCCATCCAATACTTTATTAATATACAGTTCATCCATATTGCTATTCTTCCCTTTTCCTGTCAACGTAGTGGGCTATAACCATAGCAATGCCTCCGAAAAACAAACCTGACAATATAAGTAAAATTGCGAAAAACTGCCTTGAAAGTTCAGGTTGAAACATAAAAGAAAGCACCACCAGGGCTACACCCAGGCATATACCTATGATGACAATCCCTATTTTCAGCCATGGGAATTTCTCCCGTTTGAAAGCATCAGGAGCATCAACTCCCTTCTCAATGAGAGCCATCCTCTCCTTATTCCTGAACCTGAGGTAAAATATCCAGGAAATGGTTATGGCTGCAAAAAAACCCAACCAAGCCAGTGCGGTAAAAAAATTATACCAGGTCATAATAATGTTTTTTATTGGTTATTGCTCCTTTGATACAATAATAAGAAAAAAGGTTACAATGATTGATGATTTTAGATTTAAGATTTACGATTAAAGATTTAAGAATCGAAAATCTGCCTCACACTAAAGGGCTCTACAAACCAGAGACGCCAGGCCTGGCGTCTCTCTACATTGTTATAAAAAATCAACTATATAGTTAACATTTCCTATCACCCCGAGGTTACCTTCTGCACCTGAGACTATACCGACCAGGTAGCCGTTTGCGTCGATCACCGGTGACCCGTTGCGGCCTGCAGGGTCGACATTCCCGCTGAGGGTGTTAACATAATAATATGGCCCTGCGTTTCTGAATACCTGCATCTTAACCAGTGATGGCGATCCCTCTTTTTGTCTATACGGCCATTCAGATACCGGCCTGCCGGCCCATTCCTCTTTTTTTTATTTCCTCACCGGTGCTGCTACATGCATTCATTGTAAGGATCAGTAATAAAGTATAGATAAGATTTCTCATAATAAGTAACAATTGGTTCTTAATTAGTCTTTGCAAGAAAACGCCAACTACTGCGTTATTCTCGTTTTTGAAGCAGTCATTTACGAATAGTAAACTCCTTAGCTTCAAAAACTTCGA
>JAWLEO010000003.1:56591-136138 GCA_041686075.1 Bacteroidales bacterium | reverse complement strand
GGAAAAGATAAAATATTGAAATACTAACAGATAGCATATGAAGTTAACTTATAATTGATTGAAATCATGTGCTTTGAAAACAAGTGCGAAACTTTAATTATTAATAAATTGATTAGTGACTTGCCTGACGGTCACCAGGGATTATATAAAGAAGCAAAAACATGGTACCTGCAGATCTACCGGAAGAAAGATTTATTGCCGGTACGTTTGCAGCTCATTGCAGACTGGTTGTATGCCAGTTATTTTGAAACACCTGAAGAAGAGATAATGTATCTTAAGCAGATACTCGAAATTGATGACCAGTCACCGGTTGAACGCTATCTCCTGCTTTACCGCCAGGCACTGTCACTGGAACCTGAATCAGCACTGCGACTGAATAATCTAGCATATCTTCTGATTGATGAAGAAATAAATATCCGTGAGGGGTTGCAGCTGGTTGACAAAGCTCTTGAATCAAAGCCTGGGAATTACAAATATCTGCATACCAAAGGCTGGGGATTGTATAAAGAGGGTAAATACAAGGAAGCTTACAATATTTTGCAAAAGAGCTGGGACTTAAGAAGGGAAAATGCTGTTTATAACCATGAAGCATTTCATCATCTTGAAGCAGCAAAAAAGGCTGTTGCCGGTAATTGAGCAATTAATATATCCATAGAGTCGCCAGACCTGGCGACTCTCTATAAATAAAATCAAAACTATGTAAAATACAATTATAAAGGAGGAAAGAAAAATGAAATCATCTTCAAGATCATTCAGACTTATCCTGGCTTTTTTAGTTTCACTTATTTTTACTCAAAGCCAGGCTCAAGAACCAGCAGATATTACCATTCACAGGGGAGATATCCCACTTAAAGGTAAGTTTTATGAAACAGAAGGTACCGGTGTTTTCCCAACTGTAATTTTATTGCATGGTTTCCCGGGAAACGATAAGGATATCCTTGACATTGGAAGAAAACTGCCTGAAGCAGGTATCAATGCATTGACCTTTAATTACAGCGGGACGCATCAAAGCGAAGGATTGTTTAATTTCGAAAATTCGCAGAAAGACATTAAGGCAGCATTTGAATTTATTTATCACTCAGGAAACATCAGTAAGTATAAAATAGACACAAACCATGTCTATCTGGGGGGATACAGTTATGGCGGAGGGATGGCTTTAACTTATGCTGCCAACCATCCGGAGACACAATCAGTTTTTTCTATTGCCGGCAATGACCATGGAGCATTTATAAAGGAATATAATCACAATCCTGAGGTGCGAGATATGATTGATAAAATGTTTGATGATTTAAAAAACCAACCTGAGATTGTCAGATTCGGACCCGGAGGCACACCGGAGGCGATGGCTGAAATGGAGATTATAAAGCTGAATCCCACTTATGATTTAAGATACTGTGCCCCTATGCTGGCGCAAAAAAATATTTTACTTATCGGGGCCTGGGACGATGTCAATGTATCAATCGAAAATGTTGTATTACCGCTTTACAGGGCACTAAAAAACGAAAAAGCAAAAAATGTAAAGATAACTGCAGTTCAGGATGACCATTCATTTAGGAATTCAAGAGAAGAGCTGGCACAGATAATCATTGAATGGATAAAAACTACCTCTGAAAGAAATAAATATTAACAGCATCACCCTTCGACTGCCCTGACTTTCACTTCGTTCAGCCAGGGCGCTCAGGGACCCTGGGTTAGTCTACCAATTTGGGTATCCTGCCAATACTAAGTTGTATACGTTATTGCAAAATCGCAATCCGCATATTAGGTACACTAATTTGATGCAGTTATCGATAAATGTTAACAATGGCCATACTGCGATAATAGCCAAATCGTTCTACTATCCAAAGGTCCCTGCCTGCCCGACGTAGCTCCTGGAGCGAAGACGGGATTAAGCACCAAAACCGAGGTACGAAGGTTGAGGTGCGCATCGAAGGGCTCATCCTTGATGAGTTACCACAAAAAACACTGAAAAGAGGTTACAATTACCTACTTCACATAGATGCATGGCTTTCCATTTCGCAAATTTATGAAAGTGAATAATCCTTCATTCGGGTCAATTACAATTGATGGGGTAACTTATGAGAGAGATATAATAATAGATAAAGGCTCGATTAAAAAAAGGAAGAAAAAGGAATCGAAAAAATACAGGGACAGATTCGGGCATACGCCACTTTCTCCGGATGAAAATATTCCCTGGGAATGTAAGAGTCTGATTGTTGGTTCGGGCCACAGTTCAGCCCTGCCGGTAATGGATGACATTTACGATATCGCAGCTGCCAGAGGTGTGAAAATGGTCGTTATGAGCACTCCTGAAGCTATTAAACATATCAATGATCCGGATACCAATCTCATTCTTCACTTAACCTGTTGAAAGGGGGCAGGGAGCAGGGAGCAGGGAGCAGGGAGATCATAATTTCTCCAGGACCAGCTTATGCTCGGGTTTTTCAATTGCCAGATTGAAAACCGCTTTGCCATTCTTTATTTCGCTTTCAATATTTTCACCATCAAGTCTCAATGACCACTTACCGGGTTCATCTACATCTAGGCTTATTCCGGTAGTATGCTTGTCGCCTGTCCGGTTTTCAATTACAAATTCAATCCTGCCTTTATTTTTATCGATCACCACCGGATGCTCCCTGCTGAATCCGTCCCTTTCCAGTTCAAGACCAAGACGTCTATCATCATCAATGAGCCAGAAGCGTATCCTCACACCATCCCTGACCCAGGGCACCGTCATTCTCTGGTCCCGGGGCCCAGAAGCCGTAAGCGGTAGTACTGGGCTTCGAGCCACCCGCGTGTGGAAAGGGAGGCATAAAGCTGCCTTTCCATGAATTCAAAGGAAGTTAAAGTATGTTATACTATATATTAAAATAAAATTAATCCGGGCCGTGATACAATTACAGGAATTAACGGAAATTTATTCGATCAACGAGCGAATATCCCCCATATAACAACTGCAAGAAGGATAATCATAAAGATCCAGAAGAAGCCACTAAGGGCTATTACTCCTTCTTCTTCTATTATTTCTTCTTCTTCAGTCTCAGGAAGAGGCCTTCGTGGCCTTCTGGGCGGTGGTGCTGCAGCAGACAGCAGGAGGGCAAAGAGGATTATTACAAATAATGTAGGTATCCATGCGACACCCCAGGCTACAGGCCCTACCGGACCAACCCAGCCCTCTGCAGCCAGTCCTACTAAAATGAGGATCAACAGGAAACTCCATAAGGTCCCCCAGGGACCCCTGGTCCTGAAAATGTAATAAAATAAGACGCCTATAATCACGGCGGCTAAAATTGTTATAACAATCTCTAAAAATTCCATAATAAATTATTTTATGGGTTAGTAATCCAATTACACCGTGTAGAAGGGAAAATACCATGCCATTTGTTATTTACTAATATGACTGACCGATATATCGAGGTAATAAATTAATTCACAATTGTTTGGGAAAGAGGCGGAGAATAAATACTGGGGCATATGTTCTACATTATGAGCATACTTTCTACAAAAGGTCTTAGGGCTTATCCGGAAAAGCAGCCCAGTTTACTCTGTCAATTTATCGGCCTGCATCAGTAAGAGGGCATCTTTAACCACTTCGGAATTATCGTCGGTGGCATGCAGTTTTAAGCCAACGCATGAGGATTTAGTATTGAAAACATTTCTTACCGGATAGAATAGATCACTTAGATCATCAAGCTCTTTCAGGTTATCATATTCTTCCAGGGGGATATACAGGTGAACCATAACGAGATAATCAGGTTTACTGACGGAGGTGAGAACCTTTATTATTTTCGAGATCCATATTGATGTTGATGTATTAAAATAATCCAGGTTAAGCCTTAAATTGGTAACAGGCCTGGCATTCAGTATATAATCTTTCACCCAGTTTAGAACAGGTTCGTAAACTTTTGCTGCATTTTCAGGGATTGATATACCCCGTAGCAGGATTTCTCCATTTAAATGATTCAGATCAATTCGTGGAGTTTTGTGTGTTGGTTCAATTAACAAATTATTAATGGACTTCATCTATTAATTTAAATGACATTAGAGACTATAATGAAATAAAAAATATGAGCACTTAAGCTGCTAACAAATTTATAGTTTACTGATGAATAGTACATAATTCTTTGTCAAAGACTATCGTGCAATCATCAATTTATTTGCACGTTGGTCAATGGATTTTAGAAATGGAAGAATTTTACCATTAATCTTGCAACAAATAATACATTCTTTTTTGGGATGAACCGGGTAGTCTTAAAGTAATTCTTTCATTTTAATGCCATTTTCAACAGCATATGCTTTATAATCGTTATTAAAGTAGACGTAGCATATTTCAGCGGAGGATTTCCGTATTTTGTTGCTCCATTCCCGGAGTTCTTTTTCACTGTAATGATAGCGGTACCACTCTTCTTTGCCATGAAATCGTAAGTATATTTTACCCGGGGTGTCCTCAAACAAATCAGGCAGGTCGCCGGGTGCAGAAAGGCTGCAAACAGCAACGTCGTATGAAGAAAGCAATTCATATATCTCCCTGTTGAACCATGATATATGCCTGAATTCTATTACATTGTTTATGGAATTATCGAGTTCTTTACAGAATGCCTCTATCTTTTTATCATTTCTGTGGAGATTACCTGGTAACTGCCATAGCACGGCCCCGAGTTTTTCTTTTAAGGGATCAATGGCCTGATAGAATCTTTTCACATGAGTTTTGCTGTCTTTCAGCTTTTTCATGTGAGTGACATAACGGCTGCCCTTCACGGAAAACTTAAAGCCGGAGGGAGTCTGTCTAAGCCAGGATTTTAAAGCCTCTTTTTCGGGGATTTTATAAAAGGTATTATTGATTTCGACCGAATTGAAATGTTGTGAATAATACTCAAGCCACCTGTCTTTGCTTATATCTTCAGGATAAAATTTTCCTTTCCAGTCACTATAATGAAAACCCGAACAGCCAATAAATTTTTCCATGCCAAGTGGAATGGTAAGTTAGCCGTCTGCACCTGTTAAAGAAAAATCATCCAGGAGATAATTATGGTAATAAATGCTTATTGCAATATAATTAACAATATTGGTAGCAAAATTCATACTGTGCAGGGCATCCACAACAGTTGCAAGTGCTTCTCTTGCTGGTTTGATAAGTTCGTTCAGCTTCGCGGTGGTGCCGTCATCAAAGGTAAGCAGTATGTTCCTCGTATGGCGTATAGATACCCCGTAATAAGTTGTATCCGTTATTACGGCGGCAGCTTCTTCCTGGAGCACTCCGTCAAGGTATACCTGCATTGAATCAATACCTGTTCCTTTGACAATGTCAATATTTCCAATCGTGAGAATATATTTCTTTTCCTTTTCCTCTAGGTCATCCCTCACCCTTATCATGGTTTCTTTCATCAGGATTTCTTCGTCCTGGGTGAGGGCGAAAGTTGACACTGTTGAATCACCTGCCTCGAAACCCACACTGACTTTATATCCTTCATTGAACATGTATTCGGAAGAATATGAAATGCCGCTTTCTTTATTTCCGGCAGATCTTACATCCAGGCTGCCTATATCTTCAGAGTCCAGGGTGAATCCTGCAGTTAATTTGTAATCGTACTTACTCAGCAATGAATAATAATAATGGTAATCAGAAGCGCTTATTGTAAAATTATTTTCAAGCAGTGAATCGAAAGGGTTAATGTCATAAAGATATTTTGGGTGAAAGGCCAGCTTATGGGGCATGTTAATAACCATATTGTCACTTTCACCTGTTTTCTGGAAGAGCCTGTAAGGGATAAAAAACATATGATAATGACAGAGGTCGGGCTTAAAGTCATAAATGCCTGCAATAAGGTCTAGTTTTATACTGTCTCTGAAACCATCGTCACATTTAAATTCAGCAGAGCTGGCATTTAACATCTGGTAGCCTTTTGTTGTTGATATATAATTTACAGCATTGTTTATATCTGCAACACTTTTTTCCAGCGAATCCTTTAGATCCGGGTTTTCTGTTTCATATTTGGTGCACCCCCATGTTATAATACCAAGAATAACAGCAAAAAGAACAATAAACCGTTTCATGATGTATAAAATTTTAATGTGATTAAGACAAAAGTACATGTATAAAGTTAATAAAAATTTTATAATGAGCCCATTAATAATTGGAAATTAATACTTTCAAAATTTGATATTCAGTACACATATAATCTGGAATTATCGTACGTGGCCACCTGGATTTAAGCTCCCGGGAAATATGGTTTTTATTTTTTCTGGCATGAAGGGCAATAATAGGTGCTTCTTCCCGAAACAATGATTTTACGGATCTTACTGTTACAAACAGGGCAGGCTTTGCCCTCCTCTCTGGATCTAAGGAGGTAGTTTTCCGGGAACCTGTCTGGCACGGCGTCTTTTTCAATGGCTTTTTTCAGAACCTCTTTCATCTTTTTATATATTAACTCCCGCTTTTTCTCCGACATGTCTTTCAATGAGGCTTTAGGATGAACCTTTGCCTGAAATAATATCTCATCAGAGTATATATTACCTATTCCGCTTATCAGTGACTGGTCCATCAAAGCCGATTTCACGCTCCCCTTTTTCCTTCCAAGCAGTTTCAGAAATTCCGCTTTATTACATTCCAGGGCGTCGATACCCAGGTTATTGTCCCGGGCATAAATGTCAGGGTTTTTGCATATCTCAACCTTACCCAGTTTGCGTTTGGTAATGTAGCTTAACTTACCCTTGCCTTTCAGCACCAGGGTAAAGGCAGCATATTCGGGTTTGTCTTCTTCCTTTTCAAAATATTCCACGTAACCTGTCATGCCGAAATGAAAAACCAACCAGCCTGCATTGCCGGATTTAAGGAAACAGTATTTCCCAATTCTACGGCTCGAACTGGCCCTGTGGCCCTTAAAATCTTCAAGTTGCTTCACCGGCGATTTAAATATGCTTTCAATATCTATTATGAAATCTTCAATTACATGGTGAACTGCTTTTTTGTCAATGGTCTTTCTGAATATTTCAACGTCGGGTAACTCTGGCATAGCTATTCTTTTTTTATTTGTAGACCTTATATATTGTTTTGAAGGAAAGAGATGGATAACAATTTAACAATAAATACGCTCATAATAAAATTTTCTGTATCTTTGTCAAAATTTCTGATTTAAGAATAGCGCTATTAAAAAATTTTTCTTTAACCAGTTTATTAACTCCGGCACTTTTTCTAAATCCTAAATTTAAAGAATCATAATAGCGGATTTTTATAAATCTACACTTCATTCCCTGGCTGAGAATAAGATCCCGGGAAAGGATAAAGGATTTACATGTTATTATGGCAATAATTAATTAAATACAAAAAACAATGAACATTTATGTAGGCAACCTTGATTTCAAGGTAAATGAAGATGAACTTCAAAGAATATTCGAAGAATATGGAACTGTAAACTCCACAAAAATTATAGTGGATAAATTTAATGGCAGGAGTAAAGGATTTGGCTTTATTGAGATGGATGATGAAAGTGAAGCCAATGAGGCTATAAAAGATCTTAACGGATCAGTTATCAAAGACAGGGAAATAGTTGTCAATGAGGCAAGGCCCAGGAAAGAGAGATATTAACATTCAATTTTAAAATAATGTTTAAAGGAAAAGTAAAGTGGTACGATGAGGCCAAGGGATTTGGTTTTATTAAATCTGAAAGTGGGGAAGACATATTTGTACACCGGACTGGCTTATTAAATTCATATGATATGCTTGAAACAGACCAGGATGTCGTTTTTGAGGTCAAGCAGGGAGAAAAGGGTCTGGTAGCCTATGATGTAAAAACTACTTAGAATTCAATTATTAATGCGGCAACTGGTAATTACAAAACAACTAACTCCAAGGAATGGTGAATCTATAAACAGATATTTCAATGAGATCAGTAATTACCCTATGGTTAGTGCAGAGGAGGAAGTTGAGCTAGCATCAAGTATCAGGAAAGGTGATAACAAAGCACTGGAAAAGCTGGTTCTTGCAAACCTGAGATTTGTAATATCAGTTGCCAAACAATATCAGAACCAGGGTCTGTCATTGCCGGATTTGATTAATGAAGGCAATATAGGCCTTGTTAAAGCCGCCCGTTTATTTGATGCTTCCAGGGGTTTCAAATTTATTTCTTATGCAGTGTGGTGGATACGGCAGTCGATTGTACAGGCTATATCAGACCAGACAAGGATTGTTCGTTTACCATTGAACAGGATAGCTGCAATTAATAAGGTAAAGAAGGCCTTACCTTACCTTGAACAGGTGCTTGAGAGGGAACCGACAGATGATGAGATTGCCAGTTTCCTGGATGTCAAAAATGAAAACGTTGAAATAGCCAACAGGATCAAAAAAAGACAGGTTTCTTTTGATATGCCCATCACCGGGGATGATAATAGTGATTTCAGTTTGTATGATACCGTACAGAATAACAATATTTCATCACCTGATGCAGGCCTGATAAATGAATCCCTTATAATAAATATAAGGCGAGCACTGGCTAAGCTCAATCAACGTGAAGCTGATATATTGAACCTGTCTTTTGGCCTGGACGGGACTACGACGTGGTCGCTCAGGGATATAGCTGATAAATATGGGATGTCCTGTGAACGGGTCAGGCAAATACGAAGCAATGGTCTTTCAAAACTCAAACAGATGTTGAAAGATAATATTGATTTCTTAGTCGATTGATAATTAATGGGGTAACAGGCATATAATTATAAAGTAAATCACCAAAGGAAAATATGGGAAGATCACAGGAAACATTCAGAAAGAAAGGCATACGGGAAAAAAAGGCTAAAAAGAGGAAAGAAAAAGAAGAAAAGAGATTAGCCAGGAAAGAAAATGAGAAAAAAAGCGACCTGGGTGATATGATCGCTTATGTTGATGAAAATGGGCGTATTAGTTCTTCTCCACCCGATCCGGCAAAAAAAGAGAAAATTGATCCTGAAGATATAGAAATATGACAGGGCAAGAGAATCAGCAAAAAAATTACTATCCCTGTAAAATAATTTATTGCTTTTTTTAACTTTGGTAAGAGAATTTTTCTTTTTTGAATGGAGGGATGAAAATATTATACCCAATAATAATAGTAGCCATGATCTCTGCGTGCTCTGTCAGCGAACCGGGGATACAGAAGGAGCAGTTAATGATTACCCGTAAATATGTGGGTAATTTATTGGATCACCGGCGCATTGAGGGAGAAGGATTACTTGACCCGGATGTGGTCTGGCTGAAAACTACCCTCGAGCCAACTTATGGCAAAATAGGCATTTATGTAAAGGGCGAGCTGAAACTGAAAGCAAATGAGAGGCTGTATTTAAGGAGGACACATTCGGATAGCCCGGGTATTACCCAGTGGAATTATTTCCTCGAATCCAATACCGGTGAAGTATTTTACCGTTTACACGGCGCACGGAAAGACGCGGAAGTACTCTTCCCCAAGGAGCTCTTCTAGCTTACCTGCCGTTATATAACTTTAACACCCCCAGCTATTTTTTCCCAGCTATAAAGGAAGCTAAGATGTGAATTTCGAATATCGAATATCGAATATCGAATGACGAACCGAGAAGTACGAGTTTGCCGCAGGCAAGCGAAAGCTTCGAGCTCACTGAATCCCGAGGACTCGGGATGAGGTAATGTAGAAGTAGCTATAAGCAGTTAGCCGGATAGAGAATACCATTTTAGAAATGGCTGCCTTAATTCGTCTCTCATCGCTCCATTCCTTGCTACCACCTATTGGTTCATAAATAATACTTCTTTTCGCCGCTCATCTCTCATTATTACCGGCCTCGTTAAAGATTGCATCCAGCAGGCCCTTTCCATCTTTAGTATCCTGTGACTGCTCCCAGAACATTATACCCCCGAGGTTATTGTCAATTGCATAAGCTGCTTTGAGCCTTACCGAGACAGTATCATCGTACGTAATAAATAAGCTGTCAGAATCATTGAATACATAAGGAGCTTTTGCCTTTTCGTCCCAGTACCTTGTATAGCCACCATGGTTTTCAATACTGTCACGCATGCCGGCATATGACACCCATCCGATCTGGGGTCCATCCGTAGGCTGGTATAGACCATTGTTCTCTGTCGTTTTTACCTTCCATGACTTACCGTAAAATGCTGCACCTATGATCATCTGTCCTTTATCAACACCCTGCTCCGAGCAGAATTTCACTATCCATTCTATTGACCTGGGCTCCCAGTCAGGTTCATCCTTGTTCAGAATGCTGTCATTGATATATTGGAGGTAGGGAGTGCCCTCAAAATCAGAAATACTCAAGTCGCCAAGATTTGTATGGTGAGCGGTGAAAGGGATATTTCCACCAACAAAATCATAGGTCATAATATTCATGTAGTCAGCGTATTTCATTACTTCGGCGGCCTCAATATGGTCGAAGAATTTTCCCAATCCCGCTGCTGCAAATGTAAGTGTCAGGTCTTCCCCCGTGGCATCCATTGCTTCCCTTAGCTCCCTCATCAGGGCTGTGAAATTTTCCTTGTCTTCGGGCCGGTACGGGTTTCCTATACCTTTCATACCAGGGTATTCCCAATCGATATCCAAACCGTCAAGATCATAATCGGTGATAAAATCAATGACGCTTTCCACAAATATTTTACGGTTTTCTTCACTTACAGCCATATCGGAAAAGCCGCCTGATCCACCCCAGCCGCCGCATGCAACCATAACTTTTAAGCCTGGATTCCTTTGTTTCTGAAAAACCAGCTCCCTGAGCTTTTCGATTGATTCAGGCCTCCTGAAAGCCATCTTATTGTCGATCACCTCAGTAAAGGAAAAAATTACATGGGTGAGTTTGCCAACAGGAATTTCTGATGGTTCATAATTATTCCTTGCCATGTAATATGCCATGACGGCTACTTCAGAGCTGTCGACAGAAAAATAGTTTTCCACTTCCAGTTTTTTACCTGTACGGTCGCCACATGAGGAGAGCAATACCAGAAGTATCGATGTAATTAAAATAAATAATCGCTTCATAATACAATCTTCTTTGGTTTAAGCATACTAATATACATTTTTACCTTATTTTATTCAACATACAGTATTATTCATATAATTATTACCTTACAGAGTAAATTTTGAAACTTAAAATTCCAGTATTATGAGAACTATCTTTAAACCTTTTCTGATCATTGGCGGAGTGATGGTCATCCTGGCCGGCTGTGTTAACGACACCAGGGTAAAAACATTGAAGGATTCGGATTACAGGAAGGCCGAAAAAATGCTCTCTTCCCATACCTCCCAGTTTGTTTACAATGCTGATGTAAGACCGCAGTGGGTAGATGACAACCATTTCTGGTATCGTAACCATATACCTGAAGGAAATGAATTTGTTCTCGTTTATGCCGATGCTATGGAACGGTCAGAAGCTTTTGATCATGAGATGTTGGCAGACCTTCTCTCTGATGAATTGGAGAAAGAAATCAAGGCTTATGAGCTGCCGTTCAGGTACATTTCTTTTTCTGAAGATATGGCTTCCATATCTTTCAGTATTGAAGGGCAGGATTATGATTACAACATTATTGAAAATGAACTGAGTGAGCAGGACAGTCAAAATTACGATATCAGTAAGGCTGTACTTTCACCCGATAAATCCAAGGCAGCTTTTATCAGGGATTATAACCTTTGGATGAAGGACATGAACACGGGGAAGGAGATACAACTGACAACTGACGGGATAGAAGATTTTGGATATGCAACCAATAATGCAGGCTGGGCCCGCAGGGAAACACCTGTGCTTTTGTGGTCGCCCGATTCACGGATGATTGCCACCTTCCAGCATGACGGAAGAGGTGTGGGTGAAATGTACCTCGCCACAACCAATGTGGGGCACCCTGAACCTGAAATATGGAAGTACCCCCTTCCTGAGGACAGCGTAATATTCCGGATACACAGGGTGGTTATCCATGTTGATAAGCAAAAAGTTGTAAGGTTGAAGATGGAGCCCGACCAGCACAGGTCAACAATAACTGACCATATTGCAATAAACGGAACTCAGTTTGCAGACGTTGAGTGGAGTCCTGATGGATCTATGCTGGCCTTCGTTTCAACTTCACGTGATCACAAGAATGAAGTACTTAGAGTGGCCAATCCCAATACCGGTGAAGTAAGGGATGTTTTTGAAGAGACGGTAGATACTTTCTTTGAGTCGGGTCATAACATGATCAACTGGCATATCTTACCTGAAACAAACGAGTTTATCTGGTACTCGCAGAAGAGCAACTGGGGTCATCTCTATCTGCATGATCTTGAAACAGGTGAATTGAAAAACCAGATAACCGAAGGTGAGTGGAAAGTATTGGATGTTCTTCATATAGACAGGGATAATAATACCATCTATTTTACCGGTGCCGGTCGGGAGCCGGGAAATCCATATTTCCAGTACCTCTACAGTGTAAAAACCGATGGCTCAGAATTCATGCTACACACGCCGGACAGTGCGTTTCACAATGTATCCCTGGGTCCTGATGGATCGTATTTTGTTGACAGTTATTCAACGCCTGTAGATCCACCGCTTACCGTACTAAAAAATATTGCAAAAGATAGTATCCTTGATCTGGAAAAGGCAGATATAACTGAGCTATATGCTGAGGGATGGGCGCCTCCAGTTCCTTTCAGCGTAAAAGCACGTGATGGGGAGACCGACCTGTATGGACTTATGTTTAAACCCTCTGATTTTGATGAGTCAAAAAAGTATCCCATAATAAATTATATCTATCCCGGGCCCCAGTCAGGCAGTGTGCGTTCAATGAATTTTTATGCTTCAAGGAGCGATAATCAGGCAATAGCCGAACTGGGTTTTATCGTTGTGGCTATTAATGCAATGGGTACACCCATGAGATCAAAGTCCTTCCATGAAGCCTATTATGGCAATATGGGGGATAATGGCCTGCCGGACCAGATAAGAGGTATGGAACAGCTTGCTGAAAGACATAAGTGGATTGATATCGACAGGGTCGGGATATACGGCAGTTCAGGAGGAGGATTTGCTTCAACCGATGCAATACTGCGGTATCCCGAATTCTTTAAGGTGGCCGTAAGTTGTGCCGGTAATCATGATAACAGGAATTATGAGGATGACTGGGGTGAGAAATGGCAGGGTCTGCTGGAAGAATACCCTGACAGCACAACGAACTATGATAACCAGGCTAACCAGATGCTGGCCGGTAACCTGAAAGGGAAATTGTTACTTGCCCACGGCACCATGGATACCAATGTGCCATATTATAATACCTTGCTTGTTGTCAATGAGTTGATTGCTGCAAACAAGGACTTTGACCTTATACTATTTCCCAACAGGGGACATGGATTCAGCAACGAGCCATATATGATGCGCAAGCGATGGGATTATTTTGTAAGGCACCTGATGGGGGCGGAACCGCCCGACGAATTTGAGTTTAGTGTTAATCCTTCGAGAAGAAGATAAAAATTGGAAGATCTGATTTAAGACTGCAGATTTAAGAATGCAGATTTTAGAAATTCTTAAATCTTAAATCGTTGATCTTCAATCTTAAATCAACGGGTGCAATATTAAAAGTAACTCAGGAATTTCTTTATCGTTCTTAAATAAAGCTTAAGTTCGTCTTTCCCTTCATCGGTCAGCCTGGCAATTGTATGGTGCGAGCGTAATTGGCCTCGCTGTGTCCGCCGTAGCACGGCACGAGTCCGGAGACTCGCGCCAGCGAAGGTGGAGCCTTAGCCTTAGCCTCAGCCTTAGCCTCTTAAAAGATATTCCCTGAGGTCAAAGTAATCGGCTGATATTTTCACCGATGAGCCTTCCGTGTCGAAGCCTTTGAAATGGTCAGGAAGCTTTATCTTATCACGAATATTTTCAGGCATGACATCGAGAAACTTAGCAGGGTGGGCTGTGGCTATAAAAAAGCCTTTTTGTTTTGATCTTTCAAGGGCCAGGTATCCTGTAGCACTATGTGGATCGAGAATATAGCCTGTTTCATCATAGACCCTCTCAATGCAGGTAAGTATTTCGTGGTCTTTGAATTCATATGCAGATACAAGTCCACTGATATTTTTCCATGAACCACCGATATATTTCATCCTTTCGAAGTTAGAAGGGTTTCCCACATCCATTGCATTGGTGACAGTCTCCACAGATTTCTTAGGTTCATACACCCCTGTACGCAGGTATACAGGAACAGTATTATTAATGTTTGAAGCAGCAATAAAAGTCGTAAAGGGCATGCCCGATTCATATGCCAGCATACCGGCCGTCAGGTTACCATAATTACCACTTGGCACAGCTACTGCAGGCAAAATTCCGGGATTTTCCCTTATCCATTTTATCATTCCCCATGTATAATAAAACGATTGTGGCAGCCACCTCCCGATATTTATTGAATTGGCGGATGTCAGCCTGTGTTTTTTTCTCAGCTCGACATCTTTGAAAGCTTCCTTCACCAGCCACTGGCAATCATCAAAGCTGCCATCAACGGCCAGGCATTCGATATTATTGCCAAGTGTGGTAAATTGTTTTTCCTGGAAAGCGCTCACTTTGCCTTCGGGGTAAAGGACAATCACTTTAAAATTGCTTAGTCTGTGAAAGCCTGAAGCCACAGCTCCGCCGGTATCTCCCGAGGTAGCCACAAGTACTGTTATATCTTCATTTTCAGTGTTCAGTTCAGACATTAGCCCTGCCATAAACCTTGCGCCCACATCTTTAAAAGCCAGTGTGGGTCCGTGAAATAATTCAAGGGCATAGATATCTTCTTTAATTTTTTTCAGGGGAATTTCAAAATCGAAGGCACCGGAAACTATTCCTCTTACGGTATCATCATCGAGGTCTTCATCAAGGTAGGGTTTGGCGAGGTCGAAGGATACTTCTGCAAAATCCCAATAGTTTTGGTTTTTGAGATTTCGAAGAGAGAGGGAGGGATACTCCAGCGGCATAAAGAGCCCTCCGTCAGGTGCAAGTCCGGCATACAGGGTTTCTTTCAAATTGAAAAAGCGGGACTTGTTCCTGCTGCTCACAAATTTCATGTATGGGGTTTTTAGATTTGACAGACTCCTTTTTTGCTGATGGGCGAAACGAACAACTGGCAGGCACGATTATTCTTTCTGAATGCTTCCGCCATGGCGTTTCCCGTTTCTGTTGCGGTCTTACGGTCTTCTGAGAGTGCAAAGACAGCAGGTCCCGATCCGGATATATTAAAGCCCAGTGCCCCGGCCTCTACAGCAGAATTACGAACATCATCAAATCCCGGGATCATATTTTTGCGTTTGGGTTCGGCGATAACATCAACCATTGATCTTCCTATAAGATCAGGCTTATTCATTATAAGGCCGGCTACCAGTCCTGCCGCATTACCCGTTTGTGTTATTGTTTTTCTCAGTGAATGTGATTTTTGCAGTACAGATCTCCCGACGGAAGTTTTTATTGCAATATCGGGTATAGCCACGGTACAATAAAGGTTCTCCGGGTAAGGTATTTCTATTATATCAAGTGGCCGGTATGATCTTATTATTGTAAAACCACCCAGCATACACGGTGCGATATTATCGGCATGACCCGCACCACTTACCAGCCTTTCGCCTTCCATTGCATATCTGATAAGTTCTTTTTTTATCAGAGGGCTGCCAAGGAGGCTGTTGAAGCCAAAGGCTGCAGCTACAGCGCTGGCAGCACTTGAACCTATACCGCTGCAGGGCTTTATCTTTTCAAGGAATTTTAAATTAACCCCAACGTCAATACCAAGCTCTTTCTGGAGTGCTTTAATTACAGGGTAAATAACATTTTCATCGGGATCATCGGGTAATATTTCACCAGTGTCGTTTTCGATCATGAACAAAGAATCATTTCTTAATTCAATTTCGATGGTGTCGCCACTTCCTTCAATGGCAAATCCCATAATATCAAAACCACTTCCAACATTTGAAACAGTTGCAGGGGCAAAAATTTTGATTTTTTTATCGGTCAGGTTATTCATTTTCAGATCTGGATCAGTTAGTAAATTTCAAAGTCAGATAAGTTACAAAATAATATCCGGTTTAAGAACTGTTTCCCTGATCTCTCCATCTATTAGTTCGACATAATATGCATTACTGTGGTTATCGCTCGCAATTACCTTACTTATTTTTTTATCAATAAATAATATTCCGGCATTATTATCCACTGCATAACCGGGTTTCAGTTTTCCAGATTTAATAAGACTATGATACCTGGGCCTTCTCTCTTCTTCGCCGTCATAGTGAGGCGAATGAGACCCCTTTAAAAATCCGAGGCATTCTATTTTAGTTAATTCCTTTGGCCGTGAGTCGGTAGTGCCCTCTTCAAACCAGCACAGCGACCCGGCACTTCCGCCTGACAGTACTATGCCTTTTTCCCAGGCCTTGTAAAGGATCTTATCAACACCCTGGGCTTTCCATATGGCCAGCATGTTAAGGGTATTCCCTCCACCAACAATTATTCCGTCCATTGACAGGAGAACATCTTCAAATGATTCTTTCATGTAGTAACTTGTAATGAACATGTTCTGTACATAGGGTATTACATTAAGGTCGGCACATAGTTGATACCAGTATACTGCCACCCTGGGATCATCAGCAGCTGCTGTGGGGAGGAAACACAGGCGGGGTTTCTTTTTCCCTGTCAACTTAATGAGATATTTTAGAAAGGATTTATTTAATCCCCCGCCGGAGACAAGGATCTTCTTCCTACTGTCAGCAGGTTTATTGTCTGAACTTTCAGCAACAATAATATCACCCAGGCTCAGTCCCAGTGCACCGAGACTGCCTGTTGTAATAAAATCACGTCTTTTCATTGTATGCTTTTTGCTTTATTTCCTTCTGGCTTTTTTGGTGTTTATGACTATTACCCCATTGGCTCCTCTTACACCATAGATTGTTGCTGCAGCACCTTTTAGGATATCTATCGATTCAACATTTATAGGATTGATATGTAATATAGACCTCGCTATTACACCATCGACAACATAGAGTGGTTCCGAGCTGGAAGTAACAGAATGGATTCCTCGTATGGTTATGGTATTACCCCGGACAGTTACCCCCGGCACTTCACCCTGGATCATAGAAAAAATATCAGTGTAGTGCGGCTGATTTATCTTCTCTTCTCTTACACTGCCAACACTGGTGGTCAGCTCATCTTTCTTGACCTTACCATATCCTATGTCAACATATTCCTCTTCTTCCTCTGGAAGAGATACACTGGCATTAAATTCTCCCGTAAGGGTAAAGTTAATGGTATCCTGCCCTGTATATTTTACGTAATCACTACCTCTGGAATCTGAATATACAGAAATCGTATCAACACCCCTCTTTACTTTAATCCTGTAATTTCCTTTCCTGTTGGTTTTCTTATTTAATAATTCATCATCTGCAAAAAGAAAGGCTCCTTTTACAGGATCTCCGGAGGTGGTCTTCACATGCCCAACAAGAGTATTTCTCCTTTGCTCTTCCTTTTGGGCCCTTACTTGAAATGAAAGCAGAAAAGCTGAGAGTATTATAATTATTGTTATGTTATTCTTCATAATGTTATTTTGAAATCCGGCTTTAAAAAATTAATTGCCAAAAACTTATCCAGTTCATGGAATATTATTTCTTTGAACCGCTCTTTAACTGTATTACGATCACACCGTTTGAACCCCTGGATCCGTACATATTTGCAGCAGCCCCTCTCAATACGGATACTGATTCAACATTTGCAGGCATAATATGATCCACTGAGTTAACAGGTGTTCCGTTGACAACAAAGAGTGGTTCGTTGCTCATTCTAAGTGATCCGGGCCCCCGAATGGTAATGCTTTTGCCCACTACCGAAACGCCCGGCAGCTCACCTTTAATCATCTCATATATGTCATTGTAGTAGTTTTCCTCACCTTGTTTTGACTCAACCACACCAATGCTTGAAGTGATTTTTGCAGCCTGTCTCCTGTAGTAACCCAGATCGATAACTTTTTCAACCTTACCTTCCTTTATAATTTTATTTGTATCAAGTGGTTCGGTAAGTGTCAGATAATAAAATTTTTCGTCACCCAACTCAACTTCAGCAAAGCGGTTATCTGTTGTATAAGCAGAGAGTTTTTCCGAATCTTCTGGTATTTTTATTTTGAACCTGCCATTTGTTCTTGTTCTTGCATCAATTATTTTATCATCTACGAATATAAATGCATTGGCCACCGGTTTTTCACTGGTAGTTTGAACAATTCCTCTAATTTTTACCGTTTCTTCTTTCTCCTGTGATGTACCGGTCTGAAAAATGAATAAGAGAAATGGTAAAATAAATACTATTTTCCAGTTCATGTCTATATAATTTATTGATTTATTCAAAGTTATCAAAATTTATAAAAATAGATAATTCTTTCTGTCACAATTAACAATTATTAAGTATCTAAGTTTATGATCCTGAACCATAATTGTTAAATTTACCTCTTATAATTAAATACAAATATTGATCCAAAGTCTAACTAAATAACTGATCTCTATGAAAAAAATCAGCCTTTTCATTTCCTTAATTATTTTACTCCCAACCTGGGGATTTTCTCAGAAAACTGCATTTACCACCCAGGATGTTCTTAATGTAAAGTCTTTCAATGCCATGGATATTACCGATTACGGGCAGCTGGTAGCAGGTGTTACAAGGACGAGGAAAGATCGTCTTAATATCGATCACGGGAGATTTGGTGACCCGAATTATGTAGCACCTTATACAGGTAAGATTGTAATTATTGATACCGAAGGAAATATTACACATAATGTTTTTGATACAGACAAAATAACACAGGGCTTAAAATGGAACCCCTTGGGGAGCGAGCTTGCATGCCTGCTTTATGAAGAAGGCGAAACAAGGTTGTATATATATAATCATGCCAGAGAGAAATATAAAAGAATTAAATTAAAGACTGACCTTGAAATAGCTTCAAACTCCCTACTCGAGTGGACTCCTGATGGTGAGTATCTTATTCTTTCACTCAGGTCTGAGAGTTGGGAAAGCAAGGGTGATTCATTATTCAGGGAAGCAACTGAGGGACCTGTGACTGTATATGATTCAGAAAGACCTTTCCTTAAATGGGACCGGATACGAAACCATTCTTCGTTTTCAATTCCCGTTAAAGTCAAAATAAATACAGGAGATGTTAGGCAACTGCTTCCCGAGAGCAGATACTCAAATATCTCCCTGCCTGAAAAAGGCAATAAGATGGTTTTTGTAGAATATATCCCCAGGAAAACAAGCTATGACAGGCGGGGAGGTACTGATTACGGCTTGTATATGATAGATCTGGATGAGCCTTCATTACTTGATACCCTGAGAAAAAAATCAGAAAAGAGACTTAATATAAGTTGGGATGACGATAAGACGAAATATGCATACAGTGATTCGGACCATGTATTCATCAGATCCATTTTCGAAGAGGAAGCCGTGAAGATATCATCCGACACTACTGAAGTGGTTAAAAAAGACACCTCTGAAGTAAAATTTTCGGTTATGAGGTGGAGTCCCGATGGTCAATATGTACTGGCGTCCACAAAAAAAGGTTACTGGATGATCGATATTGAAACAAAGGACATGGTACGTGTATATGAACTGCCTGAAGATGAGGAAGAAAGCCCAAGATTAAGGATTGTGGACTGGAAACCCGATGGAAGTTCATGGTACATGAGCTATTCAGCCAGGGATAAATGGGAAAGGGGCCTGGTAGAGTATGACCTGGCAACCAGGCAATTCAAGGACCTTGTAAAAGACTCTAACCTGTACAGGTCATGGCAGATGTCAGAAGATGGAACTAAATTATTTTATAGCCTTTCAGATGGCGACAGGCCCGAAGACTTCTTTGTTTCGGATCCTTCCTTCGAAAATACAAAGCAGCTTACAGATCTCAATCCATGGATCGAAAATAAGAAAATCACCAGGAGTGAACTCATCAAATATCTTGATGCCGATGGCAAAGAGTTACATGGTATATTATATTATCCCGTGGATTACGATCCCGAAAAAAAGTATCCGCTGGTTTGTGAGATTTATGAAGAGTTCTTTAATAACGGTTACAGCTACTCAATGAACCTGATTGCCAATGCAGGTTATTTCGGGTTCAAACCTTCAGTTAACCTTATAGAAGGCTATCCCGGTGAAGCATGGATAAAGGGTGTTACATCAGGTATAAATAATCTGATTGAGAGGGGCCTGGTAGATAAGGAGAAACTGGGTGTTCACGGGACAAGCTATGGGGGTTATGCGACGTCATTATTAATCACACAAACAGATCGCTTTGCAGCGGCTATCAATATATCGGGAAAAACAAACATAATAAGTTTCCTGGGTGACAGTCCCCGCATAGGTACACGTAATTATGCAGCAGCTGAAGTCGGGCAGGACAGGATAGGGGCAACTTTATGGGATGCACCATTGAAATATTTTGCCACTACGGCAGTTCTTTTTGCCGATAGAATAGAAACTCCACACCTTTTACTTACCGGTGAGGAAGACTGGAATGTTCCTGCACTGAATACCAGGGAACTGTATTATGCCATGAGACGACTCGGCAAGGAGGTGGTATGGGTAAATTATGTTAAGGGGGGTCACGGGGCCGGCATGGCCAGCAATGAGGCCGACTTCCATGACCACTGGCGACGTATGATCGACTGGTACGAGAAACATTTCACTGAAGAAAATAATGAGTAAAAAAATACTTTTCTCCAGATTCTTGCATTATTGTATATAAAGCTGTAATTTATGTGGTATGAAAAGAATAAGATATACACACCTTATTGTTATTTTGTTGCTGACGGGCTGTTATTTCGCATCCCAACCCGACTATGCACAGATGAGGGAACGTATGGTAAGGAACCAGATCGTGGCTAGGGGGATAAGTGACAGCAGGGTGATAAAAGCAATGAGAAAAGTAAAAAGACACCTTTTTGTTCCGGAGAGTATACGCAGATATGCTTACCGGGATGGACCACTGTCAATAGGTGAGGGCCAGACAATTTCACAACCATATATAGTGGCTTTTATGACAGAAAGCCTCTCGCTGAAACCGGATATGAAGGTCCTTGAAATAGGTACGGGGTCGGGATACCAGGCCGCCGTGCTGGCCGAGATAGTTGATGAAGTATACACCGTTGAAATAGTGGAAACACTTGGTAAGCGAGCAAGAAAAACACTGTCCGACCAGGGCTATGATAATGTACATGTAAAAATTGGTGACGGCTATAAAGGATGGGAGGAACATGCACCATACGATGCCATAATTGTAACCTGTGCACCTAACAGGATCCCTGACCCCTTAAAGGAACAGCTTGCCGAAGGAGGCCTGATGATAATACCGGTAGGGGACCGTGGTATTCAATATCTCATTCTTAACAGGAAGAAAAACGGGAGGATAAGACAGCAAAATGTCCTGCCTGTAAGATTTGTTCCTATGGTGGATGAAAAGGGGAAAAAGTATTAAGAAGAGGCTAAGGCTAAGGCTAAGGCTAAGGAAGGATGTTGGTGTTGATCTACAGATACGTGCTCAGCTTCGGCTGACACAGTAAGAAAACCATCCACATATCTACACCAGGAACACGGTGTAGATTTTTTTCATAAATTTGATGGGAATAAATATCAACCTCTAAAACATGAAAAAACTTAATCTAAAACAAATTCTGATCCTTGCAGCAATATTATTGTTCGCGGGCTGTAAACAGCAAGTAAATGAAGAATATACAATGAAAAAAGAAATCTTTGGTGAAGCAAACGGTAAACAGGTGGATTTAATCACCCTAACCAATAAGGAGGGAAATACTATTAAACTCACCAATTATGGTGCAACACTCGTATGGCTTGAAGTGCCTGATAAAGATGGGAATAAAGACAACATCACTTTTGGTTATGAGACACTGGAAGCTTACCTGGATGGTGACCCCTATTTCGGCGCGGTGGTAGGAAGGTATGCTAACCGTATTGCGGAAGGAACATTTACCCTTGACGGGGTTAAATATTATTTGCCTGTAAATAATCCCCCTAACCATTTGCACGGCGGGTCCGGAGGCTGGCACAGCGTGGTGTGGGATACCGAGATTATAGAAAAAGAAGGTGAGGAGCCGTCGGTGAAATTCACTTACATAAGTCCCGATATGGAGGAGGGTTATCCCGGAGAGGTAAAAGCTGAAGCTACTTATAAGTGGACCGACCAGAACGAGCTTGTTATTGAATATAAATGCAGCACTGACAAAAAAACAGTCTTGAATATTACCAACCATGCGTACTATAACCTACACGGTGCAGGCAATGGTGATATACTTGATCACGAGCTTATGATTGCAGCCAGCAAATTCACCCCTGTTGATGAAAACTTTATACCAACAGGGGAGCTGAGACCGGTTGAAGGTACTCCCTTTGATTTTAACATACCGCATGTAATAGGGGACAGGATAGAGGATGACAATGAGCAATTAAGGCTGGGATTAGGTTATGATCATAATTTTGTTCTCGCCAATGAATCAGAGCCGGATGCTGTTGTTTATGAACCAAAATCGGGCAGGGTAATAGAGATGACAACAGATCAGCCAGGCGTGCAGTTCTATAGTGGTAATTTTCTGAATGGACTGGAAGAGGGGCACGGGGGCAAAGTATATGTGTACCGGGGCGGATTATGCCTTGAGACCCAGCATTTCCCCGACAGTCCCAATCATCCTGAATTCCCGTCCACAATACTGGAACCGGGAAAACCGTTTACCTCAAAAACAGTATACCGGTTTACTATTAGAGAACAGTGATCCCAAATGATTTAAGAATATAGATTTAAGATTGAAGATTTAAGAAAAAATCTGAAATCTAAAATCTGAAATCTTCAATCTTCAATCAAAATCATACTATGAAAAAACATAGCCCCCTTTTGATAATAAGCCTCTTTATCATTTCCCTTTCTGTTTCTGCCCAGAATAAAGAAGCCTTTCCTTTTATGGATCCTTCGCTTCCCCTTGAGAAGCGTGTTGACGACCTCGTTTCAAGGATGACAATGGAGGAAAAGGCCAATCAGTTGCTTTACACCGCTCCTGCCATACCAAGGCTGGGAGTACCTGAATATAACTGGTGGAACGAGGCCCTGCATGGTGTTGCCAGGTCAGGATGGGCAACTGTCTTTCCGCAATCGATAAGCCTTGCTGCTTCCTGGGATGAAGATCTTATGTTCCAGGTTGCAAGCATTATATCTGATGAGGCAAGAGCCAAGTTTCATGATTACCAGCACCGGGGTATGAGAGGAATATACCAGGGATTGACTTTCTGGTCACCCAATATAAACATTTTCAGAGATCCAAGGTGGGGAAGAGGCCATGAAACATATGGTGAAGATCCATATCTCACGGGCAGAATGGGTCTTCAGTTTGTGCTGGGAATGCAGGGAGATCACCCGTGTTACCTGAAAACCGTTGCAACAGCCAAGCATTATGCAGTGCACTCAGGACCCGAACCAATAAGGCACGAATTTAATGCAAAGGTGAGCGAGGTCGATCTCCGTGAGACCTACCTGCCGGCGTTCAAAACACTGGTTGTGGATGGGAACGTTCAGTCTGTAATGGGAGCTTATAATATGTTCAGGGGCCATCCCTGTTGCGCCAATGAGGAACTGTATGGTATATTACGTGATGAATGGGGATTTGACGGCTACATTGTATCCGACTGCTGGGCTATTTCTGATTTTCATACTTTCCAGGATTATACAACCACACCGGTTGAATCAGCAGCAATTGCTGTTAAAAGGGGTACCGATCTCAACTGCGGCGTTACTTACAATCATCTCGCACAGGCAGTCGAAGAGGGACTGATTACTGAAGATGACCTGGATCTTGCTGTGAGGAGGGTAATGCTGGCCAGATTTAAACTGGGTTTATTTGATCCTGATTCATTGGTGCTTTACGCAGACATCCCCCTCAGTGTTAACTGTTCTGATTACCATAATACGATGGCACGGGAAGCTGCTAGAAAATCAATTGTTTTGCTGAAAAACGATGGCATATTGCCATTGGAAAGACATATAGAAAAGATTGCAGTGATTGGTCCGAATGCGGATAACTTTGAAGCCCTGATAGGTAATTACAACGGGATACCCATGAATCCGGTTACCATACTTGACGGCATTAAAAATAAAACCGGCGAAACAAGTGAAATAGTTTATGCTGAAGGAAGTCAACTGGCCGAAGCCTTACATAACCTGGTCCCCGTTCCATCTGAATTTCTATATACCGCTGCAGGCAGGCAGGGAGTGTATGCGGAATATTATGATAATATAGATTTAGAAGGTGAACCAGTGTTTAGCCGTATTGATGATAATATAAACTTTTACTGGGAAACATACAGTCCCCATCCCGATATACCGCATGATAACTGGTCAGTTAAATGGACCGGGTGGCTTAAGCCACCCCGGACAGGAGAATATTTTCTCGGGAGCTGGGGCTCATCCCACTATGATATACTTATTGATGGCGAAGACTTCATAAGTTATACCGGCAGCCATCATGCCTTTCACCGTGAGAAAGGCATACGACTGGAAAGGGGCAATAAGTATAAAATTGAAATAGTATACAAAAATTTTGGTGGTGATGCGGATATGAAGTTCTTATGGTCTCCACCAAAGGATAATATGCTTGAAAAAGCAGCAGAAGTGGCACAGTCATCCGATATAGTATTGCTAGTGCTGGGTCTCTCGCAAAGACTTGAGGGCGAAGAAATGGCCATCGATATCGACGGTTTCAGGGGAGGTGATCGTACACACCTCAAATTGCCTGAGGTTCAAAGGGAATTGTTTGACAGGATAAGTCAAACAGGCAAACCGGTGATTGTAATACTAATGAACGGCAGTGCCCTGTCAGTGAATGATATTGATAAAAGGGCAAATGCCGTCCTCCTTGCAGGCTACCCGGGGCAGGAGGGAGGCAATGCAGTAGCAGATGTCTTGTTCGGAGATTATAACCCTGCAGGCCGGCTTCCGGTTACATGGTACAGGTCGGTTGAACAATTACCACCGTTTGAAGACTATGATATGGAAGGCCGCACCTACAGGTACTTTGAAGGAGAACCATTATATCCCTTCGGTTATGGATTGAGCTATACAAGATTTGAATACAGTGATCTTAAAATACCCGGGCAGATTACGGCCGGGCACCCCCTGGAGATTAGTGTCACAGTACAGAATACAGGCTACCGTAAAGGAGAAGAAGTGGTCCAGCTGTATGTTAGCGATGAAGAAGGATCAACACCACGGCCTGTCAGGGATTTAAAGAGATTTGAGAGGATAGAGCTCGGGCCCGGGGAAATAAAGACCCTTGAGTTTATTTTATCACCCCAGGACCTGTCAATGATCGGTAAGAACAATGAAAGGATCACGGAACCGGGATGGTTTACAATAAGCGTGGGAGGTAAACAGCCGGGTTTTACCGGCAGGCTCGATCCGGCTTTCACCCAGGTACTGTCGGGGCGGATAAGATATGAATAACTCGTTGCTCGTTGCTCGTTGCTCGTTTCGTTAAGAGTTTTTTCGAATTAGAATATGATGGTAAATTAGCTTGAACAAAAGTTATAAGCTGCTGTTATTTATAAATAACTCTCAACATAGTTGGTTTTCCTGCCAATGATTTTATGAACCAGGAACCTGGTACCAATAAGGAAATCCTCGACTGGCTAAATGAATGAAAGGTATAATCAAAAATAGCTAACAATTCTCATTGTCATCTTCGAGATATAAACTTTGCTTTGAATCTCGAAATTTATATCCTCTTTCCTTTTAAACTGCAAGGCTATCAGAAGAATAGAATGATGTCTTTCATTAACACTTGTTTAGAATAATTCTAAATAATATTTTCTTAACTAATTTTTCCAAAAAAACACACTCCAGAAAAAAAATATTTCATAATTTAGCTAAACGTGATAAGTGTAAATTATACAATTAAAACCTAAGTTAATATTAATAGTTTTCGTGTTAATGCCGTTATAATAATAAGTGTATAAAATACAATAATACTCTGGTAATTGGTAAAACGGACACAGGCTTCATTTTATTAGAAATATCATTCCGGAAAAATTAATTGTCTGCTTATCAATTTCAGACGCTCGATAAGATTCGATAAGATTTTGAAAACAGGGTTATTATCAAACATATTTTTACAAAAGACAAATAACTAATTTAAACCTATTAAGTATGAAACCTGGATTATATGGGAAACTAAAATTACTGGTATTATTGATCTTACTGGTACCGGCTTATTTGTCAGGCCAGGTCAGGACGATCAGTGGTACTGTTACCAACGAAGAGGAGGAGACTCTTCCCGGTGTGTCCGTAGTTGTGGTGGGCACAACCCGTGGAGTGTCCACTGATATGGATGGAAACTATGAAATCGAAGCAACTTCCGATGATCAATTACGCTTCTCTTTCGTAGGGATGGCGCCACAGACTATCACAGTAGGTGATCAGACTGTTATAGATGTGGTGCTGACTCTTGCCGTTGCTGAACTGGAAGAGGTGGTGGTTGTTGGATACGGCATGCAGAAGAAAGAAACGATGGCCGGTGCGGTGTCACAGGTTAGTGGTGAAAAACTCAGGGATATCAAAGTGGGAGGAAGTATTGAAAACACTTTGCAGGGTAATTTACCGGGTCTGGTCGTAGTAATGCAGGACCCGACACCCGGTGAGGAGGCCAGGTCCATTACCATGCAGATCAGGGGCGGTGCTTCCATGGGGAGCAATACTCCCCTGATACTCGTCGATGGTGTGGAACGATCGTTTTCAAACCTTGACCCTAACGAGATAGCCTCTATCTCCATTCTGAAGGATGCCTCGGCAACAGCGGTATATGGTGTAAAGGGTGCAAACGGTGTTATCATTGTTAATACTAAAAGGGGACGTAAAGGAGCTGTCCAGCTCGAAGTATCCTCACTTACATCGGTTAAAAGCCCGACACGCTTACCGGAGTACATGAATGCTTATGAGACTATGCTCTTAAGGAATGAAGCCTATAAGAATGACAGGGAATGGGATAAGCTGATTAGTGATGAGGTGCTTGAACATTACAGGCTCCAGGATGCACCTTATTTATACCCGGACTTCGAATGGATGGACTTTTACTTTACCACCGCTGTTGACCAGAATTATAACATCAATGCAAGGGGAGGTAATGATTTTGTCCAGTACTTCGTATCAGTTGGCTACCTCAACGAGGGAGATGTTTATGATGTAGGGGATGTTTTTCCCTATGATTATGATAAGAAAAACGCTCACTACTGGCACAACAGGTACACTTTCAGGAATAACCTTGATTTCAACCTGACCAAAAGCACCAATCTAGCAATTAACCTCGGGGGATACCTGAAAGTATGGAACAAACCTGAGGATTATTATACACAGGAAACCTGGTTTGAATCAGTTACCACAATGCCATATTATCCCGAAGAGGCTGAGGATAAGTATCCTGACGAAATGATACCTTATAACCAGGACGGGATAAGGCCATATATCAACCCTGACCAGGGTCAGATACGCCTAATGTGGACCGGTGGCCGTGGCTTTCACAGGCATAAGAGCAATGAAATAACCTCCGATGTCGAGCTCACACAAGAGCTTGACTTTATAATTGAAGGATTATCTGCTTCGGCAGCATATTCATTTACGGGCAATGTCGAATACAGGCAGATATTTTTCCTTAGTGATTATATGGGTTATTACCTTAATCCTGCTGATACCACATGGACCCGTTATGATTTTAACGGCAATATAAACTATGATGAACCACAGCCGAAACTTGATGTGTCCAGGCCTGAATACCTGCAGGGAGCTTTCAGAAGTCATTATTACAGGGGACAGCTTAATTACGAGCGTTCGTTTGGCAGTCATAATGTTGCTGCTGTGGGAGTTTTCAGCAGGCGACAGAGTCAGCGTAATGCGGTTTTCCCCTCCTACGAGGAGAACTGGGTTGGGCGTGCAACATATAACTATAATGGAAAATATCTTTTTGAAACAAGTGTAGCCCATACCGGCTCAGAAAAATTTGCCCCTGGCCTGCGTTTCGGTACCTTCCCCGCATTTTCGGTGGGATGGGTTATTTCTGAAGAAGATTTCTTCAGGCAGGCCCTGCCATGGTTCGAGTTTTTAAAAATAAGGGGATCATGGGGTAAGGTCGGAAGCGATGCAGGTATTGCCAGGTGGCTTTATATCTCCGAATACACCAATGTTGGCGGATCACAAGGTTTCGGCTACCCCATGAATTATTACCCGTGGATCAGTGAGGGTGCCATCCCCGTAACCGATGCCAGCTGGGAAGAAGCCATAAAAAGAAACGTGGGTATCGAAACAGGATTCTTCAAAAACCAGTTAACCCTTAACGTGGATCTTTACAATGAATCGCGTGTTGGAATACTGCAATCGCGACGCTCTGTCCCGTCATGGGTTGGAGTAAGTTCAATCCAGGGTAATCTCGGCGAGACAAAGGCTCATGGTATTGAGCTTGACCTGGGCATAAACAAGACCTTTATGAACGGTATGTTTTTCAGGATACGGGGAATACTCAATGCCAATGAGAGCAGGGTTGTCTTTTATGACGAGTCACCCACCGTTCCCGAAAACCTTAAGGCTGAAGGTAAACCTGTGGGACTGGCACAAAGGATGAATTATTACACGCCCACCATGGGTATTCAATGTATAGGTTTTTACCAGGATTTTGATGAACTCTTTATGTATCCCCTGGCATCCGGCCCCCAACCGATAGTTGGCGATTTCAGGTACCTGGATTACAATGGTGACGGTACCGTTAACAGCCAGGACAGGGTGGTATCAACCCATCCCTTTGTTCCTGAGGTGACATGGACCGGTAGCCTGGAAGTCGGGTACAAGAGCCTTTCACTCAGGGCTGATTTATACGGGATCAGTTCAGCACAGTTCCCGATGCGCCAGGGAGGTATGTTCTATCTCTATCCGTTCACGCAGAATAAGGATAACGCCTATGAAATTCATGAGGATCATTGGACACCCGATAACCGTGATCCACTTTATCCGGCAGTTCATTCATCTGCAACAAACCAGTACAACTACCAGATCAACAGTTTCAGTATCCTGGAAGCAAGGTATACAAGGCTGAGGAATTTATCGCTTAACTACAGGCTGAGCGATAACAGGATACTGGATGCCATAGGCGCTGAGTCTGCCACATTCACAGTTACGGGAACAAACCTGTTTACATGGACTCCCTTCTGGCTTGGTGGAGATCCTGAAGGATTCAATTTGGGTGTGGACTTCGGTGCATACCCGATGATGAAGCGTTTCAATTTTGAGATAAGAGTTACCTTCTAATCTGAAAAATATATTACAATGAAAAAGATAATATACCTTTTAATAGCAATCAGCTTTCTATTTCAGGGATGTGAAGAATATCTCGACAAGGTAGAGGAGTCTGCAGGTATGACCGAGGAGGATGTCTTTACCAACTATTTGAATTTCAGGAAGTTTGAAGACAGGATGTATAAAGACATGATTGATCCACTGAATCAATTTGATTATACACAAATATGTGCCCTGTGTGAAGAAGGCTATAACACCTGTGAATGGGAAACCCTGCCGATTGCACAAACAGGTGACTGGCTGCGTGCATATAATACCGGTCAGGCCCTCCAGTTTTATGGAGTCTGGAATGCCTGGGAGAGTATCAGGATAGCCAATATCGCGCTTGCAAATATTGATATGCTTCAGGGAAATGCAAGCCAGCAACAGATAAACCAGCTTAAGGGACAGGCTCATTTTATGAGGGCATGGTATTATTATGAATTCCTTATGCGTCATGGAGGTATGCCATATCTTACAAGGGCGTTAAAGGGCTCGGATAATTTTGCATTGCCAAGGCTCTCATACCATGAGACAGCCTTAAAAATTGTTGCCGATTGTGATACGGCGACTTCGCTCTTACCCCTGGAATGGGATATGGCTAATATAGGACGGCCAACGCAGGGTGCTGCAATGGCACTTAAAGCATCAACGCTTCTTTTTGATGCCAGCCCGACAAATAATCCAGGAAATGAAACTGCAAGGTGGACTGCCGCCGCAGAAGCTGCCTGGGATGTTATTGAATTGGCAAACTCGACAGGTGTTTACGAACTGATTGAATCAAAGGGAACAGATGAGATATCATATATGACCCCGGGAGGAGTGGAAACAATAGAATATCCCAGCGGGTATGACAGCATATTTATGTATACCCCATATAATAAAGAAATAATCTGGGAATTTTATGAAAGGGTTAACAACGGCGGAACACATAATCCCTTTACCGTTGCCAGCCTTTCATCACCCAGTATTATCCAGGGCTTCAGCCCTTCCCAGAATATTGTAGAAATGTATGAAACAAGCAATGGCCTTGCCATTGAGGATGACCCGGCCTACGATCCTCAGGATCCATGGGTTGACAGGGATCCGAGATTCTATCATTCCATTCTTTTTAACCAGGAAAGGTGGACAAGCAAGAGCGATCTTTATCTTGAATTGTGGGAAGGTGGCCGTGAGAGGATACAAACTAAACTTTACTACAGTAAAACAGGATATCTTGCACGCAAATTCTGGGGTAAGAATGTTGATTCATGGTCAGGAGCCGCTGCACCATACACTCACAGTATTTACTTCAGGCTTGCAGAGATGTATCTAATATATGCCGAGGCTGTCAATGAAGCCGGCGGGCCCAATCACACTATAACCGGTGCTACCATGTCTGCCGTGGATGCTGTCAATATGGTGAGAGCAAGGGTGAATATGCCCGGAGTGGATGCTTCTTACCTTGGAAGCAAGGAAAGCTTCAGGGAGAGAATAAAGAACGAACGTGCCATTGAGCTATATCTTGAGGGTAAAAGGTTATTCGACCTTTCACGCTGGGGCGATGCTCACAAAATGGAACATAAGGCAGTTTATGGTGTTACCTTAACCGAAGATGCTACCAAACCAACAGGTTACGCAATTGCTCGCACCGTTGACCCCGTATTTGTTTACACTTTCGAACAGAAACATTACAGGTGGCCCATTCCAACAAATGACGCCCTTATGTTTGAAGAATTTGAACAGAATCCTGGCTGGTAAGCCTGATTTAGTAAGTAAGCATAAATATTGTGCTAACATCTGAAAAAAATAGAATTATGAACAAAATATTAAAACATCTGTTAATATTTACCGCACTCCTGGCACTTCAGGGTTTTATAACTCTTGCCGCACAGGAGGTGCAGACGACAACAGTCACAGGTCAGGTGCTTGACGAATCGGGTAATCCTATGCCGGGAGTTACTGTTAAATCATTTAACCTTAAAAACAGTGTACTAACCGATTCGAACGGTGAATTCTCAATTGCTGTTACAGCTTCTGAGGAAGACCGGATTGTTGTCTCTGAAGCCGGGTATAATCTTTATGTTATTACCATTGAACCCGGACAATCATCTGCAGGTGAAATACCAATGGTGAAAACGAGGATGATTGATCCCGAAAACGAAATCTCACTTCCTTACGGATCTTTGAGCAGCCTCCGCACCGTTGGTGCCGTAAGTTTAATTTCAGGCAGCGAGCTTGAGTCCTATCCTTCCGACAACCTGCTGGAAGCCTTGGCCGGAAGAGTTCCGGGACTGGTTATAAACCAGTATGATTTTATGCCCGGGCAGGAATCAGTTGGTGCCTCGGTGAGAGGTACAGGAGCTGCAATATACATTGATGGTATTCCAAGGGATATTACCGGTTTAAATGCTTCCGAAGTTGAAAAGATTGAAGTCTTGAAAGATTTGTCAGGAAGGGCCGCTCTTGGATTATCGGGTGCAGGCCCTGTTATATGGATAACCACCAAGAAAGGAGAAAGCTTTAACCGCAGGATATCGGTGTCTGCTGAAACCGGATTTCGCAATCCTGTTACTTTGCCTGGTTATCTTGATGCTTATAATTATGCCACTCTTTATAATGAGGCACTTGAAAATGACGGACTCGATCCTCTTTATTCGCAGCAGGCCCTTGATGCATACCGCAGCCAGAGCAATCCCGACAGGTATCCTGATATAGATTACTACGATGAATATGTCAGGAACACCTCACCTTTCGTAAGAGGGAATATCAATTTCCAGGGTGGTGATGACAGGGTCAACTACTTCTCATCCTTTAATTACATAAGAACTGAAGGACTTGAGTCGATGGGAGAAGTTATTAAAAACAATCGTTATAAACTGCATGGTAATGTTGATATCAGGCTCACCGATTTTATCAAGCTTGGTGTTAATATTTCCGGTTCATATAATACGCAGCGTTACCCCAATGCAGGCGACGGCTCAGGGGTGTTTAATATGTTTGACGTATTTTCAAGGTATCCTGCCAATGCGCATACAATCTATTTCGATGACAAACTCATTATAAGTGATGACTATCCCACCAATGTGACTAACGAGCTCATGTATGCAGGTTTTGCCGAGGGAAAGGTTCTAAATGCCCAGAACACGGCAAATCTGTCGATTGACCTGGGTGGCATAACTGAAGGATTGAGCTTTGATGCCAGGGCATCCTTTGATATAATGAACAGCATTATTCAGAGGAAAGGAGGCACAGCAGCTCTTTACAGGCTTGAAACCAGTTCTACAGGGGCTGATACCGCCGTATTGATTGTTCCAGAGGAAAATGTTGTTTCAATGAGTGTTGGGAGCAATTATGTAACAAGGCGCACCGAGGGAATGGCCTCCCTCAACTACGAGCTGGAGTCGAACCAGCATTCCCTGTTATTGAATGGTGTCTTTTACATAGCCCTAGACGAAATGAGAGTTTTATCAGATGAATATCAACCCGGCAAGTTACAGGACTACTCTTTAAGAGCTAATTATAATTATGCCAATAAGTACATAGTGCAGGCCGACCTCTCCTATACAGGCAGTATGAGAATGCCTGAAGGTGAACGCTTCTCCCTCTTCCCAACGGTGGGAGCAGCGTGGATTGCAAGCAATGAAGGTTTCCTGAGTGATAATAACGTGGTGGACTACCTTAAGTTACATGCGTCCTTTGGTATAATGGGAGTAGGTAATTACAGTCTTGCAGGATACAATCCTTATTATTTATACGAAACTCTCTGGAATTATGACGGCACCTGGAGACCAGGAGTTCCGGGTAGCTGGAGCTACGCTGCGAATATCTACACTATACTGCAGAATGAATCAATCGATTTCAAACTACCCAAAAAAAGATACTTTGACATAGGGGTGCAGGGGCAATTGCTCGATAAGGCTCTTACATTTGAACTGGATTACTTTAACGAGTTCAATTATGACAAGATATCGAACAGGGCTTATTCAACACCTTCCATTATTGGTACTGAATTCCTCCCTGCCACCAACTATGGTGAGGATGTACGCTGGGGTTTTGATGGCTCACTGACATACTCAGGCTCAAGCGGTGACTTCAAATATTCAGCAGGAATCAATATGCTGTACACAAGAGGTAAATACCTTGTGGTTGATGAATTACCCTATCCTGACGAATATCGTCAGCGTGCAGGAAAAGATATAGATCTCTTCTGGATTTATAATGCAGAAGGCTTATATCAGAGTGAGCAGGAGATTACAGGCAGAAATGTAATCCAGTCATGGGGTGATGTTCAGCCCGGGGATATAAGGTATGAAGATAAAAACGGTGATAATTTGGTGGATGAAAGGGATGTATATGCTCCCGGCCCTCATTCACCCAGGTTATTTTACGGATTGAATCTAAGTCTTTCATATAAAAACTTTAAACTATTCATAGCAAGTTTTGGACAGGCTGACGGGGACATAATGTTATCTTCCGACAGGTACTTCAGGGTTATAGGTACTAACCAGGCTTATTCTGAGCTGATGCTTGACCGCTGGCCTGAAACCAATGATTATCCAAGACTTACCACAACGTCACGCAATAATATCCAGAATTCAACATTCTGGGTAAGGAATGCAGCTTATTTCAAGATCAGGAATGTTGAATTGAGTTACAGCTTACCCGCCAATGTATCGAGACAATTCTTTATGACTGATTCCAGGATCTTCGTACGCGGAACAAATCTGCTTTCTATTTCAGGCCTCAATAAATATGGGGTTGATCCTGAAAATATAGATGCAGGAATAACAGGATACCCTGTTTTCAGGACCTTTACTGCAGGTGTGTCGTTTAGTTTTTAATTATTTAAACCAGTATTATGAAGCGAATAGTATTAATATTTTTAGCAACGGTAATGGTCACAGCAGGCTGTGAATATCTTGAGCCGAGACCAATAGAGGATCTCAGCACTGAGGAATTACTTGAGGCCGCTGATTATGGTGAAGGATTACTCACTACAGCTTACAGGAACCTTTATCCGTCATATGACATATATTCTGAATTCTATACTGACAATGCAGTACCATCAACTGCCGGGGAGAATATACTGGCACTGGGAGGATGGAGCCTGGAGACTAATCCTATAGGTAACTGGGATCTCTGGTACTCCTCCATAGAATATTGCAATCACTATCTTGAGCTCGGGAGGGACCTGCTTTACAGCGTGTCTGACCCCACCCTCAACGAAACTCTCCAGGCAAACCGCAGGGCTGAGGCATATTTCCTGAGGGCATGGTATCACTGGAAACTCCTGCAAACCTATGGAGGTTACGTGGATGGTGTATCAGAAGCACTCGGTGTTCCTATAGTCACCGAGACACTTACCACGGAAGATAACCTTGATCTTCCCAGGGACAGCTATGAAGACGTGGTAGCTCAGATAGTTCAAGATCTGGACTCCACTATTGTTGTGCTCCCGATGACATATAGCGGTTCTTCGGTTACAAATAATATTACCAACAGGGGCAGGGCTTCTGTCCTGGCTGCAATGGCCCTGAAAGCACGTGTATACCTCTATGCTGCAAGCCCGGCTTATGGGCCTTCAACGCAAGATTTGTGGGAGAGAGCAGCAACAGCAGCATTTGAAGCTATTGATGCTTCAGGAGGACTGACGGATCTTGACTCTTACGGGAATTTCAATGATTTCAGTAGCTTTGACAACATATGGATACAGCCACCATACAGTTCGAATAATTGGGAATCTAGTTATTATCCTCCTTCCCTTTACGGACGTGGATCATGTAATCCTTCCCAGAACCTGGTGGATGCATTCCCCGCGGCCGATGGTTACCCCATAGATGAGAGCACCGTGTATGATGAGAATTCTCCATATTCAGAACGGGATCCGAGGCTTGAGAGGTTTATTTTTCATAACGAGGATAATTACAACGGGACCTACATACGAACATATAAAGGTGGTCCTGATGCACCGGGAGGCCTGAGCCAGAAAGGCACAAGGACCGGTTATTACATGAAAAAGCTTCTCAGTAAGAATGTGAGGCTTACCCCCGGGGATGTTACCAGCGATGATAAATTCTATGCCTACTTAACCAGGACTGAACTATACCTGAATTTCGCTGAAACAGCCAACGAAGCCTTCGGACCCACCGATGCCACTTATGGATTTTCTGCAGCAGATGCCCTTGGAAAAATACGGGAGCGTGCCGGCATTGATTCTGACAATGCATCAGGGGGATACCAGGACCAGTACCTTGATGACCAGGCAGCAGACGGTAAGGATGCCTTCAGGGAACTTATCCATAACGAAAGAAGAGTAGAACTCTGCTTTGAAGGATTTCGATTCTGGGATGTTCGCAGGTTGAATAAGCCACTGAACCATACTGTCAGAGGTGTCGAGATTGTCGAAGCTGCAAGCCCGGGAACACTTGAACCTTCAAATATTGCATTGGTGTCCGATGCATCATCCGACTATGTATCTCCCTACTCAAGACTTTCGTATGTAAATAACGGAACGACTTCATTACCGGCATTCCATAACTGGTGGAGTGCTGGACAGTGGAGATATGTTCAGTATGATTTCCCGACATATATGCAGATACCGGGTAGTAGTGATGTCTACGCTATTGACAGCATTGTAGTTCACTGGTGGCAGGAATGCCCCACTTGCGGTGTCCAGTATCCTGACAGTATGTATCTTGAAGTCTGGGATATGGACCTGAATGATTGGGTTGAAGTATGGAGTGATTATGACGGGGTGGTTGAAGATTACTGGCCCGTATTATTTGACCCGGCAATCAGCACAAACAGTATGAGATTGAACTTCAGGGGTGTTGAATCATGCGGTATAAGTGAATGGTTGGTCTGGGGTGTCCCGGCCGAAGCTGCTTTCTTTGACTATTTATATGAGAATGTGGAAAATCATAACTTCCGGGAGTACATGAGGTATGTCCCGCTACCATATTCACAGACATTGATAATGAAGAACCTGAAACAAAACAGTGGATGGTAGAGAGAGTTCATAAAATGATAATTATTAAATACCGAAATATGAAAAATATAGTTATTATCTTACTAATACTCGGCTTGATAACCACCGGTTGCTACGAAGAATTCAGAAATGATTACCCGTATACTACCGTTGCTTTCTCAACCGCCACGGGAGGATTGCCAAGCCAGGGTGAACTGGGAAGAAGTGTGGTAATGGGGGAAGGCCTTGAGCTTGACTTTGGGGTCTATATCGCCGGCTTACTTGAAAATGACAGAGAATGGTGGGTTGATTTTATTATCGATCCGTCGTTGCTAAACGGCACTCCTTATATGATAATGCCGGAGAGCTATTATACCTTAAGTGATGATAGCAGGATAACCATCCCGGCAGGTGAATTTGTAGGTAAATTACATATTACAATGGATTCTGCCGAGTTTGTTTCAGATCCGCTTTCTGTCGGGTATAATTACGCCATCCCTATCAGGCTAACCGACACAAATGCTGATTCATTGCATACTACACAGAGCACCAAGATACTGGTTATTAAATATATTAATTACTATGAAGGTTATTATGACCAGGCAGGCTCATACCAGACTTTTGACTCTTTAAATGAAATATTAAACGAGGGATCAATCAGTAATGTTATAAAGGCAAGCACCCTTGCCCTGGATTCGGTGATAGCAAATGGCATGATCTATATCGGTTCTGAATACGAAGTGAAATATGTTGTGCGCAGCGATAATTCAGTATACATGGAGAAATTACCGGTTGAACCACCGGAGCCTTTTAACCTGGCAGGTGCTGCCACCAGCCTTACCACCGACTATATAAGCCCCTGGGAGAATATCGAGGCAATACGTGATGGTTACGAGCCTACCAGCTCCACTGATAAAGGCCCCGGAGCTTTCGGTAACTGGTATAGTGGCGGAGAATGGGGCTGGGTACAATATGGCTGGGATAACCTCTACTATATTACCAAGTCCGAAGTATACTGGTGGACCGACGGCGGTGGTATACAGATACCCGTGGAAGGCTATACCGAGTACTGGGACATCAATACCGAATCGTGGCAGCCTGTACCCAATTCCAGCGGTTTCGGGGTTGAAGCCGACCAGTATAATGTCGAAACCTTCGACCAGATTATAACAGATAAGATAAGGATCAATTTCAGGCATGACGTCGAATCATGTGGTATACTGGAATGGAAAGTATGGGGTGTCATGGCTGCGGTTACCCCCGAGCAGGCAATAATTTCATCCGTTACACCTGAAGGTGATTGTATCTATAACAGAGATACGGATGCCTTTAGCCTGGAATACCGCATTGACTATGAAGGGATGGATTATTATACAATAGTTAATACTGAACTAACCTGGAGAAACAGGATAAGAGACGGAGTAAACGAATGGAGAAGATAGATTAGTTTTTGGTTTAATTTTGGTGAAAGACTGCCGGAAAGGCAGTCTTTCTTACTTTCTTATAATATACTCTTTCTGATGACTGTTAGTATAGATAAGCCGCACAGGGGAAGAAGCTTATCATTGCTCTTCTTCATGATCCTGGTTGTCACAGCCCCGGCACTGAGGGCTCAGAAGACAATTTATATTCCTGAGGAATGGGATGAAAGGAACATCCCATATTCCATGGACAGATCGTACGAGAGTGAAAATTTTATTATTTTCTGGGGTGAGAAAGCAGGCACTAATCCCATCGATGCACCATCAGAAATAAGCTTTGATCCTGTAGTGACAGCTTCATTGCTAGAAGATATATTTACCTGGTATGTTGAGGTTGTTGAGTTTATTCCCCCTGACCATGGTAATTTTGCGCTTTATAAATTCATCATAGTCATTAACGAAACATGGAATCCCCTTCCTGACGGGACGGAGATATTCACCGGCTGGGCCTACGGTGGTTCGTACGAAGCTACAATTGGCGCTATGTGGATACATCCCAAAGCCCTGAACAGCTTCACCCTGGCACATGAATTTACTCATTGCATGCAGAATATGGCCTGGATCGACTATCCCGGACATGGTTTTATCAACCATGATTATGTAGGTTCATTCTGGGAAACACATGCCAACTTCATGGCCCTGAAGAAAAACCCTGACCGGGTTGAAAACACTGACCCTGCCAGGTTCCTTAATACACAGCACTTTTATTACTCCTCGGCAAGGCATCATTATACTAACTGGATGTTTCTCCAATATATTCTCGATACAGAAGGTATGGAACTAATAAACAGGCTCTGGAGGGAATCTTATATAGGGGAACATCCTCTTGAAACCCTAAAACGTTTAAAGGGACTGAACCAGGACGGTTTGAATGACCTTTTCGGGTCTTATGCAATGCGAAATGTAATTTTTGACTATTCAAACGGCGATGAGATAAGGTATACACTACAACATGAAATTGATCACAGGTATATTACCCGCCGGTTCACAATACCGGAGCTGATAAGTATAACAAACGGCAGGTACATTGTTCCGGAGCACCTGGCACCGCAGGATTATGGTTATAATATTGTAAGGTTGTATCCTGATGAGGGAAATGAAACAGGACTGGTTAAAGTCACATTCAGGATTCATGAAAACAACAATGCCGGAGGGGGAGGGAACAGAACCGGTTTTGTCTTTGTAAAAGAAAATGGATCGGTGAGATACAGCCAGTTATACCGTGATGATTTTGATACTCAAATAACACTTGAAAGCGACGATAGTGAATTATACATGGTTGTTACAGGTGCCCCTGATCAGCACCATAATTACCCCTGGGAACCGGGATTCCCTAAGATTTACAGGTTCCCCTGGGAGATGCGGATAGAAGGTGCCAGACCGGAGGGATATAATTATAATGCAAGGGATGATTATAAGCCGGCTGCAGGCAGAATACATCCTAACGGGGGTGGATTTGTAGCCTATACAGCAAGTGTAAGCCCCACAGCCTTTGTTTCAAAGAATGCTGCAGTAGTAGGTAAGGCAGTGGTATCTGACAATGTCAGGATTGAAGATGTAGCAATTGTAATGGAAGATGCCGTTATCGAAGATAATGCCGTGGTGTCTGGCTTCTCTATAGTAGGAGGAAATGCTATAGTACGTGAAAAGGCAGTGATCAGTGAATATGCATATATCAATAATGGAGCGGTAATAAGTGGTGAGGCACAGGTAAAAGGAAGCGGATCGGTATTTCATTCAACGGTAAGCGACAATGCAGTGGTAAAAGATAATGCATCCATGTGGGGGGCTACACTGAGCGGTACAATTATTGTGGGAGGTGATGCAGAGCATTTTGGATCATGTTCCTCAGGAACTTATCTGCAGGTGTATAACCTCGGGGGGAGGGATTGTGATGGTCAAGTGTCACATCCTCTGAATGAGGATATTAATCCTCCATTAGTACCCTTTACAGATGAGGAAATGGGAGTCAGTTCTATTGATGATGCAGAATATGACACTCTTCCCTATGTTCTGAAGAGAATAGGGAATAGTGATCATCTAAACCTGGTTGCTGCAAACAAAGGTGATGGGGCAGGAATTATCTCCATTGCAGTTATTGATGCGGGAGGAAGAATAATAAGCCTTAAAAAATTCTCACCTTCACAAAACTGCATCGAGCTGCAAATTGAAATTGAGGGTCTCGTGATCCTCAGAATAGAAACAAGCAGTGGAGTGTTTACAGAGAAAATAATTTATTTTTAAATTTTAAAATTGAATGATGAGAGATATTTTCACAAAAATTACGGGTAAAAGTTGTAAAACGCTGACGTTATTTATATTAATTGCTTTATTATCAGGACAGTACCTGGCAAATGCCCAGATAACTGTATCTGATAATATACCGCAATACCTCTTTAACCGTTTTGCTGAAGGTATTGTGATAAAGAAAGGAGGCGATAAAATTGTTACCCCGCTTAATTATAATATTGTAACTGAGGAGATGATCTTTATTGAGGACGACCGTTACCTGGCACTTGGTAATCTTTCCTCCATTGATACGGTATACTTGAATAATATGATTTTTCTTCCTTCACAGGATGCCTTCTATGAGCTTGCAGTGATAGGAAAAATAAAGCTTCTGGTTCAATTCTCAGGAACGGTGAGGGTGGAAGGTGAAGATATTGGTTACGGTATAACCTCAAAGACCAGCAGGGTGACAACATTGGAAACTCTTACCAGCAGTGGAGTGATATATGATATGGACCTCCCTGATAATCTGGAGGTTTCAAGGAGGATAACCTATTATATCGAAAAGGATGGTGAACGTGAAAGGTTTATTAATGAAAGAGCCTTTTTACGAATCTTCAGAGACAGGAAGAAAGAACTGAAAAAGTATATAGATGATGAAGATATCGATTTCGATAATTATAATGATGTCGTCAGTCTGGTACAACATCTTAAGATCGGGGAATAGGTGGCTGATATTACTCTTGCATTTTAATTATTAATAAGTTCTGGATCAGTATGAGAACAAGGTTCATTTTCTGTTTTTTATTGATCTGCTCACTCTTTCTGCCGTTTCACCTGTTCCTACAAGAAAATTCAATATTAAATTGCTACCCTCCGGCATTCAGAGAATCATTGAATATAATGGCAGACTTCTGAAAAGCGAATTCAAAACTATATTGACAGATTTTTGAAAAAAGAAAGATTTATCCCAACCGATTTCGGATAATATCCTATTGTGAGTATATTTATTACTTTGAATGATAAAATGAATATACTCGGTCTTGATATCGGAAGTTCCTTCGTTAAAGCATCTGTAATTAATGCTGAGACCGGGAATTTAATAAGTTCTGCCTCTGCACCGGAGAAGGAAATGAAAATTACTGCCTTGCGCCCGGGATGGGCTGAACAAAACCCGGAAATATGGTGGCAGGCACTAATCAATGCCGTTAGGGGGTGTCTGGCAAAAAATAAATCTCTAAAAGAAGGTATTGAGGCAATCGGCATATCTTACCAGATGCACGGACTGGTGTGTGTTGACAGTAAAATGGATGTCATCAGGCCTTCAATAATATGGTGCGACAGTCGTGCAGTGCCCTATGGTGACAGGGTATACAATACGCTGGGGCACAAATACTGCATGACTAATCTCTTGAATCATCCGGGAAATTTCACCGCAGCAAAACTGGCCTGGCTAAAAGATAATGAACCGGAGAATTATAAAAAAATATACAGGATCATGCTTCCCGGTGATTATATAGCAATGAGGTTAACAGGTGAAATCTGTACTACAATAACAGGCCTGTCGGAAGGCATTTTCTGGGATTTCAGGAAAAATAAAATCAGTGATCCCTTACTCAATAGTTTAGGCTTTGCGAATGACATATTTCCGGACATTGTGCCGGTATTCTCTGAACAGGGTCATTTATGTTCTGATGCTGCAGGCAGGCTGGGCCTGAAAAAAGGTGTCCCGGTAAGTTACAGGGCCGGTGATCAGCCAAATAATGCCTTTTCCCTTAATGTTATGTCGCCCGGTGAGGTGGCAGCCACAGCAGGTACATCCGGAGTGTTTTACGGGGTGACGGATAAGGTGCGGACAGATGAAAAATCACGGGTGAATTTATTTGCCCATGTTAATCATGGCGTTGATAAAAGGCGCCTTGGTATGCTGGCATGTATTAACGGGACAGGGATAATGAATGCCTGGATGCGCAGGATTGCCGGTCATAACCTGGGATATGAAGAAATGAACAGGATGGCTGAAACAGTATCTCCCGGAAGTGAGGGACTGGAGGTTTATCCTTTTGGGAACGGAGCTGAAAGATTACTTGAAAATGTTGATATAGGGGCTTCATTCAAAAACCTCAATCTAAACATTCATACCTCTGCTCATCTATTCAGGGCTGTACAGGAGGGTATAGCTTATTCATTTAAGTATGCTTCTGAAATACTAAATGATGCGGGAATTAATATTTCAGTAATCAGGGCCGGAAAGGCAAATATGTTCCTGAGTGATGTCTTCGGGCAGTTGATAGCTGATTTAACGGGAGCTTCTGTATTGCTTTATAATACGGATGGTGCTATGGGAGCGGCAAGAGGGGCAGGACTGGGTGCCGGCATTTACAGGAATGAAAAGGAGGCCTTTAAAGGAATGGATAAAGTGGGTGAGATATTTCCCGGCAGTAGTGAAGATAATACATATTCCACCTTATATGAAGAATGGAAAAATTCTTTACAAAAGGAACTTGAAAAGAAAAACATTTAAAATCAAATAAATTATGTTCAGTAAAATAGATAAAATAAAATTTGAGGGTAGAGACTCAAAGAATCCGATGGCATTTAAATGGTATAAGGAAGATGAAATGGTGGGAGACAAACCGATGAAGGATCATTTACGTTTTGCCACAGCATACTGGCATTCGTTCTGCGGTGACGGTACCGACCAGTTTGGTGACCCTACACGTTTCTTCCCCTGGGATGATGTCAAAGATCCCCTTGATAAAGCAAAATATAAGCTGGATGCTGCTTTTGATTTCATAAGTAAGATAGGTACTCCTTTTTACTGTTTCCATGATGTCGACCTGGTTGGTGGGGATTCAGTTTTTGAGATTGAAAGACGACTGGGAAAAATGATCCCTATTGTCAAGAATATGCAGGAATCTACTGGTATTAAGTTATTATGGGGTACGGTCAACCTTTTTTCGCATCCCAGGTATATGAACGGTGCGGCTACAAACCCTGACTTTACGGTACTTACACATGTTGCAACGCAGCTTAAAAATGCTATTGATGCAACCATTGAGCTGAATGGGGAGAATTATGTTTTCTGGGGTGGACGCGAAGGTTATATGAGTCTCCATAATACTGACATGAAAAAAGAGCTTGATCACCTTGCAATGATGCTTACACTGGCCAGGGACTATGGAAGAAAAAATGGTTTTAAGGGCACCTTTCTTATAGAGCCCAAACCTATGGAGCCTACAAAACACCAGTATGATTATGATACTGATTCTGTTATCGGCTTCTTAAGACATTACGGCTTACAGGATGATTTCAAGATCAATATTGAAGTCAACCATGCTATCCTGGCGGGTCATGCCTTCCAGCATGAGCTCCAGGTTGCTGCCAATGCAGGGCTGCTTGGCAGTATAGATGCAAATAAGGGTGATTACCAGAACGGATGGGATACCGATGAATTTCCTACAAATATATACGAAGTAACGGAAGCGATGATGGTTATTCTGGCTGCCGGGGGATTCAAAACGGGAGGAATAAATTTTGACGCCAAACTAAGAAGGAACTCAACTGATCCAGAAGATCTTTTCTACGCCCACATATCAGGCATGGATACCTTTGCCAGGGCACTTATTATTGCTGATAAAATATTGAAAGAGAGTGATTATAATGATATGAGAAAAAAACGTTACGTGTCTTTTGAAAGTCCGGAAGGCATGGCTTTTGAACAGGGGAAACTCGAGTTGGAGAAAATGCGTGAACTGGCATCAAAATTTGGTGAACCGGAGAAAATAAGTGGTCACCAGGAACTTTTTGAAATGCTGATATCAAATTATATCTGAACAGCGCGGGGGAAATATTAATTAAGGTATTGTTCCAGGTAGTTTCATAGCTTATTACTGACTATATCCCTGCCTGAAAAGAAGCGCCCGGGAATTCTCATATACATGCGGGCACTGCCCAGGTAGGAAATTGTGACCCCATTCCTGTCATTGGCCAGAATCCGGTCAACAAGGTATTCAGCCACCGGTTCAACTTCATCGGCGAGCAGGTTGTATACCTTTTTCAGTTTCCCAGCATTATCGCCACCCTGGCGTATGAGATCAAGAAGCATATCGGTCAGGACCATCCCGGGGAGTAAAAGTCCAACTTTCACTTTCTCATTGTTTGCTATTTCTTTTGCAAAGGCCCTGGTGAAATATTGAACTGCTCTTTTGGAAGTGCCATAGGGTGTCATACCCTTTATTATTCTTCCGTCACTGCCCAGTCCCCCCATATTATAAATAAATCCTTTGCCCTGCTCAAGCATATTGTTATAGGCAAGATGCGTTGCTTGCATAAGTCCTTTGATATTAACATCAAGAATCTTACTTATTATGTCAGGATCAAGCTCATGAAAAGGAGCCTGTAAGTTACTTACACCTGCATTATTAATCCATATATCAATTTCCCCGAATACCTTAGTACTAAAATCCCAGAGATTTAAAAGATCCTCCTTTTTTGTAACATCGCATACAACGCCCTTATAATTTTTTGATGACCATTGCTCTCCCAGTGATGATAATGCATTCATCACAGTTCTGTCTGCCGTACCGCAGAATGTAACATTGTATCCGCGTGAAAGAAATTCGCTGGTCATTCCAAAACCTATACCCCGGGTGCCTCCGGTAATTACCACATGTCTCATTGTGTTATATAATATTTTTCCTAAATTAATGTTTTTAAATAACTTTGGACAATTGAGTCCATAATATTCAGGGCTTCCTTAACAATAATTGTGTTTAGATGTTTTTCCTATTACGGTAATAACCAAATAACAAAAATATATATGAAATCAGACATTGAAATTGCCCAGTCTAATAAGATGAAGCACATAAAAGAGATCGCCCGGCAGCTCGGGATTGATGAAAGTGATCTTGAGCTCTACGGTAATTATAAGGCCAAGCTCCCTTTAAAACTTATTGACGAAGAAAAAGTAAAAAAGGCGAAATTAATACTTGTAACCGCCTTAACGCCAACTCCTGCAGGAGAAGGCAAGACCACCACTTCGATCGGCCTTGCCCAGGCCATGAACATTATTAACAAGAAAACCACCGTAGTGCTCAGGGAGCCTTCGCTGGGTCCCGTTTTTGGAATAAAAGGTGGTGCTGCCGGCGGCGGATATGCCCAGGTTGTGCCGATGGAAGATATTAACCTCCATTTCACAGGTGACATATCGGCAGTTGAAAAAGCTCATAATCTTCTCACAGCCTTGATAGATAATAACCTGCAGCAGAAGAGTGTGAGCCTGGATATTGACCCCCGGACCATAGAATGGAAAAGGGTGATGGATATGAATGAGAGAGCATTGAGAAACATTGTTGTGGGCCTTGGAGGCACCACACAGGGTGTTCCCAGGGAAACAGGTTTTTATATCACTGCCGCCTCCGAGGTTATGGCCATATTATGCCTCGCAACCGACATGGAGGACCTTAAAAGAAGGCTGGGAAACATTTTCATTGGCTATACCTATGAAGGCAAACCTGTTTTTGCCCGCGACCTGAAAGCACAGGGTGCTATGGCTGTCCTCTTGAAAGATGCTATTAAACCTAACCTGGTACAGACACTAGAAGGCACACCCGCCATTATTCACGGAGGTCCTTTTGGCAATATTGCACAGGGGACCAACAGCATACTGGGAACAAAAATGGGATTATCATTTAGCGATTATGTTGTTACTGAAGCGGGCTTTGCCAGTGATCTTGGTGCCGAAAAATTCTTTGATATCAAATGCAGAATGGGTGGACTTATTCCTGATGCCGTGGTAATAGTGGCAACTATCCGGGCCCTCAAGTATCACGGCGGTGCAGGAATCAAAGAACTTGCAGAGAAAAACCTGAAAGCACTTGAAGACGGCCTTGAAAACCTTGAGAAGCATATTGAAAATATGAAAATGTTCGGTCTGAAGCCTCTGGTGTCAATCAATAAATTTGATAGTGATACCGAAGACGAAATACAGGTTGTGACTGAATATTGCCGTAAGCAGGATGTGATTGTGGCGCTCAACGATGGATGGGCAAAAGGGGGAGAAGGAGCTGTTGACCTGGCAGAAAAAGTGGTAGAAGCAGTTGATGATCCCGGTAGAGACTTTAAGACCCTTTATGATCTTTCTTCAAGTTATGAAGATAAAATAGAAACTATCGCAACAAAAATGTACGGTGCTGATGGAGTGGAATATACTGCCAGGGCAATGAAACAGTTGAGAGCTATTGAAAACCTTGGCCTTGATGATCTCCCCGTCTGTATTGCAAAAACTCAAAAATCACTTTCAGATGATGCAAAGCTGAGGGGAAAACCCAGGGGCTATAAGATTTCTGTGAGGGAGGTTGAAGTATCGGCAGGAGCAGGATTTATTGTGCCCATTGCAGGTGCAATAATGAGAATGCCAGGCTTACCTTCAAAACCGGCAGCTGAGAATATTGACATTGATAAAGACGGGAATATTACGGGTTTATTCTGATTAACACGAATTAACGCTAATTTTGACGAATTAACACGAATAAGGTAGGCATTCAAACGTACTTGATCCATCAGTACATTATTATTTTCACCCTCCGGGTGAGACTTTTCGGAGTGGAGTCATCATTCCATTATTTCATTATTTTGTATATTAAGACATGAATTAATCCCCCGGTTAATCTATGAAGCCACCAAAAAATAAGTATGACTTTACTGCCGCTGTTCTTGCAGGAGGTAAAAACACCAGGTTTTACGGTGAGACTAAAGCAAACATTATAATCAACGGCAGGCCACTGATAGAAAGAACCCTGGATATTTTACAGGATGTTTTCAGTGACGTTATCATTATTACAAATAGCAGGGAAGAATTCAAAAAGTATGACTACATCAGGATGGCAGGGGATATCTATCATAATATTGGACCTCTGGGTGGATTACATTCGGCACTTACTCATACTGAGAAAAGTGCAGTTTTCCTTGTGGCAAGTGATATGCCGGAACTGTCTGCCTCAACTATAAGACATGTGGCAAAAAGTTATGAAGAAATCAAATGCGAGGCATTAATACCTGTATATAAGGGTCATATAGAACCTTTGCATGCTATTTACGATAAATCATTGCTTTCAAGAGTGGAAGGTTTTATCAAATCAGGAACAAAATATTCAATGAAGGAATTTCTTCATTTAGTTAATGACAAATACGTGGAAATTGAAGAAAAGGACGGAGTTATCAACCCTTTTCTGAATATTAATAGTCCTGAAGATTTGCAGAAATGGTATTAGTCGGATATCTTAACAAATTATTTCATACATTTTTGAGATTGTAAGATATGAATATGAACGAACAGCTTGATGAGATATTTACCTCCTTCTCGGGTCAACCGGAAGAACTGATACCAATTTTGCAGGCTGTTCAGGCAGAGTATGGGTATCTTTCGGAGGAGTCGATGAAAGAAATAGCCTTCTTCGCAGGTCTGCCACAGAGTAAGGTATACGGTGTTGCAACATTTTATTCCCAGTTTCGCTTCAAGCCAGTGGGTGAAACCCATATACGTGTGTGCAGGGGTACGGCCTGCCATGTCCGTGGCTCAGGCAAAATACTGGAGAGCATCGAGAATTTACTGGGCATAAAGAGTGGAGAGGTAACTGATGACCTTAAATATTCTATCGACACCGTGGCATGCATTGGGGCATGTGGACTCGCTCCATGTGTGGTGGTCAATAATAAAGTAAATGCAAAAATGACACCTAATAAAATCAGGGAAATAATTGATATCGAAAAAGGTTAACAGCAGATGAAAATCACTTCTGATAATTTACAGAAACTATCCCTGGATAAATGGGGAATACTCTCCAGTGATAATTCAACTGTAATATATGTAGGGATGGCCACCTGCGGGCAATCAGCAGGTGCCGCTGAAGTGAGGGATGAATTTGAAGCACAGCTGAAAGATAGCGCTATAAAAGCGGATATCCTTGAAGTGGGCTGTATTGGAATGTGTTATGCTGAACCTATTGTAATGGTTAAGTCACCAGGAGAAGCCCTGGTATGTTATGGCAATGTTCATCCCGATTCGGTGAGCGAGATCATTGAGAGCCATGTAAAAAATAATAAAATCGTGAAAGAACTGGCCCTGGGAGTAATAGGGGAAAGTCATGACAAAAGCATTCCTCCTTTATTTGATACACAGGTGATGAGGGGTCAGGTAAGAAGGGTGCTGGCTAATTGTGGTCTTATTGACCCTAAAAATATTGACCATTATATTGCGAAAGAAGGATATTCGGGTTTGAGGGAAGCCCTTGAATTGGAGCCTCACAGGATAATCGATATTATCAGGGAATCAGGGCTCCGGGGAAGAGGAGGTGCCGGGTTCCCCACATGGAAGAAATGGATTTTCTGTTATGAACAGGAGGCTGAAAGAAAATATCTTATATGTAATGCGGATGAGGGTGACCCCGGGGCCTTTATGAACCGTTCTCTCATTGAAGGAGATCCGCATTCCCTCATAGAAGGTATGATAATAGCGGGCTATGCCATTGGTGCAGAGGAAGCTTTTATTTATTGCCGTGCTGAATACCCGCTGGCACTGGAGCGTTTGCGGGTGGCTCTCAGCCAGGCCCGGAGTAAAGGTTTTTTAGGCACAGATATCCTTAATTCAGGTTTTTCCTTCGATATAAAGATCAAAGAAGGTGCAGGTGCTTTTGTATGTGGTGAAGAAACAGCACTTATAGCTTCAATTGAAGGTAAGAGGGGTATGCCCGTGCCTCGCCCGCCATTCCCTGCAGTATCGGGTTTGTGGGGAAAACCAACCGTAATAAATAATGTCGAAACACTTGCCTCGGTGGCTATCATAATGAGAAATGGCCCCGAATGGTATGCCGGGATAGGAACGGAGAAAAGTAAGGGCAGTAAAACTTTTGCCCTCGTTGGTAAAGTGAAACATACCGGACTGATAGAGGTCCCCCTGGGTACCACGATACGCCAGATGGTTTTTGAAATAGGAGGAGGAATTGTAGGAAACAAGAAGTTCAAAGCTGTACAAACGGGAGGGCCATCAGGTGGATGTATACCTGAAAGCCTTATTGATGTGCCTGTTGATTATGATGAACTGGCAAAGGTTGGAACCATCATGGGATCAGGAGGTATAGTGGTTATGGACGAAGGGACGTGCATGGTTGACTTTGCAAGGTATTTCCTCGAATTTGCCAATAAGGAATCATGCGGTAAATGTACACCCTGTCGCTTAGGCACAAGGCAGATGCTGAGCATCCTTGATGATATAGTGAAAGGTGAAGGCAGGATAGAGGACATTGACCTTTTGCTGGAAATTGCTGACGCGGTCAAAAAAGGTTCTTTATGCGGCCTGGGCCAAACAGCACCCAATCCTGTTCTTACTACAATAAAATACTTCAGGCACGAATATGAAGAGCATATACTACAGAAAAAATGCCGTGCTGCAGTATGCACGGAAATCATTTCTTCACCATGCCAGCACTCATGTCCAATAGGTACTGAGGTGCCTGTTTATATAGGATATATTGCCAGGAAGGAATTTAAAAAAGCATATGAAATAATTCTGAAGGATAACCCTTTGCCGTCGGTATGCGGAAGGGTGTGTCACCATCCCTGCGAAGACTTCTGCCAGGCCGGTAACTGGGGTGATCCCATTGCCATAAGGGCACTGAAAAGATTTGCTGTGGACTGGGCAATCGGGGAGGGTCTCTATCCCACAAACAAACGATTTGAAATATCCAGGAAAGAAAGTGTTGGAATAATTGGAGCAGGACCGGGTGGATTGATGGCAGGCTATAACCTGGTAAAGAAGGGTTATGAGGTTACCATCTACGAAGCTGAACCTTTTGCAGGGGGAGCACTCGCAACCGCAATACCCGGGTACCGGCTGCCACTTGACTTACTGAACTTAGATATAAGGAACATCGAGGCTGCGGGAGTGTATATTAAAACAAACACAAGAGTGGGTAAGGATATTTCCTTTGATGAATTAAAAGATAGACATGATGCCCTGTTAATAGCTACAGGAGCACATAAATCAAAAAAATTGGGGATAGAAAATGAGTCAGCCGACGGCATAACTGATGCCCTGTCTTTTCTGAAAAAAGTGAAAATGAAGAAAAACCCGCAAATTGGAGAACTTGTAGGTGTAATCGGGGGTGGTAATGCAGCAATAGATGCTGCAAGGTCAGCAATAAGACTGCAGGACTGTCGCAAGGTGATAATAATATACCGTCGTACTGAAAAAGAAATTCCTGCTTTCCCTGAAGAAATAGAAGCAGGACTGGAGGAAGGAGTGGAGATAATGTATCTCACTGCACCCGTTAAGGTGCTGGTTGACAGCGGCAACAGGCTTACCGGGCTTAGATGTATTAAAATGAAACCCGGAGAGTATGACAGTAGTGGAAGAAGAAGACCCGTCCCGGTGGAGGGGTCAGAATTCGACCTCCAATTATCATCCCTGATCGTGGCTATAGGAGAAGAACCTGAATCCGACTTTGTAAGTGATAGAACAGGGCTGGAAATAAACAGTAATAATTCGATTAAAGCCGACCCGGAAACATATGTCACCAGTATCCCGGGTGTATTTGCCGTTGGTGATGTGGTGACAGGACCCGATACCATAATAAAGGCCATGGGAGGGGGGAAAGTGGCTGCAGAGATGATAGATAAATTCCTTTGTGGTGAAAAAGTAAAACCTGAATATGCATCCACAAGGCCGTCTGTATATGTTGAACCACCTGAGCTGGATCCGGAAACCGTAGCAGAACTCAATAGACCTCCTGTTCAACGAATGACAGCAAAGGAAAGAATTAATAATTTTATAGAGGTTGATAAGGTGCTCGATGAGGAAACAGCAATCAGGGAAGCTTTCAGGTGTCTAAGGTGTGATTTGGAAACATCGGATGCAGTGGCGGCCTTAAATGCAGTGACGGTCTTAAAAAATGAAAGAAAGTGAAAAAAATAAGCTGTCATATTAATGGTGTAAAGATTGAAGCATCAGAGGGAATGACAATCCTCGAAGTGGCCAGGGCCAATGGAATATACATACCAACGCTTTGCTATCATCCTGACCTCAGCCCTTCCGGTAACTGCAGGCTTTGTATTGTTGAAATTGAAGGGAGAAGGGGATATCATATCTCATGCATGACCCGGGTGGAGGATGGTATGAGAATAAGAACCGACAGCCAGGAGATAGCTGAAATAAGAAGGGTAACCCTTGAACTGATACATGCCAACCATCCACAGGATTGTACAAGCTGTCCCCAAAATAATAATTGTCAACTTCAGGAAGTAACTGCTTACATAGGTGTTAACGAAGAAAGGCTTAAAAAGCTGCGAAGAACAAAACCACTCCTCAAAATAGATGATTCAAATCCCTTTTTCAACCTGGATCATAACAAATGTATAACATGCGGAATCTGTATTAGGACCTGTGAGGAAATTGTAGGTGTAAATGCCCTGGATTACGGGTTCAGGGGTTTTGATACCCTGGTAACTACTTTCGGAGATAAGCCAATAAAAGAATCTGTATGTGAATCATGTGGTGAATGCGTTGTTAGATGTCCGGTTGGAGCTTTGTATGTAAAAAATTCGGTGGTCCCGTCACATGAGGTGAAAACAGTATGCGCCTACTGCGGTGTTGGTTGTAATATCTATCTTGGAGTGCGCGATAATAAAATTGTAAATGTTCGTGGCGACAGGGATAGTATCGTAAACAAAGGCAGGCTGTGTGTAAAGGGCAGGTTTGGGTATTCATTTGTAAACCACCCTGAAAGGCTAAGCGTTCCGCTTGCAAAAAGAAATGGGGTTTTCGAAGAAATAAGCTGGGATGAGGCACTGGATATTGTTGCCCGGAAATTCTCAGAGAATAAAAGGGAAAAATTTGCAGCACTTGCATCAGCCAAAGTAACAAACGAAGATAACTATGTAATACAGAAGTTTACCAGGGCTGTCATGGGGACAAACAATATTGACCATTGTGCCAGGCTTTGCCACGCTCCAACAGTATCCGGATTGGTGCAAAGCTTCGGGTCAGGTGCCATGACTAACTCCATTGATGAGTTTACCTCGGCAAAAACAATCTTTTCAATAGGGTCAAATACAACAGCCGCACATCCCATCATTGGATTACATATCAAGGAAGCAAAAAGAAAAGGAGCAAAGATAATAGTGGCCAATCCCAAGGAGATTGACCTTTGCCGCTTTGCTGACATATTCATACAGCATTACCCCGGAACAGATGTTGTATTACTTATGGGAATGATGAAAGTGATTGTGGAAGAAGGACTCGAAGATAAGAAATTCCTTGAGTCCAGGTGTGAGGACTACGATAGATTTCTTGACTCACTGAAAGGATACGATCTTGATGATGTGTCGCGCATAAGCGGTGTAAGTATTGAAAAAATTCGCGAAGCAGCAATCTTATATGCCACTAATACTCCCTCATCCCTTGTATATGCCATGGGGATAACACAACACAGTCATGGTACTGATAATGTATTAGCGGTAAGTAATATAGCCTTACTTACGGGTAATGTGGGGAAGGAGTCAACAGGTATCAATCCCCTGCGAGGTCAGAATAATGTTCAGGGAGCCTGTGATATGGGTGGCCTGCCCAATGTATTCCCGGGATACCAGAGTGTTACCGATTCGGCAATGATAAACAAATTTGAAAAAGCATGGTCAGCTGAACTTAACAGGCAAAATGGCCTTACCCATACCGAATATTTTACTGAAATAGAAAAAGGGAATATAAGAGCTCTGTACCAGGTTGGTGAGAATCCTGTCCTCAGCGAGGCTGACGCCAATCATGTGAAAAAGGCCCTCGAAAAACTCGATTTCTTTGTTGTACAGGATATCTTTCTTACAGAAACTGCTCAATATGCTGACATTGTACTTCCAGCATGCTGCTTTGCTGAAAAGGATGGCACCTTTACAAATACGGAAAGAAGGGTACAAAGAATCCGCAAAGCAGTTAATCCACCCGGACAGGCAAGAGAAGACTGGCGTATTACATGCGAGATTGCCAAAAGAATGGGAGCGAAAGGATTTGATTTTCAGAATGTAACTGATATTGTTGCGGAAATTAATTCACTTACACCGAGTTATGCAGGCATTACCTATGAAAGGATAGAAAAAGAAGGCCTGCAATGGCCCTGTCCGGATACTAAGCATCCCGGCACAAAGTACCTGCACAGGGAAAAGTTTGCTACGAGTTCAGGTAAAGGTCGCTTATTCCCCCTTCTGTATAAAGCATCGGTAGAATTACCTGATGAGGGTTTCCCTCTCTTGCTTACTACTGATAGGAGCCTTTATCATTATCATACCAGTACCATGACCGGAAGAGTTAAAGGGCTGAAGGATATTGAAGGTATGGAATACCTGAGGTTAAACAATGAAGATGCGAAAAGGATGAAATTGACAGATGGAGAAGAGGTAATAGTCAAATCAAGGAGGGGCAGTGTAAGGGTTAAGGTAAGTATTAGTAGTATCTGCCCTGCCGGTGTGGCATCCTTAACTTTTCATTTTCCCGAAACACCAACAAATGAATTGACTATATGTGCCCTGGATCCGGTTTCAAAAATACCTGAGACAAAGGTTTGTTCGATAAAACTGGAAAAAACTTAATTGGTAAAATAAAATACCATGGAAAAAAATTACCTGCCCCTCGTTGCCTTTTTTTTGTTTATCACTGCATGCACCAACTACAGCAAATATGAGAATGTAGAATTCGAAGAAAAAAGCCCGCGCGACTGGGAGAACCCCGCAATGTTTAACCATAACAGGGAGTACCCACGTGCTACCATGATAAGTTACCCCGATGAAGAATCAGCAATAGCAGGCAAGCGGGATGACAATCCCAGGTATATTAAGCTTGACGGAAAATGGAAATTCAACTGGGTAAAAAATCCCGGGGAAAGGCCTTATTGGTTTTTTAAAGATAATTATGATACGAGAGACTGGGATGAAATTACCATACCTTCCAACTGGGAAAGGCAGGGATATGGGATACCCTTTTATGTTAACATCGGATATGGCTTTGAGATTGATCCTCCTAATATCGATCACGAATGGAATCCTGTGGGTTCCTATAAAAAAACCTTTAAAATACCTAAAGAATGGAGGAAACAGGATATATATATTAAATTCGGTGCGGTAAGTTCGGCGTTTTATGTCTGGATCAATGAACAATTGGCAGGTTACAGCCAGGGAAGTAAAACTCCTGCCGAGTTCAATATTACTGACTATGTAAAGAACGGTGATAACAGTGTGGCCGTTGAAGTCTATAGATGGTGTGATGGCAGCTACCTTGAAGACCAGGACTTCTGGCGCCTGAGTGGCATACAAAGGTCAGTATTTCTGTACGCAAGGCCCAAAATCAAGATCCTCGATTATTTTGCCAGGGCCAGGCTGGATGAAAACTATGAAGATGGTGTTTTGGATCTTGATATAAGTGTCAGCAGCAATGTTGAAGATGGTATGTCAGGGTGCGAACTCGAATATAAATTGATATTGGGTGATAACGTATTGCTTACCGAGAGTGCCGGATTATTTGCAGATGACAAGAATGAAGAGGTTAATTTCACCACCCTGATCAGTAATGTGAATAAATGGAGTGCGGAGACTCCCAATCTTTACACTCTCTTGATCAATCTTCGCGACAGCGATGGAGAAATTCTGGAGAGTATAAGTTCCCGTATAGGTTTCAGGACAGTGGAGATAAAGGATGCAAACCTGTATATCAATGGTAAATATATTTATCTGAAGGGCGTTAACCTTCATGAGCATCATGATGTGGAAGGGCATGTTACGGATGAAGAGACCATGCTAAAAGATATCATGACGATGAAAAGTCATAATATAAACGCTGTCAGGACCTCTCACTATCCGCAACCTGAACTATGGTATGAACTCTGCGACAGGTATGGACTTTATCTTATTGATGAAGCTAATATTGAATCACATGGTATTGGCTATAACAAAGACGTTACACTGGCCCATAAGCCTGAATGGGCAGCGGCACATCTTGACCGGGCAGTAAGAATGGTTGAGAGAGATAAAAACCATCCCTCAGTTATTATATGGTCAATGGGTAATGAAGCGGGTGACGGGCAGAATTTTGTTGATATCTATAACTGGATAAGAGAGAGGGATGAAACCAGGCCCGTACAGTATGAAAGGGCTGAAAAAATTACGAATACTCCTGAACATCATACCGATATATGGTGCCCCATGTATGCCGGGATTGGATACCTTGAGAGATATGCACAGGATAAAAATAGTTACCGGCCACTTATAATGTGTGAATATGCACATGCCATGGGTAACAGTGTGGGAAACCTGCAGGATTACTGGGATGTGATTGAAAAATACCCACTGCTGCAGGGTGGTTTTATATGGGACTGGGTTGACCAGGGATTACTGACAAGAAATGATGAAGGAGAAGAATTCTGGGCTTATGGAGGTGATTTTGGGCCGGAAGGCGTACCCAGTGATGGCAACTTTTGCATAAATGGTCTCGTATGGCCTGACAGAAAGGGTCACCCAGCTCTTGAAGAGGTTAAAAAAGTCTATCAGTATGCAGCTTTTGACTTCCAGGATGCAGAGAAAGGGATAATAAAAATTCATAATAAATATGATTTCACCGGACTGGAAAAGTTCAGCCTCGAATGGTCTCTTATAAGCAATGGGGAAGAAATTAAATCGGGGGAGATTACAAAGCTCACACTGAATGCCGGGGAAAAAGGTCTTCTTACAATCCCTTACGAGGAGAGTGATATAGATGACGGTTCTGAAATATTTCTTAACCTGGCGCTAAAAGGTAAAGAAGAGTGGTCCATATTACCGGCAGGCCATATATATGCGCGTGAACAACTCTTGATTACTGAAGCGGAAAAACATTACACACCTCCGGAAGAACAAGCTGAAGTATTATTTAATGACAATGGTGAAACAGTGGTTGTTACAGGACAGGGTTTCAGGGTTGATTTTGAAAAAGAATCAGGTGTTATAACATCATGGAAGACCGGAGACATTCAACTCATACAGGAAGGACTCACACCTGATTTCTGGAGGCCGTTGACGGATAATGATTACGGTAATGGTCTTGATGAAAGAGCTGCCATATGGAAAAATGCAGGCAGCAATACAATAGTAAAGTCCTTTGAAAGTGAGACGCTTAACGATGGATCCGTAAGGATCACCGTAATTATGGATATACTCGATGAACCGGGCTCATTACTGGCAAAGGAAGATATAAGTTACAGGATCTATGGCTCAGGAGATATATTTGTCGATGTGCATTTCAAGAAGAATGACAACGAATTGCCCGAACTGCCACGTATGGGTTTGCAGATGAAGATCGGAAAGGAATATGATAACCTGGAATGGTACGGCCGAGGCCCACATCATAGCTATTCCGACAGAAAAACGTCTGCCTTCCTGGGTCTTTATTCAGGGAAAGTATCGGAACAGTATGTTCCATATATACGCCCCCAGGAAAACGCTTATAAAACAGATACACGGTGGTTTAGCCTGACCAATGACAGGGGTAATGGAATAATGGTGAGAGGCAGGCCCACAATATGTTTCTGTGCCTTGCATAACCTGCATTCTGATTTTGCATCTCCCGGCAACCTGGCAACGTACAGGCCGGATGCCAAAACAGCCAATACGCATACCATCGATGTTAAGCCCAGGGACCTGGTAGCTGTGAACATTGATTATGGGCAGTTCGGTGTTGGAGGAGATAATTCCTGGGGTGCAAAGCCACATGACCAATACCGCTTGCTGGAGAACGAATATTCATATTCCTTCTGGTTAACACTAATTAACACGAATTAGGACGAATTATTGTATTCTCAATATTTCGCTTATATTTACCGGTCTAACCTTAAACTTACTGCCTGATGGAATCAAATCCAAACGATTACCACATTAGCTTCTTTAAACCCACAACAGACAGTGCAAGGCGTAACCGGAACATGGTCGTTCAGTTTGTATTGATCTGGGCTGTGGCGATATTTGGCTTTCAGATTCTGCTGAAAGTAATGGAGAAACCCACTCCCCAACCGGCATGGAATACTTATAAATCAGTCTGGGGAGAAATCGAAGCCGGATCAACCGATCCCGGCCTGCTTAAGAAAGCATCGCAGTCTGCTCTGTCAGTACTGGGAAAGGTAGCTATTGACCCGGAGCACAGAAATGCACTGGATAATATGATCAGCTGGTCAGCCTTCAATATTGCTGAGGGTGATCAGAAGGCTCTTCTGATGCAAAAACTTGAATCATTTGAAAGTATTGCTGCAATTACGGATGATCCCAGAGATGAGGAATACCGTGCGGCTAAGAATGAGTTAATACCTCTCTTGCAGGAGATTTATGGCCTGGCTCCCTCTGATGTCAGGGCAAAGATTGCGGCTGTGGAGATAAGTTCTTCATTGATGCAATCCTTCAGTGACGAAAACAGGGAGATTTTCCGAGATGCAATGGACCTGTATCTCATACACAACAGGTCGGTACTCACGGATACCAGGTTCCTGGGTTTTCCCTTTCATTATTTCTATACAGCTGTATTTCTTCTTATTCTTTTTGTTGGCCTTTGCTGGCTGTATTGTGTAAGAACGGATATGTTCAACAAGAAATATGGGGTAGAAGACTGATTCTTAATAATAAAAATCTCCTGAAATGAAAAAAGTATTATTACCATCATTTATATTATTTATGCTTTCACCCGCAGTGCAAGCGGCAACGGGAGCAACACAACTGGAAGGCAGTTTTAAAATAGGCCCGGCAATTATCCTGATTACAATACTCGTACTTTTTATCCTTGTAGGTATCTTTTTCAGAGCCAAGGACACTACCGATTATTATGCTGCCGGGAGAGGGATTTCAAAGGTTGGCTCGGGAATGGCTATAGCATCTAACTGGATGAGTGCAGCATCATTCCTTGGAATGGCTGCCCTGATGTATGGATCAGGTTATCATGGACTCGCATACGTAGTGGGATGGACAGGTGGTTATGTCCTCTTGCTTATACTTATGGCGGGTCAGATAAGAAAATACGGTAAGTACACTGCAGCCGATTTTATTGGCGACCGATATTACTCAAAAAGCTTAAGAGCAGTTGGAGCAATAATAGCAATATTGATATCTATATCATACTGCGTGGGTCAGTTCGGAGGGATAGGACTCATGTTCAAATGGGTAATGGGCATAAATTATGGTATGGCCGTTATCATAGGAGGGGCGGTGGTTCTTACCTATACCCTTATTTCGGGTATGCTGGGGGTAACCAAGAACATGCAGATACAATACATCATTATTATTGTTTCATTTCTCATACCCCTCTTTATCCTGACCTTTAAATTCGATTATTTCTGGCTTCTTCCCCAGATAGGATATGGTTCGGTTGTATCCGATGTCGTCGCAGGCCTGCCTGTGAATGAAACGAAAGAACTGGTAAACTCACTTGGCCATGACTATGCCATTGTTCCATCACCCGAATTTGCAATGCCCTGGGATCCACCTACAGGTCAAACTTTCTTCCAGTGGATTGCAATTGCTTTTTCACTTATGATAGGCACGGCAGGCTTACCTCATGTTATCCAGAGGTTTTATGTTGTTCCAAAGGCCCGTGATGCCAGGTGGTCTGTCGTATGGGGCCTTTTCTTTATCTGCATATTATACTGGTCAGCACCTGCATACGCCGCTTTCGGTAAAATATTGTCAGCACATCCCGAGGTGGGCACCCTGGCAAAAGATGCAATAGTCGTTTATACGGCTCAGCTGGGCGATATTCACCCCCTTATCGTAGGCTTCCTTGCAGCAGGTGGTGTTTCTTCAGCCTTCTCAACCGTATCGGGTCTGCTGGTGGCCGGATCATCAGCATTTGCACATGATCTTTATGTGAGAGTTATCAACCCCGAAGCAAGCCCGCGCAGGCAGCTTCTATATGCAAGGCTGGGAACCATACTTATGGCATTCATAGTAACACTTCTTGCACTTGAGAATTTTGCACTGATAGGTCAGCTGGTGGCCGTGGCTTTTTCCCTTGCCGGGTGTACAATATTCCCACTCTTCCTGTTGGGAATATGGTGGAGCGGATCAAATAAGCAGGGCGCCATAGCCGGATTGATAACCGGTGGCCTCGTTTCCGTAATAGCTATTACTTATTTTATTGCAGGCAAATCAGGCCTTCAGCTACCTGCACATGATTTTATAAGTTACTGGCTGGAAGCATGGTATTTTGCCTGGATCGGTGCGCCTCTGGCTATCCTGGCCAATATAATTGTGTCAAAGATAACAAAACCTACACCGGCTGATATCAGACAATTCCTTGTAGAACAGGTCCACGGTTAATGATGATATTCAGAAATAGGGCAACAGGGACACTCATTATTATAATGACTGTCCTTGTTATTACAGGATTTTTCATAGCAAGACAATATTACAGGTCTGTAAACAGTGCTGTTGATCCAAGGATAGTGCCTGCCAGGGAATTATATTCCCGGTATGATAATTATGCACGTGAAGGTGATTATCATAAAATATTCAACCTGCTCGATTCAGTGGAAGAAGTATATAAATCATACCCACACTATGACAATTCATTTGAAATGGGCGTGATTTATAATAACAGGGCAGCAGCATATATTACTATTGCATTATTCAGGGACAGTATCCGCGTAGACTACAATCCACTGTTTGACATTGAAAATGATTCAATAATGAATATGGCAGAGGCTAACCTGAAAAAAGCAATGTCAATTTATAAGCAGTGGCTTGATAATTACAGGAATAAAAATAGGGAAGAGATAGTTGAAATAATTGACACAGAGTTCAGGAAAGGCATGAGTGCCGTTGAGCCCGATCTTATTAATAAATATCTTGAGAGCAGGGCAGATGAAATAATAAACGCAGTGGAGGAGACGGATCGCAGACTTTCGGTCTGTTATACGAATATGGGTGTAATTAAAAGATACAGGGGGCAATATGAAGAAGCTGTACGTTGCTATGAGAGAGCCCTCGAATTATGGGACCGAAACCTGAGTGCGGAAAATAACCTTAATACACTGCTTGGCAAACCTTTGAAAAAGAGGAATATTATTCAGAAACTTTTTCCGCCGGAGAAATAGAGGCCTAGAGCTTTGCGCCTGAAATAAAGATAAAAGACAAAGTAGAAACGCAAATTGTGCACCTCAAAAAATTCTTAAGATATGAAAAAGGCAGTCATTTTATTTATTACAATTTTGACAGTGATACCCCTTACAGCCCAGGAAGGGTCCGGATTCGGGATTACATGGTCGGGCTATGTTAAAAATGATTTCTTCTTTGATACCAGGCAGACGGTTGCAGCCCGCGAAGGTCATTTCTTGTTATGGCCGGCACCACTGGAAGAAGATATCTACGGAGAAGATATTAATGCAAAAGCAAATTTCAATATACTTGCTATTCAATCCAGGCTTAAAGCATCTATCAGTGGACCTGATGCATTCGGGGCAAAAACATCAGGTCTCATTGAAGCAGATTTCTTTGCACAGGCAAATGATAATATCAACCTTCTGAGGCTGAGACATGCTTTTGTTAAGATGGACTGGACAAAGCTGGAGTTGCTGGCAGGGCAGTACTGGAATCCCCTATTCGTTACAGATTGTTTCCCGGGTACAGTGTCTTTTAATACAGGCACTCCACTTCAGTCTTTTGCAAGGAACCCACAGGTCAGATTATCATATAAGACATCAAACCTCCGGTTCACTGCTGCTGTATTATCCCAGAGAGATTATTCGTCAAGGGGAAAGGACGGAGTAAGTTCATCTTATCTGCGTAATTCAGGAATACCCGATATGCACTTGCAGGCAATGTACAGTTCCATAAATGCGGAAAGCAATACGGGCTTAATTTTTGGTAGCGGGCTGGCATATAAAATCATTGTCCCGCGCCTGGAAAGCACTTTCTTACCTGCAGTGATTAAAGTTGATGAAAAAGTGGGGGGGCTTACCGCAATTGGCTTTCTTAAAGTTATTACAGATCCCCTTACTATCAAAGCCCAGGTAAGATACGGGGAAAATATTGCGGATGTGTTGGCAATCAGCGGTTTTGCCGTTAAAGAGCTTGTGGATAATTTTACAGGTGAGTTATCGTATACCCCGCTGAAGAGTATGACTTTCTGGGGTGAGATACACACAAACGGGGCAAAGATACAGGCAGGTATTTTTGGCGGTTTTACCAATAATATGGGTACAAAAGAAGCTATGTCTGACTCTGGGAACCCTGTCTATGGATTGGCAACCGATATCGATTTCCTTTACAGGCTTTCACCCAGGTTAATAATAAACTCGGCCAAAACAAGGCTGGCACTGGAGCTTGAATATACATCTGCCTCATACGGATCAGACTACGATGTAAATTACATTCCGGAAAACACCAATACCGTAAGTAATTTAAGAGCACTGATTGCGGTATATTACTTTTTCTAATTCGTATCTTAGCATATAGAAAGAAATAATAATTCCCTTGTTATTGTTTTCTTCTATAATTAATGATAGGCTTATTTCCATATTTATGTTATGGCTTCACAGGGAGTAAATAAGTTCATAGTCAGTATTTTATTGCCATCCATACTGGCAATAGTATTGTTTATTCTTGCCTTTTACCTGGTCCTGGTACCACTTTTTGAAAATAATATGATGGATCGCAAAAAGGAAATGATAAGTGAATTGACTAACACCGCACTAAGCCTTGTTAATGAATATTATGCTGATTATAGATCCGGTGAACTGGAAGAAGAAGAAGCCAAATCATTGGCGGCAGAACGAATTGGAAAAATGAGATACGGAGATGACAGGAAGGATTATTTCTGGATCACTGATATGAGACCATATATGGTTATGCATCCTTACAGGAAAGAACTTAATGGCAAAGATCTGTCAGATTACACTGATCCCGATGGCAAAAAGCTGTTTGTACAATCAGTAGAGGTGGTTGAAGAGAAAGGTGAAGGATTTATTGATTACAAGTGGCAATGGAAGGATGATACAACAATGATAGTACCCAAACTATCCTATGTTAAAGGATTCGAGGAGTGGCAATGGATAATAGGAACAGGAATATACCTGGAAGATGTAAAACAGGAGATTAAGCTGATTGAGAGGAACTTATTATGGATTAGCTTTATCATTATACTGGTTATCGGATTGGTTCTTGCCTACATTAACAGGCAAAGCATGATGATAGAAAAAAGGAGGAGGGAGGCGGAGCAGAAACTTTTACTGTCGAGACAGAAATATAAGTCACTTGTGGAGGCATCTTCCGAGGGAACCCTTATGGTAATGGAGGGGAAAATTATTTATGTTAACCAGAAATTCCTTACCCTCTCAGCTTACGAGAGGGATGAGATAGTGGATAAGGCAATTGAAGATATTTTTGACCTTGAATGGTCTGAAATGAGGGATTCATTTACAGATCCAGGCAGGTCAGTAAGTGTCGAATCATCAATAATGTGCAGAGACAAAACAAAAATACATGTTATTATTTCAATCTCACGGGTAAAACACAACAATGATTATGGCTATATCCTGATAGTCAAAGAACCGGGCAGAAGTGACATCCTGCAAAAAGAAAAAAGCAGGCTCAGCCACGAAATTCAGACTACCTTATTGCTGATGAACCAGCAAATAAGTAATCTTAAAAGTGATTTCATAAGCTGCGACTCCGAAACCAGCATTATGAAAGCAGCCAGGCTCATGATACGTAAAAAGAAAGAAGTTATTTTTATAAAGCAGGATCAACAGATTATAGGTGTTGCCGGTCTGACGGATTTTCTAAAACGCCAGCTTGTCGAAGAACGAGATATTGAATCACCGGTTACCACAATAATGTCTGCACCCGTGATTACAGTACTTGATAATGAGCTTATTAGTGAGGCAATACTTAAATGTAAAACACAAAATATATCACATTTACTGGTAATAAATAATGAGGGGGAATACACAGGTCAAATAAGTTATAAAAGTTTACTCGAAGCCCAGGAGAACTATACCGGGATGCTGATTGGGGAGATCAATAAAGCTGAGAGCGTTGAGGAAATGGTAACGATTTACCAGAGGATGAATGTGTTAATAGATGCTTTTATTGAAAGCGGTGTTAAGACAGAGAGTATTACCAGGGTTATTTCCAATATCGCTGATGCTATTACCAGGAAAATTATCATGCTGGCAATTGAAAAGGAGGGAGAGCCTCCATGTGACTTTTGTTTTATAGCAATGGGTAGTCAGGGCAGGAACGAGCAGACACTTGTAACCGACCAGGATAATGGAATAATAATAAGCGGTGATTGCGAGACTAAAACTGATCCGCGGAATTACTTTTTAAAGATTGGTAAGAAGATTAATGATGATTTGCACCGGGTGGGTTATAAATACTGCCCTGGAAATTTCATGGCAGGAAGGCCTGAATGGAACCTTTCAATAGGCAAATGGAAAGACTTATTCGCGGACTGGGTAAATAACAGCGATCCCCAGAGTCTGCTGGACATAAGCATCTTTTTTGATTTCAGAGCGATATACGGCGATACCTCACTTGCAGATGAACTGAGAAAACACATCAATGAAATAAGCAGGGATAAGGCAGTTTTTTTCTATCACCTCTCACAAACTGTGACCCGACATAAACCACCGGTAGGGCTGTTCGGTCAGATCGTTGGTGAGCATGAATCATCCGACAGTAATATTGTTGATACAAAAAAACTCCTGGTGCCTGTTACAGGCTTTGCAAGGATATTTGCACTTAAAAAGATGATAAACGAAACCAATACCCTTGCCAGGCTTGAAAGGCTCAGGGGTGCAGAAGGCATACCTGACAGTTTTTTGAATGAAACTATCCAGGCATATAATATGCTGATGAATTCCCGTTTGTCTAAGCAGGCCAGGCAGGTGATGAGGGGAGAAGAACCGGAAAACACCATCGATGTAAACAAATTGACCGACATTGAGAAATCAACCCTGAAGAAAGTACTTTCAGTTATTAACGAAATAATAATAAAACTGAAATCCGATTTTAAAGGGGTACTTTGAATTCCAATTGGCCTTCTTCTGAAGCCGATTCTTCAGGAGCAAGCCTCATGTCGCGTACAGTCTTGACCAACCTGATAAATTCTCCCCGGTATCCTTCTTCATCGTCTCCTTTAGCCCTTGAAGCCATCTCAATTACTGAATCGAGATTGGCGCTTCCTTTATGTTCGGAATCCCTTAAGATCATTCCAAAACTGGCGACGGCTGCAGAGAATCGCAGGTCAGGGGATGACTTATCAAATGCAAGGACTTTCTTTTTGACCGGGATCTGCATAAGGATACTCTTTTCTCCATCAGGCTTTTTATACCTTAACTTAATGGTAAGTAATTCTTTCCCGATACCCTCTTTTACCAACCTTCGTTCCTCCTGGTATTTAAGGGGGTCAATAGACGGGCCTTCTTCTTCTGAACCTGCAGGGACAAGTTCGTAAATTGCGGTAACAGTATGACCTGCGCCCATCTCACCGGCATCTTTTCTGTCATCATTGAAATCTTCATCATTAAGCAGTCGGTTTTCATAACCTATCAAGCGGTATGATTTTATCATTGCTGGGTTGAATTCAATCTGGAACTTCACATCTTTGGCTATGGTAAACATTGTACCTCCAAACTCGCTTACCAGCACCTTCCTTGCTTCCTGTATATTGTCAATGTAAGCATAGTTGCCATTTCCCTTGTCTGCTATTATTTCCATCTTGTCATCCTTATAATTCCCCATGCCAAAACCAAGGACAGTAATAAATACTCCTTCGTCTCTCTTTTTCTCTATTAGCCTCTCCATCTCGGCATTGCTTGATACTCCAATATTAAAATCACCGTCTGTTGCCAGGATTATCCTGTTATTTCCTTCTGTCATGAAGTTTTCGGAAGCAAGTTTGTAAGCCAGTCGCAGACCTTCACCGCCGGCTGTTGATCCCCCTGCGTTAAGCCGGTCAATGGCTTGGAGTATCTCTTCCTTCTTATTACCTGCGGTAGGTTCCAGTACGACACCTGCGGCACCGGCATAGACCACAATGGATACCCTGTCTTCAGGCCTGAGTTCATTTACCAGTAACCTGAAAGCTGATTTTAGTAAAGGCAGCTTGTTAGGGCTGTTCATTGAGCCGGAAACATCAAGCAAAAATACCAGGTTTGAAGGAGGTAAACTTTCTTTTTCGATACTTTTCCCCTTTAAGCCTATATGCATAAGATAATGGCCTTCATCCCATGGGCATCCGGCTATTTCAGTATAAACAGAGAAGGGATGATCATTCCGTGGCTCAGGGTAATCATATTTAAAATAGTTAATCAATTCCTCTATCCTTACAGCATCTATTGGAGGCCTTTGTCCCTGGTTGATAAAACGCCGTATATTGGAATATGAAGCCCGGTCGACATCAATTGAAAATGTTGAAAGAGGATTATTCAGGACGCTCTTATAAGCATTTTCGTGTATGGTGCTATACCCTTCGGTATTGAAGTTGTTATTGTACCAGCCTGGCTGCCTATAGGCAGTCACTCCACCCATCATCTGGTAGGAAGCGGATGTTTTTTTAATTCCGCGCGGCATGTCCGGCCTTATTTGCCCGGGCCGCGCCTCCATAGCTTCCTGCTCCGTAAGAGAATCAATTTCCTTTTGACTGATAGCTTGCATGGATACGTTAATAAGCCTTCTATTACCTATTTTTTCAATGACCGTTTTATATCCTGTGAGTGAAAAAACAAGATTAATTGCTTTTTCACTTGTACGGATAGAGTAATAACCGTTGATATCGGTAAAAACAGTGGCTTTAGTATCGTTGATGCCAACAGAGACACCCGGTAATGGCTTACCTTTTTGATCGCTTACCGTGCCTGTGATAATTCCTGATCCGCTGAATCCGAGAGATAAACCTGAAAGGATCAGTATAGCGATAAATGATGTTATTGTTTTCATGATTTTATATGTTTTGATTCGAACTTCTGTAAACAGGATGCCGGCATAACAGGGATTCCACAAAAACTTTGGCGTTTTTTTTGTAATATTGAATACAAGTAAGTTTTTAATGCATCCTAAGATATTTGTATTCATGGCCTTAGGTATTCATGATAAAAGTAAAGAAGATCACAGTGATCGGGAATTGATAGATGATTACATGTCGACAGGCAAACTCGATGCACTGGGTATCCTGTATGAGAGGTACCTGGATCTGGTATATGGTGTGTGCCTGAAATATTTCAAAAACAGGGAACAATCGCAGGATGCCGTAATGGAGATATTTGAAAAAATAGTGTCCGAATTGTTAAAGCACAGGGTGAAGAATTTCAAGAACTGGTTGTATGTCCTTACCAGGAACCATTGCCTGATGGAATTACGCTCAATAAAGAAAGATATCAATAAGATAATTAATATTGAAGACCATGAATATTTGTTTATGGAAAATGACTTTGAATTGCATCATGTAGATAGAGATAATATTAATAATAATGAAGTTCTCGAGAATTGCATTGATCAATTGAAGAATGAACAGAAAAATTGTATCAGGCTGTTTTACTATGGGAATAAGTGTTACAGGGAGATTGCCGGTATATTGAAGATGGAGGAGAAAAGGGTGAAATCTCACCTGCAAAATGCTAAGAGGAACCTTAAGATATGTATGGACGAAAATTATGAAGAAGAATAAAAGAAATACTGACAAGCGGCTTGAGGATATTATCCGCTACCTTGAGGATAAGATGACAGCGGCCGAAAGGAATGCTTTCGAACGCAAGCTGCAGTCTGATCCTTTCCTTGCCGAGGCATTGGAGGGATATTCAATTATTGATCGGGATGAAGTGGGAAGTGATATGGATGATTTGCGGGGTAGGATAAAATCGCGTAGCCGTAAAAGAAACACTTTCTTATACCGCATTGCAGCAGCAATTGTTGTCTTGCTCGGAATTTCCTCATTGTTACTGGTGAAGAATCTCAGAGAGCCTGATCTGAAGATGGCTGAAATACCTCCAAGCCCCGTGATTGATCCTTCAGAAGCAAAGCCGGAAATACCGGATGATATAGTCCTGGGTAAGCAGGAACTCAAAGAATTGCCTGACAGGAAATCAATAGCTGAATTTTATGCTGAGAGTGAAGATACATCTGTTGAGGCCACCGGGCGTGTTGCCGGTGTGGCTGCCAGGCCGGAAACAATGAGAAAAGCAGCAAAAGTGAATGAGCCTGCTGCAAAGCAAGTGGCATTATACGCTATATTAAGAAAAGCACAGCCGGTGGTAGGTGAAGATGAATATCACAGGTATCTCAAAGATGAACAGTTATATCCTGCCGGATATGGAGATACAACTGCTGTTACCGTAAGCCTTGAAATAATCATTGAAAAAGATGGGACTCCCGGCGAAATAAAAGTCAAAAAAAGCCCGGCAAAAGCATTTTCGGACGAGGCCCTGCGCCTGGTGAAAGAAGGCCCCGCATGGCTGCCCGCGCTGAAAGATGGTGAAGCAGTCAGGGATACGGTAGACCTGGAAATAATCTTTGATGAAATAAGGCCTCACTGACGTCAGGCAAGGAATAATGAGCCCCTTTCAGGAGTCATAAATCCGCTTTCATTTACTTTTCCTTACCTTATTACTGAGAACTGTCCAGAAATCCGGGGCCTCTGTACCCAGCCTCCATACAGATATGCCTCTGAGCTTATATTTCTCCAGGATATCCAGTTTTGGTTCCAGGGACATACCGTCTTCGATAAAGATATATTCAAAGGCACCCCCGTTTTCCCATAGAGTATAATTACAAGCGCCCTGTTCATGCCACTGTATGCTGGCATCATTTTGTCCGAGCAGGTGTTCTACCATGTCATATCCCACCTGTCGGCCGTTTTGAAAGCCTCCCCTGGACTCGGAATAATCGGCGTACCAGTGGACAGAATAAGTTGGTATGCCAAGAGATAATTTCTGAGGAGGCACTCCTTCGTCAAGAAGGTACTTCACTACTTCTTCCATCCAGCCCGGCCCTGATACCGGTCCTGGGGGTGTACGCCGGGTATGCTGGTCATAGGTCATAATGGATAAGAAATCACCTATCTCTGACAGTTCCTGGGCTGCATAACCGGCCCTCCAGTTTTCGTAAAGGTAAAGCTGGTATTCGGATGGACCGCCAACATTTTCCAGCATATGCACCAGGGCCGCAGATAATTGCAAATTATTCTCATGCAATGCTTCAGCTGTTTCTTTGAAATAGAGTGTGAAATTCTCCCTGTCTGATATATGGAGTCCTTCAAGGTCAAACTGCCAGCCATCGAGGTTGTAGCGTTCAGCATATTCAAGCATCATGTCTATTGACCGCTTACGTGCAATGGAATCACTGACTATTTTGTGAAGTAGTTGTTGATCAAAGCCTTTGTTAACAAGCAGTGGCATTACCTTAATATTTTTTGATTTTGCTATTTCAAGCACACGCCTGTCAACCGATCCGTAAACCACGCCTTCACTGCTGACATTGAATGTCTGGGGACAGATGATGGAAATCTGGTCAGCATTCTCCTTAAAGCTGCGGAATGATAAAGGGCTGTCAACCATATAAAAAAGGTTTTCGGATTTAATTTGCGAATAGGCTGTTGTCACAAAGATTACGAGCAGAGTAGAAAACAGGATTTTTTTCATGATTTTTATTTCAATAATTCATCTTTCCTGGTAAATGTAATAATATTTATTGCAAATAACATAAAATCAATCAAATAAGAAGGATAAATGCCCTAATATTCCACCACCACATGCAAATATTCCTCGTACCCTGTCAGCATATTTTTTACATCCCATTCCAGAGACTTTTCGGAATCTTTTTCAACACGTAAGGTGGTAATACTGTTTGCTTCAATGGTGAACTCCTTAGCAGCACCGGCTTTCCCATTCATCATGTGAAAGGGTATATCTGAGCTGTTGGTAATTTCAATCCATATATATCTTTCGTTTTCATGATAAGGTTTGTCAAGGGATATGCTTGCCTCAAATATCTGCCTCAGCAGGTCTTCCCTGCCAGCGAGAGTATTATTGAAATATGCCAGGGTACGTGTATCGAACATTGCTTCCTTTATAGATTCTTTAGTACGCTCTTTTGCAAATACCAGGGTCATGGGCCTTGTGGTATTATCGTAAGTTTCGGCTATTATGTCATGTATATCACTGTTTGCTATAACCGCCAGGTTATATTCCTTGCACCATTCCAGTATATTAGGGTAATATTCTTTGTAGTTAAAGAATTCAATTCCATGTATATAATTTTTATCCAGCAATTTCTTATGTATATCATACAGTTTGGGTATGCCATCAGGTTCCTGTGCTTTCCACCCGGGATGATTCCAGTGAATAAAAGCACCTTGCTGTACAGCTTTCTCTATTGTTTCAAAAGGATCGTCAACATAAATAGCAGCGGCATCTTCCAGGAAAAGGGCATTCAGGTGACCGGGAGGCATATCCCGTGTAATCTCAGTTGCATGTATAAGAATGATGTTCCTTTCTTTTGCCAGGGTACCAGCAATTTTGTAAGCTGCATTATGATCGGCAGGTATATATTCCTTGTGCGGCAGATACTCCAGGTGGTCGGAAATGGCTATTACATCAAGACCGTCTTTCCATGCTTCATCAACCCTGTACGTAGGCCATACATTACCGTCAGAAAAGACGGTATGAGTATGAAAGTCACACTTCAGCGTTATATGTCCCGGTATATCAGGGATATTGATTATTGTTTTCTGGGCCAAAAGAGATTCGGTGATGGCTGCAATGACAAGCAGCACTAAGGTAAGTTTCTTCATGATAATATATGTGTTTTTGTTTGAATTCACTATCAAATATAACTGATTGGAAATAAAATTGAAGGCGCATCTTAACTATTCAACTTTATTAGCCTGTCCTTTAAGTATGTATTTATCGTAGAGCAGTAATAAAAGGCTTGCCCCGACGGCAATACCGGCAAAGAGGATCCAAACTTTTGACGGGTTATAGGTATCCCAGAGGTATTGTGTCAGTTCCCTGCCGTTCATATCGAACAGTTCCTGCGCCCTTTCAAAGTACTGGCTCTGTGTAAACTGGTCTGATATGGGCTGGATACTGAAACCTTTCTCTTCAACTGCCTTGCCAAGCAGGTAGTATTTATCAGACAGCACCTCAAAAGGCTTGCCTGAGACCCATCCTGCCAGGAAGTGACCTATAGCAATAGCCAGGAAGACAGTGCCCATGTAAAGGGCTTTTTTATCAGGGGGTGCTATCCGCCCGACATATTCATTGAATTTCGGGGATGAAGCCATTTCGCCTATTGCAAATATAAGAACCCCAATAAGCATTATCCAGGGATTCCGGGTAATAAACATCATCATCAGGCCCAGACCAAGGATCATAATGCCCGTCATCATTGATTTGAGTGGCCTGTAGCGCATACTTATTGATGAGATCCACATTTGCAGCACAATAATAAAAAAGGCATTCATGCTGGTTATTGTGGGAGCTGTCAATGCACCTTCGGGCAGGCCGAGCAGGGCTCCTATCCTGTCCATGTCAACCCAGTAGTCAAGGAATACCGGGAATGAATAGTAAAGCTGGTTGAAGGCTGTCCAGAAGAGCCCCATTATCAGGAGAAAGAGTACATATTTCCAGTTATTAAGGGTTACCCAGATATTTTTTAAAGCTATACCTATATTATTCAGGAATTTAAGCCCCGAAGGTTCCCTGTAAGGTTCCCTGAAGAAGAAAAAGACGAAGATATAGTTTATTGCAATGGTGATAATTGACATCAGGAAAACAAGGTTCCAGTCTATCTTATAGAGAAAGCCGGCAATAAACGGACCTATAAAACCGCCGATGTTAACCATGATATAAAATATCCCGAAGCCTACCGAGGCTGTTTCATCAGTTGTCGTTTTCGCTATCATGCCGGAGATAACGGGTTTGAACAGTGCCCCTGCTATTGCCAGGAAAATATAAGCTGCAAAAACAGGGCCGTATGATTCAAAGGTGCCCACCATGAAAAAGCCGGCAATGTAGGTTGTGAATGAGAGGATCAGGACTTTCTTATAGCCTACCCTGTCGGCTATGGCACCCGTTATTACGGGCAGGAAATACAATAACATTGACCCGGTACCTATGATGGCACCTTTCTGAACCTGTGTGAAGCCCAGCGCTCCGGTATCTTTTGATAGGGTGAGATAAAGGGCGAAAGCATTATAGAAACCATACCAGGCCCACCTTTCAAATAATTCCATTATATTGGAAACCCAGAAAACACGCGGGAACTTCTTCAGTACTTCTCCTAGCTTACTCATAATAGGAAGGTTTTAAAAAGAATCTGTTAAGATACGATAAAGTTGAATAAGGTTGAAAAGGTTGAAAAAAGTTTAGAGTGAGTTTAAGATCAGCAACCATAACGAATTATCCAATAGAAACTACTTTGATGGAGTGGACATGCTATATTAACCCCTGCCTGGAAGTAATCCTTACATGTTCAAATAGTTGCACTAATCTTATTTATTATTTACTTTTGATAATGCAATACTATATTATGTAAGCTGGATATTAATAAAAAATTGACCCCACCTAAGCGGGGTCATAGGAATCAATCTCCTTCGGCATATAGCCTTATTGTGATAAGATTGAAAATTGTAACATACAATATACAAAATATTACTAAAAACAACAAACCATGGCAAAAATTTTGGGACTTGATCTAGGCACTAACAGTATTGGGTGGGCAGTTGTTGAACATGAGGGAGGTAGTTTCAGGCTTATTAATAAGGGTGTGAGAATATTTCAGGAGGGTGTGAAGATCGAAAAGGGAATTGAAGGATCAAAAGCTGCTGAGCGAACTGAACACAGAAGTACAAGACGTCAAAAATACAGACGAAGACTGAGAAAAATTGAAACCTTAAAAGTATTGTCTGAATATGATTTCTGTCCTAATTTATCAGAAGAACAATTAAATGACTGGAGATATAAGAAGATATATCCTGCAAATGTTGCTTTCAGAAATTGGTTACTTACTGATACAGGGAGTATAAAAGATGAAAGGCAGCAGCAATTGCAGAATCCGTATTATTTCAGGTACCTTGCAGTTACAAAGAAACTGGATCTGACAGAACAGGATAACCGGTACAGAATAGGAAGAGCTTTTTACCATATGGCGCAACGCCGTGGTTTCCTCAGTAACCGACTCGAAGGCACTAACGAAAGTGAGGGAGCGGTTAAGGAGTCAATCTCTGAAATAAATAAAGCAAAGGGAGATAAAACGCTCGGCCAGTATTTTTATGAACAATACAAATCAGGAGGTAAGATACGTAATGTATATACTCATAGGGAGGAGCATTATTTACAAGAATTCAATACTATCTGCGATTATCAAAATATCCCTCAAAAACTCAGAAACAAATTGCGTAATGCCATTTTTTATCAAAGACCTTTGAAATCACAAAAAGGCCTGATAGGTAAATGCGTATTTGAATCAAACAAGCAGCGGTGTTCAGTGTCGCATCCGGCATTTGAGGAATACAGGATGCTGTGTTTTATAAATAATATTAAGATAAAAACACCTGAGGACGATAAATTGCGCCCCCTCAATGACGAAGAAAAGAAAAAATAATCCCATTATTCTTTAGGAAGAGCAAGGATGTGTTTGATTTTGAAGATATTGCCAAAAACCTATCGCCTAAAGAACGCTACGGGTATTTTAGGCAATATAATACTGATCAGGAAGATTTTTTGTTTAATTATTCCATGAAGACTGCTGTTAGCGGTAATCCTGTTTCTACAAGATTGAAAGAGATTTTCGGTGATAATTATATGTATGTTCAGTTTGAACATATCAGGAGAAAAGATAATAAACAATCTGTAATAGACATAAATGATATCTGGCATGTATTGTATACTTTCGACTCAAATGATAAGCTAAGGAAGTTTGGAAAAGAAAAACTTTCATTAACTGGCGAACAGTTTGAAAAATTCCTAAAAATAAAACCACGCCATGAATATTCTTCACTGAGCATTAAAGCTATTAACAAAATTCTACCATATCTAAGAGAAGGTCTTATTTATTCACATGCGGTATTTCTTGCTAAAATGGATGAGATACTACCTGAACAAGTTTGGAAGAACCCTGAAAACCGGAAGCTGGTTTATGAAGAAATACTAAAGATAATCCTTGCACAGAGTGAAGAAAAGATTATTATAGATATAATAAACGGATTGGTAAAAGATGCTCGCGAAAATGAATTCACCTGGAGTAAAGAAGCGGAAGAAATCTACAGTAAGGAGTTAATACAAAAACTCGTAAAGAATATAGGAGAGGAAAGATTCAGTACACTCTCTGAAGGGAAAAAAGAATATTTGAGAAATAAATCATTTGCCTTGCTGGAGAAGCAAATGAAAAGCAAAATGGGGCGGGGGCAATTCCTAAAATCCGCCAGGCTGGAAGACAGGGTTACGGAATTCTTAAGTGATAATTTTGACATTGATGAGGAACGATTGGACAAATTGTATCATCCTTCGGCAATTGAAGTTTATAAACCCCCAATAAAAGGAGAAGATGGCAAATATTATCTGGGAAGCCCTCTGATAACTTCAGTCAGAAACCCTATGGCAATGCGTTCACTTCATCAGTTAAGGAAAATTATCAATGAACTGATAAGGCAGGAAGTAATTGATAAGGACACAAAAATAAATATAGAAATGGCGCGTGACCTAATGAATGCTAATGAGAGAAGAGCTTATCAGGAATGGCAGCGCGACAGGGAAAATTTAAGAAAGAAATATGCCGAAAGGATCAGGGAATATTACCTGTCGGGAAATTCAAATGAAGAACCTTCACAAGATGATATTCTAAAATATCAGCTCTGGGAGGAACAAAATCATAAATGTATTTATACCGGTAAGGAGATCGCAATCAGTGAGTTTCTTGGTTCAAACCCTTCCTATGATATCGAGCATACCATCCCGCGGAGCCTGTCATTTGATAACTCCCAGGAGAATAAAACATTGTGCAATAATGTTTATAACAGGTCTGTAAAGAAGAACAAGATACCTTACATGTTAAAGGAACATAATGAAATACTAAGCCGTATCGAACACTGGAAGAAGAGATATATGGAACTTGATAAACAGGTACAAAAAACGGTTAAAGATATAAAAAGAAGTGTTGACAAGGAAACAAAGGACAGGATAATACGCAAAAGGCACAGACTTAGGTATGAGCGTGATTATTACCATAATAAGTACAGGCGTTTTATTATGAAGGGAATAACTGAAGGTTTTAAAAACAGTCAGCTGGTTGATACGGGCATTATTACAAAATACGCCAGGTTATACCTGAAAACCTTATTTGACAAAGTATATACGGTAAAGGGAAATACGGTGGCAGACTTCAGGATTATATGGGGCCTTCATAATGAGTATGAGAAAAAGGCCAGGATGAATCATATCCATCATTGCATTGATGCCGTAACTATAGCCTGCATAACAAAAGAGAGTTATGAAAGACTGGCTCAATTTTATCATGACTGGGAAGAATTAAACAGGGCAGGAATAGAAAAAAAGCCCAGAGTGCTTAAGCCGTGGCCATCATTTGCTGAAGATATTAAGGCCCTTGAGGATGAAGTCCTGGTTTCTCATCATACTCCTGATAACCTACCTAAACAATCAAAGAAGAAACTTAGGGATAGAGGTCTTGTCAGGAAAAATAAGTATGGAAAACCGGTATACCAGCAAGGGGATACAGTTCGTGGCAGCCTTCACCAGGAAACATTTTACGGGGCAATTGAGGAGGAAGTAATAAACAAAGAAGGGGAGAAGGAAAAGCAGATCAGGTATGTCGTCAGAAAACCTCTTGAAGACCTGGATGATAACGGACTTAATAAAATTGTTGACGAAAGGGTACGTAGCATAATTATTGATGCAAGAAAAAAAGAGAAGGAATTACGCAGGGATATTGAAAATTTGAAAAAACAGTTGAGCAATGCCGAGGAAAGCGAAGAAGAAGAGATCAGGAACAGAATAGTTCAGATTGAAGACGAGATAATTAGGTTTTACTCTCTACCAAATAGCAATGGTGACCCGGTACCCATAAGAAAAGTACGTGTATATACTCCAATGGTGACGAATCCCATACGCCTTAAAAAGCACAGGGATAAATTCTTGAAGCATAACCATAAACATAAGGAGCATTATTATGTAGCGAATGATGGTAATTATATGATGGCAATTTATGAAGGTAAAGATGATAAAGGAAATATTAAAAGGGATTTTGAGATTGTAAATAATCTTGAAGCGGGTGAATATTTTAAACTTTCTGTTCAACGAGAACTAAAACCTCAGGGGATATATAGATATGTAGGATTGGTTCCCAAAAATTTAGCCAAGGGAAAACATGAGTTAAATCTAAAAGCAATTATTAAGACGGGGACTATGGTAATTTTCTTCAAAGACAGAAAAGAAGAAATTTGGGATTTGTCATATACAGAGATACGGAAAAGACTTTATAAAGTAATAAAGCTAAGTAAGGATGGTCGAATAACTTTTAAATTTCATCAGGAGGCGAGGAACGACGATAATCTCAAAAAAGATTACGAAAATCAATGTGGAAAGAAAGCACCTAAAAGCCTAACTAATGGTGAGTCAAAAGTAAATTTTGAACAACCATATCCAAAGTTGTTGCTAAGTCCATCAAATTTTAATATGCTGACTGAAGATTATGATTTCACAATATCACCATTAGGTGAGTTACAAAAGATTTAAGTATCTAATAATTTTACAATTGTGATAAAGCGAAGTCTGTTTTTTTCGAATCCATGTTATCTGTCGGTTAAGGACAGACAGTTACTGGTAAGCAGGGAGAGGGGGGAAACGTTACGTATTCCTATAGAAGACATCGGGTTTATGGTACTGGAGGACCAGCATATAAAGGTAAGCATGCCCTTACTTGAGGAACTAGCCGATAATAATGTCGCAGTTATTTTTTGTAACAGCAAGCATATGCCTCAGAGTATGCTTTTCCCCCTTGAAGGCAACCACCTCCAGGGCGAGATACACAGGGCACAGGTTAAAGCCAGTGAACCTCTGAAAAAGCACTTATGGAAGCAAACCGTTGAAGCAAAGATCATTAATCAGGCTTACCTTTTGAAGCGATTAGGTTTAAAGTACAATGATCTTAAGGTACTTTCAAGCTCAGTTAAAAGCGGCGATTCTTCCGGACGGGAAAGTTTTGCCGCAAGAATATACTGGGGCAGGCTTTTAGGAAAAGACTTTGTCAGGGAGAGATATGGGATGCCACCCAATAATATGCTTAACTACGGCTATATTGTTTTAAGGGCTGCAGTTGCAAGGGCGCTGACAGGCAGCGGGCTTTTGCCAACATTCGGTATTCATCATCATAACAGGTATAATGCATATTGCCTGGCAGATGATGTAATGGAACCTTACCGTCCTTTTGTTGACGGGATTGTCCATAAGTTGAACAAAAAACACCATGATGCACTGGATATGGATAAAAATTTAAAGGCGGAGCTTTTAAAGGTACTTACTGTGGATGTACGTTTCCGGAAGACAACCAGGCCTTTGATGGTTGGACTTTCGCAAACAACTGCGTCTCTGGCAAAGTGTTTTATAGGTGAAAAAAGAAGTATAGATTATCCGTTATTATACTGATGGGTCAGGTCAGATTAAATGCATACAGGATAATGTGGGTTTTTGTTTTTTTCGATTTGCCGGTTGTGACGAAGAAACAGCGAAGAAAGGCCACACAATTCAGGAAAGGATTGGAGAAAGATGGCTTCACCATGCTACAGTATTCCGTTTATATAAGACATTGTGCCAGTAGTGAAAGTGCTGATGTGCATATAAAAAGAACAAAAAAAGCGGTACCTGAGGAAGGACAGGTGAGTATATTGGTGATAACCGATAAACAATATGGAAATATTATTAATATATGGGGTAGAAAGCTGGAACCTTTGCCTCCCGGCCAAAGCAACTTGAATTATTTTAATTAATTTTACAGTTTGTTCTTTGAAATATTATTTTGAAATTTGAATATCAATTGATCAGGCCTCTTCCGAAAGGATATTGAACATTTTTATCTGTGGTAAATAACTAAAAAGTCCTTATTAAATAAGGGTTTCAGAACCTACGGTTGTGGTTTGATTGAAAATTGAGATAAGATATAACAATAAAGAAATCGTGGAGAGTAATCTTCTAGTTGTGGTTTGATTGAAAATTGAGATAAGATATAACTCTTTAAACGTGAATAAAACGTCATATTGGGTTGTGGTTTGATTGAAAATTGAGATAACCATAGTCCATGATATACATGTTATATGGTTTTGTTGAATAAGGTTGAAAACGGCTGTGGAAATTTATAATTAATCATTCATAATTAATACTTATTTCCCCGTGTCTTCATAAAAATAAGCTTCTTTCCTGTCGGCATCATCCCAGGTTATGATCTTTTTGTCGCGATTAATCCAGTAATAATTTATAAGGGCAAAATCACCGGCACACATGGTAGTATGCATGAAGAGTGTGCACAGCAGACTCCAGGTCCAGAGCGGTGATTGAAGAGTAAATATCAGGAATATAAGACTTGCATTTATCAGGATGAAGGGTGTGAGGGCTACGCTGATATATACAAGAGGACCAACAGGATTGAGGTGGGAGGTTACATAAAAATAGTATTGTTTCCAGTCGGCACCAATGCGGATATTCCTGGCTCCGCCAAGGTAATAGGGGATGACGTGCAGCAATTCATGGGGTGCAACAAGTATCAATGGTAAAATTATAAGCCCGATGGAGCTGTGCATGACTATGGTGAGAAACCTGAACTCGCCTGCAAGGGCAAAACGTTGGTTTATCATCCATGTTATTATGGCAAGGAGAAAAACCCAGGCCGATATTATTGGAAAGGTATACTTTTTGATGTAGTCAAATACAAAAGGGACGATATCATCATAAGATAAAGTGAGCAGATGCCGGTACCTGTCATTGTGAACAATATCGTTTACTTTTTTATTCATGCTATGCAAAAGTATTTATAGTGACTAATAATAACAATATGTAGCTTAATTATTTAATTTTGCGGTTGAAATGATAAGATGGGTTTTAAATATAGCTTTGCTTGGTTTAGTTATTATACCTCTTAGTGGCCAGGATACTGTGGTTCAGGTCGTGGATTCACTGCCGGGTAAGTTTTATGTACTGGAGAATGTATCGCGTGATGGTGTGACCATGCCTGAAATTGAGATTGATGAGGTGAATGTTGTAAGAAAGGTCGGGCTTAAACAACGTTTTCAGTGGTGGAGGTACAGGCGGCTGGTATATAATGTAAAAAAAGTATACCCTTATTCACTGGTTGTCAGGGAAAAATTCAAAGAAATAAACGATACCCTTAAGCAGATTGAAGGAGAAAGAGAAAGGAGGCAGTTCCTCAAGGATTATGAAGCTGATCTCTTTGGTAAATATGAAGACGATATCAAACATATGACTTTCACCCAGGGGAAAATACTCATTAAGCTCATTGACAGGGAAACACAAAATACATCATATAAGCTGATACATGATTACAGGGGGACCCTTCCGGCTTTTTTCTGGCAGGGTATCGCCCGTATATTCGGGGCTAACCTGAAGGCCGAATATGATCCTTACGATGAAGACTACCTTATAGAAAAAGTAATCTACGAAATAGAAAATGGCAGACTATAGCCAATTACTTCTATTCCACCATCTCCATTATTGCCTTCACTAAATTATCAGCGCCATTGTATAATTCAGTAATGGTGGAATCGAGCATGTAGGCGGGAGTAGTGACTATTTTGTTTTCACTGTCTACGACCACTTCGCCCGGTCCTTTTTCGACATGTTCGGCTCCAAGTTTCTTAATATCAGAAGCTGTTCCTTTATCATGTCCTATTGTAACTTTGATACCTTTAAAAACACCTGCAAGAAGAACAGGTGAAATACATAGTCCACCAATAGGCTTACCTGCTGAATGAGTAGATTTCAGCACTTTCTCAACCAGCTCGTTCACTGAAAAATCTGTTCCTTCGAATGCATATGTGCATAGATTTTTTGCTGCACCAAATCCACCTGGCAGCACAAGTGCATCATAGTCTTCTGCACTGTAATCAGCCAGAGATTTGATATTACCTCTTGCAATACGGGCTGATTCGACCAGAACATTCCTTTTCTCATCCATCTCCTCTCCATTGAGGTGATTAATAACATGGTGCTGCATCATGTCCGGGGCGAAAATATCGTATGTGTTCCCGTTTTTCACAATTGCAAGCATCGTCATGGTGGCTTCGTGAATCTCTGCACCGTCATTGACACCGCATCCCGATAATATTATTGCAAATTTCATATAACTTTAGGGTTTTGATTAAAGACAAAAGATAAAAGGAAAAAGGAAAAAGTACAAAGGAAAAAGGAAAAAGTACAAAGGAAAAAGGAAAAAGTACAAAGGAAAAAGGAAAAAGTACAAAGGAAAAAGGAAAAAGTACAAAGGAAAAAGGAAA
>JAWLEO010000003.1:0-56491 GCA_041686075.1 Bacteroidales bacterium | reverse complement strand
AAGTTGGAGCGAAGTCAGGCTCCGCCTTTGTTCCGATGACTCGGTACTTCGGCGGACACAGTAAGGCCAGGGGAATAGGATTAAACAATAATAGAATATAAATGCTAAAAAACAAACCACAAATTCAGCCGGGGGAAATAACACAATTTGTTAAGAAGGAATACGGAATGTCTGTCAGTTGCACTGAGTTGGATGGGGAAAGGGATCAGAATTTCCTTATAACCACTGGTGGTGGTGCAAGGTTCGTGGTAAAAGTTACAAATCCACTTGAGGATGATGCATTTATAAGGGCACAAAATGATGTACTTAAATTTCTTGAAGATAAGGTGTCATTGTGTCCTGTGATTGTTAAAAACAGGGGAGGAGATGACATTTCCGAACTTCTGACCACGTCGGGCGACAGGTATCGCGTGAGAATGCTTACATACTTCCGGGGTAAGCCTCTTAGCGCATTGAAAAATCATCATGCCGAATTGATAAGAGAGGTGGGCTTAAAACTTGGGAAAGTTGACAAAGCCCTTGAAAATTATCAGAATAAGGCCTTCAACCGTGACTTTATTTGGGACCTCTCAAATTTTGAAGATCTTGTCAGTGGGCATCCTAATCTTATCATTGATAATGAACTCAAACCGTTTATAGATTCTACATTAAAAGAATACCTGGCTATAGTGAAACCGGAATCCCCTAATTTACGATTCAGTGTAATTCATAACGATGCCAATGACCATAATATAATTGTCAACCCTTACCCGGAGAACTCTTCCAAAGGGCAGGAAGTGGAGGGATTTATTGACTTCGGGGATATGGTGCACAGCTATGCCGTTGCTGACCCCGCAGTTGCCATGGCCTATATTATGCTCGACAAAGAAGAACCTCTTTTAGCTGCTGCAAATTTCCTGAGTGGGTATCAACAGTCGTTTGAATTGAAAGAAAATGAAGTAAGGGTACTATTTACCATGGCAAAAATGAGGTTGGCACTAAGTGTATTCATAGCAGCCCGGCAGCGAAGAGAGAGGCCCGCCGACCACTACCTCCTTATAAGCCAGGAATCTATTAAAAATACTGTAGTTCTTCTTGAAAAAATACATCCCCTCTTTGCCGAGACTGTATTAAGGCAGGCCTGTGGCATGAATCCTGAACCTGAAACAGTCAAACGGATAAATGGGATCAAGAGTATGGCTGGAAGTGCACATCCTGTAATTGGTGAAAGGCTGAACAGTGAAAACAGCATGGTATTGGATTTAAGTGTTGGAGGACAGTTAATTGAAGGTGATCAGAAGCAGAATTCAGCATATATTCTGGGCGACAGGATATACAGGGAATTGAAGTCCAGGGATAAAAAATATGGCATTGGCCGTTATGCTGAACCCAGGATATTATATTCATCTCCTGTTTTCCGGGGAGAGGAGTTTACAGATAAACAGGACAGGTCAATACACCTGGGTATAGATTTATTTACACCGGCCGGAACTCCAGTTCACGCCCCTCTTGATGGTAGCATATATGCATTCAGTTATAATCCTAGGAAGCTGGATTATGGTTATATGATAATTCTTAAACATGAAACCATAGAGAAAACGGATTTTTTTTCTCTTTATGGCCATTTGAGCAAGAAGTCCTGTGAAAAAATTACAGAAGGAATGAGGGTGAAAAAAGGAGACATATTTGCCTGGGTAGGAGACACAAAAGAAAATGGAGGATGGAATCCGCACCTTCACTTTCAGTTATTAACCGGTATGCTTGGGTATGGAACTGATTTCCCCGGGGTTTGTAAACCATGGGAGAATAAGACCTGGCAATATCTGTCTCCCTATCCGGGTATTTTACTCGATATACCTGAAGCCAGGTTCCAATTTGAAAAAAATGATGAAAAAGAAAGCCTGAAGAAAAGAAAACAATATTTCGCAGAGAATTTAAGCCTGAGTTACAGAAAACCGGTAAAGATAGTTCGAGGCTGGCAACAATATCTCTTTGATGCTGATGGCCAGAAATATCTGGATGCGTACAATAATGTCCCCCATATCGGCCATTGTCACCCGGAGGTCACAGAGGCAGCATATGAACAGATGAAAATACTTAATACAAATACGAGGTATCTCAGTGATCACCTGAACGATTTTGCAGAATTATTGCTAAGTACTTTTCAAAAGCCTCTTGAAACTTGCTTCTTCCTTAATTCAGCAAGTGAAGCTAACGAGCTGGCCCTGCGACTTGCCTTTAATTATACCGGGAGGAAAGATATAATAGTGCTTGAAGGAGCATATCATGGTCATACAACTACCCTGATTGACATTTCGCCCTATAAGCACAATGGACCTGGAGGCAAAGGAGCACCGCCATGGGTCCATACAGTGCCCGTACCTGATGGTTACAGGGGTGAGTATAAATATAAGGATAAAGATGCAGGTCTTAAATATGCAGGGTATATTGAAACAGCAATACAAAACCTGGTAAAGAAAGGCAGAACACCCGGGGCTTTTATTGCTGAAACGTGCCCCAGTGTTGGCGGCCAGATAATTTTTCCCAGGGCTTACCTGAAAGAAGTATACCGCTTAATAAGGGAAAAAGGAGGGATTTGTATAGCAGACGAAGTGCAAACAGGCTACGGACGCATGGGCACATCTTTTTATGCTTTTGAAGACCAGGAGGTAAGGCCTGATATTGTTGTGCTGGGCAAACCAATAGGCAATGGCCATCCACTGGCTGCAGTTATCACAACCAGGGAAATAGCTGATGCCTTCAATACCGGCATGGAATTTTTCAGTACCTTCGGTGGCAATACAGTATCTGCCGTTGTTGGTAAGAAAGTACTGGAAATAGTGCTAAGAGATAATTACATGGAGCATGCCCTGCACACAGGTTCGTATCTCCTGGATTTAATAAGACCCTTTAAAGAAAGGTATCCCCTTGTTGGCGATGTTAGAGGTTCGGGTTTATTTCTTGGTGTCGAACTGGTCCGGGATAGTGATACTCTTGAGCCCGCCGGGGAGGAAGCATACTATATTAAGGAAAGGATGAGGGAGATGAGAATATTGCTGGGTACAGACGGTCCCTATAATAATGTTTTGAAGATACGCCCTCCGATGCCTTTCAATAAGGCTAATGCAGAAATCCTTGCAGCAAGACTGTCCATGGTACTGGAGGAGATCCACTAACAAATAAAGAGCATTCTTATTATGAAAAGGATTTTTATTGCCATTGATATAAAAAAAAGCAAACCATTCATCCGTCTTGTAGAGTCTTATAAGCAATTATTGCGAAATGAAAAAATAAGGTGGGTTCAAGCTGACAATATACATCTTACACTTGCCTTCCTTGGAAATAAGGAAGAGGAGAAGGTGAAAAGAGTTGGTGATATAATGTGTGAGCTTGTTAAAAATTTTGAAGCCTTTGAAATAAGTTTTAACGTTACGGGAGTATTCAGGGATATCCGGAAACCACGTGTGATATGGTTAGGAATAAAGGCACCTCAATTATTGTATGAGATGCAGGAAATGATTTGTGACAGACTTAAAAAGGAAGGTTTATATGAAGAAGATAAACCATTTAAACCTCATCTAACCATAGGAAGAATGAAATACATTGTAGAGAGGAAAGTCTTGTCGGCTATAATAGAATCAGCGGAAGCTTATAAGCTGCCTCCGCAACCGGTGAATGAGCTTATATTGTATGAGAGTATAACCAAACCTGAAGGGCCTGTATATTATCCTTTGAAAAAAGCCCGCCTTAAAAAGCCCGCCCAATGAAAAAATGGCTTGTTTAAAATATATCAGATAGGGGTAAAGATTAATTTTCCATTGTAAAACAACTGCTTTTATTATTTTTGCCTTACATTAAATATTCTAAAATGAAATCAGAACACGATTCATTTCTGGCGAAAGGTAAAAGAAAGAAATTGATTGATGGCCTGAGGGCTAAAGGTATCAAAGATGAAAATGTATTGGAGGCCATGAACAAGGTTCCAAGGCACGTATTCATGGATAATGTTTTTTTGCATCATGCCTACCAGGACAAAGCTTTTCCTATTTCTTCCGGCCAGACCATATCACAGCCCTACACGGTTGCAGTACAAACTGAACTGTTAAGCGTAAAAAAACATGACAAAGTACTTGAGATAGGAACAGGGTCAGGTTACCAGGCTGCCATTCTTGTTGAGATGGGTGCCAGGGTATATACTGTAGAACGGTACAAGGAACTATATAACAAAGCTCAGAAAACATTGGAAAAACTGGGCTATAATGCCCATTTCTTTTACGGCGACGGTTATAAGGGCAAGCCACAGTACGGCCCATATGATGCAATACTGATAACGGCAGCTGTAAAGGAAGTGCCACAGACATTACTTGACCAGCTTAAGACAGGAGGACGACTTGTTGCACCGGTAGGAGGGGCACATAGCCAGATTATGACCCGCATATATAAGAACGAAGAAGGTGAACTTGAAGAAACTCATCATGGTATGTTTGTTTTTGTCCCCATGCTGGGAGGGACGGTAAATGATAAAACGTGATTTATGGAAATACACAGGTTCGTTTTTTCTCCGATAGAAGTAAATACATATGTGGTGTCAGGTGAAAATGGTGAGTGTGCAATAATTGATTGCGGTTGCTATGATGATGAAGAATTTGAAGAACTGAAAACCTTTATAAATAATAATAAGCTTAAGCCCGTAAAACTGCTAAATACCCATCTTCACCTTGACCATATTTTTGGCAATCACTATGTACTTCAGGAATATGGCCTCAAAACACATGCATACAAAAAAGAGGAGAAGAATCTTTCGTACGCCCCTGTGCATGCTGAAATTTTTGGGCTTAGCATGCCTGATCCTCCCGGGATAGGTACATATATAGAACCAGGCGATATAATATCATTCGGTAATATTTCATTTAAATGCCTTTTTGTGCCGGGTCATACCTCAGGCAGCATTGCTTTCTATTGTGAGGAGGAGAATCTTGTTTTCACTGGAGATGCATTATTTGCCGGTGGGATAGGCCGTACTGATCTTCCTGGAGGCGATTACCAGACACTCTTATCCAGCATCAGGGAAAGATTGCTGACCCTGCCTGATGACACACTGGTTTATCCCGGACACGGGCCTGAAACAAGAATAGGTGTTGAACGGCAGAATAATCCCTTTTTAAGCTGAGACATAAATATTATCTTTAACTTTCTTTACAAGAATTTTTTTAATGTAGCTTTTAAATAACCGCTTGAATATATCATAAATAATAATTAATAATTAATAATTCAGATAATATGGCATTTGATAAATTTGTTAACAGGCATATTGGCCCCAGGGATAATGAAGTTGCCAGCATGTTGAAAACAATTGGAGTTGATTCAATTGACGGGCTTATTAAAGAAACTGTACCTCACTCAATAATGCTGGATAAACCCCTTGAATTGCCGGAGGCAATTAGTGAATTTGAGTATCTTAACTATATACGTAAAATAGGGGCGAATAATCAGGTATATCGTTCATTTATCGGTATGGGCTATTATGGCACTGCTCCTCTTTCGGTTATCATCAGAAATGTACTGGAAAATCCGGGCTGGTATACTTCCTATACTCCTTACCAGGCTGAAATCTCGCAGGGCAGACTGGAAGCATTGTTAAATTTCCAGACTATGGTCACTGAATTAACCGGTGTGGAACTGGCAAATGCTTCATTACTTGATGAGGCAACGGCCGGTGCTGAAGCTATGATTATGATGCATAATGCACGGTCACGGTCAGCTGTAAAGGCAGGAGTCAATAAATTATTTGTTGATGAAACGACTTTCCCACAGACTCTGGATGTAATGCTTACACGGTCAGAACCTCTTGGTATAGAACTTGTTATAGGCAATTATAAGGAAGAGGAAATTGATGATTCTTTCTTTGGGGCTATATTACAGTATCCTTCATCTGACGGTGATATAAGGGATTATAGCAGCTTTGTTGAAAAGGTACATTCGCTAGGAGGACTTGTTGCAGTTGCTTCAGACCTGATGAGCCTGGCACTTTTAGCTCCTCCGGGTGAGTGGGGAGCAGATATAGTATTTGGCTCGAATCAGCGTTTTGGCCTCCCGATGGGATATGGCGGGCCACATGCCGGCTTTTTTGCATCCCGTGAATCATTGAAGCGAAGCATGCCGGGCAGGATCATAGGTGTTTCAGTCGACTCAAATGGTAAACCGGCATTGAGAATGGCATTACAGACAAGGGAACAACACATAAAGAGAGAACGGGCTACATCAAATATATGTACAGCACAGGCCTTGCTGGCAAGCATGAGTGGTATGTATGCCCAATATCACGGACCTGAAGGTCTTAAAAAAATAGCATCGCACATACATCAAAGCACCTGCACCCTAAAACAATCTCTGGAAAAACTGGCATATAAGATTGCCAACGGGGAATTTTTTGACACCCTTGACATAAGACTCCCTGATGGAGTTGAAGCAAAAACACTTGAAGACCTTGCCCTGAAAAAGAAAATAAACCTGAATTTCTTCTACGAGGGAAAAGTGATGGTCAGCCTTGATGAAATAACCACTGTTGACGAGATAAATGAGCTGATTGAAATATTTGCCCGTGCCGCGGGAAAAAAGGCTGAAAAGGTGGAAGAGATATGTGATTGTATCTGTATAAGTGAGAAATTCAGGCGGAAGTCAAAATTCATGGAGCAGCAGGCATTTAATCGATACCATAGTGAAACAGATATGATGAGATACATCAAGCTTCTGGAGAGAAGGGACATTTCACTGGCCTATAGCATGATACCCCTGGGATCATGTACCATGAAACTGAACTCCGCCACATCTTTATTCCCCTTGAGCTGGCCCGAATTTGGAAATATACACCCTTTTGTACCCGTGGACCAGGCAAAGGCTTATCATCAGATAATGGATGAGCTCGGTGAGGCACTCAAACAAATAACGGGATTTGAAGCAGTTTCTTTTCAGCCTAATTCAGGTGCCGCGGGTGAATATGCAGGCCTGATGGTAATACGCCAGTATCATATAAGCAGGGGCGAAGGACACAGGAATATTGTGCTGATACCATCATCAGCCCATGGTACCAACCCGGCCAGTGGAGTGATGGCTGGAATGAAAGTGCTTGTTGTGGAATGTGATGAAAATGGCAATGTTGATGTTGAAGACCTGAGGAAAAAAGCAGTTGAGAATAAAAACGAGCTGGCGGCTTTCATGATAACCTATCCTTCAACCCATGGCGTGTTTGAAGAGGCTATAAAGGAGATGACGGATATAATACATGATAATGGCGGCCAGGTTTATATGGATGGTGCAAATATGAACGCAATGGTTGGACTGTCCAATGCCGCAATTATCGGCTCGGATGTATGTCATCTTAACCTGCATAAAACATTTGCAATACCTCATGGTGGAGGTGGACCGGGCATGGGGCCCATATGCGCCGCCGGTCACCTGGCTGAATTTCTTCCTAAGCACCCCTTGGTGTCAACAGGTGGAAAGAATGGTCCTGGGGCTGTAGCTGCTGCTCCTTTTGGGTCAGCAATGATACTTACCATATCACATGCATACATTTTTATGCTGGGTGAAAAAGGACTTACCAAATCTTCAGAAATGGCAATTTTGAATGCCAATTACCTCGCATCAGCTCTTAAGGAACATTTTAAAGTACTGTATAAAGGGAAAAAGGGAAGAGTTGGACATGAAATGATAATCGATTGCAGAAAATTCAAAGCGGAAACAGGTATTACTGAAGAAGACATCGCCAAAAGACTGATGGACTATGGTTTCCATGCACCAACATTATCATTCCCGGTGCATGGCACTCTTATGGTTGAACCAACAGAAAGTGAACCATTGAAAGAGCTTGACCGCTTTATCAACTCGATGAAGTTAATATGGGAAGAAATACAGGAAGTGAAAGAGGGAAAAGCAGATAAGGATGATAATGTCCTTCATAATTCACCTCATACAGCGGCCATGGTAATAAAGGATGACTGGAACCATAAATACAGCAGGGAGAAAGCAGCCTACCCCATTGAAGGGCTGGCCGAAAATAAATTTTGGACAGCCGTTGGAAGGGTTGATAATGGTTATGGCGACAGGAATCTTATGTGCACCTGTGACCCTATTGAGGCATATCGATTTGAGGGCGTGGAACTGAAAACGGAGTCTTAGCCTTTTCTCTTTATTGCATCCTCAATGAGCATGGAATAAAGTTCCCCGGGCTCGATGCCGTATTCTTTCATCTGTTTTGGAACTATGCTCTCCTCGGTTATCCCGGGTATGGTATTAACTTCGATAAAGACAGGTTCTTCATTGAAAACTATGAAATCTACCCTTACAAGGCCCCTGCAGTCGAGGTATGAGGCAATATTGGAACTGGCTTCCTGGATGGCTGAGGTAACATGATCCGGGAAGCGACCCGGTGTTATCTCATCAGCCTTTGAAGGATCATACTTGGCTTCAAAGTCGAAAAAGACATTCTTGCTTACTATCTCGGTCACCGGCAGTACAATGGTTTTTTCTGTTGTTTTTACCACTCCACAGGCCACTTCGGTGCCATTGATAAATTCCTCGGCCAGTGCCTGGGGGCTCTCAGTAAAAGCAAGTTCCAGTGCAGGAATTATACTATCAGCATCGCTTATTTTGCTCACCCCGAAGCTGGAGCCACTCTCGTTTGGTTTGATGAACATAGGTAAGCCTATTTCTTTGACCAGGCTCGCCGGCTGAGGTATATTGTTTTTATTTATCAACACTGATTTTGCCATGCTTACCGAAAAATCCTTGAGAAATGATTTGCATGCGTTTTTATTGAAAGTAAGTGCAGAAGTGTAGGTATTACAGCCAGTATAGGGGATGCCTGTTATCTCAAAATAGCCCTGTAGCAAGCCGTTCTCACCGGGAGTGCCGTGTATTGCAATAAAAACTGCATCAAATCTCACCACCCCCTCATGAAGCTGCAAGGTAAAAGTGTTTTTATCAATCTTAAAGACCTGTCCTGAAGGACCTTCCCAAAACCAATCAAGGCCCTTTATCATTACCAGGTACACTTCATAACGGTTTTTAAGTGCCCGTTCTACAGCCATGGCACTTTTAACAGATATTTCATACTCTGAAGAATTACCCCCTGTAACTATGGCTATGGTCTTCATGAAATGTGTGCATTATGATTTCCAAATATACGAAATTATGTAGCTAAAAGGCATCTCGCATTTGCTCGTTCACACTGGCCACAATCACTACCCACTCGCGAGCTCGCAGTATTCGCTTGCCTGCGGCAAACTCACGCTGCTCGGTTCGCATTTCGCATCTCGCATTTCATAACTGCTCCTCTCTTCCTGCCAGGTATTTCCGCCACTTATCGATCAGCATTTTCATATCTTCGGGCAGGTCCGATTCGAACGCCATGCGCTTACCACTCTGCGGGTGATCAAAAGCGAGGTGCTGTGCATGCAGTGCCTGGCGCGGCATTATCTTGAAACAGTTTCTTACGAACTGCTGGTATTTCGTGAAGGTTGTGCCTCTGAGTATTTTATCACCACCGTATTCCTGATCGTTAAACAGTGGGTGTTTAATATAAGTCATATGAGCCCTTATCTGGTGTGTCCTTCCAGTTTCCAACTCACATTCAATGATAGAAATATATGACAGGTCTTCAATCAGCCTGTAATGTGTTACAGCAGGTTTGCCTTCATTACCCTCGGGGAATACATGCATAATTTTGCGGTTCGCCGGATGTCTTCCTATATTGCCCCTGATAGTACCGCTATCACCCGGATTTCCCCACACTATGGCTATATATTTTCTGCCCGTACTGTGTTCGTAAAACTGTCTGCCCAGGTTGTTTAGGGCAAATTCGGTTTTGGCCACAACCAGAAGGCCTGAGGTATTTTTGTCGATCCGGTGTACCAGGCCGGGCCTGATCTCACCGGTTTTAAAAAGTGGAAGGTCAGCCAGGTGATGCATAAGAGCATTTACAAGTGTCCCCGTGTAATTTCCTACACCGGGATGCACAACCATTCCTGCTTTTTTATTAAGCACAAGGATCGAATCATCTTCGTATATAATATCAAGAGGAAGATTTTCGGGCAATATTTCCTTTTCCCTGGGAGGATGGGCAAGTAATATCTGTATTATATCACCCGGTTTTACTTTGTAGTTGGGTTTTACAGGCTGTTCATTTACGATTATGTTGCCTGCCATGGCAGCATTCTGGATACGGGTACGGGAGGTATTGTCTATTCGGTTTACAAGATACTTGTCAATACGGAGAGCCTTCTGACCCGGATCAACTTCAAAGCGGTAATGCTCAAATAATTCATTGTTATCAATATGATCATCTGTCTGGTTCATGACTGATCATAAGCGTATAAACCTGTTGTAACCAATAAGCCTGTTTTCTGCCTTTATAATAATAATATAAACCCCCGGGGGCAGGCTTTTTACATTGAGAGTGCTTGTTTGTCGCTCCGTCATCATCCATCTTCCGTTACTATCATAGATATTGATCTCAATGTCTCGTGCAAGGTCACTCTCGTCAATATTTATATTAAGTATATCTTTTACCGGGTTTGGCCATATATTTATTTTTGGCTTTCGGGGTGTATAGGTATCATCAATCCCTGATGGTATAATTGCACTTCCAATAACAGGTCTTATCATAAGGCTTCCCTCTATTTCAGATTCACTCCATATTCCATTTATATAATAATGGCGCCTGCCTTCAGGGAGGGTATTCATATCCAGGCACACATTAAGAAATGTCTCCGATTGCTGGGTCCAGCCAACATGGAAATATCCGTCAATCATTAGAGGATCATTTAAAATAAACCTGATAAAATCGTTGATGCTGTCTCCCGGGCTTACAATTTCCTCCTGTTCATATAAGAGATCACCTGGCATTCCGTTATTATCACTCCACACAGCAATATTGAAATATCTCTGATTTGAAGATTGATAGCTGTCATTAAAGGCGATCAATATTGCCCTTAAAGTATCGGGCTGGTAAGTCCTGAACCTTGTAGCCACCATGGCATTTGAAGCTCCCTGTCCATTTACTCCATAACCGTTTTCAGCAGATCCATCGTCGTAGGAAAAGTAATCACTGAATACCTGGTAATAATCCATAGTATCGTTGATCTTTTCATCAAACTCATCAGTTATCAGTATAGACCTTATCCTGAACTGTGCGGAGTCGGTATAATCGGAATCGAAGGTATATATCAGGTTGGCATCATAGGTGACCCATTCACCAGGCTCTATATTCGTTGCCCCGGCCGAAAAAGTATGCACCTCTGTATCTTCATAGACGTCCCTTATCTCGAAATTCCTTGTTACATTACGTATCACCTGATCATTGTTCCTGTAGTTTATTTTTATAAATGAGCCCATCTCTGACAGGAATACCTCTCTGAACTGTTCCCATGGCATGGATTCATATGTATTAAGAACAGATCGCATTGGTTTGGTAAAGGCAACATCGACAGGTATGGTATCAGAGGATGAACGGTTTTTATCAAGATATACGTAATCAATATTCCAGTGATCTGAATTACCTGCCTGGGCCGGATCATTGAGGGTGGAGCTGATGCTTGCATAGTTGATAAATCTGAATCTGAAGCCCCTGTACAGGTAGTCAGGATTGTCAATTTTTATTATTACCGGTTTGAAATCGTGCAATGCCGTTCCTTCTGCTTTCCAGATGTGGTGCCACTCATTATCACCGCGTGAATAGAATTGCAATACCAGGCTGTCTTTTAATTCAGGTTGATCGCCAAGGCCCTCCGGCTGGTAAAAAAAACTGAGATAAACATTTTCAGCGGGATCAGCAGAAAGGTCAATGGGAGCAGAGGTAAGATGGTCGGCTTCAAATACAAAACTGCCAGCTTCTTCATATAATAAACCCTTTTCGTCAATCGCGTCAAAAGTGGCCACGCCCTGGCTTATTTGGTTCACGGGGTAGGTATTGTTTATATGTACATTCTTATCTGTCCAATGCGATGTTGAGGGCCATATATTAACAGGTATGAAGTCATCGAAAAAGGGTAAATCAAGGGTGTCGGCGGGTGAGGCAGACTTTACCATACTTTTTTGATCCCAGGCTTTTTTTACCTCGGGGTTTGTGAACAGACCCGTCACTATCTCCTGGCCGTAGCTATTAAATATAATAGCAAATGGCAATAAAACAGTCAGGTATTTCTTTATTTTAAACATCAAGACCCCTCTTTTAATTGTTGTCTTGTAATAACAGGTTGTCCGAAATATCTACCATCGTTGAATCAGCGGGCAGTTTCGTTGAATCAGTTGTAAACCATACATATACTGAAGAGCCTAGCTGCAGTGTTGTTTCTTCACCATATACGGGATTTTGTTTAAACACGAAAGCATTTGCTGAATCCCTTGAAGTGTTTATGGTATTGTCAAACGTGAATGTCCCTATATTTAAGGATGAAGCCAGTATCTTGTTTCTTGCTTCTTCTATGTTCAGGCCAATAAGGTTAGGAATTTGAGTTCTTTTGTTACTCAGACCCTTACCAAGCACGAGATCAATAACTGCCCCTTTCTGTATCGAATCTCCTGGCTCAACAGGCTTTCCGTGATAGAGTTGTTCAAGGACATAATCAACTGCAAGGTCTGGCTTGTAATTCAGCTTACCTATTTCCAGGCCTGAACTTTCAATGAGTGCAAGTGCTTGTCGCTTTGATAATTCCAATAAGTCCGGCATCTCAACCATCTCAGGATCGAAGGCATTTATTGTTGCCATTATCCGGCGGTTCTTTTTGACTTCAAAACCGGCTGCCGGATTTTGTTCAACCACACAACCTCTCGGAACAACATTGGTGTAAATGGAATCAATAACCTGGAATCTCATTTTGTTTTCCTTCACAACTTTTTTAGCTTCTTCAATGGTAAGACCATATAGGTCTGGCACAGGGCGCGACTGACCGTGCCTGGTAAAAATATTTAACCACAGGAGGGTTAAGAGAATGATTATTACAGCCAGGGTAATAGCCAGGCCGAGATTTTTGATAAAATCCTTACTGAGCAGGAATTCTTTGAGGCTCATAATAAAGCTTTATTAAAATATTAACGTATGGGCAAAGATAAAATTATATGGTGATTAAAGGCTAAAAGGAAAAAGGAAAAAGGGAAAAGTAGGCTAAGGCTCCACCTCCGTCCCGATTTTCGGGACTTCGGTGGACACAATAAGGTCCTGAAAAAGCTTTCCTTTTTCGAGCCTGCCTGCCGGTTAGGCAGGGATCCTCGAAATTCTAAAACGCCGTTCTGGCGAAAGAATTTCGGGACTGAGGCGGGGACCCAGGACCCAGGGTATTACCACTCTTTAATAACTTTATAAAGTGTATCTCTTTCCACAGGCTTGAAGCCCGCGCCTCTTATAATTTCACAGATCTCATCTGTTGTAAGTGAGGGATTCTGATCGCTGGCACCGGCCATTGAATATATTTTTGTTGTATCATCGATTGTTCCGTCTACATCATCCACGCCGAATGATAATGACAGTTGAGTTGGCTCTTTTCCAAGTGCTGGCCAGTAGGCCTTTATATGGGGGAAATTATCAAGGAATATTCGAGATACGGCGTAGTTTTTCATATCTTCCAGGATATTGACTTCACCGTACTTCTGCATCCTATTATTTGCCATCCTGAATTTAAGCGGTATGAATGAATTAAACCCCCTGGTCTTATCCTGGAGCTTCCTGAGCCTTTCCATGTGATCGATCCTGTGTTCATACGTTTCAATATGCCCGTAGAGGATGGTAGCATTTGAAGGCAATCCTGCCTTATGTGCTTCTTCGTGAATCTTAAGCCATCTTTCCGAAGAGGATTTATCCTTACATATAATTGATCTTAGCTTTTCATCAAAAATTTCTGCTCCCCCACCGGGAATTGAACCCAGACCATCATTTTTAAGTTTGAGCAGACCATCGCGTATTCCCAATCCTGATTTTGTAATAATGTAATCAAGCTCTATTGCTGAGAAGGCCTTGATATGGAGTGAAGGCCTGTGATCACGTATCATCCTGAGTATTTTCCCATAAAAATCAATATCATGGCCAGGATGTACACCGCCGACAATGTGAACTTCTGTGACCGGTTTATCATCAAAGTTGCGAACTATATCAAGAATTTTTTGGGCACTATAGTTCCAGGCGTCAGGACTGCCTGCAGGCTTTCTGTAGGAACAGAATTCACAGTTGTAAATGCAAATATTGGTTGGCTCTATATGGAAATTGCGGTTGAAATAGGCCCGGTCATGATTTTTTTTTCTTCTTACAATATCGGCCAGGTAACCAAGGAGGCCCAAATTTTTTGATTGGTACAGCAGTAAGCATTCATCAGGTGTTATCCTTCTATCATGTACTACTTTATCATATACAGGTCGTAACTCTGCAGGTATATTTTCTCTCATGGTATGTATCAAAAATCCAGTTGCAAAGTTAGCAAGAAAACACGGAACGCGGAACCGGGAATACTTAACAAAAAAAGTGCTCCACAATCTGCGGAACACTTTTAATGTAAGGTGGGAGGTAAAATTTACCCTTTATGTTTTGGTTCATCTGATACGCTGAGCTTCTTCCTGCCTTTAGCGCGACGCCTTGCCAGCACTTTCTGACCGCTGGGTGTAGACATCCTCTCCCTGAACCCGTGTTTGTTCGATCTTCTCCTTCTCGATGGCTGAAATGTTCTTTTCATATAATATTCTGCTTTCTGTAAAAATACTTACCAAGAGTAATTAAGCTGCAAAATTAAGTATATTTTTTGAAAAACAAAATAGCTCCCTCCCTTCGACAAGCTCAGGACAAGTCGGTCGCGTAACTTGCTTCGCGGAACGCGAAACACGAAACTATAAAGGTATATAGACAATTTTTTTCTCGCGGAAATATTCCTCATCAAAAAAATCGTTCAGCTTGTAGATTCGGCATTCAGGATAATTTTTAATTTCCTCGGAAAGTTCTCCGCCCTTCAGGCTTATCAGTCCGTTTGGTATTTCGTTTAGGGATTTTTTATGTATAAGACTTCCCGTCCACCTGACAAGATCGGGGAGTGGGGCAACAGCCCTGGCTACAGCAAAGTCGTATTTTTCTTTTATGTTTTCTACCCTTGACCAGATGGCTTCAGCATTATCGAGGTCAAGTTTTGAAATTATGTCATTGACGGCTGTTATTTTTTTTCTGACTGAATCGGCAAGAGTAAAATAGCAGTGGGGGAAAACAATAGCAAGGGGGATTCCCGGTAATCCGCCACCGGTGCCGGCATCCAGTATTCTGGTTCCTCTACTGAAACTGATAATTTTCACTATGCTGAGAGAGTGTATGACATGGTGGAGAAAAAAATTATCCATATCTTTTCGTGATACCAGGTTAATCTTTTTATTCCACTCAGCGTAGAGCTTCTTAAGGCAATTGAGTTTATCTATGCTTGTTACTGGTAAGTCGTTAAAATATTTAGAAAGGTAATTATCCACTAGATGTTTGCCGTCTTGTTCAGAATATTATATAACAATTCTTTTGCCCTGAAGATTTGGGCTTTGACTGTTCCAAGGGGAAGATTAAGTTCATCCGATATTTCTTCATAGGAATATTCTTTGTAATATCGTAACTCAATCAGCCTTCTGTATTTTGGTTTTAACTGGCTGACTACATGACTGAGGTGCCTTATTTTCTGTTGCTGCATCATCTCTTCTTCAGGTCCTGGCATATCAGACTGCAGGTGGGCAGCGGGGTCATCCTGTTCATCCTGTTGCTGCTCAATTGCCGTGGGTGCGGATTTCTTCTTCCGGATAAAATCTATGCAGTTATTGGTTGCTATCCTGAAAAGCCAGGTACTGAAAGCGTAATTAGGTGTATAGAGATGTATATTTTTGAATGCCTTCCCGAATGCTTCAATGGTGAGATCATCGGCATCAGAGGGGTTATTGACCATTTTCAGGAGCATATAATAAATGGAATCCCGGTACCTGTCCATCAATTCAGCAAAAGCTTTCTCATCACCTTCAACTGCCCTATTTACCAGCCTCAGATCATATTTAGCTTTTTCAGAAAGATCAGGTTTTATTTCCATTCGTAATACTGGTGTGTTTTAAAAGCAACGTTCAATAAAAAGTAAGCGTTCAGAAAGGGAGAAACAATATCAAACAACAGCGAAAATACTAATAAATCTTTTTCGTTCAAATTCTTTTGAGCCAGGGCCAATATTATGATTTTTGTCAAAAGTATAATTGCACCAACAATGCCAAGAAACAGGTAGAGTTTTGTTAAGATCATTAATGAAACGAAAAGCGCATAGAAAAGCAATCTTGATAGCGGCTCGGTAATTAACAGGAATTTCGTCAGCCACCGGTAGTGAGGGGATGTGGATGTATGCCGTGTTTTTTGTTTTATGTATTCTTTCCATGTTCCTGAAGGGATGGAACGGGTAAATGATTCCGGGGCCAGGTTTACAGCAGTATTTTTCTTTCTGGCCAGCAAATTAACAAAGAGGTCATCGTCACCCGATTGAAGATTCAGGTGGGGACCGAATCCCTTGTTTTTGAGGAAGACGGATTTCCTGTAGGCGAGGTTGCGCCCCACTCCCATATATGGCAGGCCTGCCATTGCCATGCCTGTGTATTGCACGGCAATGAACATTGCATCATACCTGATATATTTATTAAGCAGGCCTTTTTGCCTGAGATATCCGCCATAGCCAAGTACAAAATCAGTTTTATTTGTAAAGGAAGATGCAAATGTGGAAATCCAGTTTTTGCTAACCGGCTGGCAATCTGCATCTGTCAGGAGCAAGATTTCATTGGTGGCTTCTTTGATGCCTATAAATAGAGCCATCTTTTTGCTGTGCCTGAGGCTCAATTCCTTGTGTATAGTGGTTACTTTAAGCCTGTCGTATTTCTTGCTGAATTTCTTAAGAACATCTTCGGTGTCGTCGTCAGAACAGTCATTTACAACTATTACCTCAAAGTCATCATATTCCTGCTCCAATATAGAAGGAAGGAATGATTCCAGTTTTTCAGCTTCATTACGGGCACAAATAATAACTGATACGGGCTCACTTACATCGCTCTTCTCTTTATAGTTATATATCCCGGCTCTCAGGTAAAAGAACAGGTAATAGAATAACTGTACCAGGGCTGCTGCTCCAAACAATACAATCATTATCGATTCAAGGGTGGATATAGGAAGCTCAAACATCTTCTTTATTTTGCCGGGGTAATATTAATAAGTTTAATGGACCCTTCAAAATGAATTATATATAATGCGCTTTTTTTTATCACTAATTTTCAAACACTGGATCTAAGCACTACATTTGTGCAATTATAAATTTAGTATACAGGTGTTCGAGGTTCGAAAAAAGAGTCCGGTTTCAAACGCAAGAACAGGCTTGCTCCATACTTATCATGGAATTATCAGTACACCTGTCTTTATGCCCGTTGGAACTGCCGGGACAGTAAAAGGTGTCTTGCAAAGAGACCTGAAGCAGGAGATAGATGCCAGGATTATTCTTGGGAATACCTATCACTTATATTTAAGACCAGGGACTGATGTCCTGTCCTGTTCAGGGGGTATACATAAATTTATGAATTGGGACAGGCCCATATTGACCGACAGCGGTGGCTACCAGGTTTTTTCGCTGTCTGAAAACAGGAAACTCTCGGAAGAAGGCGCACACTTCCGTTCTCATATTGACGGTTCGGCTCACACTTTCACACCTGAATCGGTTGTAGATATACAAAGGATAATAGGAGCAGATATAATCATGGCATTTGATGAGTGTACACCATATCCCTGTGATTACGATTATGCAAAAGAGTCAATGGACCTGACCCACCGATGGCTCGACAGGGCGGTGAAAAGATTTGAGAATACTGAAGACCTGTATGGTTTCAGACAGTTTCTCTTTCCTATAGTGCAGGGTAGTGTTTATGACGACCTGCGCAAGCAGTCGGCTGAATACATAGCTGCTGCAGGAATGCCGGGTAATGCCATTGGGGGTTTGTCAGTTGGTGAACCAACTGAAATTATATATGCCATGATTGATATTGTGAATAGCATACTCCCTGAAGATAAACCTCGCTACCTTATGGGTGTTGGCACACCTGTAAATATACTGGAAGCTATAGATCTCGGTATTGATATGTTCGATTGTGTTATACCTACAAGGAATGGTCGAAACGGGATGATTTATACCAGCGAGGGCATAATTAATATTAAAAACAAAAAGTGGTCAAAAGATTTTTCACCCATTGATGAAAAGGGTCCATCTCATGTTAGTCATTATTATTCAAAAGCTTACCTTAGGCATTTAATAATATCGGGTGAGCTTCTCGGTGCGCAGATAGCCAGTATTCATAATCTGGCCTTTTATTTGTGGCTCCTTGATGAAGCCCGCAGGCACATTGAAGAAGGTGATTTTAATAACTGGAAAAACCAAATGATTGTCGCACTGGCAAACAGGATATAATGAATATCGAAAAGAAAACACTGGATGTTTATATTGTCAAGAAGTTCCTGGGAACATTTTTCCTGGCCCTTGTGCTGATAATGTTTGTGGCAATAATATTTGACTTCTCCGAGAAAATTGATGATTTCATGGAGAAAGAAGCACCTTTGGATGCTATAATATTTGATTATTACCTGAATTTTGTTCCATATTTTGCAACCCTTTTTGCCCCCCTTTTCACCTTTATCTCGGTGATTTACTTCACCTCAAAAATGGCTTATAATACAGAGATAATAGCGATACTCAGCAGTGGAGTGAGTTTCAGGAGGATGATGTTACCTTACTTTTATTCATCCTTTCTTATTGCCGTTTTTACATTTGTACTGATAAATTTTGTAATTCCGCATTCAAATAAAGAAAGAATTGAATTCGAAGATAAATATTATCGGGGTCGAAGCAGGTATTTTATGGCCAGGAATATTCACAGGCAGGTTTACCCTGATGTCTATGCCTTTATGGAGACTTATCGCTCATCTCAGCAAATTGGAACTGAATTCAGCCTTGAGCGATTCAACGAGGACGGTGAACTTGTATCAAAACTAATGGCATCTCATGTTAAGTGGGATTCGACAATAAATAAATGGAGCGCACGAAATTACGTTATAAGAGACATTATTGATGGTAAGGAACATATAAGAAAGGGAAGGAGAATAGATACCACACTTACAATCACACCAGGCGATTTTGAAAGGGGGGAGGATTTTGTAGTTACAATGAACCTGGTTGAACTGAATGAATATATTGACGTTTTGAGATTGCAGGGGTCTGAGGAGGTCACCCTGTGCCTCAATGAAAAACATAAACGTATAGCAAACCCATTTGCCATTTTCATTCTTACACTTATTGGTGTTTCACTTTCATCCAGGAAGGTGAGTGGAGGCATCGGGATGCAAATAGGATTCGGACTTGCCCTCAGTTTTTCCTATATATTCTTTATGCAATTTGCAACACAATTTTCACTTCAGGGAAACTTAAACCCAATGCTTGCCATGTGGCTGCCTAATATTATCTACCTCAGCATAGGAATGTTAATTTATAAATGGGCACCGAAATAAAATATTTATAATGTGTCCTTTATAATTTATACAGGCCAGTATCATTTATGTTATTCGAAAAAAAATTGATTTATCTTCTTCTTTAATTCATATGATTTTATTATTGTTGTATCCTCATTACCAGAAGGAATTAGGTTAATCATTAATATTCATTTATATAAAAAATAAAGATTATCATGCCTTTAGATCAAAAAATCCGGGAACTCCAGGAAAGACGGCAAAAAATAATTCTAGGTGGAGGTGAAAAAGCCATTCAAAAGCAAAAAGCTATGGGCAAGGGTACTGCCAGGGAGAGAATAATGATACTCCTTGATGAAGGCTCATTCAGTGAATACGATATGTTTGTTGAGCATGAAGCGCGGGATTTTGATATGGATAAGAAGAGCCTTCCAAGTGATGGTGTAATAATAGGAACGGGAACCATAGAAGGTGCTCCCATAGCTATTTTTGCACAGGATTTCACTGTTGCCGGAGGTTCTCTTGGGCTTATGCACTCAAGGAAAATAACCAAGATCATGGACCATGCACTCAAGATGAGAATACCCCTTATCGGTATAAATGATTCAGGTGGGGCAAGGATACAGGAGGGCGTGAATTCATTGGCCGGCTACGGCGAGATATTTTTCCGCAACACACTTTCAAGCGGTGTAATTCCCCAGATATCGGTTATCCTTGGGCCCTGTGCCGGCGGAGCAGTCTATTCACCTGCCCTTACAGATTTTGTATTTGTAGTGCAGAATATCTCGAAGATGTTTATTACAGGTCCTGAAGTCATCAAAACGGTGCTGGGTGAAGAGATATCAATGGAAGACCTGGGTGGAGCCAGGGTTCACAGCGAGGTAACCGGGAATGCACATTTTTATGCTGAGTCTGAGGATGAATGTTTTGCCAAGATAAAGGAACTGGTAAGCTACATACCATGGAATAACGAGAGAAAAGCCAAGCCTATGGAGCCTGCGGAACCTGATAGTAAGTTCGATATAGATATAATTGTCCCTGATGACCCGACATTACCGTATGATGTCAAAGATATTATACGGTCCGTAACTGACAAATCAGAATTTTTTGAGATACAAAGGCGCTGGGCTAAAAATATGGTTATAGGCTTTGGCAGGATTAACGGAGCCACAGTTGGTTTTGTTGCTAACCAGCCACTGGAGATGGCAGGTGTGCTTGACGTGGATTCTTCTGACAAGGCGGCCCGCTTCATCCGTTATTGCGATGCCTTTAACATACCAATTATCACCTTTGTCGACCTGCCCGGTTATCTTCCAGGTATTGATCAGGAACATGCCGGTGTTATAAGGCATGGTGCAAAAGTGCTTTATGCTTACAGTGAAGCTACCGTTCCAAAGATAACGGTTATTATCAGGAAAGCTTATGGCGGAGGTTATATAGCTATGGGATCCAGACACCTGAGGGCAGATTTCGTATTTGCATGGCCCGGAGCTGAAATTGCGGTGATGGGACCCGAAGGAGCGGCAAATATTATTTTCAGAAAAGAGATAATGGCCTCTGATGACCCTGATGCCACACGTAAAGCGAAGGTGGAGGAATATAAATCAAAGTTTGCAAATCCATATGTTGCCGCAGCTAAAGGGTATGTAGATGCAGTAATTGAACCGGGTGAAACACGGCGCTTGCTCATTCATGCAATTGAATTGTCTGATAATAAATCTATCTCAGTACCACATAAAAAACATGGTGTGCCGCCCTTCTAAATACTGAAGACCTTATATTAGTGAGAACTTATGAATAAGAAAGATAACAAACTGGGAATACTCAATATAAATCATTCGGAATATAAGACAAGGCTGAACGAAAAGTTCAAAAACCGGGAGCCATATAAGCCTTCCGACAAATCAAAATTACTTAGCTTTATACCCGGGACCATTATCGATGTAATGGTTAAAGAAGGAGATAAAGTAAAAAAAGGGGATGAAGTACTGGTTCTGGAGGCAATGAAGATGAAAAACAGGATAAAATCACCCGTCAGTGGCCGCGTGGAACGTATTAATATAAACGTCAATGACAAAGTGCCTAAAGGCAAAGTCCTGGTCGAATTCAGTCTGCAAAAATAATCATATTTCGAACTTCCCTCTCCATGTCCAGTAATCATTGGTCGTAAAACCGGAGGGTAATTCTTCAAATATCCCATATACTGTTGAACCACTGCCACTCATGGAACAATATAGGGCATTCTCATTATATATTTTATTAATAAGCTTACCGATAAGCGGATACCTGGATATAATCATATCCTGAAAGTCATTTTTAAGGGTATATCTCCATTCACCGATAGGTTGCTTGATAATTTCTGTTAGACTCTTATCCGGCCTGCCGGGATTGATCATGCTGTATGCTTCCGCAGTGCTGATGGTAATACCAGGATATACAAGCAATAAATATTTCCCTTCCAGGCTGAAATCGGTTTCTTGAATTACTTCCCCCCGGCCACTTACAAAGGCGGGTTTGTTGTTTACGAAGAAAGCACAGTCGCTGCCTATCTCCAATGACATATCTCTAAGCTTTTGATCGTCGATTCCCAGGCTGAAATACCTGTTGAGATACTTAAGCATGAAAGCAGCATCTGAAGACCCACCCCCGAGTCCGGAACCCGGCGGTATTACTTTATGCAGATGTATCTTAAGCGGAGGTATACTGTATTCCTTTCTTAATAGGTTTACGGCTTTTACTGCAAAATTTTCTTCCATGCTGCAGCTTGTTTCAAGCCCCGTAACAATAAGTTCGTCAGAATCATTTCCCTTTGGTTGAATTACAAACTCCAGAGCATCTCTTGCTCCCACCGGATAAAATAATGATTCAATATTGTGGTAGCCGTCCTGTCTTTTACCCACAATATTTAATCCTATATTGATTTTGGCATTTGGGAAAGTGGTCATAAGCAAGTTGCAAATTTGGTGCAAAATACAAAAAAAATAGTTGCTCCCGGTGGTCGCGTAATTTGCCTCGCTGGCGCTCGGCGTAATTAGTTTTTGGTATAATAAAACCTTAACCTCAGCCTCAGCCTTAGCCTCAGCCTCAGCCTTAGCCTTAGCCTATTTCATATCAACAAGATATCAACACAAAAATGTTTGTAATATTTGTCTCCTGATACTTGGCAAAACTTATCCATTTTCTAACTTTGACCCGGGTAATTACAATCAGTGGGAGTATAGTTTTAAATAACAGATAAACAGTATATTATGGCTGAAAGAAAGGCTAAAACAAGGCCTGTTACAAGTTCATTGCCTGATGTGGGGAGGGTGCCGCCCCAGGCTATTGACATGGAGGAAGCGGTGCTTGGAGCAATAATGCTTGAGAAAGAAGCAATAATAACGGTACTTGATATTCTGAAACCTGAAAGTTTCTACAAGGATGTTCACCAGAGGATATATGAAGCTATTTTATCGCTCAACCAGAGAGAATTACCTGTTGACCTCTATACTGTCACCGAAGAGCTGAGATCCGAGGGCGAGCTGGATAATATTGGGGGCCCGGTTTACCTTACACAGCTGACTTCAAAGGTGGTGTCTGCAGCACACGTTGAGTTTCATGCTAAAATAGTAGCTCAGAAATTCATCCAGAGGGAGCTGATAAGGGTAACATCGGAAATACAGGGGAGAGCCTTTGACGATTCAAATGATATAAATGAGCTGCTTGATTATTCTGAGAATGAGTTGTTCCAGATAGCTGAAGGCAACATTAAAAGAGAGGTGTCGCCTCTGAACCTTGTACTTCAAGAAGCGATACATGAGATTGAGGAAGCAAGCAAAAGAGAGGATGCCCTTATTGGTGTACCCTCAGGATTTACAAAACTTGACAGGCTTACATCAGGGTGGCAAAGATCCGACCTTATAATAATTGCTGCCAGGCCATCAATGGGTAAAACAGCTTTTGCTTTGACCATGGCCAGGAATATGTCAATAGACCATAAAAAGTCGGTGGCTTTCTTTTCCCTTGAGATGTCGTCAGTTCAGTTGGTTAACCGCCTCATAGTGGCTGAAACCGAATTGCCGTCAAACCGGATAAAAAATGGCCGGCTCAGAGAAGACGAGTGGAAACAACTTGAAACGAAAATAAAGACACTGGAAGATGCCAGTATTTATATTGATGACACACCTGCTATCTCGGTATTTGAACTAAGGGCCAAGTGCAGGCGCTTATCTGCACAGCATAAACTTGATATAGCCATAGTTGACTACCTGCAACTCATGACAGGCCCCCGTGATGCCGGTAGCCGTGAACAGGAAGTGTCAAGTATATCAAGGGCGCTGAAAAGCATCTCAAAAGAACTGGATGTGCCAATTGTTGCCTTGAGCCAGCTTAACCGTTCGGTGGAGGTAAGAGGAGGAAATAAAAGACCGCAATTGTCAGATCTCCGCGAATCAGGAGCTATTGAACAGGATGCCGATATGGTAATTTTTATCCACAGACCTGAAAAATACGGCTTTACCACACTCGATAACGACATGCCTTCAAAAGGTATAGCCGAAATCATACTGGCGAAAAACAGAAACGGACCTGTTGATGACATCTTATTGCGGTTCAGGGAGGAAAGAGCTCAATTTATTGATGTTGAAGACCTTAATTATGAAGCAGTAAGCCAGCAGAATATTTCTGATTCTTTTACAGTGAGCTCTAAAATGAATAGTGATATACCTTCAGATAGTAATAGCCTGAGTACAGAAAACGGTTCGGATGATGAGCTGCCATAGATCTGATATCAAAAGTAAAAATGGTATTTTTACTGTGGATTTCTGGATATTTTAAAAATACCTTATAGCTATGCTTGATAATAGTGTTTTTTTCCTCGCAGGACTGGCAGCAGGTGTATTAGTAATGTTTATCATACAGGTGCTGAGAAAGAAAGCTGCCCGTGATACGGAAAGTGTCCATATTAATGATCTTAAAGCAACTATTTCTGATTATAAGACCGACCTGGTGGACAAAGAGGCAGAGATACGTAAGCTGACAGCCATGGTTGCGTCAAGGGATGCAAATATCGAATCACTGGGTGAGAAACTTGAGGATCAGAAAAAAGAGCTTGAGGAAATGCAGGAAAAAATGAAGAAAGAATTCAAGCTGCTGGCAGATGAAATCCTTGAGGAAAAAAGCAGGAAATTTACCAGGGAAAACACCGAAAAGCTGGACAACATATTAAAACCTTTTAATGAAAACCTGAAGGACTTCAGGGACAAAGTTGAGAGGACAAGACTGGAAAGCAGTAAGGACCGTGCTTCACTGATGACGAAGATAGCTGAACTGGAAAAACTGAATACCAAAATCAGCGATGAAGCCAACGCATTGACCAGGGCACTTAAAGGTGATTCGAAAGCACGTGGTAACTGGGGGGAGATGATACTTGAAAGCATACTGGAAAAATCAGGCCTGGTAAAAGACAGGGAATTTTTCGTACAGGAATCATATACTACAGGGGAAGGAGGAAGGTTGCAGCCTGATGTAATTGTTAAATATCCCGGCAATCGTAGTATAATAATCGATTCAAAAGTATCATTAATAGGCTATGAACAGTATGTCAACGCAGAAACAGAAGAAGAAAAGGAAAAGAGCATAAAAACTCACCTCCAGTCAGTGAGAACTCATCTCAACAAACTTGCTGAAAAAGATTACCAGGATGAGTATGAACTTGAGTCGGTTGATTTTGTAATGATGTTTATGCCTGTTGAGCCGGCATATTTCCTTGCCCTGCAATCTGATAACAGGCTGTGGTCAGATTCATATGAAAAAAGAGTTCTACTTATCAGTCCGACTAATCTAATTGCTGCCCTGAAGATGATTGAGAGTATATGGAAACAGGAATACCAGAGCAGGAATGTTATTGAGATAGCAAGGCAGGGTGGGGCGCTGTATGATGATTTTGTCCTCCTTCTTGAACGACTTGAAAAGCTTGGGAAGAAATTGAATGAAACACAGAGACAATACGATGAGACTGTAGTAAAACTAAGAGGAAGGGGAAACCTCATTAATAGAGTAGGGCATCTGAAAGAACTGGGGATCAAGGCAAAAAAAAATATGCCGGAAAAGTACAGGGATAACGAGCTTACTGAAGGCTCTACCTGAAGATAAATGTAAATCTTAATCCTGCAGACCTGTAATTGAGACCTTCAAAGCCCACAAATACTCCAATCTTACCAATAAGAAAAATCTCGCTGAGCCCGTATCCAAGCTCGTAATAATTACCTGCATGGGGGGTGTACAGGTAGGCCAGGCTTATATTTTCCCTCATAAGGGTGTTGCTGAGAAAGGGAAGCAGCTTGATAAGAAGGTAAGGTGTTGTATATCTCAGGTGTGCTTCAATATAATATTCGGGCGTTGCCATGGTATAATAATCAGGTAGCATAAAAACATCCTGGTGGTTGCGGATCAGGAAGGGCAGTGATTGTGTATTGAAATGATTGAAATCCTGAAACTGAAGCTTCTCATTCTTAGGAAAACCTCCAGCTCTGACACGCCATGAATATTGGCTGAAAGCGCCAACAGGCCTGGTCTTATTCGCCTCAAGCTGTATATGATCAAAGTGATGATATTCGTTATCGGGTGTAATGTTTATGCCGTGATCATAATATATCTTGAAAGTTGGATAATCAGAGCCGGCTGAAGATTTCTTTCCGTTAATTATCCTGTATCTCTGTCTTGGTATGTAAGATAAGACTGTCGAAAACTGGTGGTGAATATGCTTGGTAAGCAGGTAATCAGCACCTGTATCACCGCCAGCCCCCAGATACTCATTAGAGGGAATATTTTCTGAGTAATCCTCATCTTTCTTAAATAAGGAGAAATTGGTGTTATTGTTCAGCAGTCTGCGGTCATCGTAGGCGTACCTTAGCTCGATATAGAAGCCGTTGAAATACTCTGTACGCTGGCTTATTGTCAGATACCTGCTCTCGTACAGTTTTAAATAGTTATCCTTAAAAAGGAGGGAGGTGGCCATATTAATGAAAGGGCTTATACCTGCCGAATTGGTGAAATCCTGGCTGCCAATGCCTCCCCAGAAAACTATGCGTGACTGTTTCATATGATTATATCTGATCATACCGCTGATCCTCCAGTTAAGCCTTTCCCTGGCGAAATTCCACCCAAGAAGAGGATTTATTGATAATGTCATACCTGTATCCGGTGTGTGTTCATAACCGAAGTCAAGCCCGTATTTGAAGCCGTCAACGCTATTAAAACCAAGGTGGTCGGGACTGATCAATCCGCCCAACCTGAAACGGTTTGTCCTGTTTTTATCATACCACGTTTCACCAAGAAATAAGTCACTCATCACGCTTACAAATTTACTTTGACGGTCACTTCCTTTGCCCCTGGCAGTGGTATCGCGTGAGGCTGAAGATTCACGTAGCCCTGCTTCCACCTCAAGGCTGTCACTTATCCTTATACTTTTCCTTTCCTTTTCGGAAAGCGGTATAGGGCGAATTTCAGACCAGTATTCACTACTTTTCTCGTTGGCATCCTCTTCAATGGTATAGCTCGTGGTTTTCTTTATCTCAAGGTCTTCTTCCCCCGGTTCTGCTTCTTCAGCTTCCTTTTCCATCAGCCTTGAAAGTCTCGACATATCCCTGTTACTTAATTCATCTTTCTGAAGTATTTCCTCTATTTTTTCTTGTGTTTTGGATGCTTCACGTTGTTCTTCGAGAATTTCCTGTTCCGCCGTGGGATTAAGGGCAAGTTCTTCAGGCTTAGGCAGTTCAGTGTTCGGTTCAACCTCACTATATGTAACCGCGCTTCCATATGTGCCGTCAGCATCAATTCCCACCATCGATATCTTTACATCAAAATTATGACTTACGGGCATCCAGATATCATCCTGTACAGGGGTGTACACCTGTTGAATATTTATTGAGCCCGCCAGGTTTTCATTGGAAAGGTCAAGGCTATGGATGCACCACAGGTCTTCAATTATGTAAATAATACCTTCAAAAACCTGCTGGCTCTTCCTTTTTGGTATTACCCTTATTTTATTGACGATATACTTACCCTGGGGTGTTGAACCTTCATAGCTAAAGTTGTAATGTGCCATGGCATTAGGTGAGAGAGGACTTATAGCTATATCGGCCAATACCGGTTGATAGAAACTTGCCCTGATCACGTCCATCGGGGATATTTCCGACTCTTCCACGCTGGGGAAAGTGCTGTGCTGGGCAATTACAGTTTGCCTGTATACATCAGGAGCATCGTATTCTATTTCATTAATTGATTCGATAAGGTAACTGTCACCCTCCTTTATATCCAGGTCTTCCGCGCTTATATTCCTGGTTAATAACCGGGGTATTTTGTTAACCACCACACTGCCTTTAATGTACACTTCGGCCTCATAATGCTTTATCCGGTTCAGATGGTAAGGAGCCAGGCCTATAGCCTTTCTCATGATTCTGTATGCGGGATCCTCACCGGTGGCTGTCACCCTGACCTCGGGTATCTGGTAATATTGTATGTTAAGAGTTACATCCAGCTGTTTATCTGCCTGCCCCATTGTAACACTTTTTACTTCAGGTGAGAACCCAAGGCTCTGGTAAAAGACTGTATAAGTCCCGGGTTTGAGCTTTATTACATATTCACCCTTAATATTCGCGGTGGTTCCATGCTTAAGCTCGTTTATATATACAGTGGCATATCTTATAGGCTCACCCTCTATATTGCTGATTGTTCCTTTCAGGCTTTGGGCTTCAGCACTCAGAATAATTATTGCAAGGATATATATTGTTACCAGGGCTTTCTTCATATGTTGTCTTTATGTAATAACGAATCAAGCGTTAAAAGTTTTCATGAACCAGGCATAAAAATAGGATTTTTAAGGCTAAGGCTAAGGCTAAGGCTAAGGTAAAGTTGATGTGGATGGAAGTCTAAGATGTTCATTGATCCTCAAAAGCCTGAATTATAGTTTGTTAGTGGATTCGATCCGAATTTCAGGGTATCCTTCAACAATGAGTACATATTCCCCTCTGGCCTGGGTATCCTTGAGTATTGCAGCAAGTTCGTCCAGCTTACCTCTTAAATTTTCTTCATGGATTTTGGTCAGCTCCCTTGATAGCGAAGCTTTTCTGTCGGGTCCGAATACTTCAATAAACTGGTCGATCAGTTTGCTAATCCTGTGGGGGGACTCATAAAAAACCATTGTCCTTTCCTCATTTTCCAGTTTTTTTATCCTTTTCATCCTGCCTTTCTTATGGGGCAGAAAGCCTTCGAAGCAAAACCTGTCACAGGGCAGGCCTGAATTGACCAGGGCAGGTATAAAGGCAGTGGCACCCGGTAAAGTTTCCACCTCGATATTCCTTTCAAGGCATGTTCTTACAAGTAAAAAGCCGGGATCGGATATTCCGGGAGTGCCAGAATCAGTAATAAGAGCAATATTTTTACCCGATACAATTTGCTCGCAAACTCTCTCTGACTGGCTGTGCTCATTGAATTTATGATGCGAGGCAAGTGGGGTGCTTATATCAAAATGCTTCAGCATTAATCCTGACTTACGTGTATCTTCAGCAAGTATAAGATCGACATCCTTGAGGATTTCCATAGCCCTTAAAGTAATGTCTTTAAGGTTTCCGATAGGTGTCGGGATAATATACAACCTTCCCATCTTATTTTGCTGATAGTTTCCTTTCGACCAGTTCGAGCAGTTGGTGTGCAGGTTCCGAGTCAGCCATATCTTTTAAAGTGTCGTTGAGAATGTGTGTTGCTTCTTCTTTGCTTGATGCATTGTTAAGGCTGTTGATTGTTTGCCTGTATGGTTCTTCTTTACCACTGAAAAGTTCCCTGATAAAATAAAATCTGTCATTAATGCCTATAGCCCGGTTCAGATCGGTTACGGGCATTGAGCGCGTTTTACCTTCAGTTTTTTTAGTATCACCCACTTTCTCATTTATCCGGCTCGACAGGTGGGCAAACCTGTCAGCAATTATCTGTTCACTTTTCCTTTCTTTCTTATCAACGGTGATGTCCTCAGGTTCAGCCTGTTCTTTTATCTCCAATGTTATTTCTTTCTCTTTCTCTTGAGGTCTTTCTTCCTCTTCAGCAATTTCTTCTCTGACGTCAGGGATATCATTAGTGCTGATATCTTCCTTAATATCAGCCTTCATATCAACTTTACTACCGGCATCGGTGATAATGTCACCTATGATCTTTATCAAATCCTCTGCACTCTTGCATTTTGACCTTGCAAGCTCAATCTGGAGATCAGAGAATTCGGGTTTGTTTTTAAGATCATCTATCAGGTCGACGGCTTCCTTAAGATCACGAATGATAATATTGATAACTGATTTCAGATCCATGGAACTGGTTTTATTTAAAATCATTTTTATTTACCTTGCAAAGGTAATTAATATTTATAGTGCAAGAAATTATCCGGCCTTCATAAACATTAAGAACAGATGTATTTTCTTGAAAATTCTAATGATCATTTTAATAAACGGGGATCAATAGAGGTTATTGCAGGATCGATGTTTTCAGGGAAAACTGAAGAGCTGATACGGCGACTTAAAAGGGCCAGAATAGCTGGGCTTAAGGCTGAGATTTACAAGCCTGCACTGGATACCAGGTATTCGGATACCCTTGTTGTATCCCATGATGATAGATCGATCAGTTCAAGACCGGTTGAAAATGCCTCAATGATACTGCTTCTCTCGGAAGGGATAGAAGTTGTTGGTATTGACGAAGCACAATTTTTTGATCCCGGAATAGTAGATGTATGTAATAAGCTGGCCGATAAGGGAGTGAGGGTTATTGTGGCCGGGCTTGATATGGATTACAGTAAGAAGCCTTTTGGACCTATGCCTGATATCATGGCTGTAGCGGAATATGTTACCAAAGTGCATGCTATATGCGTTGAATGTGGTAACCTGGCTAATTATTCTTACAGGACTGCAAAGGATAAAAATGTGGTACTGCTGGGAGAAAAGGATAGTTACAAGCCTCTCTGCAGGAATTGTTATAATAAACTTTCAGAATCAAAGGAGGAAAATTGAAATTGGATGTCAGGACCATTGCTGAAATCACAGGATCAGGTTTTTCAGGTGAACCGGATCTTGAGGTTCAGGAGCTACTTATTGATAGTAGGAAAGTATCGGAAATGTCTGGCGGTACCATGTTTATTGCACTCAGGAGTGAAAAAAATGATGGGCACAGGTATATACCTGAAATGTACAGGGCAGGTGTAAGAGCTTTCCTTGTTATAAGGAAGCATTTCAGTGGCAAATCTGATGATTACCCTGGTGCCGGTTTTGTAATTTCTGAAAACAGCCTTGAAGCACTTCACAAACTGGCTGCCTGGAAAAGGAATAATTACCATGGTCGCATCATATCTGTTACGGGAAGCAATGGTAAAACAATAATTAAAGAATGGTTATCGGATATCCTTGGGAAACATGAGAATGTTATACGTAGCCCGAGAAGTTATAATTCCCAGGTTGGAGTGCCCCTGTCGCTTTGGAACCTCAGTAATGAATATGATACCGCAGTTATTGAAGCAGGCATGTCTATGCCCGGTGAGATAGCTAAGCTCGAAAAGATAATAAAACCCGATATAGGCATTTTTTCGCATATCGGTGAAGCACACCAGGAAAATTTCAGCAGTATTGATGAGAAAATCCATGAAAAACTGGGCTTATTCATAAACTCTGAAGCAATTGTATACCCTGCCGATAAAGAAGCCATTCATAATAAAATAATTAATGATAAGCGCCTGAAGGGTATACGCTTGTTCAGTTGGTCATCCGGTAAGAACGATGCCAATATTACTATTATACCTGAGTTAAAAGAAGGGGATAAACCAACTTTGAGGGTGATCAGTGGCAATAAAGAATTCATATGTAATATCCCTTTTTCTGACATGGCATCGGTCGACAATATATCAACGGTAATAACTGTTCTTCTCCTCCTGGGTATAGACTTTGAAAAAATATCTGCCGGGGTAAAGAATCTATACCCCGTTGCCATGAGAATGGAGCAGAAAGAAGGGTTAAATAACTGCATACTGCTGGAAGATTTCTATAACTCTGACCCGGGTTCTCTGCGCATAGCAATGGAATACCTCAGGGGCATATCAGATAAGGATATGACAGTTATACTGTCTGATTTCATACAGGCCAACAGGAATAAGTATCAACTTTACGGTGAAGTTGCCGGAAGTATTAAAAAAGCAGGTGTAAAACGGCTTATTGCAATAGGGAAAGACCTTCGGACATATAGTAAGTGCTTCAGCATTGGCACAATGAACTTTTTTGATGATACTGACAGCTTCATAAGATCATTTGTACCGGCGAGTTTCAGGGACGAGGCAATATTATTGAAAGGGGCCAGGCTATTTGAGTTTGAACGTATCGGACGTCTTCTTGAACTGCAAACTCATCAGACAAAGCTTGAAATAAATCTTAACTCGGTGCTGGCTAACCTCAATATTTTCAGGTCATACCTGGACCATGACACCAGGATAATGGCTATGGTAAAAGCCTTTGCATATGGAGCGGGCCCCAGGGAAATATCTGAGTGGCTTACCTACAATGGTATTGATTACCTCGCTGTTGCATATCCCGACGAAGGTGTAAACCTGAGAAAAAACGGTATTAAGGGCCATATAATGGTCATGAACCCTGACCCTTATTCACTGAGATCATTACTGGAGTATGACCTTGAACCTGAAATATACAACCAGTATATCCTTGATTGTTTTATTAAGGAGGTTAAGCAGCATGGAATAAATGACTATCCTGTACATATTAAACTTGATACCGGTATGCACCGGCTGGGTTTCATGGAAGAAGAAATTGAGAAGATGGTCAATTCTTTGGTGGCAAGTAAGTCAATAAGAGTAGCCTCAGTTTTTTCACACCTTGCTGCAGCCGATAATCCGCTACTGGATAAGTATACCCACGAGCAGGCAGGTAAATTTATCAACATCAGCAATTATATAAGTGAAAAGACCGGCGCTGAATTCCTGAAACATTTGCTGAATTCGGCCGGTATAGTGAGGTTCCCCGAATACCAGTTTGATATGGTTCGCCTCGGCATAGGACTCTATGGCATTTCAGAGGCAGGGATAAAGGGTCTTAAAACCGGTCCTGCCTTCTATACCCGTATCTCACAGGTTAAAACCATAAAAGGAGGTGAAGGAATTGGATATAGCCTTACCGATACCAGCGAAAAGACCAGGAAAATTGCAGTATTGCCCGTAGGCTATGCCGATGGATTGAGAAGAATAATGGGACAGGGACAGGGAAGGGTGTATGCCAGGGGTAATTACCTTCCAATAATTGGTAATGTATGTATGGATATGTGCATGATTGACATAAGCGGCACGGATCTTAAACCCGGCGATGTAGTGGAAATATTCGGAGATAATATATCTATTAATGAAGTAGCGGATACTTGCAACACCATACCATATGAAATACTCACAGCTATTCACCCACGGGTAAAAAGGATTTTCTTATATGAATAACTAACCCAGTGTACTTATCCTGTTTAACTTTGACGGATCAAGAATCTTTATTTTACGGCCGTCAATAGATATAACTTCCTCAGAAGCAAATGTCGACAGTGTCCTTATTGCATTTGATGTTGTCATGTTTGACAGGTTGGCAATATCTTCCCTTGAAAGATAAGCATTAATGGTTTTTCCATCCTTCTCGAAACCGTAAATGTCTTTCAAAACTATTAACGATTCTGCAAGCCTTCCACGAATGTGCTTCTGGGTTAATGATACCGTTCGGTTATTGGAAAAACCCAGTTCAAGAGACAGCATTTTAATTATGCTCAGCGAGAGCTCAGGACTTTCCTTAACCAGCCTGAAAAAGGTATCTCTTTCAATAATGCATATAGTGGAGTCTTCAATTGCAATCGCTGAAGCCGAATAGGCTGCTCCCGCAAAAAGAGCCCTGAATCCCGGAAGACCGGCAGGCTTTACCATTCTCAGAATTTGTTCACGACCTCCCACCCCTTCTTTGAATATCTTTACCTTTCCACTGGCCAGGCAAAGAAGCCCCGGCGGCTTTTCTCCTTCCTTATAAATAATCTCACCCTTACGGTAATGTGCGTATGAATGATTTTTAACCAGGACTTCTCTCTCACTTAACTTGAGATTTTTGAAAATTGATCCGGGACCTTCAGTACAGGTCTGGATGTAGTGGTTTTTGTATAATGTTGTTTTCATTGACATTTATGTTACATAACATATACAAAAATAGTAAAAGATAAATACAAATGCTAAATTAACATTTTTTAACACATTCATTAACAGGGCTTTGTAAAGTTCACGTTGACAGATCATTACTTATTATGTTATAGAACATATACATAAAAGTAAAGGTGATACGCATCATATATATATTGGCAATAGGCTTATCTGGAATAAATATAAATAAAGTCAATATACACCAACAAGGGGCATCCGCCTACCGATTCCGAAAGCTTTGTGTGAGATTCTCAAAATAGGAGGCGCCTGGAAACGTTTATATTCATTTTTATTAATAAGGTTGATTATCTTTTTTACCAGCTCCCTATTAATATTTCGGCCTTTTATTCCTGAGATTGGTTTTTGCAATTCAATATACTGGTAGAGTATTGAATCAAGGATTTCATACTCAGGCAGTGAATCAGAATCTTTCTGACCCGGTCGGAGTTCTGCCGAGGGGGCCTTATTAATTATGCTCCGGGGTATTAATAATTCTTCTTTATTGATATGATCGGCAAGCCTGTAGATGTCTGTTTTATAAACATCACCGAGAACTGATATACTGCCTGTCATGTCTCCATAAAGTGTAGTATAGCCAACAGCTGTTTCGCTTTTATTTGATGTATTGAGGAGTATATTGCCAAATTTATTGGATACAGCCATAAGCAATAAGCTCCTGAGCCTTGCCTGTATGTTTTCCTCTGTAACATCAGCTTCTGTTCCCCTCATGATATCTGACAGTGATTCCGTGATTACCCTGAATGAGTCCTCGATATTTATGATATCATATCTTACTCCCAGTTTATTGCTCAGATCGACAGCGTCATCAACGGAATGATCGCTCGAGTACATTGATGGCAACATGAGTACTCTCACTCTTGACGGTCCGAGAGCCTTAACAGCAAGGCAAAGACATACTGCAGAATCTATCCCTCCTGAAAGGCCAAGGACAGCAGAAGGGAATTTCATTTTATCGAAATAATCTTTAAGACCCAGGATCAGTGCTGAATAAATCATTCCGATACGGTCGGTTTCAATTTTTATGTCAGTCTTGGTCCGGATAATATCAGAAAGCTCATAGCTGGCTATATGTTCGTTGAAAGCCGGGAAAATATCGATAATATTTCCTTTTGGCCCTATGACCATTGAATTCCCTTCAAATATGAGATCTGTGTTTGCACCAACCTGGTTAACCATTATAAGTGGCAGTTTATACCTGGCTGCTTTGCTGGTAAATATTTTCCTTTTGCTTTCAGTTTTAGTATATGCAAAGGGGGATGCTGAAATGTTAATTACAAGGTCAGGCTTCAGTTTTATCAGTTCCTCCATCGGTGACACTGAATACATGCGTGAACTGCTGAACTCGTTCTCAAAGCCCTGCTCATCCCACAGGTCCTCACATATTGTTACGGCCAGTTTTTTCCCATTAACTTTTACCAATTTAAATTCGCTTGATGGTTCAAAATACCTGTATTCATCAAAAATGTCATAGGTGGGAAGTAAGCTTTTGTATACCATGTCAATAATTCCTCCGGCGCCAAGTATATAAGCTGCATTAAAGAGTTTTTTACCACTGCTTTTCGGGTTTATTGCAGGTGCACCGATAATGGCATATATCTCCCGGCATTCCTTTGCGATAATGCTTATATAGTAATTACACTTTTCGATGAAATCGCGGTGTTCAAGCAAATCATGGGGGGGATAGCCGGTTAACGATAGCTCGGAAAATATTATGAGATCAGAACTTTCTTTTTTAGCTTTTTTGATAGCATCAATAATGAGCCCGCTGTTTTTCTCAAAATTTCCAATATGATAGTTAATCTGTGCCAGGGTAATTTTCATTCAGATGATGATTAAAAGTTTATTCCTATTCTGAAACGTAACATGTGGTGACTTATCTTATCATCAGGTTGCCCCGGGTAGTCTTTAGTGGCATCCATGAAGTTATCTTCATAAACCAAGCCAAGCACAACGGCAGTTCTGCCACCCAGTGAATATTCCATACCGGCTGTAATATTGTATCCCAGGTTAAAGAGTCTCAATTCTTTTGTAACATTCACCTTTTTAATATTTTCTGAAGTAATATCACCCTTACCCCCAATTATTACTTTAGGATTCAGTCCCGCATTTGCATAAAAGGTCATATATCCTATCTGGTTTGTCTTGAGTTTAATGCCAATCGGAATCGACAGGTACTGTATCCTGTAGGTAATGTTATCTCCTGCATGGAGCTCGGTTTCGGTGTTCTTGAACCTTATTAAAAGAGTATCGGAATAACTTAACCTCCCGGGAGCATTTATTATACTGATACCTGTGGAAAAGGCATAATTTCTTGCGAAATACCTGTCAATGGTAAGACCAAAAGCCAAACCGGGGCAGGCTCCTTCATTTGCAGAGAGTTCTGTGTCAGAAGAGAACCAGCTGATGAGGGGTTCAGTATATAGTCCTATCTGGATATTTTGTGAAAAAGATTGTTGTGCCGACAAACTTACCGTTAAGCATATCAACAGGAATTTTATAAAGGATACTCTTACTTTCATTATAGTTATCTTTGGAGATTATCTTTAATAAAATTTTTACATTTAATTGCCGTTTACGAAAATAACAATTATATATCAATCGATTGTAAGAAGGAATTAACTGAAAATAAAATAAATATTTTTGTTTCTTTTTAACAAAGCTTTTAAGTAATGAAAAACAAGGTAGAAATAGCCTTTTTAAGCTTTTTATTGATTATCACAGTTTCGTGCCGCGACAGTCATTATGCAATAAGTGAAAATTTACCTGAGCCTGAGGTTAAAATAAAAAGGCTTGAAAAGGATCTTTTTTCTTCTGATCCTGCCACCTTGCCTGCATTAAAGGACAGCCTCAAATCAAAGTACGGCACCTTCCTCCAACTATTTGCCTATGTGATTAATGCCGGCGATTTAAAGGACAGCCTTGCTTTTAACCTTGTGGTTGATTTTGTTACTAACAGGTATAATTATGAACTATATGAATCTGTTATGAAAAAGTATCCCGATATATCTTATTACGAAGAGGAATTTGAGGAAGCCTGGGCCAACTACAGGTATTATTTCCCTGATTCTGTAATTCCTCAGATTTACACTTTCATTTCAGGTTTTAATAATAGTGTAATTGTGGGCGATTCAGTACTTGGCATGGGGCTTGACAGGTACCTGGGAGCCGGACACAGGTACTACAAAGAACTGGGAATTTATAATTACCTGAGGCTCAAAATGGTTCCTGAAAAAATTGTACCTGATGCAATGTATGCATGGGCAAAGGCGGCCTGGCCGGATTCTTCAGGGGAGTCGCCAGGGGATCTTCTGTCTGCAATGCTTTACGAAGGGAAACTTCATTATTTCACCAAATGCATGCTTTATGATTATCCTGACTCAGTAATATTCGGCTTTACGCCGGGCCAGATGAAATTTTGCGAGAACAACGAATACAGGATGTGGGAGTATCTCATCGAACATGATATGCTTTTCAGTACTGATATGATGTTAATACGCAAGCTCACGGGAGAGGCACCATTTACAACGTATTTCACCTCCGAGTCACCCGGCCGGGCCTGTGTTTGGCTTGGCTTCAGGATAATAGAATCATATATGAAGAATAACAGGCAGGTTGAACTGCGTGATCTGATGGTTGAGGATGAATACAGAAAAATACTTGAAGAGGCAAAATATAATCCGCCCCGATAAAAAAAAGGCCACATAATTAATGCGGCCCTTATAATAATTACCTTCCTGCTTGCTTCTACTCCGGATAAATAGCCTCTACCGGGCATACATCGGCGCATGCACCGCAGTCGGTGCATTCATCAGGATCAATTTTATATATATCACCTTCAGATATAGCCTCAACGGGGCATTCATCTATACAGGTTCCGCAGGCAGTGCAATCATCAGTTATAATGTAAGCCATTTTGATTATTTTTAGTTAAATATTCATGTTAATGATTGTGCAAAATTATTTATATTTTTTAATTAGAAAATGATAAAATTCATTTTTAGAACATGCATATATAAATAGTTGCAGGGAGCCAGCCTCCGCTAAAGATACGGCTGGTAAAAACAGGTAGCTGTAAATTTTACTCCCAGGTAGCTCAGTGTTCTCACCCCTGTGATCATGGTTTTTTCATCGAGGGTGAAATTTGGTGTGTGGAGTCCGTTTTTACCTTCTGAGTTGTTACTGATGCCCAGGCGATAAAACACAACAGGATATTTTTGTGAATAAAAAGCAAAATCTTCTGAGCTCATTCTCGGTCCTATTTCCCTGACCATCTCTTCACCGTTGATCTCTTTTGCCAGGTTAACCGACTTATTGATATATTCATCGCTATTTACAAGTACAGGATAACCATCGGGTATTTTAAGATCGATGTTTACCCCGTATTTTCCCTCTGTTTCTTTGCATACAAGGGCAACCAGCTCTTTAATGTCCTTCCTTATTTTCTCATCGAATGTTCTTATAGTTCCCTTGATATTTACTTTTTGCGGCACTACATTGGCCGCTCCTTCGGCCATAAATTGCCCTATACCCAATACCAAGGGTTCTTTTGTATTATAATTAGCGACACCTTCCTTAAGTCTTACCACCAGTTCGCTGCCTATCAATACCTGGTCGGTGTATTGGTCGGCAAGGGCAGCATGTCCTCCCTGCCCCTCTATGCTTATATGTATTTCATCGCTTGATGCCATATATTTACCGGCCCTGAAGCCTGTCATACCCGATTCAAATTGGGGCAATACGTGCTGTGCGATAACAAGATCAGGCGTAAGTTTTTTAAAGGTTTTTGTATTCATAATGAACTTTGCACCGCCCGGAGCAAGCTCTTCGCCGGGTTGGAATATGAAAGCTATCTTGCCCCCAAAATGTTTTTTTATGTCCTTTATTATTATCATTGCTGACATAAGCATAGCCATATGGGCATCATGCCCGCATGCATGCATAACACCCTTATTTTTACTGGCGTATTCCAGACCTGTTGCTTCCTCAAGGGGCAATGCATCCAGCTCGGTGCGGAGGGCAATTACCCTGCCATTTTCTTTTTCACCTTCTATCCACGCTATTATACCTGTTCCTGCAAGATTCCTGACATGGTCAATCTTATGTTTATCCAGGTAATCACATATAAATTGGGAAGTCTCATACTCCTTAAAGGATAATTCAGGGTGCATATGAAAATGTCTTCTGAGCCTCACAGTCTCATCGAATATTTCATTGGCGCTCTTACTGATGATTTCCGCTACACTGTCCATATATCGATATGTATATCTAAAAGTCGAGGCTGAAAGAAAGGTAGAAAATTCCGGGGAGGATATTGTAATTTTCCACGCCCCATGCCCAGTCGGCTCTAACGAAATAGCCAAACAGATTTGCCCTCAGTCCGAATCCAAATCCTCCAACTATAGGTTGCCTGTTAGTGTCGAGGTATACTTTAACGGGTCCGTTTTCAATGATTTCGGTATCCCATTTGTTTTCTCCCGACCAGGGATCAGGGCCACTCCATGCTGTGCCAATGTCACCGAAGGCCACTACCTGGAAGTCATTCAGTATTTTGGATTTAAGGGGACGTCCTGCTAGATACCTTATGACAGGCCATCTTATTTCGCTGTTGATAAGTGCAAAATTATTTCCATTCCTTATATTCTGGCTGAATCCTCTCATATTGGTTGCCAGTGTATGAAAGGCATAATTAACCGTAGGATCAACCTGTACTGATTGATCAAACATAGGCACGTCATTAAAGAGGAAGCCAAGCCAGTTATCAACTCCACCCAGGTAGTACAAGAGTTTTGTTGGTCCGAAAGATGAGCTGGCTGCAAACCTGTTAGCCCATATAAGGTCACGGTGTATTCGTAGATAGTGCCTGAAATCGGCACCAACGACGAACATATCTGTTTTTTTCTTTTGAATATCAGTGTAGTATTCACCAAATATTTTAAAGCGTGTTCCAAAGTAAATGTTAACCCCCCTGTTTCTTGTATTGTCGTAAACAATTTCATATTTCAATCCGCCCCAGTTACGATAAATGGCATCGCCGTCAAGTGTGCCTATATCGGTTGCAAGTGTCACATACCTGTCGTTCCTGTAGCTCATGGTTCCTTTCAGGGCCAGGACAGGACTTATTGGTTTCGAAAGGGTGAAATACAGGTTATGGCTGTGTATTTTGAAGTATGCATCCTCGTTATAAGTGCTTATTGCCTGGCGGTGGAATACAACTTGCTTGTCAAATTTGCCTTTAAGGTTTTCAATGCTCAAAAGGTACTCATTGGAGTCAAAATTACCTGCAAACCTGAAGCCACCGGTTATTTTATAATCTTCAAACAGGTCAATCGCCCCTATCTGGGTAAGCATGTTGAATCCCGGGTTGAAATATGGTGCTCCCCCGGTGTATGCCTGGTATGACTGGTTCAGGAAATTGAAATCTATCTGGTTAGCAATATAATTATTATAAAAAGATGTTTCATATATTCTTATGGCCGGGAATTCGAATTTACCTGTATCAAGCTCAATGCCCATGTAATCTTTACGCCATTGCTGCTGGTAATAATTTTCTTTTTCCTTTTCGAAAATATAATAATTAATATCTATAGGCTCATCGGTGGCATAATACTCATACAATGGTTTTTGTAAGGTGTCACGCCTGCGCCTGTCCAACTCTATAAGTTCTTGCCTCAATTGTTCAATGCTGTCGGCCTCATGCAGCACTTCTGTTTTTTCTTCCCTGTAATTAGTTGTTATAAGCTCTTCCTCCGGTATTGGCTCTTGCTCATTCACCGACCCCGTATATAAATGATAACTGCCATCTTTGAACTTGATCTCGGCCACAGTCTTACCGGCAAAGTCATGCTCGATAATATTCCTGTTGTAATTGGTGACAGGATCAGACTTAATAAAATACCTGTAATGGGTAGTAGTGTCAATATAGCTAATTGCACTGTCGAACCTCGCCACATATTTATTTATTGTCCCGGACATATCTCCCAGGTAATAAATCTCCCTGGAATTCCTGGCTACCGGTTGGAGACGTTCAATATACTCATCTTCGGATAATCTCACCGCCACCTTATCATCTTTTTCCAGGTCATATGTGAAAAGATCATAGGTCAAGCCTGTTTCTGCAATGGGGTCAAAGGGTATATCCAGTGTGTCGTTCAGCCTATTGGAACTGAATATTATACTGTTTTCAGCAGATTTTATATACCTGGGGTTCAGATCGTCTGCGACATCTCTCGTTATCTGTTCATTGGTGCCGGAAGCAATTGTATGGACATATATATCGGTCAGGCCATTTTTAACTGCGGACATTACCAGCCTGTTGCCATTGGGTGAATAATCAAAATCAAGGACTTTTTCAAAGTAAAGGAGGTTACGGCTTTCTGTTTCATTGCCAACCAGTCTGTGAAAATATATTTTAAGATCCCCTTTTTCTTCATTAATAAAGGTAAGGATGCGGCTGTTCGGATGCCATCCGAGCACGGGGTAGCTAAGGTCTTTTACCTGTTCATACTTCGGTTCGAGGGAAAAGATTTTTTCCCGTTTACCGGTCTCTGTATCATATATCCATATCTTACGCTTACCCCAGTCATACGTTATATATGCAATATATCTCTGATCCGGGCTGATACTTACATCCTGGATTATTCTCCTCTTTTTTGTTTCGTGTATTTTTTCAGCCGGCTCCTTGCTCGGGTCACCATTTTCAATATTTTCATAATATTCTTTATAGTATTCATACCATTCTTCCTGGAGATCTTTAAGCTTCATACCCAGAACGTACATTAAGCCGTCTTCTGCATTTTTGTAAATTTTTGTAAGGTAGATAACATTCGGAATAATAGGGTCTCCATATGTTTTAGCTACGTATCTCCAGAAGGAATGGCCTGCATAAGCAGCATCTTCATACTCCAAAAAATTAAGCTTTTTATACTTGCCGGAGAGAATGCCATCCCTGACCTTGTTATCTGTCTCATAATCCCAGTCTCTGGCAATGTAATTTACCAGGCCTTTCAAGTACCAGTCAGGAAGGCTGATCTGTGATGACCCTGGTATCCTGTCCCTGCGGTCTGCATCATACAGCATCTCGTTTATCATTGCCTCTGTAATGGCAGCTGCTATCTGTTGATCATATTCCTCATGCTTGCCTTCATAATAAAGCATTACCTTGTTCTTTATTGTCCGGCTAAATCCCCCGATATTATAATCCTCCTGCCCGGTTACCAGGCCTATGTTTGTTTGTTTTTGTTCCCCGTGGAGGTTATAGGTAATAAATATCAGCCTTTTTTCAAGCATGTAATCAAAATAATCTTCTATTTCAGCAATCTTATCCTGGGCTACGCTGGCAGTGTACTGGGCAAGTTCTTTACCGTACTCATTGAAATAAACATCGAAAAAGTCAAAACGGTAATACGACCAGTAAAAATCGTAATGCTGGAGGCGGTTTTTACCAAAAGTCATTTGCAGGCCATTATAAAACTGGCTGTTTGCAAGCACACTGATTGCGGAAAGAAAGATTGTCAGAATTATATGTCTGATTCTTATGTTCAAATGTGCATTTGATTTTTGTGAAAAAAATGACTTCAAATTTTATTCCAAAAGAATTCCCTGGTCAACAAAGCTAAGATAATATGTTATGAATTAATAGCGAAAAAGTACAAACTTTATTAATTTTGGCCCGTAAAATAGTTACTGGTCTGTTTTTTGTAATAACAACCAGTGCAACTATTTGATTTTATTATTTGTCCTAATAATTGAATATTACAAACGATACAGGAGTAAATTTTTTTAATATGAAAAAAATACAATTTATACTTGCAATACTATTGACGACTTTGATTGCCAATGCACAGCCCAATGGTGCCGTTATTGAGTTTAAGGAAACAAGTCATGACTTTGGCAGGTTCAAGGAAGAGGCGGGGCTCCAGACGCACAAGTTTGAATTTGAAAATACCGGAACAGCCGATCTTCTTATCAGCAGGGTTACGGCATCATGTGGTTGTACATCACCCGAATGGACCAAGCATCCACTGAAACCTGGAGAAAAAGGATATGTATCAGTAACCTATAATCCAAGGAATCGCCCCAACAAATTTAAGAAAACGGTAGCTGTGTATACCAACACGCAGCCTCCTGTTCAAGTGCTCATAATTGAAGGTGATGTTATCCCCAGGGAACTTACAATAGAAGAAATTTACAGGTTCGATGCTGGCGGCGGTGTAAGGTTTAAAAGTAATCACCTTGCCTTTACCAATATCAAACAGGGTAAGAAAAAGATCAGGGTAATGGAGATAATAAATACCTCGGATAAGCCCGCAACCGTCGAATTTGACAGGGTGCCGGCACATGTGAGCCTGAGAACGAAACCTGCCACACTGGGACCCGGTGAAAAAGGTATAATAGAAGGCACTTATGATGCAGCCCAAATAAATGACTGGGGTTATGTTAATCACTTGATCCGTCTTAAAAGAGATGGCCAAACCATAAACAATTCTTATTTTGTTGTATCTGCAAACCTGGTTGAGGATTTCAGTTCATGGTCTAAAAAGGAAGTGGAAAATGCGCCTGTCTTTGACATCGAAAACACCCGTTTCGACTTTGGAGAAATAAAACAAAGAGAAAAGGCCAATGTCGAGTTTAAATTTAAAAATTCAGGGAAGAGCGACCTTATAATACGAAAAGTAAGAGCCTCCTGTGGTTGTACAAGCGTTACGCCGGCCAACACTACAATTAAACCCGGTGAATCAAGTGCTATCAAGGCTGTTTTCGATGCCGGTGTGCGAAAGGGTAAACAGCACAAGGTGATAAACGTAATCACAAATGACCCTAAAAAGAGCCAGGTGAGCCTTGTAATAAGTGGCACCGTACTGGAGAATGACTAGTTGATTATTAATGCAGGATAAGAAAAAAATTAGTACTGGGAAGCCTTCACTTTCAGTAAGTAAAGGTATTCCCCAGCCACCGTCTGTTAATCCTGAACTTCTAAGAAAGGTAAGGAAGAAAAGAAAGGAATATTCGGTTAATGAATACCTGGAAGGCATCCTTGGAGGCAATATAACATTGTTAAGCCAGGCTATAACCCTTGTCGAGAGTAATAAACCTGAACATTTCGAATTTGCCCAGAAAATTATAGAGGCCTGCCTGCCTTACGGAGAAGATTCGATTAGGATAGGTATTACGGGTGTGCCGGGGGCTGGCAAAAGTACCTTTATAGAAACCCTGGGTAAGAAAGTCACAGCAATGAACAGGAAACTGGCGGTCCTGGCTATTGATCCCAGCAGTGAAAACTCAAAAGGGAGTATTCTCGGGGATAAGACGAGAATGGAAGCACTGGCCGCTGATCCACATGCCTTTATTCGACCGTCTCCTGCAGCCGGTTCCCTGGGAGGAGTGGCAAGAAAAACCAGGGAATCTATAATCCTTTGCGAAGCGGCTGGCTTTAATACAATCTTCGTGGAAACCGTTGGTGTGGGACAGTCAGAAACGATGGTTCATTCAATGGTAGACTTTTTTTTATTATTGATGATTGCAGGTGCGGGGGATGAATTGCAGGGCATAAAGAGAGGAATAATGGAAATGGCCGATGCTATTATCATAAATAAAGCTGACGGAAATAATATACACAGGGCTGAAATGACAAAGACAGAATTTCAGAATGTCCTCTCGCTTTTCCCCCCAAGTAAATCAGGATGGAAACCCAGGGTCCTTACCTGTAGCGCCCTCGAAGTACGGGGAATAGATGAAATATGGAATACCATAAGCGAACAGATAGAACTGACAAAGAATAATGGCTTTTTTAGTGAAAAGCGAAAAAGACAATCAGTAATCAGGATGCATGACTTCATTATGGAAAACCTTAAATCCTCCTTCTATAAAAATCCTGAAATCAGCGAAATATTACCCGGGCTTGAGAATGATCTTCATGCAGGCAAAATAACTTCATACTCAGCAGCAGCAGAAATGCTGAATAAATATTATAAAAAGAAGAAAGATTGATATTTTTTTTATTTCTTGTGCATACTTTTAAAATATCAATATATCAATATGGGAAAGCTATTCTTTCTTACTGCAATCACAGCCTTTATAATTATTAGTTGCTCTTCTGAACCCAGGTACGTTGTGGAAGGCAAACTGGAGGGGGTGAATGACGGCATGGTATATCTCCAAAAACATGAATCCGGTCAGTTTGTTATAGTTGACTCTGCTTTTGTCGATGATGGTGCTTTTGAAATAACGGGTGGATCGGTAGATTATCCCGATATTTATTATTTGACTGTTGAAAATAAAAGAGGTTATTTAGATTTCTTCCTTGAAAATTCAAGGATAAGTGTAAAAGGTCATGCCGATTCATTGTATAAGGCGGTTGCACAAGGCTCTTTTACACAGGATGAATATGATGAATATAATAATGGCCTTGAACCCTTATATGAAAGAAATATTGCTTTGTTCAACGAAATAAGTAATGCAAGACAACAAGGTGATACATTAAAATTACCAGAACTCGAAGCAGAAAGAAGTCTGCTTTTCGAAGAGATTACCGAATATAACCTGGAATATGTAAGGTCACATCCTGAATCTTATATTACGCCACATATACTCAATTCTCAAACATATGATCTTACCATTGAAGAGATAGAATCTTATGTCGAGCTATTGGATCCTAAACTTTTTGGGACCGAGGTAATTATCAATCTTAAGGATAGGATTGAAAAACGTAAGAAGGTTGCCATAGGGGAGATGGCACCTGATTTTACGCTGAATGATACCGTAGGTAATCCTCTAAGTCTTTATGATGTTGTCGGCTCCGGACTCCTGCTGGTCGATTTCTGGGCAGCATGGTGTGGACCATGCCGACAGGAGAACCATAACCTGGTAAATGTATATAATGATTTTCATGATAAGGGTTTTGATGTTCTGGGTGTCTCACTTGACAGGGATAGGGATGACTGGTTAAAGGCAATAAAGGAAGATAGTCTTGTGTGGACCCATATTTCTGATCTTCAATACTTTCAGAACGAAGCTGCACAACTGTATGCCGTAACTGCAATACCGGCGAATTTCCTGCTGAATTCAGAAGGTAAGATACTTGCTACCAACATCCGGGGCCCGGAACTAAGAAGAACGGTAGCCGAAAAACTCGGGGAGTAATTCTAAACACAAAAAAAACAATCATAATATGAAAAAACTTAATCTATATTTTCTGGCCTTCTTGTTTTTCCTTTTTGCATCCAATCTTACAGCACAGAAAAAGATCCTTACACATGATGACATTGAGTCGTGGAACAGAATTAACGAAAGGTTAATTTCGGACGATGGTGAATGGATAGCCTATAAACTCGAACCATGGAAGGGCGATTCAAAAATATTTCTCTACGATAAGAACGGTCAAAAAGAATATGAATCAAAATGTGGCACCGGGATAAAATTTACGGATGACTCAGAATTTATGATATTTACGATTGAGCCTGAATACGAACGTGTGAGGGAACTGAAACTCAGAAAGACAAAAAAAGAGGATATGCCCGGTGATATACTTGGCATATACAATATAAACACAGGGACAATTGATTCCCTGGAAGAAATCAAAAACTATAAAATACCTGAAGAATGGGCAGCTTATATTGCTTACCAGCTGGAGCCTGCTGAAGCAGAAAAGAAAGAAGAAAAAGAGAAAAAGGGGGAGAATGAACAAGAGGACAAAGCTAAAAAAGAAACCGGGGAAAATGGTCTTGTGCTTTATTTTAAGAATCTTAAAAACAATGATTTACTGACCTGGCCCTTTGTCACTGAATATTATTTTGCCGAAAAGGGCAGACAGCTGTTTTTTGTTTCCACAGGCGACGATAAAGAATTCGAGTCGGGGATATATCTTTATGAAATAGACAAGGGGGAGCTAAATGAAGTAATGACAGGGGATAATGAATATAAGCAGCTTAGCATAACAGAAGATGGCGATATGCTGGCTTTCCTTGCTGCAGGTGGTGATGATAAAGATTCGGATTATTCTCTTTTCCTCTGGTTGGGTGACAGACCTATTGAATTGGTGAATAACGAAAATAGTGCCTTCCGCGAGCAATGGGAAATAAGCGAGAATGGCAGTATAAAATTTTCTGGAAACGGCAAGAGATTATTTTTTGGCACGGCCCCTGTAAGACCCGAGCGTGACAGCACAATACTTGATGAGGAATATCCCAATGTGGACATATGGCATGGAAGTGAAGGAACTCTTCATACAGTGCAGGTTATAAATAGGGAGCGTGAAATGAAAAGAACTTACCTGGCAATGTATGACAGGGAAACTGAAAAAACATTGCAGGTTGAAACAGAAGACATTCCCGATGCCAGGCTTATAGATGAAGGGAATTCAAATTATGTACTTCTGCTTTCAAACAAACCATATGAACTACAGTCAATGTGGGAGGGAAGTCCTTATCATTATGATGTCTACCTCATCGACCTGGTCACCGGTGAGAAAGAAATGATCAAGAAAGATATTCGTGCCAGGGTGGAATCGTCTCCCGGCGGTAAGTACCTGGCGTGGTTCAATTACCCTGATTATTCATACTATACTTATGATATAGAGTCAGGTGACGAATACAGGATTACTGAGCCGGCAACCATCAGGGCCGAGAATGAACTGAATGATGTGCCTAATTATGCCTATCCTTACGGATCGCCGGGCTGGCTCGAAGGAGATGATGCAGTCCTCATATATGATAGGTATGATATTTGGAAGGTGGACCCCGAGAATGCATATAACCCTGTGAATATGACAGTTAGTGGGCGCGAAGATAAAATCACTTACAGGCTTATACGTTTTGACAGGGATGAAGATTTTATTGATGATAAGGAAATACAGTATCTCACAGGCACAAATGAGAAAAGCCGGGAGTCAGGATATTACAGGTGGGGATTGAAGAAAGCATTGGAACCTGATCTCTTAATAGGGGGTGAATATGAACTTTCTCGTCTACAGAAAGCTGATGATGATGAGACTGTTGTATACTCAATGGAAACTTTTCAGACCTTCCCGGACCTCCTTGTATCAGACCTGAAATTCAGGGACAGCACCAGGATAAGCAATGCCAATCCCCAGCAGGAGGAATTCCTCTGGGGTACAGCCGAACTGTATAGCTGGACATCACTCGATGGCATGGAACTGGAAGGGTTGCTTTATAAACCGGAAAATTTCGATCCGTCGAAGAAGTATCCTATGATCGTTAATTTTTACGAAAAGTCATCAGGCGGCATGTACAATCACCGGGTTCCCGAATTACACCGGTCCACTATCGATTATCATTATTATACAAGTAATGGCTACGTTATATTTAATCCCGATGTTTACTACCAGGAAGGCTACCCTGGTGAGAGTGCTTATAACTGTGTAATGCCCGGTGTAACTGCTCTTGTGGACGAAGGATTTATTGATCCCGGGAGCATAGGCGCCCAGGGCCATAGCTGGGGCGGATACCAGGTTGCTTACCTGGCAACCCGGACCGACATGTTTGCCGCCATTGAATCCGGTGCCCCAGTGGTTAATATGTTCAGTGCATATGGCGGCATCCGCTGGTGGACCGGGCTTAACCGCTCATTCCAGTACGAGCATACCCAGAGCAGGATAGGGGGCAGTATCTGGGAGGAGCCGCTGAGGTATTTTGAAAATTCACCCTTGTTTACAATGGATAAGGTTACCACGCCCATACTGATCATGCATAACGACCAGGACGGCCACGTGCCGTGGTACCAGGGCATTGAATATTTCATAGCTCTCCGTAGGTTACAAAAGCCCGTATGGATGCTTAACTATACCGGTGAGCCTCACTGGCCACAGAAGCTCAAGAACAAGAAGGATTTCCAGATACGCCTGGCGCAGTTCTTTGCTCACTACCTCAAGGGCGAGCCTATGCCAAAATGGATGAAAGAGGGGATACCAGCGGTAGACAAGGAACATGACCTGGGCTATGAACTCATCAGAAAGAGCGAACAAGCCTCAGGTCGATGAAGTCGATAACCTGGTAATGTGATTTTGCATTTACACCGATCCATGTAGAAGGTGCAAACCTGTAAAGCAGGGCGTACCTCTGGTACCATGGCTTGGGCGCAGTGACAGGGGAATAGATGTAGATGCCGGCATACTGTGAAAAAAGAAAATTGCCCAGGACGAGTTCGTGGCCAAGGAGGATGCTCAATCTCTTATGATCGGGTAATTCCTCAATAGTACCGTCCTTATAGTCCTGCCATACCCTTCTTTTTAGAAGGTGATCGGAAACAAACTCGGTCCCTGTGTAAAAGGCACTTATCCTGCCAAGCATACGGCTGTAGCCACCCCAGATACCGTAAACTCCAAACCAGCGGTCAAAATCCTTGCCCTCGCGTCCCGAAAAGAAGAGGGCCAGGTCAAAGCGATTCCTGTCAGGGTTAAGAACAATGTCCCGGTTCTTTTCCCTTTCCTCAAAATCATAGGGATTGATAACATAATCCAGTCCAAGGCCAAAAAGGGGGTAGTTGATACCAAGGTTGGGCATAATGAAACCGCCATTGGAGAGATGGTTGTAATTAAAAGAAAGCCTGCCGTAGATATTCTCATTCAGTTTAATATTCAGGCTTGTATTAAGCATGGCAATAAAGGCAAAATGGGAACCGAAAAACAAATTGCGTGGATTCTCGATCTCGTCGTAGATGGTTGTCTGATAAGATATTCCAAGACCAAAGCGCACAGCCATGCTGAGCCTTTTGCCGGCTCCTATGAATGGTTCAATATAAGGATATAGTGCAAAGGCCGAACCGAGTTCCTCCCTGTTTCCAAAGTCGACGTAATGAAGAGTTGCCCCCAGCCTCGGGTAGCAGTAACAATATTTCCAGACTTCCTCGGCAGTAAGGTGCAGGGCGACGTTCACCTCCAGGGAAAAGGGATTACTGTGAGAAACCGGCTCAATTTTACTGGAATGAGGTATTATGAATCCGTACGATCCGTGCAAACCGATAACGGCCGGGTTATGGAGACTGTCAGATTGCGACAGCAGCATATCCGGTTTGACTGTCAGAAGAAAAATAAGCACCAGAGGAAGCAGCCTCTTACTATTCATTCCTGTTATTTTTTATTCACGGGGCTAACAGTCAAAAATAGTAAAATGTTCTATGATTAGAGCTCGACGAACAAAGTGAGTCAATTTCGAAGTGATGTCAAATTTATTGCAGGTACAGGGAAGCTCATCAGTTCGCATATCGCATATCGCCTTTCATCTCTCGCCCCTTTAACTGCCTCTTCAAGCACAAAGCCCGTACCTCTTATTGTCCTCAGCTCGATACCCTGGTCAGGTGACAGGTATTTCCTCAGCCTGCTTATAAAGACATCCATACTGCGGCCCAGGAAATAATCATCCTCTCCCCATACTTCATTGAGGATGGCGTCGCGGTGCAAAATATTGTTTTTATTAGCCATCAGATAACGTAAAAGCTGTGCTTCTTTGAGGGTTAACTTTTCTTTTTTGCCCTTGCAGTGCAGCTCAAGTATGTTAAATTTGAGCGTGGTGGAAGATATGGTGTATTCATCATTAACGGTGGTATATACCCTTTTAAGGATATTATTAAGCCGCAATATAAGCACCTCGGGATCAAAGGGTTTTGTTATATAGTCATCGGCACCCATCTTAAGGCCTTTTACAATATCTTCCTTAAGTGTTTTAGCCGTGAGAAATACGAACGGCATATCGGGATCGTTTTGCCTGATCTTATCTGCCAGGGAGAAGCCGTCCATTTCAGGCATCATAACGTCAAGAACACAAATATCCGGTTTTTCCCGGGTATAGGTGCTCCAGGCTTCTTTACCATCACGGGTGAGGGTAACCTCGAAACCGTTGATAGAGACGTACTGACTCAGTATATTGCCAAAGTCAATATCATCTTCCGCTATTAATACTTTCATGGCTCTGGTTATATGGTTTTCGGTATACTTACTATAAAGACGCTTCCTTTATCCTTTTTGCTGCTTACACTTACTGAACCGCCATGCGCTTCGGCAATCTTTTTTACATAGTAAAGTCCCAGCCCAAGGCCTTTTGACAGGTGTATATCACCTGTTCTAACACGGTAAAATTTATCAAAAATATTTTTTTGGTCACTACGGCTGATGCCAATTCCCTTGTCTGCAACCTTAATCTTAATTTCATTTTCGGTACTCAGTGCTTCAAGTCGTATCTCAGGGCTGTTCTTTGAATACTTCACGGCGTTGTTCAGCAGGTTATTGATCATGGTGGTGAAGTAGAGGTCATCTATTTCTGCACGGGCGCCATTAAGTTTATAGTGCTCGGTTAATTTAAATGCTTCATCACATCCGTTTTTGAAACTGCATGTTATATCTCTCAAGAGTTCCTCAACATTGATGACTTTCTTATTAACCTGGAACTGTGCTCTTTCCCACATGCTTATTTCCAGGATAAGATTAATAAGTTCGTTAAGGTGAAGTGATTGCTTGCCGATCATATCAGCAGTCTCTTTTATCTTTTCCCTGTTGTCTATAACAGACTCATGTTTGAGTGTTTTTCCTGCAACTGTAATGGTTGAAAGCGGAGTTTTCAATTCATGGGTCATATTGTTTATGAAATCAGTCTTGAGGTTTGACAATCTTTTTTCCTCAAGGTAGTTCTTCATTGTGGCAATAAATATGGCAATGATTATTCCGAAGCTTAAAATACTCAGTATGAGTGTAAGGCTTATTTCACGAAGTATTATTTTTTCTTTGTTCGCTATGTCTATATAGTAATTAAAAGATATTTTATAATTATTCCCTTCACTGTTAAAGGTATACACAAGAATACTTTGATTGGATTGTTGTTTTTTGAGTTCATTGATTGGTGCCCTGTAGACACTGATATTTTCCTGGATATCTATAAGGTCAATATAATTGACATATATCAAAGGATTAATTTTATTCTCCAGGCCCAGTTTTTCAAGATAGCTACTGAGATATTCAGAGAGTAACTGGTCCTCAGACAATATTTTTGTAAAGTTATCCCTTACATTCTTCGCAAATAATGCTGAATCCTCAGGGTTTTGCAGGGCCTTCTTTTTCTGTAGATATAAGCCCGCAATATCATCAATTACAAAATATGCTTTTTTAAAACCAGTATACGGGTCATATGATGACATTTCGTGTATAGCTTCCTTTGATTCTGACCTGTACCTTAATGCAAATACCTCATCCTTCTGTTTCCATACCTGGCGGACTATATATACCTGTGCCAGTACAAATATTGTCAATGCAGCAAATACAGGTAAGAGTGTCTTCAGTTTCCACATGATAATATATTTACACAGGATCAAATTTAAGTATTTATTAGACAGCCAAGAAGCCTTTAACCCTACTTTAACCCTGTGTTAACAAAATTTGCTTGCTTTTGTATTTACCTTTGAAATGTGAATAATTATAAAAGTAAAATATAATGAAAAGAAAGGTTACCATATTAATGATTATGTCTTTTTTGCTCGTTTTGGGCAGTGTCACAACATTTGCCCAAACAAAGGAAGAGGAAGAAAAGAAGAAGCAGGAGATGCTTATGCAAAAGAAGCTGGAAGCGCAGCACAAGAAACAGGAAGCTATTGAAGAAAGGGAGAGAATCAAAATCCGTGAGGATGAGCTTGAGCGTGCTGTAAGGAATGCCCGTGAGGCCTACAGGGGTCAATGGTCCATACAAGAACCAGTGATGATTTCAACAGGCTCTGACCTCAACAATATTTATTTTTTTGGTGGTTCGCATTCTTCAACCAGCCTGCAGTTTTCCAAGGTTGTCAAAGAAGGCAGTTTTACCAAGGAGTTGACATTCGAGATTGAAGAAGATGCAAAGAGGGCATCAATAAACGTGAGCGGCATGTGTAAAGAGGGGGAGATCCTTATAGTTATCACCATGCCTTCGGGAAGCAAATATACCGAAGTCCTTATTGACCGTTACGGATCCCTCAACTGGTCCAAGTCGTTCAGCATAGATGAAGAGAATAGCACCAAAACAGGTGAATGGGGATTCAAGGTTACGGCCAAAGACGCCACAGGCAACTTCAGGCTCTCCCTTAAGAGCTATTAATTATATACTTTTTTACCTGACTCGTTTTTTTAGGCTCCCTCACCGGAGCCTTTTTAATTATGAATTATGAGTTATGAATTATGAAGTTAATTTGTGCCGGAGGCATGTCCTCCCTTGACGCTTTCCACACGTACGGTGAATTTATTACCACCCTTCACTATCCACCTCACCGTTACCGAGCTCTTGCCCGGGATATTTTCCACCTCTATGCGTTGTGGCTTACGTACCTGCTCTTTGCATATATCCCTGTCCTTGTCAAGGACAATCATACCGCTGATTACTTCCCCACCGTCCAGGTATACATAGTCGGGTGGATCTATCTTGTACTTCAGGTTCTGCCCTGAATGGGTGGGCATCATCCTCTGGTTGGCAATGGTTGCCGTAACCTGCTTAAGCGATCCCTGGAGTTCTTCCACTTCGATATCCCTTACCACCAGTTTGGGTGTATGGTAGGCATGATAAAAGCAAAAAGCAGAATTGCGGTGTGCATCTGATTCGAGCAGGAAGCCAGGATGGTTCCTTCCGAAGTTTTTATCAAAGCCACCTATTTCGACCTTACCATAAACGGGGTGATCATATTCTTCCCAGGGGATAAAAGCATCTTTAAAGAGCAGTAGCCTGTCAAATTTATAACTATCCCTGCTGTCGTCATGGAACATCAGGTGCCTTGACCATAATTCGTTGGAATAGACGTAGACTCCCATAAAGCCATACCACCAGTCCACTTCACCACCATAAACGGTGTACATATCTTTCCATATAGTAAGGAACCTGTAACCGGGGATTATTGTCTCTCCCATTTCACCTATAGCATTGATAACCTGTTCATCTTCCCTGGTGTATACCTCTGAACCTCCGCCTTCAATTGAAGGACCTCTTAAAATCATACCGCCTGAATTATGGTATGACTGTGCCCCTGCTATATTTTTATGTTTGAGGGCAAAGTCGCGCACAGCCTGGTTTTCCGGGAAGGTGAAAGGATATTTATCGGCACCTCGCTGCACGTAATCGGGTTCCCAGTTATATCCCCAATCACGGTTGGGATCGTAGTAACCTTGTCGGTCTTCGTTCACTTCACCATCGCCGTCATTATCAATGCCTTCGTAACCAAGCATTTCATATTCTCCCGTTTCACCTTCTTCAACACGTACCATCCGACGTGGATCGGAGGGATCCTCTTTATATTGCCCATATGGGTTTTTACGGCGCATCATGGATATCACACCGTCATTATTGATATCATCGAATCCGTCTTCATCAACCAGTCCGTCACGATCATCATCCCTCGGTACCATTCCCGAGCGTGGCGAACTGGACGTATTGGGCTCGTGCATATAATTCTCCCTGGCATCAGGATTGATTGTTGGAATAATATAAAAAACCTTGTCATCCAGGAGTTCATGTATGAAATCATTCTCATCATACATCTCTGCAAGGTACCATGCTGAATACAGTGCCATTTCAGTGCCCTGTATCTCATTGGAATGGATATTACCATCAATATAGTATCCCGGTTTATGCAGGGGATCACGATTTTTATGATTTGTGACAGTGAGTGCTATTATATCACGGCCTTCATATGATTTACCTGCTGATCCCACCTTTACCAGGTCAGGATATGCTTCTGCCAGTCTTTTACACAGGTCCTGTATTCCTGTGTAAGTATAATACTTGTTCCAGCTAACCTGAACCTTTGGATTTACGGGTGTGCCGGCAGCTTTGAAAAACCTTTCATCTTCCTGGGCCTGAAGGGGCAGGGCCAGGACAAGTGATGTAATTATTATAATTGATCTTTTTATTTTATACATGGCTATTTTTTTCTTATTGGTTACCTGAGAGTAAAGTTGATCTCATCCATTCCGCAATTAACGGCTCCGGCAGAAATTGTAAAGTCTCCTTTACCGCTTATGAGCCAGCTGTATTCGCGTGATTCATCGCCTTTAAGCCTTTCATCTATAATGATTTTCTTCCCGCTGAGTAGCTGGTAATCGGAATCTGAATTCAGTTCCACCCTGATCTTTCTGACCCATTTAACCCTTTCTCCCAGTTGGCATGCAGTTGAAAACAGTCCCTTATTATGTAAAGTAACCGATACCCTGTATAGCTTGTTCTGTAGCTCTTCAGTCTCAAGATCTATTAATTCAATTTCAGGATGCAGTTTGGCTGCGTTTACCAGGAAGAGATAATTGGACTCAATTACTTCATTTAGCTTTTCTTCCGGTGGATTATACATTACAAAGGGTTTTATACCCCCTGCTTCAACTTTTTTCCCGGGAAAATCAGGGTGATCGATCTCCTCCCAGTCTACAAATACTTTATCATCTGTATTCTCGGATGCATATTTAAGGAAGGAAGCTTCTCTTGACAATCCTTTCTCTGAAGGGAACCACCACCCGGGTGTTGAATAGCTGTACCTGCCATAATGGTAGTATGCCCACTCCATGAAGTTTCCCGGCTCGCGTATGAATCCGGGTGATCCCTCATAGCCGGTGTGCTTGTGGTATTTGTCTGACAGCAAAATATTATACATCTCATCTTCAGGTAATATGGATGTAACTTTCCGGGGCCGTCTCCGTCCCCATGATGTCTGCGACTCTTCTTCTTCCGCCTGAGCCTGCCTCCTGGCCTTGAATGCCTGGCCCAGGTTGTCCTGGGGTCCGAAGGAGAAGACAGCAAAAATATTGAAATGCTCATAGAGGAAGTCGGCCACTGCCCTGGATTCTTTTTCCGAGGCAGCGTGGATCCCGGCATTTTCACCAAACTCCTCGTATTCAAAACTGAAATTATTATTAAAATTTACCCCACCATGGCTGTCTTCGTTAAATAAATCATCTTTATCGTTGTCGATACCTTCGGTATATACAAACCAGCTACCTGATTCCCCTTTTGATACATCAGACTTTTTCATCAATCGTTCATCCGCGGAGTCTGTGGTGTAATTACCCTTTGGGTCCTTTATCCTTATCATAGTTATCAATCCATCACCGTTTAGATCTTCAAAGGGATCTTTGTCTGTTTGAAAATCCCGGTCGTTGTCAGTAGGATTTGCATTAACCAGCTTCTCATACTGAGGATTCGAGAAAAATCCTGAGCTGGCGTCGGGGCTGGCATCAGGTATGATATAAAAGCTTACCCGGCTGATAAGATCGCTTATCTTATCACTACTGGAGTTTTCCAGAAGTTTTTCAGCAAAACCGAGGGCTATTTCCCTGCCTGCCACGTACCTCCCGTCGATTCCACCGATAATTGCTATGCCCGGTTTTAAATCATTATCGCCCCTTCCTATTGTAAGGGCAATTGTATGCACTGGGCGTCGTTTTGCCCTCTATATCATATCTTTGTGCGCTTTTCAAAACAGTCTTTTCTTTATTGACATCACTTTTTCAAAGGTAACTTTTTTATTTTCACTTGAAAGGATTTTCAATTGAAAAAAATGATGATTATGAACGTATTACCCCCTCGTAGCAGCCGGCCCTTTCACGTCGCTTCGCCGGCGGCTACTCCCCACGCCGACGCTTCCCTGCCTGCCGGCAGGCAGGTGTAGTTTTGCTTTCCCTTTCCTTATTTGCAGCACATTGCTTTTTAGCTTTCCTGGGATCTGATCTTATCGGTAAAAACTAAAAGCAAAGAGCTGCAAAGCCACCTGCGCCAGCAAAACTACCC
>JAWLEO010000002.1:0-143814 GCA_041686075.1 Bacteroidales bacterium | reverse complement strand
TTTTTGGCTTATATAGCCTTTTTCGGGGTTTTTCTTAAATATACAAAAGATATAACTATTTGTCAATCAGAGTTATACACAATTTATGAACATCCCTAACTAAAAGGTAAAAGGGCAATCATCTTTTTTGTCTTTGTTTTATGACGCCGTTAGGCGTCAAATAATTGTAGCCCCAGGGGTATATAAAGAAATATCTTCCGAGCAGTGCGAAGTTGCATTAGCAAGTGAGTACTGCGAGGATAAAGGAGATTGCTCCCCCGATTTCTCGGGGTCGCGATCTCATGAGGGGATTCAAATACGAATATATATTCTGCTGCTTCCGGAGATTACGTCTGCTCCTTCGTCGCAGCCGTGATCTCCCTGAGGAGGAAACTAAAAGCAACTGAAGACCCTGGTGCTTCGCACCCTGGTTTTTCTTTTTTGCCTTTCTTACAGAAACAAGTTTCTGACGAATTACAAAAAAGAAAAACCGCTTTGCCTGCGGCAAAACGGTCTTCAGTTGCTTTTGTCGGGATGGGGAGATTTGAACTCCCGGCCCCTCGCCCCCCAGACGAGTACTCTAACCTGGCTGAGCTACATCCCGCTCCGTCCTCCGTAGCCCCGAGTCCTCGGGGCGAAGGAGGAGAACGCAAAAATAGGAAGAAAAGATAAAAGATAAAAGGAAAAAGATACGAGATACAAGATACAAGTTGAGGCTAAGGCTGAGGCTGAGGCTGAGGCTAAGGAAAGTTAATAAAAATGATAAGGTTTATAGAGAACTCATCTCTCACCGCTCACCCTCTGTCCGCCGTAGCTAGGCACGGATCTGGAGATCCGCGCCAGCGAAGGCGGAGCTCACCGCTTCTATTCAAACCTTAGCGTTTCAGCCGGGTTTCTGCTGGCTTCCCTGTATGTGGCAAGAATTACAGCCACCAGACCGATTAATATTGTGATCAGGCTCGCAGAAATAACTATCCAGGGCCTGATAGCTGTCTTGTATTCAAAATTGGTTAACCAGCTGTTCATAATGAATATTGCCAGAGGAGTAGCAATGAATATGGCCAATGCTATCCATATTAGTAACTCTTTTGAAAACCTGGTGAGTATATCGACTATCATGGCACCGCTAACCTTCCTTATGCCAATCTCCTTTTTTCTGCTCTGTGATGAATATGTGGCAAGACCGAACAGACCAAGACCTGAGATTAAAATGGCCAGAACAGATAATACAAAGAAAATGGTATTTAAATTGCGTTCTGATTCGTAGCGACTTCTCAATGATTCATTTAATATCACCAAATTATGAGGGCTTGATGGATCTTCTCCTTTAAAAACATTTTCTACCTGCTCAAGTATCGACTCATTAGGCGGACTGTCAAGTTTTATAATAATAGTTCCGATACGACCCCATTCATTGTGTAAGGTAATAAAGACAGGTTGTATCTTATTATGTACCGATCCAGTATGGAAATCCTGTACCACACCAATCACCGTATATTCATTACTATTCCTTACAATCCTTTTTCCCAATGGCTCCTGCCAGCCTGCAGTATTTGCAAAGGTTTGATTGATCAGTACATTATACATATCTGGCTCATCATCAATAAAATCACGTCCTGCTTCAAGTCTTAAGCCCAGGGTCGACAGGTAGTCTTTGTCAACATAGACTGCATTTGACAGAAGTGGCTGGTCCAGACCCTCCACTAAATATCCATTAGATGTAAAGTTAAGTCCGGGCATACCTCCGGTGGCAACACTGACTGAACGGACTCCGGTTAATGACAGTAGCTTATCTTTGATGATATCTGTTCTTTGTGATGTCCTGTTACTTAGTCCGGCATAAACCACATTTTCGTCTGAAAAGCCGGGATCAGCTTTCTGTATAAAGATCATCTGTGAATAAATTATAAGGCAGCTGATTATAAGTCCGATAGATAGGGTAAACTGGAATGTGACGAGGATATTCCTGGATAATTGCTTTCTCTTTCCTCCGGTGAATTTCCTGAGAATTGACAGGGGAAGAATAGCCGACAGGTACCATGCAGAATAAAAACTTGCCAGAAAGACACAAACAGCCCATAATAAAACAGTAATTATGATCCATTCAAATACAGACAAAAGTGAGAATGAGAGTTCGGATCCTATAAGTGTATTAAAGTATACAAGTAATGCTTTAGCAAGCAGGAAGGCCAGGAAAAGTGATATTAAAATTGATAATCCGGATTCAGTTATAAACAATATAACCAGCCTTTTTCTGCCCGATCCGTATATCTTCCTGATGCTGACTTCTTTCGATCGCCTTATAGACAGTGCTGTACTAATATTAACGAAATTTAAACAGGCTGTCATCAGTATAAGCAAGCCAACCAGGGCAAATGATATTATCCTTTTCCAGCTGCCGTTATCACTGAAGTCGAAGTCGGTTTCTGACCCCAGGTGAATATCTTTCACCGCTTGCATATATGGAACAATCTCATATCCGCTCCTCAGGAAGCGTTCATTAATAACCTCATACAGGTAGTCCTTAATATCATTTAACAGCCTGTCTGTTGATACACCAGGAATGAGTCTTAGCAATGTCTGACACCTCAATCCCCCGTCCCATCCAATATATGATCCTTCAGCAAGCACCGAAAAAGGTGCCACTGCCTCAAAGTTAATACTGCTGTTAACCGGAGCTTCATCTGCTACTGCACTAACAATAAATGATTCATTATCTATTTCTATCAACTTGTTTACCGGATCTTCAGCACCAAAAATTCTGTTAGCCGCTGGTCTCGACAAGACTATTTTATCTGGGGCTGACAGACAGGAATGTTTATCACCCGAGCTTAATGGAAAATTTAGCATGCTGAAAAAATTGGTGTCGGCATAAACTATATCAACAGGGTAAAAAGCACCCTGGTACCTGATGTTGACCCTTAAAGGCCTGTACCTTAGGTATTCCTGTATGACAGGAAAGTTTTCTTTAAACTCAGGGCCTCCGGGAGCATTTATGCCTCCCATATTCATTGTTCTTTTCGGAGTTACCATGAAATGATTTATCCTGTATATATTATCATGCCCCTCATGGAAGCGGTCATAACTTGTTTCGGATTTTATCCATAACAATATCAGGATAACAAAGGTGAGACCTATCGTGAGCCCGATAATATTAATGAATGAATAAGGCCTGTTATTGATTATCGACTGGTAGCTGTTCTTAATCAATCTAAACATAGTGGGTCTGCTTTTACAATTACTGAGCAATTTATTTGCCAAAAGGATTATATATCAGATAAACAGCGCCTTAACCAAAAACGACTCCTGTGATGTTGTAATAAAACCGTACAGGTGTGTATGGATTGATGGATTGATGGAATTTGTTACTATTCTTTAGCCTCAGCCTTAGCCTTAGCCTTAGCCTAGATCGTAACTATCATCTCCGTGCCTTTTCCGGGATCGGATTTCACAGTGATGCTGCCCTTATGCATATTTATGATCTGGCGTGAGAGGCTGAGGCCTATGCCGCTTCCTTTTTCCCTGGTGGTGAAGAAGGGGATAAAGATTCTTTCTATCAGTTCGTCATCCATTCCCTGGCCGTTGTCTATTACTTTTAGAATAGCCTTTCCTGATGGCGATCTTTCGGCGGTTAATCTTATTTCAGGCTTGCCTGTTTCTTGCATGGCCTCCATTGAATTCTTGATCATGTTAAAAAGAACACGGGTAAGCAGACTCTCATCGGCGCAGATAAGAAGATTATTTGGTTCAACAGAAGTGTATAGTGATATATTTAGTTCAGGATATTTCTCTTCTTTCAGAGATGCTGCCAGAATAACTATGCTTTCAAAAATATCCTTTACCTGTAGTTCTTCAGGTTTCATTTCAGGTAACTTTGTAAGACTCCTGTATGAGTCTACAAAGTTTATAAGTCCCTTTCCGTGATCCTGGATCACAGATAATCCTTTAAGGGTGTTGCTGATGGTTTTTTCGTCGATGTCATTCGGTTGTTTCTGTGATCCGTCCTCTTTGTAGTAGCCGGAAATAGTTGAGCTGAGCGAGGTTATAGGCGCAACTGAATTCATTATCTCATGATTAAGTATGCGGATCAGTTTCTGCCATGACTCAATCTCCTGCTTATCTATTTCATGGCTTATATCGTTTAAACCAATAACCTTGACCTGTTCATCCTTAAGTTTGATATTTGCCGCTGTAATTGATAGGTATACGTTTATGTCATTAATTAAAATATTCAGGGATTGTTTATTACCGGGCTTGATGTTTTTGAAGGTATCAATAAGCCTACTGTTTACCCTCTGAAGTTGTTTTATATTATGGAGATGGTTTATTCCGAGGAGTTCTTTTGCTTTTGTATTGGCCAGCAAGATTATCCCCCTGTCATTAAAAGCTATCAGTCCACTGGAACTTTTCTCAACCAATACCTGGTAGAACTTTTCCTGGATTATTACATTCGTCCTGGCATCCTTTATCTGTTCATTAAGCCTGTTAAAGGATTTATGAAGTGAGTCAAAGCTCTTATTTCCCGTTTTCTCACTGAAAACGAGGGATGAATCCTCATTCCTTATCGACGACAGGAAAAATGAGAGTTCTTCATTTGACCGGTTAAATATTCTTATAAGATTGATGATTAATATAATTACCAGGGCTATTATTAGAACGAAATATATATCAAACCCTGATAGAGTAAGGTAAAGTGTTCCACCTATGCATATCAATACCAGAAGAACAAGCCGTATGATAATGTTTATATTGTATCGTTTAAAGACCATATTTTCTCAGCCTGTTATAAAGTTTTTGCCGTGTGATCCCCAGCTTTTCTGCCGCCGCACTCTTATTCCCCTTATTTTCCTCAAGCGCATTCAGGATCATCTGTTTTTCCATATCGCCGAGGGTTCTGTCAGGACTGTCAAATACATCATCGGATGAATATTTGATCATGAGGTCTTCAGGTTTTATCACAGACCCGTCAGATAGAATGACTGCTTTTTCAATGGTGTGCTGCAGCTCCCTGATATTGCCTGGCCAGTTATATCCTATTAATGCATCCAGCGCCTGTGAATTTATCCTGATTGATGGCTTTGCATATTTATCCTTATATTTTTTGAGAAAGAATTCAGCAAGTACCGGGATATCCGATCTTCTGTGCCTGAGTGGTGGAACTTCAATGTGTATTGTGTTAATCCTGTATAGTAGGTCCTCCCTGAAAAGCTCATTACTGACCATTTCATTGAGGTTCCTGTTAGTAATGGAAATCAGCCTTATATCCACAGGTATTGGCTTGTTTGAACCAACCCTTGTTATCTGCAGTGTTTCGAGCGCATTAAGGAGTTTAGCCTGCAGCGAGAGGGACAGGTTCCCGATCTCGTCGAGGCAGAGCGTACCCCCGTTTGCCGCTTCAATTTTCCCGACGCGGTCCTCTTTGGCGTCAGTGAAAGACCCTTTGACATGACCGAAGAGTTCACTCTCGAAAAGGGTTTCTGTAATTGCTCCCATATCTACGCTTATCATCACTTCATTCCTGCGCTTTGACCTTTTATGTATTTCGTTAGCTACCAGGTCCTTTCCCGTGCCATTCTCCCCGGTTATCAATATCGAAGCATCAGTGGCAGCAACCTTTTCAATTATCTTCATCATCTCGGCCACGGGTGGTGAGGAGCCGATAATAATCTTGTTGAGGTTCCCACTGAGTGAGCTTTTAAGATTTTTCTGCTCAGTTTTTAACCTGTTAACTTCCTTTCTGCTTTTTCTTAGTTTGAGGGCTGATTTTAGAGTAGCGAGCAATTTCTCGTTCTCCCAGGGTTTCAGTATAAAATCAATCGCCCCCTCACGCATGGCTTTAACCGCCAGTTCAACATCGCCGTAAGCGGTAATCATAACCACGCTTATGTCGGGATCATTTTTTAAGATCTCTCTTAGCCAGAAGATACCCTCATTCCCTGTATTTATGCCTGCCTTGAAGTTCATGTCCAGAAGGATGACATCAATATCATCGCCTGATTTTAGCAGTCCCGGTAACTCTTTCGGTCCTGTCAGGTATTTTATATCAGAGAATTCATTTTCCAGTAAAAGTTCAAGTGCACTGAGCACACTGCGGTTGTCGTCTATTATTAATATCCTGCCTTTTTCCATTATCCAATCTTTATAAAATAAAATATAGTTGATTTGTTATTAGCATTAACTGTACCATAATTATTCTGTCATCCTGAACGAAGTGGAGAATATGATTAAAGTTAAGAGTGAGTTGAGAGTGGGTTGAGAGTGGGTTGAGAATGAGTTTATTATTGCAAATCAATACTGATAAAATTCCCTCTCAAACCTTCACACCTTCAAACTTTCAAACCTAAAAAGGATTGACCATCGTCAAACTGACAATAAATGTACAAAATATTACAGAAAGTGTAATAAAATCATACAATTATCTGATTGCAATATTAGATACATGATGTAATTAGGTGATTAGCAGAGTAATATAGATTTAGGCACGGCTTTTGGAAAGAAGGTGCAAAATATAAGGGAATTATGTACAGATATATTTTAACAGTAATTTTTGTAGTTATTAATATTTTTCCTGGGACTCAATTATTACAGGCCCAGGATAAATGGACACTCGACGAATGCCTGGCTTATGCGGAGGAGAATAATATTGCTTTAAAAAGAAGTGAAATAACTACTGAGCGGAATAAGTCGGATCTGCTTACCCGTAAGCTGGAATTGCTTCCCGATCTGAGGTTTCAATCATCAGGATCAATGAATTTTGGCCGTTCAGTAGACCCAGAGACAAATACCATTACCTTCAAACAAAACATTACTAACTACTACTACCTGGGAACAGGCCTTACTGTTTTTAACGGTTTTGCCCAACTCAACAGGATATCGGCGGCAAGGTTTATGCATCTAAGCAGCGAGCAGGCTGAAGAAGAGCAAAAGAACCTGCTGGCACTTGACATTGTAAATGCATATTACAGTGCTCTTATGGCCAAAGGTACGGTCAGTTCCGCTGCTGAACAGGTTGAGGTGAGCAAGGCGCAATTGCATAAGACTGAAGTGCTTGTTGAGACCGGGGCAGAGAGCAGGACAACTTTACTTGAGATACAGAGCCAGCTGTCAAATGATAAATTGCTGCTGTCCCAGGCCAGGACCAATGCAGGTATAGCACTGGAGAAACTCAGGTTATTACTCCAGATTGAACCTGGCGTACCTTTTGATATTGCGGATAATGAGGAAACTGTTATTGTCAGAACTGATGAATCTGTAAATACGGATTCAATATACAGTAATTCCTTAGAACTGCTACCAAGGATCAAAACCCTCGAGCTTCAGAAAGATGCAAGAAAGAAAGAACTAAGTGTTGCAAAGGGGCTTACAGTGCCCGAATTAAACTTGTATGCCGGATGGAGGACAGGTTATTATGATGCAATGGTTGCAGGAGAAGATCCCACTCCATTTATTGATCAATTGAGAAATAATACCAACCAGAATGTCGGGCTCAGTCTGAATATTCCCCTGTTTAATAATTGGTACAATCGCAATAATATAAAACAGGCCAAACTGGATCTGAAGGATACCGAAATGCAATTGCAACAGGAAAAGAATGCACTGTACAATGAGGTTAGCAGTGCATGCTTTGAGCTGGTATCTGTTAAGGATGAGTACCTGTCGGCAGTTGATAACCTGGAATATAATAAGCTTTCTTTTGAAGCGGTATCAAAGAAATTTGATACCGGTCTGGCCAGTGCAACAGAATTTGCCGAAGCAAAGAAAGCACTATTTGCAGCAGAGATAAACCTTCTGAGTGCAGAGCTACAATATAGGTTAAAGGAGATGACGGTTAATTTTTATATGACAGGAGAGTGGGAATGATGAATATCGAATATCGAATGTTGAATGACGAAGTCCCGAGTGCTCGGGACTTCGGCGGACAGGGGTGAGCGGTGAGCGGTGAGAGATGAGCAACGAGCAACGAGAAACTAGTAACTAGAAACAAAAAAAATACTTTCTGCCATGAGCATGGATAAAAAAATAGAACAGAAGAAAGGACTGAAAAAGAAACATATAGGATATATAGCACTGGGGATATTCCTGGTGGTGATTATATATTTTGCATTCTTCACGGACAAAACATCCACCTACCGCGTCTTTGAAGACAGGTTGGTGATAGATGAAGTACGATACGGAGTGTTTGATGACTATCACACTATTACCGGTCAGGTGGAACCCATAGCTACCATTTATCTGGACGCCCAGGAAGGCGGAAGGGTAGAGGAGAGACTTATCGAAGAGGGATCACTGGTCAAAGAAGGGGATGTTATACTGCGCCTTAGCAACCCTGACCTGAGTATGAGCATACTTGACAGTGAGGCCCAATTGGCCGAGAAATCAAACTTCCTGAGAAATACCATGGTTACCATGGAGCAGGAGAGGCTCCAGATAAAAAGAGAGCTTCTTAATCTTGAATATGATATCGCAAAGAAGAAAAGGGAATACGAAAGGAATAAAGTTTTGTTTGAGGACAACCTGATCTCTGAAGAGGAATACCTTACTTCGAAAGAGACCTATGAGTTTGCGAGCAGGTCATATGAGCTGTATATTGAAAGGCAGAAGCAGGACAGTATATTCAGGAGCATACAGGTAATGCAGATGGAGGATAACCTGGATAATATGAGGAAAAACCTGGAGTTGGTACGTCAGCGGCAACAAAACCTCAATATAAAAGCTCCCGTGGATGGCCAGCTGGGATTGTTGGAAGCTGAGATAGGCCAGTCAATATCAAGGGGACAATCAATAGGACAGATAAACGTACTTACCTCACACCGGGTAACGGCATTGATAGATGAACATTATATAGACAGGGTAAAAGCAGGCCTGCTGGGACACTTTGAAAGAAACGGTGTTGAATACGAACTGAAAGTAAGAAGGGTATACCCCCAGGTGAGAAATAACCAGTTCGAGATCGATATGCTTTTTACGGGTGACGTCCCGGAAAATATAAGAACAGGACAGACTTATCATATAGAATTACAGCTTGGCGAATCGCAGGAAGCCATCATGATTAAAAAAGGCGGATTCTTCCAAACCACTGGTGGACAGTGGATTTACGTTGTTGATCCCTCGGGTGATTTCGCGGTGAGAAGGGATATCAGGCTCGGTGAACAGAACCCGATGTATTATGAAATTTTGGAAGGGCTGCAGCCCGGAGAAAAAGTTATCGTCTCTAACTATGAAAGCTTTGGTGATAATGAAAAACTTGTTTTTAAATAAATCCTACACGATGGGACTTATAAGACAGCCCCAGCACTAAATTGAAAAAACTAACTAACTATTAATAACATAAACGAAATGGAAAAATTAATTATCAAAACAGAAGACATGTCAAAGGTCTTCAGGACAGAAGAAGTTGAAACAACAGCACTTAAAGATATCGACCTAAAGGTAGGAGAGGGTGAATTTGTTGCGGTTATGGGACCTTCCGGATGTGGAAAATCCACCCTGCTCAATATCCTTGGATTACTTGACAATCCCACAGCTGGTGATTACCAGTTCAACGGAAGTGAGGTTGCTAAACTAAAGGAAAGGCAAAGGACCATTTTCAGGAAAGGGAATATTGGTTTTGTATTTCAGAGCTTTAACCTTATTGACGAACTTACAGTATATGAGAATGTTGAGCTGCCATTGATATACCTTAAGATGAAATCATCGGAGCGTAAACAGCTTGTTAATAATGTTCTTGAAAGAATGAAAATAGGACACCGAAGTAAGCATTTCCCGCAACAATTATCAGGGGGGCAGCAGCAAAGAGTGGCAATTGCAAGGGCAGTGGTAGCTAACCCTAAACTGATACTTGCTGATGAGCCAACGGGTAATCTCGACTCAAAAAATGGTGATGAGGTAATGAATCTTCTTACAGAACTCAATAAGGAGGGGACAACAATAGTCATGGTTACTCACTCACACCATGATGCAGACTTTGCCCACAGGATAATAAACCTGTTCGACGGGGAAATTGTGACGGAGAATAAGACTAAGTAAGTTGCTTCCTCCGTCCGCCATAGCCTTCGGCGGCGGCGGACTGCGGTCGCGTAACTGGGCGTGCTGGCGCGCGCCGTAACTGGCCTCGCGTTACTCGGCGTAACTTACCTCGCTTCGCTCGGTGTAATTTGGCTCCCTGCAGTCGCCGTAACTAATTCCTAATAGTTTACAGGGATTTTCCAGATCATTTCTGCAACACTGTAGAAGTTTGAGCGTCTATAGAATGACTATCTAATTAACCGATAATAATGATAAAAAATTTCTTCAGGGTTGCCTGGCGCAACCTGATAAGCAACCGGAGCGTATCCTTCCTCAATATTTTCGGACTTTCAGTAGGGCTGGCAGCTGCCCTCCTTATTCTATTGTGGATACAGCATGAGCTCAGTTACGATAAATTTTTTAATGATGCGGACCAGATATACAGGGTTGAAGAAGACCAACACTATAGCGGTGATGTCTACCATGTTAATGTAACTCCTTATCCCAGTGGGGCGGAATGGAAAAAAAGAATACCAGAGATAATTGAGTATACAAGGTTCAGTTATCTGCCAAGGGTTTTGTTTGAAAAAGGTGACATGAAAATGTTTGAGGACGACCTCCGGGGCGTGGATTCTACATTCTTCAGGATGTTCTCCTTCAATTTTAAATATGGAGATCCTAATACTGCCCTGTCAGAACCTCATACTATTGTTATGTCAGAGGAACTGGCAGAAAAATATTTTGGTGATGAGAATCCTCTCGGACAATCCATCACCATTGAAAAACAATTTGATTTTATGGTTACCGGCGTGCTTGAGGAAATGACGGCCAATACTGTAGTAAGCTTTGATGCCGTAATTCCGTTCAGGTTCCTTGACCAGATAGGTTTAACAAATGATCAGTGGGGCAGCAACAGCATCATTACTTATGTTAAATGCGTACCTGATTTTGATCGTGAGGCCCTTGGTGAAAAGATGACATCAATACAGAGGGAGTATGCACCGGAATCACTAACGGAGTTTATGGTAGCCGGTCTGACACGCATTCATCTTCATAGCTACTTCGGTTACGAAAGATCACCGGGTGCCATAGTAAATATTTACATATTCGGGGCTATAGGCTTATTCGTACTTATTATTGCATGCATAAATTTCATTAATCTGACAACCGCAAGATCATCCCTGAGGGGGAAGGAAATTGGGATTAAGAAAGTTGTTGGAGCACATAAAGGTAATATGGTTGTTCAGTTTGTGCTGGAGTCCGTATTCCAGGTTCTGATAGCACTGCTTATTGCACTCATAATAATAGGGCTGCTGCTCCAGCCTTTTAATACAATATCGGGAAAGGAGTTCGAGCTGGCAGACCTTTTTAATGCCAGTTTCATTTTTGGATCTCTCCTGGTGGCGATAGTGGCAGGTTTTATAGCGGGTATATACCCGGCATTCTTTCTTTCGTCCTTTAAAGCCGTAAACATACTAAAAGGAGAAGTGACAAAGGGCAAGAAGAGCGGTGGTTTGCGAAGGGTGCTGGTAATCACACAGTTTGTACTCTCTATATTTCTGGCTGTAAGTGGTATTATAATCTATATGCAGATGAAGCATATGCGTAATCTTGATATGGGCTATGATAAGGAAAATCTAATATATATACCTGTTACAGAAAACTTTGAGCCTAAGTATAATGCAATAAAAGGTGAACTGAAGAGAAACCCATTGATAGAGAATGTCTCCGCTTCCACCCTGAATCCGATATTCATCGGGAGCAATTCTTCAGGAGTCGACTGGGAAGGTAAAGATCCTGAGTTGGATGTTTTGTTTTCATTCAATCATGTTGATTATGACCTGATAGAGACAATGAAATACCAGATAGTTGACGGAAGATCATTTTCAAGGGATTATCCTGGTGACATGCCTGCAGATACCATGGCTAATTTTATTGTTAACGAGGAGCTTGTGCGAATAATGGGAGTAGATGATCCCGTGGGAAGGTGGTTCAGATTCCAGGGGTATAGAGGTGAGATAGTCGGTGTGCTGAAGGACTTTCATTTTCAGAGTGCCAGAAGTAAAATTGAGCCACTAGCTATCAACCTGGAACATCCGGAGAGATTCAACTATATAATGATTAGACTGTCTGATACCAATCCTCAGGCAGCAATGCAGGCAGTAAGAGATATATGGGAGCGGACAATACCCGATTATCCCCTTACCTTTGAATACGCCGATGAGGTAATTAATGATATGTACGGTAGTGAGTTGAGGATGAGCCGGCTCTTTAAGTATTTTACAATCCTTGCAACACTGATTGCAGCATTGGGATTATACGGATTATCTTCATTTATTGCGGAGAGAAGGACACGGGAAATTGGTATAAGAAAGATAATGGGATCTACTGTCTCACGGGTGGTACTGCTTTTATCCACGGAATTCCTGTACCTTGTACTTATTGCTGCAGTTATAGGCTTCCCACTGTCATACCTTTATCTCAACAACTGGCTGAAGGATTTTCCCTACAGGATTGGTATCGAAGCCAGTGTCTTTATCATTGTCGGTTTAGCTGCATTGGCAATATCCTTAATAACCGTTAGTTTCCAGTCATACCGTGCTGCGGTGATTAACCCGGCTAATGCGATAAGGCGAGAATAAAGGAAGATAAAAAGATAAAGGGTGAGCCCTTCGATGCGGCCTTCGTCCTTACTCAGGACAAGAGGTGAGAGGTGAAAAACTCATCACTCATACTGTGTCCACCGTAGCTGGGCACGGGTCTGGAGACCCGCGCCAGCGAAGGTGAAACTCATAACTTCCTTGGCCTCAGCCTATCTTTCCTTCAGCATCTCAACAAACCATTCTGCTGTTTCCTCGCCTTCCAGGTCCGTTAAGATGCGTTTGAATTCGTATGTTGTGGAAACTTTATTAATGAGAAGGTCCCACATGAGTTGTTTAAATGGACCAATACCTATTCTGCCTTCAAGTTCATATAACAGAAGAGGTGCCTTGTCATATAATATTGTATATGCCTGTTCCCTGTTACGGTCATATTGCCATACAGGATCGGTGCCCTCAGACTGCTCTCTCTTTTTTTCAATCTGCTCTTCAAAATAATCCTGTCCGTATAATTCCCTGAGCACCAATAGGGCGGTATATTCCGCAAAACCTTCGTTCAGCCAGTCTTCCCAGGTGTTGGCATCGGCCCTGTACCACCAGAGATGAGATATTTCGTGGGCGAGGTACCTGGTGTATGCTTTGCGAGAGCCGTAAAAATCAGAGCTTGTTAAGCCGGAAAGGTATATGCCCCCCAATCTTGCATAACCTCCGCCTTCTTCCCTCATCGATTCGACCAGGCAAATTGTGTTTCCACCCGCTGGGAACCACCGGTTGAATAATGCCAGTATCTCCCTGATATCATCTGTTAGTGAATTGATCAGTGTGTCGGGAAAGCTTGAATGAGCAATGCACAGGTCATACTGGAATACTTCCTTATTTACGGTTCTGAGATCTTCTGAGGCACAGAGTACAATATCATTGGTGGTATTTTCAGTAGTATATGATGCCCAGTTCTTATCTGCTGCTTCATTACCCATCATGAATGTGTGGTACTTATCGTCGATAAAGACTTCCACCTCATAGGTAAATGGCCCGTATTCCTTGTTTCTTGGATACCATGGAAAATATGAACCCAGTTCGGTCCATTCCTCACCAATGACACTCGGACTCCATTCGGACCATTCAGTTATCCGGCCGGAGTACTTCATTTGGAGGCTGGTCCTGTTATTTTTCAATGCATGAGTTTTTATGGTGTATTTGGTGGCGTATGGCATATACCGGATATCACTTGTATCCCGGCTTATAATTACTGATTCACCATTGCTGGGCATTATTTCTTCAATTTGAAGCTGTCTGTGCAAATAAAAGATGATGGTACCAGCTTCCGTATTTTTGGGCAGGACCCATTTACATTCAACATCGATATACTGCTCTGCAGGATCTATTGACAGCCTGATATCGTAATGAGGATTCTCAATATTATCTGCCCTGTCATAGCCTGTTAAAGCTATTGTTATTAAGATGATTAGCGAGATATTCTTCATTGGTCCTGGATTTTGCGAAGATTTTTTTGTTTGCCTTATATAAAGGACTGATTGTAATATAATTTGATGCATGGGATTTGGGTCAGTCTGTCCGCCGAAGCTGGGCGCAGGTCAGAGACCTGTACCAGCGAAGAAGGATAATCCATTATTCCATTAATCCAGTATTCCAGTATTCCAATTTTTCCTATTTTTGGCAAATAATTTTTAAAAAACACATCATGTCAAAAATTCCATTTTCCCGCCGCCGCTTTTTCAAGGTATTAGGAACAGGCAGCCTGGTAGTGGCAGGGGCACCTGCAGCCGCTTCCACCGGAAGTATTTTATTACAGCAACAAAAACCAGAAACCAACATGGCTGATACAGTTGCATGAGACATGCGCACATGTTTGTGCCTTTGCGCCGTTACGAGATAAGGTAGTGTTAAATGTTGTTGATGGACTGAAGGGATGTTTCAACGGAGGTCCCGGTGCTAATCCGCAGTTCTTCTGTAATTACAGTACCATGATGGTTGGTACCGACCCTGTGGCAATAGACCGTATAGCTCATGAGATAGTGGTGGCGAAAAGGATTGAAGAGGGTATACAAAAGACCGATAATCCACGGGCATCAGCCTTTCTTGATATTGCAGAGGACCTCGAGCTGGGCATCAGCAGGAGGGATATGATTGAGTTGAAAGAGATTAATATCTCGTAAGACAAAAGACAAAAGGAAAAAGGAAAAAGATAAAAGTAAAAAGCAATTGATCAAAATACAACTTTGACTGTTATAAGTGATGTGCTTGTAATGATCCGCCGTACAAGGTGATCGTATCGATAAAACTCTTATATGTCTTTTGTTTAAAATTTATATTTTTGCAGTCATAATTTTTAAAATATGGAGCCGATAAAAACGATGAATATTGCCGGTGATACTTCTTCAACAGGAGACTCACAGGATATTGAGAAAGTCAGATGTCTTATAGTAGGATCCGGCCCTGCCGGGTATACGGCAGCTATTTATACGGCAAGGGCAAACCTTAAACCTGTTCTGTACACGGGACTGGAGATGGGAGGCCAGCTCACCACTACTACCGAGGTCGAAAACTTTCCTGGCTATCCTGAAGGTGTAACTGGTCCGCAGATGATGGAAGACTTCAAGAAGCAGGCTGAGCGCTTTGGTACCGATGTAAGGTTTGGTATTGCCACAAAAGTCGATTTCTCTAATCATCCGCATAAGGTTATTATTGATGACAAGAAGACTATAGAGGCTGATATCGTTATACTTGCTACGGGAGCAACAGCCAAATACCTGGGCCTTGAAGCCGAAAAAAAGTATGCCGGTATGGGGGTGTCGGCCTGTGCCACCTGTGACGGTTTCTTCTACAAGGGGAAAGATGTTGCCGTTGTAGGAGGGGGTGACACCGCATGTGAGGAAGCCACTTACCTGGCAGGTCTGGCCCGTAAGGTATATATGATTGTGAGGCGTGATGTATTCAGGGCATCTAAAGCTATGCAGGAGAGGGTTTTTAAAACAGAAAATATTGAGATTCTATGGAAGCACCAGGCAGTTGATTTGTTTGGTGAGGATGGTGTTGAGGGTGCTGTTCTTGTCAAAAATAAGGGTGAGGAGAATGAGGAAATTGTAAAAATAAAGATTGACGGTTTCTTCCTGGCCATAGGTCATACACCCAATTCAGCCGTGTTCAAAGAATTTCTTGAAACTGATGATGTAGGCTACGTTAAAACTGTTCCCGGTTCAACGAAGACAAACGTGCCCGGAGTTTTTGCCTGCGGTGATCTCCAGGATTCCTATTACCGACAGGCTGTCACGGCAGCAGGCAGTGGCTGTATGGCAGCTATCGATGCCGAAAGGTGGCTGGCGGAGAAGTAATGAACCGCTGGCGCGGATCTCCAGATCCGTGCCTGTTTATTCAATAGGTCTCCCATCTACCATAAGTTACAACCACATCAATAACTCCTTTCTTTTCTGAATAATTTCTAGCAGAACTATATATATAATCATTAGGTCTGGACACTAGTCCTGCCTTTACAGGATTGCTGTGTATGTATTCAATTTTCTGATCCATGAATTTGTTACTTGATAATTCCTTAGGATTATAACCATTTTGCCATATTCTGTAATGCTCAGCTGAGTCGTTATTATTATCTCGAAACCTATCAAGCCATGAAGAATATATTCTTGATTTGTACTGCTTTAAGTATTTTATAATGGATCTGGATGTAAATTTTTTAAGATCCCTGAAGATATCAGAAAGAGAATTATCTGATATTGATCTGCATACCATATGGGAATGATCCGGCATAATTACATATGCGTATATTTCAAGTCCTTTGTTCAGTTGGCAATATATGATTGAGTCAATTAGGATACTGATTATTTTCTCATCATTGAATATCTTAATCCATGATACAATTGATGATGTAACAAAATATGGTTTTGAAATATCAAATACTTTATACTTACGAGACATAAGATAAAGATATTAGAAGATTAGGTAATTTTCAAATCTGATTTTAATTGGCACGAGTCTGGAACCGAACAGCATGAATCCCGAGCATTCGGGATGATTGCTGTGAGCTCGGCGGCACATGGGCACAGGTCTGGAGACCTGCGCCAGCATTAAGCCAGACTCGCGCCAGCGGCGAAAAAGACTCGCGCCAGCGGCCATCGTTATGGCACGGATCTGGAGATCCGCGCCAGCTGAGTTATTCAGTACTATTTTTTCTTTCGCAGCATCGCTTCCAGCTGCGCCAGCTCATCACGGTAGCGGGCGGCTTCAATAAAATCAAGCTGGGCAGCTGCTTTTTCCATTGATTTGCGTGCTTTTTTGATAGCTTTCTCAAGTGCTTCGGCCGACATGTATTTAACCACCGGGTCGGCGGCCACGTCAGGCTTTTCCGGTTCAATATAGGCCCTGGATTCAATACCCTGTTTGTGGAGTTCCTTAAGTATTGATCCCGTTGCTTTCACTATCTGCGCGGGTGTGATACCCATCTTTTCATTATACTCAAGCTGCTTTTCCCTCCTGCGATTGGTTTCGTCTATAGTCATCTGCATGCTGCCCGTAATTGTATCTGCGTACATTATGACTTTACCGTTAAGGTTACGTGCAGCCCTTCCTGCAGTTTGTGTCAATGATCGCGATGACCTGAGGAAGCCTTCCTTGTCAGCATCAAGCACGGCAACCAGAGAAACTTCTGGCAGGTCGAGACCTTCCCTGAGCAAGTTTACACCCACGAGTACATCAAAGTCACCTGAACGCAGCCCTTCCATAATCTCTACTCTTTCGAGAGTATCGATATCTGAATGTATGTAACGGCACTTGATCTCAAACCTGCTGAGGTAAGCAGTAAGTTCCTCTGCCATTCTTTTTGTAAGGGTGGTTACCAGAGTTCTTTCATTCCGTGAGGCACGCTCCCTTATCTCATCCATCAGGTTATCCACCTGGTTAATGCTTGGTCTTACCTCAACCGGGGGGTCCAGCAATCCTGTGGGTCTTATCACCTGGTCCACAAAAACACCTTCACTTTTTTCCAGTTCATAATCGGCCGGGGTAGCACTTACAAATATCACCTGCCCAACCAGTGACTCGAACTCCTCGAGTTTCAGAGGCCTGTTATCAAGGGCTGCCGGCAGCCTGAAGCCGTAATCGACAAGGGTTTGCTTGCGTGAATGGTCACCGCCATACATAGCCCTTATCTGGGGCATGCTGACATGGCTTTCATCCACCACCGTTATGAAATCATCAGGGAAATAATCCAGCAAGCAGAAAGGACGTGTTCCGGGTGGCCGCCCGTCAAAATATCTTGAATAATTTTCAATACCACTGCAATAGCCAAGTTCCTTTATCATTTCAAGGTCATAGGATACACGTTGTTCAAGTCTTTGTGCCTCAGGTATCTTACCTATCTCCCTGTAATAAGCCGATTGTTTCACCATGTCTTCCTGTATCTGGTGGATGGCCTGGTTAATCCTTTGCCTGGTAGTTACAAAAATATTGGCCGGGTATATAATGTATTCATCAAGTTTCTCAATGGTCTTACCTGAAAGTGGTTCATGCAATTCAATCTCGTCTATCTCATCTCCCCAGAATATAACCCTCACGGCTATATCGGCATAAGCAGGAAATATATCCACCGTATCACCCTTAACCCTGAATGTCCCTCTTTTAAACTCCATTTCATTCCTGGCATACAGGCTGTCAACCAGCTTACGGAGAAAGACATTTCTGGTGATGGTATCCCCCTTCCTTATGTGGACGGTATTGCTGTGGAAGTCATCGGGGTTTCCTATTCCATAAAGGCAGGAGACTGATGACACAACAATCACATCTCTTCGACCAGAAAGCAATGACGAGGTAGCACTGAGCCTTAATTTTTCTATTTCGTCATTTATTGAAAGGTCTTTTTCTATATAAGTATCCGTAACCGGTATGTAGGCTTCAGGCTGATAGTAGTCATAATAAGAAACGAAATATTCAACTGCATTCTCGGGAAAGAACTGCCTGAATTCCCCGTAGAGCTGTGCCGCAAGTGTTTTGTTATGGCTCAGTACCAGCACAGGTCTCTTCACCTGCTCAATGACATTGGCTATGGTAAAGGTCTTACCGCTACCCGTTACGCCGAGAAGAGTCTGGTAGGGTGTGCCGCTTTTTAGTCCGTCAACAAGCTGTTTTATTGCTTCAGGCTGGTCGCCCGTGGGTACATATCCTGAGACCAGTTTAAAATCCATTATTCTTTTTTGCTCTTTCCAATGACACAATATACAGGGAGGTGAGAAGAAACACCCCCGGTGTACTTATCGCCAATATAAGTACTTACCAGCTTACCGCTTTGTTCATTTATTTCCTGGGGTACAAATACCATACCTGATTCGTATTCAATATGATAATTATTACGGTCGTTTACCAGGGATGAAGAAACTATTATCTGGTCCCACATCTGCCAGGCATTGTTCAGGAAAACTGTACCAAGGTCATGTATATTATGAGCATCGTAGAAGAGATTGTAAAGATCCCTGTGATCAATGTTTTTTCTCTTATTGGTGGCATTGAGGACTGTCATCAGGCTCCTGCTGGTTGGCTCGTCATAGAAGGTCCCCATTATGATTATTTTAGCGTTTCTCTCAAAGTTAAATATATCATCAATATTTTTCCTGAGAGCGACGGCGGCACCTATCCTGAGATTTTCAGGTGCCATGGCATTATTATTAATGCCCGGCCAATCATTTATGAAAAAATGGCAAGTACCCAAGCCTTTAACATCACCTTTAACATATAAAATGACATAATCAAAACTGTCATTGATTCCCATGAATGTCGAATCAATAGTAATTAACCTAATATTATCCACTGACAGGACTTCCCTTTTTGCCAGAAGTGCCGCATTTATTCCTTCCCTGTCTGTAATATGTATAGTGTAATCGGCCCTTCGCAGTTTTCTTTGTCTGATAATGTCGTTTATAACTTTTTTGTTTTCAACGCCACACAGCCCTATAATATCAGGCTGTTTAAAATTACCTGCTTCGCTTATATATTCTGCAACGGCATTTATTTTAGCTTCGTATCTCTTTTCGTCCCATGCCCTTATGCTGTGAGGCAGGTAAGCGTTATCAGCATCACCGGCATCATCATTAACATCAAAGAAATTATCGGTATTGTAAAAAAGGATTGTTATTTGTTCGGGTACTTCTTCCTGTGCACTGCTTAGCAAGGAGAAGACCATTAAAATTCCCAGGCTGAATACTATTCTTAACATAGATATATTTTTTTTAACGCTTTTTACAAACCTACTGATTCTTTTAAAAAATAATCCATATACGTGTTAAAATAAATCCGGGAATAGTAAAAACTCTGACTCCATGAGGTCGAAATAGTAGGATTTAATATTAAAATAGGTATTTTTGAAACAGCCAGGTAATAATTTAATTATATGAAGACTTTCAAAAAGACTTTCTCTTTAAATGCGGGTGTAGAAGATGTTTATGCTGCGCTTACCAAGCCTGTAACAATTGAATTATGGTCAGGCTATCCGGCGGTGATGGAAGCCAGGCCGGGAGCCTTGTTTTCTATGTGGGGTGGAGACATTGAGGGTATGGTACTTGAGGTTGAGGAGAACAAAAAAATAGTACAGGAATGGTTTTTCGGACAGCAGGAAGAACGGTCTATTGCGACTGTAGTATTAATAAGGGATTTTGGTAAAACACAGCTTACTGTTGAGCATACTAATATTCCTGATGATGCATATGATAATATAGCAGAGGGGTGGTCTGAATATTATATCGGCGCAATTGACAGGTTTTTCAATCCAAATTTTTAATATCGAAGAGGCATTTATTCAATCTTTTACAGTCAGGCATGCATAAATATCTTCCAGTCCTGAGGTAATTAAATAACCTATTCCCTTATAGAAGTCACTCCGGGCATTCTCCTGTACATGTTTATTCCATTCATTTATCCAGGGTTTCATATAAGTTCCTATAAATTTTATAAGATCTTTACTTATCTCTTTCCTGCATATGTCATCTTCCAGTTCAGGGTATTTCTGCATGAGGAGGCTTATAAATTGAATTTCTATTCCAAGGTGATCATCGGGTACCTTGCCTTCAAAGTCTGACTTCCACCCGTAGGAATGGTATATTTTTCTGACTTCAAGGCTGATGGTGTTGTTAAGGATATAGTCCCTGGACATATAAACCGAACTGTAGGGTGGGGCCAGCCCTTTACCTTTACCACCGAACAATTCAAGGTGATCTTTAATTATCTCTTCATAATCAAGCGGGTGGTCAGAATTAATTTTTCTCAGGTATGAAGCAGCTTTAATAAACTTAGGATTATCACTTTCCACTGGCAATCTTTTCAGCAGGTCTTCTTTTATAAGTTCACTTATACAATCTGCCTCGGGTTCATAAAGAATGAAACTGCCTGCAAATGATAGCAGCATATTATAAGCAGCAAAAAAATTATTGTCGATTCCAGTCCTTCCTTCTGTCATAAAGCCGGGTCGGTAAAAGTTAAAGCATAAACCCTGTTGAGAAAATCACATGTTATTGCAAGGGTCAAGAATATAACATCCGAAATGGTATTTTTGTTTTTGATTGTTGCATTAAGTGAGGGAAAAGAAAAGATAAGCCCAACAGATGCCTGTGTAAGCCATGTAAAAATAACAAGTGATATATTGTATTTTTCCATTAGAGTTCCTCCCCATTGGCTATTGATGCATTTTCGACGGCTGCCTTTACGCTGTCTTTATGGGGTCTGATTATTATATTGGGCACGGTAAGTTCCGGCGAGGCCAGTGGAAATATTGTCTGTGTGTTACCATACCTGGCCCTCAGTTCATCAATATCTCCAAAGTCCAGGGCACGCATGGGGCATGCTTCAACACAGGCTGGTTTTTCATTATTAGTTATTTTATCATAGCACATGTCACATTTTGACATTTTGCCACTTCTGGGATTCAACCTGGGTGCATCATAGGGACATGCCCAGGTACAGTAACCGCAGCCAATACATTTATCCTGGTCAATATCAACAGTGCCTATATCTGTGACATACATCGCCTGGGTCGGGCATGAATGTACGCAGAGAGGATTGCTGCAGTGGTTACATGCAAGAGAGATATAATAAGAAAAAGGGTATTTTGAAAAAACACCATCGGCATCCATCCATTCCCCTCCCTCTATATTAATTATCTTTCTCCACAAGAGGCCTGGTTCCAGGTCATATTTATCCTGGCATGCCACCTGGCAGGTTTTGCAACCCGAACAATTAACCGTATCAATATAGAATCCGTATTTTTTCATTACGTTTTTTCAATCTCTACCATTATTGTATGCTGTGCATTGCCTTTGGCAAAAGGGGTCCATCTTTCGGATGTCAGTATATTAACATTGCCGCCCCTGTCAACACCTTCCTGATCAGGATTATACCATGCGCCCTGTGGTATATCAACCACGCCGGGCATAATCCTTTTTGTTGTTCTGCATTGAAGTATCATGGCACCTCTTTCATTCCATATCCTGACCATGTCCCCATTCTTTATTCCTCTCTGCAAAGCGTCAGCGGGGTTAATGAACACTCTCTGGGGGAAGGCGCTCATGGTCCATTCATTATTATGATGTGTTGAGTGTACCCTTGGATTATAATGATGCCCCATTGCCTGCAGTGGATATTTCTCTGCTTTTTCGTCAAAGGGGTTATCCCATTCCTGTATGTATTTAGGCACAGCTGGTATTTCGTCAGGCTGACCGGACCTAAACAGTTCAATGGAAAATATTTCTATTTTTCCTGATGGAGTATTTAGAGGATATTTAGCCGGGTTACGGGTGAAGTCCTGGAGAGCAATTTTTGGTTCATGAACAGGTTTGGTATATACTCCTGCATTGCTTGCTTCAAATTTCCTGAAAGGGGGCATGTCAGGGAATCTTGTTTTCCTGTAAATTTCATCAATGAACCAGGCGACCCAGTCCTTCTCATCCCTTCCTCCTTCTGTGAATTCATCATATACTCCGAACCTCTTAGCGAGGTCGGCGCAAATGCGGTAATCGCTTTTAGTTTCAAAAGGAGGTTCGACGATTTTAGGAGTGAGAAATACTTCTTCGCCATATTTCCAGCCGTCTTCAACTCCCCATGTTTCGAACTGGGTACAGGCGGGCAATACGAGATCAGCATATCTGGCTGATGGCGTCAGGAAATTATCCTGTACTATTATGAATTCAAGATAATCCGGGTTTTTCAGTATTTCTGTTGTCCGGTTAATATTACCATGCTGGTTTACGAGTATATTGCTTGCTACGGACCATATAAGTTTAATATTGTTATCAATTTTATCACCTCCCCTCAATCCGTGTTCCGGTCCGAGTTCTTTTCCCCTGAGAACAGCTTCTGTCCAGAGGTATACAGGTATTCTTACTTTTACAGGGTTTGTCCCCGAGGGGAAGACAGTCCAGAAGGGTCCACCTCCTGCCTGGTTGGCGAGGCCACTGGCCCAGCCACCTGATATACCTATGTTACCTGTTATTGCTGCCAGTGTAGCACCTGCTTTCACCACCTGTTCGCCATAGGCCCTGCGTTGCATGCCATAGCCCTGGTAAAGAATTGCAGGTTTTGTGCTTGCATATTCAGTGGCTATACGCCTGATGGTTGAGGAGGGGATGGATGTGATCTTCTCGGCCCATTCGGGTGTTTTGGGTATGCCATCCCTGGTGCCCAGTATATAATCAGTGTATGATTCCTCATTTTCATATCCTTCAGGCATGGTTTGTTTATCAAAGCCGGAGCAGCATCTCTTTATAAAATCGTAGTCAGCCAGGTTTTCATTTATTATTACCCATGCCATGGCGCTCATAAATGCAACATCAGTGCCGGGACGTACGGGTATCCATTCATCTGACAGTGCAATTGCGCTGGGTGTCATCCTGGGATCGATACAGACAATCCTGGCACCGTTTTCCCTTGCTTTTCTGATAAAATAGTCACTATTTGTTCCGTCTTTCATCTCGGCAGGGTTCCAGCCCCACATGAGTATATAGCGGCTGTTTAGCAGTCCTGCCTCTGGTTACCGGTTTCTAAAGTACCGAATACGGTTGGGGTGGCAATATTAATACAGGCCCAGCTGTAACTATTATAATAGCCCAGGCTGCCTCCCAGGAGGTTCATTAGTCTGGCCGCGGGCCACCTTCCATTGGTGTTTGTATAAGAGCCTGTACCGTAGGGAACATGAATGGCAGAATTGCCATAATTTTCTATTACCCCGGATATTTTTGAATGCATGATATCATAGGCCTCATCCCAGCTTATCCTCCTGAACTTTCCTTCTCCTCTTTTCCCTGTGCGCAAAAGCGGATATTTCAGCCTGTCCGGGTGGTACTGTCTTTTTCTGTAGGACCTTCCCCTGATGCATGCCCGGAGTTGGGGATCAGAAAGCTCATCTGACTGACGGTCATCGGTCTCGATACGGGTAATGATTCCGTTTTCAACATGGATTTTAAGCAGGCATTTGCCACCGCAATTATGAGCGGGGCATCCTGTTCTAATGATTTTCTTCTCCCTTAGCGGGTCTATTAGCACACGTGATTGATTATTGCAGGAAGCCAGCGCAGAGTGGCCAAGCATAGCGCCTCCAGCCAGGGAAGACCATTTGATAAAGCTTCTGCGGTTTATCCTGCTTTTAAATACGGTAATTTCTTTATTTTTATTTCCCATATCAGGTAGTAAAAATAAAGAAAAATTAGAATAGTAAAAGATGCGAACCTTGCATGCGAAAAATATGCGAATAGAGTATGCTAAATTTGCATTAATTCGTGTCAACGGTCACAGCTGCCCTGAAATCAGGCACCTCTTTGGGGTATGCGTTTGTTCTGAGTTTTTCCGCCACTTCTTTAAAGGCCTTCACCGTGTGTTCCACATCATCGAGTGTATGCACAGCTGTCGGAATAAGTCTTAGCATAATGACACCCTTTGGGACCACCGGGTACACCACTATCGAGCAGAAGATATTGTAATTCTGCCGCAGGTCATGGGTTACCTGGGCTGCTTCAGTAACACCACCTTTAAGGAATACCGGAGTTACAGGTGATTCTGTCTTGCCAAGGTCCAGTCCCGCATTTTTAAGTCCGGATTGCAGGGCCTTCACTATTTTCCACAGATTTTCCTTCAGCTCGGGCATAGACCTGAGCATTTCCAGTCTCTTTATGGCACCAATGGTCATAGCCATGGGCAATGATTTTGCAAAGATCTGTGACCTCATATTATACATCAGGTAATTTACTACTTCCCTGGAGCTGGCCACAAAAGCCCCAATGCCGGCCATCGATTTGGCAAAAGTTGCAAAATACACATCAACATCATCCTGAACACCATAGTGTTCACCTGTTCCGGCACCTGTCTTTCCCATTGTTCCAAAGCCATGAGCATCGTCTACAAGAAGCCTGAAATTGTATTTCTTTTTTAATTCAGCAAGACCATGCAAATTACCCAGGTCACCAGCCATGCCGAAAACACCTTCGGTAATAAGCAGTACTCCACCTCCTGTTTCCTCAGCAAGTTTAGTTGCACGTTGTAGCTGCTTTTCACAGTTTTGCATGTCGTTATGCGGGTAAACGAATCTTTTACCCATGTGCAAGCGCAGTCCGTCAAGGATGCAGGCATGTGACTCGGAATCATAGACTATAATATCCCTTCTGTCGACCAGTGCATCAATGATGGAAACCATGCCCATATAGCCGTAATTGAGGAGGTAGGCAGCTTCCTTGCCTACAAATTCGGCAGCCATTCTTTCATATTTCTCATGCATAGCAGTTTGCCCTGACATCATCCTTGCGCCCATAGGGTATGCAAGACCGTATTTTTCTGCTGCTTCCCTGTCGGTTTTTCTGACCTCGGGGTTATTAGCCAGTCCCAGGTAGTTATTAAGACTCCATGTCAGGACTTCGCGTCCCATAAATTTCATCCTCGGAGCAATTTCTCCTTCTAATTTTGGAAATGTAAAATAGCCGTGTCCGGCCTCCTGGTATTGCCCCAGTGCACCTTTGTTTGCACTTATCTTATCAAATATATCCACAATATTTTTGGTTTAAATTTATTCAGGTCACAAAAATAGGTAATAGGTCTGATTAGAAAATACCTATTTATACCTAATTTTTGGAATGATGGAATTTGGCTCCCGTTGGTCGCGTAATTTGCTCGCTGCGCGAGGCGTAATTTGCTCCCGTTGGTCGCGTAATTTGCTCGCTGCGCGAGGCGTAATTTGCTCCCGTTGGTCGCGTAATTGGCCTCGCTGCGCGAGGCGTAATTTGCTCCCTTCGGTCGCGTAATTTGCTCGCTACGCGAGGCGTAATTTGCTCCCTTCGGTCGCGTAATTGGCCTCGCTGCGCGAGGCGTAATTTGCTCCCTTCGGTCGCGTAATTGGCCTCGCTGCGCGAGGCGTAATTTGCTCCCTTCGGTCGCGTAATTGGCTATATCTGGTTGATTCATAATTAATAATTCATAAGCCTTAGCCTAAATTTAATATTGGTACAGGATTTGCAAGACCTGAACGGTCACTTATTTTATTCTTTTTGGATTAAATAGAATAAAAAAATTACTACTTTTGCACAACATTTCAGATTATGAGGAATAAGGGATTTATATTGTTAATAATTCTGGCATTAGCTTCTTCGTGTGGCGAATATGAAAAGCTGCTTAAAAGCACCGACTTTGAATTGAAGAAAGCCAAAGCGAAGGAGTACTATGAAGAGGAAAAATATTTACGCACATCTGAACTGCTTAACCAGGTACTTCCGCGTTATCGTGCGACAGCTGAAGCGGAAGATCTTTACTGGCTCAATGCCAATACATACTATAATATGAGGGATTATATTATGGCAGGCAGCGAATATAAGAATTTTGCGGAAACATATCCTTACAGTGAGCATGCTGAAGAAGCCACTTTCATGACGGCGTATTGTGATTATATGTTATCGCCACGCCCTGAACTTGACCAGGCTTATACTCGCAGTGCTATAGAAGCATTCACATATTTCCAGAGGCGGTATCCATCCAGTGATAAGGTAGATGAGGCACAAAATTTGATAAAAGAACTGGAAGATAAGCTTGTGGAGAAGTCGTATATAAATGCAAAACTTTATTATGATTTGAAAGAATACCGCGCTGCAGTTGTGGCACTTGATAACAGTCTAAAAGATTACCCCAATACTAAATACAGGGAAGAATTGATGTTTCTCAAGCTGGAATCAAGCTACCTCTTTGCCCAGAACAGTGTCGCAGATAAGCAGCAGGAACGCTACCAGGCAACCCTGGATGAATATTATTCATTTATTGAAGAGTTTCCTGATTCCGAGTTCATTACGGAAGCAAAAAAAATATATGATAGTACAGCAGATTTTTTAAATATTGAAGAAACAACAGAATAACTAAATAATGGATTACAGGAAGACGAACGCACCGCTCACTACAATCACACGTGACAAAACTGACTTTGAAAAGAAGACGGGCAACATTTATGAGACAGTGATGATATGCGCCAAAAGAGCAAATCAAATATCAGTTGAGATAAAGCAGGAATTAAACCAGAAACTTGAAGAGTTTGCTTCATATACTGATAACCTTGAAGAAGTCTTTGAAAACAGGGAGCAAATAGAGATTTCCAAGTTTTATGAAAGGCTCCCGAAGCCTACTCTTATAGCACTGCAGGAGTTTGAGGAGGATAAAATCTATTATCGTAAACCAGACCAGGACATAAGTAAAGCCGAAAGCATATAATGCTTAAAGGAAAGAAAATACTACTCGGTATTACAGGGGGCATAGCGGCATATAAAGCTGCATTATTAACCCGCTTATTTGTTAAGGAAGGAGCCGAAGTAAAGGTGATTATGACTCCTATGGCAAAGGAATTTATCACCCCTCTTACACTTGCTACCCTTTCAAAAAATCCAGTAATGGTGGATTTTTTTGATCCTGCAGACGGTCAATGGAATAACCATATTGAGTTAGGAATATGGGCCGACGCTTTTGTTATTGCACCTGCATCGGCAAATACACTGGCCAAGATGGCTGCCGGCATAGCTGATAACTTACTGTTAACTACTTATCTTTCAGTACGATCATCGATCTTTGTCGCCCCGTCAATGGATGTTTATATGTATGAGCATCCCGCTACTGCTGAGAACATGAGTATTCTTAATAAAAGAAATGTTCATATCATAAAAGCCGGGACAGGTGAGCTGGCTAGTGGACTGGAAGGGAAAGGTAGGATGGCTGAGCCTGAAGAAATCATTGAAATAATCAAGGATTTCTTTAAAAAAAAAGTCCGTGATAAGGGATAAAACAGTTCTGGTAAACGCAGGTCCTACGCATGAGGGAATTGACCCCGTTCGCTTTATTGGTAATTATTCATCGGGTAAGATGGGTATTGCCATTGCAAATGAAGCTTTCAAAAGAGGCGCCAGGGTCAGACTGGTACTGGGTCCTGTGGAAGAAAAAAACATACTGGATGGGATAGAAACAATCAATGTCGTTTCTGCTGAAGAAATGGCTAATGAAACATTACGATATTTTGAAGACTCTGATATTGCTATCCTTGCTGCTGCAGTTTCTGATTATACGCCAAAGTCTAAATCGGTGTCAAAAATTAAAAAGAAGAACGAGAAACTGCTTATAGAACTTACACCCACAAAAGACATAGCGGCCGAATTGGGAAAAATAAAACAACCGGGACAGTTGCTCACCGGTTTTGCACTTGAGACGGATAATGAGCAAATGAATGCATTGAATAAGCTGAAAAGAAAAAATTTAGATCTTATTGTTTTGAATTCTTTAAAAGAGGAAGGTGCAGGTTTCCGCTCAGATACAAACAAGGTGACACTCATTGATAAAAACAATAATATTGAAAAATTTGAGTTAAAATCAAAAGCCCGTGTTGCTGTTGACATTCTTGATAAAATTGAGTCAATGCTGTAATCACTTTGGTACTATGACCATGCTTAGAAAAAATATTGTTCTACTGGCATTATTGCCGTTTATGTTAAGCCTGCAACTGCAGTCACAGGAACTGAACTGCACTGTACAGATTTCAGCGCAGAAAATACAGGGTTCAAACCGACAGGTTTTCCAGACAATGCAGAGATCCATATATGAGTTCATGAATAATACGGTATGGACCAATCACGTTTACAGCTATAGTGAACGTATAGATTGCAGTATACTTATTAACCTTACCGAGCAGCTTTCAGCAGATGAGTTCAGGGGCACCATCCAGGTAATTTCACGACGACCTGTATATAATACCACCTATAACACAACAATGCTTAATTTTGTTGACAATAACTTCCGGTTCACCTACGTGGAGTTTCAGCCACTTGAATTTGATCCTACCATGCACAGATCTAATCTCGTCTCTGTATTGAGTTATTATGCTTATCTGATACTGGGCTTTGATTACGACTCTTTTTCACCGCGGGGAGGAACAGAGATGTTTGAGATGTGCGAACGTATTGTCAACAATGCCCAGAACGTACCTGAGCCAGGCTGGAAACCATATGATGGTTCTCGTAATCGTAACAGGTACTGGCTTATAAATAATATACTCAAGAGGGAATATTTAAACATAAGGGATTTTGTTTACCGGTATCACAGAGAAGGATTGGATCGTCTTGAATCCAGTGTAACAGAGGCCAGAACAGGTATGGTTGAAACCTTGAGGCTCCTGCAGGAGGTATACAGGGAACGCCCCGATCCTTTTATGTATTATTTGACTATCGTCCTTGAAGCTAAAAAAGAAGAATTAATAAATATATTTACGGAGGCATTCCCGGAAGAGAAAAGCAGGGTGGTGCAAATACTTGCAGAGGTTGATCCTGCTAATAAATCAGACTATGAGAAGATACAGCAATAAACCTCTTTAAATATGCTCAAAAAATTGCTTGTACGTAATTATGCCCTTATCAGGGAGCTCGAGATCAATTTCGATAAAGGCTTTACGGTATTGACCGGTGAGACAGGTGCAGGCAAGTCTATTATACTGGGGGCATTATCACTCATCCTGGGGAGCCGGGCTGACTCTTCAACTTTACTTGATAAATCAAAAAAGTGCATTGTTGAAGGTACCTTCGATATTGACCTGGATCAAAACAGGAATTTCTTCAGGGAGAATGATATTGATGAAGTATCACCGGTGCTGATACGACGCGAAGTTACACCAAATGGCAGGTCGAGGGCCTTCATTAATGATACCCCCGTTACGCTTGACATAATGAAAGAAATGGGGAGCAGGCTTATAGACATCCATTCACAACACCAGAGCCTTCTACTCAGTTCCAACCACTTCCAGTTAAACGTAATAGATTCCTTCGCTGATCATAATGCATTGCTTAATGAATACAGAACAGTCTACACTGAATATAAGGAGCTTGAGAAAGAATACAAGATTCTTGCAGAGGAAAAAGATAGGAATATGTCAGACCTCGATTACTATACTTTCCAGCTTAAACAGATAGATGAGGTAAAACTGATTGAGGGTGAAGAAAAAGATCTTGAGGCTGAACAGGAGCTTCTCACGCATGCAGGTGAGATAAATGAAGCATTGGCCAGCTCATCGATGTTAATAAACGGTGATGATTACTCGGCGATGAACCAGTTACAGGAAGTGCGTAGATTGCTTGAGAGAATAATATCTTTCTACCCGGATTGCGATGCTTTGCTGCAGAGACTCGAGAGTACTATTATTGAACTTAATGACCTGGGTAATGAGCTAAATAACAGAGGCTTCGATATAGATAGTGATCCGGATCGCCTCGAGTTCATAACCCAGCGCCTGGATACTCTTAACACCCTGATGCAAAAGCACAGGGTAGGTGACGTTAAAGAACTTATTGCGAAGAGAGAAGAAATAAGAAATATCCTGACAGGTATTGAAACCAGCGACGAAAGGTTGTCAGAGCTTGAAAAGATTCTTGATAAGAGATTAAGCAGGTTAAATGAGCTGGCTGGTGAAATTAGTGAGAACCGGAATTATCAAATCCCGGCTATCGAAGAAAAAATGAACCGTTTACTCGTTCAACTTGGTATCCCCAATGGTCGCTTTGAGATTAACCTGACCACCAAAGATGACTTTTCAGTTTTTGGAAGGGACCATGCTGAATTCCTGTTTTCTGCAAATAAGCAGACCCTGCCTGAAAATATAGGAAGGGTTGCATCTGGAGGTGAACTTTCAAGAGTTATGCTCAGTCTTAAATCATTGCTGACAGATAATAAGAGCCTGCCCACCATATTTTTTGACGAAATAGATGCAGGTGTGTCCGGTGATATAGCAGACAGGGTCGGAAATATTCTTTCTTCAATGGGTAAAACCATGCAGGTGATAAATATTACACATCTCCCACAGGTGGCAGCACATGGTACAATGCATTACTATGTGTTTAAAGAAGACGTGGAAGACTCAACTATTACACGCATTAAATTGTTAAATAAGAATGAGAGGTTAGAAGAAGTGGCAAGGTTATTAAGCGGGGATGAAATAACCAGGGCTTCGCTTGATAATGCCAGGGAACTAATAGAAGGAGCCTGATCATAGCCTCGATCTTAGACTACTGACAATTTATTTAAACCTTAAAATCAGTAAAATGGCGGAAAATCTGTTAAAAGGTAAGAAAGGTATTATTTTTGGTGCCCTGAATGATAAATCTATAGCATGGAAGGTAGCAGAGAAAGCATATGAACAGGGTGGTGAATTCGTCCTTTCAAACACTGATGTAGCGATAAGAATGGGTACAATTGGTGATCTGGCCGAGAAAACGGAAAGCATGGTCATAGGGGCTGATGCTACCAGTACAGAGGATTTGAAAAAACTGTTTGAAAGAACATTGGAACAATATGAGGGTAAGATAGATTTCGTGCTTCATTCAATAGGTATGTCACCAAACGTACGTAAGGGAATACCCTATACCGATATCAATTATCCTAATTTCAGCAAGACACTGGATATATCAGCTCTTAGCTTTCATAAAATACTTCAGACAGCCTATCATATGGATGCAATAAATGAGTGGGGATCGGTAGTGGCACTGACATATGTTGCCGCTCAACGTACCCTGGCAGGATATAATGACATGGGTGATGCAAAGGCCTTGCTGGAGTCCATTGCAAGAAGTTTTGGCTATGTGTACGGCCGGGATCGTAAAGTAAGGGTTAATACCGTATCGCAGTCACCAACGCCTACCACGGCGGGCAGAGGAGTAGAAGGTATTGATTCCTTACTTGATTTTTCAGAACGCATGTCACCGCTTGGAAATGCCACGGCTGAAGAGGCAGCTACCTACATCGTCCTCCTATTCTCAGATTTTACAAGAAAGGTGACCATGCAAAATCTCTACCATGACGGTGGCTTTTCAAGTATGGGAATGAGTCAAAGGGCAATAGAGCAGTACAAGAAGAGCTTTGATGACTGCGACTGAATTAATTTGAAGGAATTTGCCCCGGGAAAACGGTTGATTTTATATATTTGGTTTGTTCGATCCAACAAAACCAATTATGATCAAGATTATCCTTCTTGTTTTACTCTACCTTGTTTTTCCTGTTTTTGTCATTTTCATTTGCCGAAAATGGTCCTTTTTCACCAGGATCGGGACTATTGTAATGGCATATGCTTTCGGCTTGTTGTTTGGAAATATAGGCATATTGCCTCATGGCAGTGAAGATTATATAAGATACAAGCAGGGCAGGGCTGCCATACCCAAAACAGAACTCAATATACTCATTGAGGAGGGTTCACTGGATGAAGATGATCGTTTTGTTAACCAGATAGCCAGCACGCAGGATATGATAATGACTATTGTTATACCACTTGCCCTGCCACTCCTTCTTTTTTCACTGAAGATACGCAAATGGATTCGCTATGCAGGTACAGGTTTCCTGTCAATGATCCTGGCACTGGTATCGGTCATAATAATTGTTGTAATTGCTTATTATATTTTCCGGGACTCCGTACATGACAGTGGCAAGGTGGCAGGAATGCTAATAGGTATTTATACCGGGGGCACACCTAATGTAGCTTCGATCAAAGCAGCGCTAAATGTCGACAATGAATTGTTCCTGATGACCCATACCAGTGATCTTGTAATAGGTGCGCTTGTCATAATTTTCTTTATTACCCTGGCCCCACGTTTATTTGGCCTTTTTCTTCCAAAATTCCAGCATAAGGAAATAGATGTGGATCAGAACAAGGTGGCAAATGAAGCAGCAAGTGTAGAGGATTACAGCGCGCTCGTATCTAAGGGAGCCTTTGAAAATATCCTTAAATCTCTCGGCGTTGGAGTCATAATATTTGCCATAGGTGGAGGTTTAAGCTTTCTCGGACCTTCAGAATCCCAGATGATGATAGCAATACTGGGAGTTACAACCCTGGGAATAATGGCTTCACTGATCCCGGCCATAAACAGGATAAGTAATTCTTTTCAGACAGGGATGTACCTTATACTGATTTTTTCTTTTGTTGTTTCCTCTATGGCCGACCTGAGCCGATTTTTCACCATTGAATATGTAAATATTGTTTTATTTGTAGCTTTTGTAGTTCTGGGATCACTTGTTTTACATCTTATCCTGTCAGCCATTTTCAGGGTTAATGTAGACGATTTCCTCATAACAACCACAGCCCTTGTTTATTCACCCCCTTTTGTGCCGGTGGTGGCAGGAGCCCTCAAAAACAAAGAGATAATAATAACGGGCTTAACTGTTGGAGTGATAGGCTATGCTATCGGTAACTATATTGGGATTACACTTGGTGGCCTGCTGCCCTGAGTTAGAAAAGGTAGTTAAGACCAATATAAAAACCGATATTCCCGTCCTGTTCATTCAATGCCTTACCGAGGTCGGCCGAAACAATGAAGTTTTCATTCATTACCACACGTAAGCCCACACCTACACTGGTATGCATTTTTTCACTGCCAGGATTAAAATAGTTTTCAAATTGATCCCCACCCATGGTCTCCGGGTCAGGAAATTCAAATTCATTTTTCTTCGTCACCATACCGAAATCGCTGAATCCGACAAAGCCAATATAAAAGTTCTGGTTAATAAGGTTAAACCTGAATGTTTTCCACCTGAATTCAGCATTGGCATAAAAGAGACCGTCACCGACGATCCTGTTCCTGAGCACACCCCTGACATTCTTGCTCCCCCCAAGTCCTTCTGAAGTGGTTCCTGCTAGGACTGAAGTAATTATCTGGTTCTGGTGGTACCATGGAACGTCTCCTCCTATGGTAGTCTGGTACCCCAGCCTGTATGCAAAGGACAGATCTCTGGGGATGATTGTGAAATATTGCCTGTATATGGCAAAGAATTTTGCAAAGCCCGCATCGCTCATGAATGAGGGAGATGCTTCAACACCTGTCTCGAACCAGATGCCCTTCATTGCATTGGCTTCAAAATCACGACTGTCATATGTGATGCCTGCTTTAAGGGTTGTAATAAATCCGCCCTCTGCCTCATCAGCTTCTATAATGCCCCAGTCTATATATTTTTCATATAAGCCTTCAACATCAGGAAGGAGGTTTTCATCTTTTCCCTTATTTAGCTTTTCAACATTAACGGGTCCAAATTCGAAATTCTTAAGTTCAAAACCTGCATTCCATTGAAAATTTTCCCCTGCTATTTTCCCCTTAATATCATTCTTGAACCTGAATAGTTTCCTGTCAACATTATAAAACATCCTGGTTTTGTATATGCCCGGTTCGAGTTCATCGTCAGTCCAATCTGCATTATAAACGGCTTCGTACCCGTTAAAGCCATAGAAATCATAAGCCTGGTCAGTTAAATATGCCAGATCTGATGTAATGTTAATACCGGGAATCAGCGTTTTGGTCTCATACATCAACCTGTAAGTACTGCTTCCTTTGGTAAACCTGGAGACTTCGAAATAAAATTTCTGATCATAAGACGGATATCTTGTGCCGTCTCCATAATCAAAAAGGTTTACAACCACACCGTACTGGAATCCCAGGTCGGTGCTGTAAGTAATGGCCGGTAAAGCTCCGAAATTCCATCCTGTCTTTGTTTGCTCTTCCTGTGAAAAAGCAGACAGACAGATTGTTACGATTATTGAAAATGTAATGGTTTTCTTCATCTGAGTAGGCTTCATTAATTTATGATTGCCTAAAATAAGAAAAATTATTTATTACCTTAGCTGGTCCTTTAAACATTATTGAATGGACATAATAATAAAAAATATAAAGGGACTAGTGCTGGTTGAGGATAAAGCTGTTAAATACAAAGCAGGGCCGGCAATGTCTCAACTGGACGTTATCCGGGATGCATGGTTGCATTTAAAAGACGGTATTATTTATTCATTTGGTGAGATGAACACTTATCCAGGTGATATCGAGGGGGCTGAGACTATTGATTCAAGTGGCAGATTCGTGCTGCCTTCCTATTGTGATTCACACACACATATAGTTTATGCCGGCAGCAGGGAAATAGAATACAAAGACAAGATAAGGGGACTTTCTTATGAAGAAATTGCCAGAAGGGGAGGTGGCATACTGAATTCATCAAAACTTTTGCAGCAGACTTCCGAAGACGATCTTTATGAGCAGTCTATGGTAAGAATTAATGAGATTATTTCACTTGGCACCGGGGCTGTTGAGATTAAGAGCGGTTATGGACTGACAACTGAGTCGGAACTGAAAATGCTGAGAGTGATAAAACGGATAAAAGAAAATACTCCGCTAACGGTGAAAGCCACTTTTCTTGGGGCACATTCAGTTCCTGCAGAATACAGGAAAGATCAGGGGGAATATGTCGATCTTGTTATAAATGAAATGATACCTGCTGTAGCAGCCGAAAACCTGGCCGACTATATTGATGTATTTTGTGACGAGGGATTTTTTACCGTTGAAGAGACTGAAAGGATACTGGAAGCAGGCATTAAATACGGAATGCGCCCAAAGATACATGCAAATGAACTGGCGTATTCAGGAGGCATTCAGGCAGGAGCAAAATATAATGCTTTGTCCGTCGATCATCTTGAATTTACCGGGAAGGAAGAAATTGAAGCATTGAAGAACAGTGAGACTATGCCAACACTTTTACCCGGTGCTTCCTTTTTCCTGGGTATGGATGATCCTCCTGCAAGGGAAATGATAGAAAGCGGCTTACCTCTTGCACTGGCGACAGATTATAACCCCGGTTCATCACCCTCGGGGGATATGAAATTCATTATGTCGCTAGCCTGTATAAAACTACGTCTTTTACCGGAAGAAGCATTAAATGCGGTAACACTGAATGGTGCATATGCCATGGGCTTGTCAGAGACACACGGAAGTATCTGCAGGGGCAAAGTCGCAAATGTGTACATCACCAAAGAGATACCAAGTTTTGAATTTTTGCCTTATGCTTACGGAAGTAAACTCGTGGATACGGTAATTCTTAAGGGGTATGTAGTAGATGGAATGATGGAATAATGGAATAATGGAATAATTCAAAAAAAGATTATGTCGGAACAGATTATAGAATGTGTACCCAATTTCAGTGAAGGGAAAGACATGGCTGTGATAAAGAAGATAACTGATGCTATTGAATCGGTTGAAGGCATTAGTTTGCTTGATGTTGATCCGGGCAGCGACACAAACAGGACGGTGGTCACCTTTGTTGGTTCACCGGAAGAGGTAGTGGAGGCTGCTTTTAAAGCGGTAAAGACAGCATCTGAAGTTATTGATATGTCAAAACACAGGGGAGCCCACCCACGGATGGGGGCAACGGATGTATGTCCGCTAGTGCCTGTTACCGGCATATCGATGGATGAAACAGTGAAATATGCCAGGAGGCTGGCAGAGAGAATAGGATCAGAGTTATCCATACCGGTATATTGCTATGAAAATGCAGCATACAGTGAACAAAGAAGAAACCTGGCCGATTGTCGTGCGGGTGAATATGAAGGTTTGAAAAAGAAGCTTTCCGATCCGGCATGGAAACCCGACCATGGCCCTTCTGCTTTTAATGCAAAAACAGGTGCTACGGCGGTGGGAGCGCGTGATTTCCTGGTTGCATATAATATTAATTTGAATACCACCTCCACAAGGAGAGCAAATGCTGTTGCCTTTGATGTAAGAGAAGGAGGACGTGTAAAAAGAGAAGGGCATCCATTAACGGGCAAGATAGTCAGGGATAAGGAAGGGAAACCGGTCATGATACCCGGCAGCTTAAAAAAAGTGAAGGCTATAGGATGGTATATTGAGGAGTATGGTGTTGCCCAAATATCTATGAATCTTACTAATATATCCGTTACTCCCGTACATATTGCTTTTGATGAAGTATGCAAAAGTGCACAGTCAAGAGGCCTTCGTGTTACCGGGTCGGAGCTTGTCGGACTTATACCCCTAAAAGCAATGCTGGATGCAGGCAGATACTTTCTTCGCAAGCAGAAAAGATCCACAGGAGTGTCCGACAGTGAGCTTATTAAAATAGCTGTTAAGTCGATGGGCCTGGATGAACTGGTAAAATTCCAGCCGGAGGAAAAAATTATAGAATACCGTATCAGGGATATAAAAAGCAAAAAGCTTGTTTCTCTCAGCCTGGAATCATTTATGAACGAAACAGCCTCGGAATCGGTGGCGCCGGGAGGAGGTTCAGTGTCCGCTTATCTTGGATCTCTCGGTACGGCACTGGGATCAATGGTTGCTAATATTTCAGCACATAAAAGAGGCTGGGACGAACGATGGGAGGAATTTTCAAAATGGGCCGAAAAAGGTAAAGTGATTCAAAATGAGTTGTTGAGGCTTGTTGATGAAGACACCAATGCCTTTAATATGATTATGAAGGCTTTCGGAATGCCAAAGACAAGTGATGAGGATAAGAAAGAGAGAAAAGCAGCAATAGAAGAAGCCACAAAGAATGCTATCCTGGTACCTTTTAAAGTTATGGAGATAGCCTATGAAGCCTATGAAGTGATAGAGGAAATGGTAAAAGAGGGCAATCCGAATTCTGTTACTGATGCAGGCGTGGGAGCATTGGCAGTCCGCTCATGCATCAAGGGTGCATACCTGAATGTGTGTGTAAATGCCCAGGGCCTGGAGGATAAGAAATTTGGTGATGAGATAAAAGCAAAAGCTGCTGAGATCGATGCACGGTCAGAACAAAAGGAAAAGAAGATTATAGATTTAGTAAAAAGCAAATTATAATCTTCTCCTTCTGTGATAACTAGATTTGTCAACACGGTTTCTTAACTTCCTGTTTATAAAGCTCATAACAAGGTATATTACGACCAGTATCGCTATGACAATTATTATTGGAAGTAATTCTTGCTTCATAATTCATCATTCATAATTCATCATTCATCATTCATCATTCATCATTACCCTTTTAATCGTCCTCAACCTGTGAGTATATTTGTTTACTCCTTCAAGATATATTCCTTCGTGGTCAATCCTGTCGATTCTGACCCTGCCTGATGAGTGTATTACATAGCCTTTCCCCAACAGGAGGCCTACATGTGTAATATTCCCCCTGTCATTATCAAAAAAAAGAAGATCACCGGGTTTTCCCTCTTCAATGAAGCTGATGGTTTCACCTGCTTCTGCCTGCATAAAACTATCACGTGGCAGCCTGTAGCCATGTAGTTTATAAACCAATTGACTAAGCCCTGAACAATCCATTCCCCCACTTATCCTGCCACCCCAGAGGTAGGGACAATTGAGAAATCTCAAGGCTGTTTTTTTGATTGGTTCATTTACCGGGCCCAGATTTACCTTGCCTGCCGCATTAAATTTATGCTTCCCTATTGTAAACGAATTTTCTTTCTTATTGAAATTATATATTTCCGATCCTGCTTCAAGAGCAAGAACATGTCCCTTCTCATCTGTAAATTCAGCTCGTGCAACTAGTATATCAGTTGAAAAATCTTGTTCACCGTTGTTAAAGTAGAGGTGATGATTAACATCAAGCCAGCCGGTGTAACCGTCAAATTCATTCCTAACTTTGATCCAGTTTACTGATTGGTCCAGGATAATATACCTTTCACCGAATAGAATCTGGCTTCCCTGCTCGCTTTTATGTGAAGGCCCTGTCCTGAGAGGAACAAATACGTTAGCACATATAAGTTTTTCCATTGTCAATGCTTTAATAATGTAAAAGTATAAAAAATAGATTGACTGGAGTAATGTAACTTGCTCGCGTAATTTGCTCGCTTTGCTCGCGTAATTTGCTCGCTGTGCTCGGTTCCTAATTATACTTCCTTAGCCTCAGCCTCAGCCTTAGCCTTAGCCTTAGCCTTAGCCTCAGCCTCAGCCTCTATATTCCCCCTTTAATATCGTTTTTTTTAAAAATTACCTTATTTTTGCAATAATTGTTGAAAATCAGCTAATTGTTTATATAAAAAGATGTCATTAACAGATTGGTGGTCTAAATCAAAGAAGAAAGTATACCTGGGAATCTTATTCGGATTGTCTATAGCCCTGGTTACCTATTTACTGCCCCGGGAAGGAAAATTCAGGTATGAATACCAGAAAGGGCGGCCATGGATGCATGATGTATTAATTGCACCGATGGATTTTCCTGTTTATAAGACCGAAGCGGAAATAAGCAAAGAAAGAGAGAGGATGCTGTCATCCTTCAGTCCCTTTTTTAATTTTGACACATCACTGGTAAACTATGAGATAAACAATTTCAATGCTTATTTTAATGAATTAAGGCTTAGCAATGCCGGAACAGCCAATGAACTGTCAGTATCAGATTATGAGATGATACGTTCCAGGCTTGTATCAATACTCGAAGAAGCATATGAAACCGGTATATATGAGCGTAATGAGTTTACAGAAGATTTACGAGGTCTGAATAAAGGCATAATGCTGGTCAGGGGAAATGTTGCGGAAGAAGTACAATTTAAAGATCTTTTTACTCATAAAGAAGCATATGAATTTGTACGTGATAAGCGCCTGGAGCTGCAGAGAGAAATATCGGAAGATAAAAATCTAAGTGCATTTGAATTCCTCAGTGCAATAAGCCTGGGTGATTTTCTTAAACCAAATGTAAGCTATAATGAAGTTAGGTCAAATGCCGAAATAGAGAGTATACTGAAGGATATAAGCCTTACCCGGGGAATGATACAGCAGGGTGAGCTTATAATTTCCAGGGGGGAACTGGTTAATGATTGGAGGTACAGGGTTTTAGAATCTTTTCGGCAGGCATATGGAGAAAGAATTGGCATTTATAATTCATGGTTATTTATACTGGGCCAGGTTTTAATTGTCAGTGCCTGCTTCCTTATTCTTTTTCTTTTCCTTTATCATTTCAGGATGGAGGTTCTTGAGTCTTTCCAAAAAACTCTATTTATCCTTTTACTGCTGATTGTATTTGTCGGCCTCACGCGAATAGTGATCATCTTACCTGAGATAAGCGTTTACCTGGTACCATTTGCCATTATACCAATTATTATCAGGACATTTTATGATCCGAGACTTGCCCTTTTTATTCTTCTGGTAACAATGATGATCACAGGTTTTATAGTGCCAAACTCATTTGAATTTATTTTTCTGAATTTTCTGGGTGGTGTGGTTGTGATATTCACACTAACCAATACTTACAGGCGAGGTAAGCTTTTTTTGGCAGCAACCATGGTATTTCTCACATTATCAATTGTATACTTTGCAATTGGTATAATACAGGAAGGCAACGTAAAAGAAATTGACTGGTTGAACTATGCCTGGTTTGCCGGAAATTCAGTTCTTATACTTTTAAGTTATCCCCTTATATTTATTTTTGAGAAAACCTTTGGGTTTCTTTCTGATGCCACTCTTTTCGAATTATCAGATACAAACCAGCCTTTGTTGCGTAAGCTTGCAGAGGAAGCCCCGGGCTCATTTCAGCATTCAATGCAGGTGGCTAACCTGGCGGAGGAAGGTGCGAGGGCTGTTGGAGCAAATCCCATGCTTATCAGGGCAGGAGCACTTTATCATGATATAGGCAAGTTGTCTGGCTCAGAATTTTTTACTGAGAATCAATCTGAACAGTTTAATCCCCATGACTCCCTCGAGCCGGAGAAAAGTGCTGAAATAATTATTGGGCACATAAAGAAAGGCCTTGACCTGGCCAGAAAACATGGCTTGCCACAGCAGATAATTGATTTTATCAGAACTCACCAGGGAACTAGTAAGGCTTATTATTTCTACAGGGAGTACAAGGATAAATACCCTGACAGGGATATTGACCTGAGTGAGTTTACTTATCCCGGACCTAAACCGTTTACAAAGGAACAGGCCATCCTGATGATGGCAGATGCGGTTGAGGCATCTTCGCGGAGTCTGAAAGAATACAGTGAAGATACAATACGGAATCTTGTGGACAATATAATCGATAAACAACTTGCAGAAGGCCAGTTTACACTGGCTCCTATTACATTCAAGGATATCTCGAACATAAAAGATACTTTTGTGCGCAGGCTGACTACTATTTACCATGCCAGGATTGCTTATCCGGGTGACAAGAAATAACTATCTCATATCTATTACATCAACATCGGGATAATCTGTGGAGTCAAAGGTAAAATAGCTGTCAGGATATGATTTATCGTGATTGTATTCAATAATATCAACGTAAAGATCAATGCCGTCTTTCCTCCGGTATTCTGCCGAGGTTAGCCTGCCATCTTCATCTATAACCAGTCTTATTATGCTGAAATCAGTATTTGAGGGATCTTCAGGATAAAGATCAATGACATTTCTCTCCGGTGATTCCTCCAGTAACCTGTATTTAAAATCCTCTTTATACATGTCAAAAAGGCTGGAGGGCGACGTAAAAAAAGTGTTTTCATCCGGGTCCGGTATTGTTACCGTAACTTCCTTTACCTCAGGTGCAAGTGTCCAGGTTGAGCTTCCGTCATACCAGATAATATTATCAGGTAGTTCAAGCTTGTACATATTATCTTTTATAATAACCTGCCCGTCAGATTCCTGTGTTGTTTCTTCAATTTTATCATGTACCGTCAGTGAAAATTTGAGGTGTATAGCAGGGACTGAGAGAGCAGCATCTGAGAATTTATCCAGTATTGTTTTAGCTGCGGGGTCTTTTTGTGCATTTAATGACCACGAAAATATAAGGAGAACCGCTATGATAATACTTCTAATCATTCTTTTTATTCTAATCCACGCAAAATCTGTTCCAAACTGGCCATATCGGTGATAAGCACTTCACGGGCTTTGCTTCCTTCATAAGGTCCCAGGATACCTGCTGCCTCAAGCTGGTCAACTATTCGCCCGGCTCTGTTATATCCAAGGGACATCTTCCTTTGTATAAGGGATGTTGATCCCTGCTGGGTTTGGACAACCAGCCGGGCAGCTTCATCAAACAGGCTGTCTCTTTTCCTGAGATCAACTTCCTGGAAGCCTTCATCACTGTCACTTACATATTCCGGCAGTATATATGCCTCTGTATATCCTTGCTGTGATGCAATGAATTCAGTTATCCTGTTAAGTTCGGGAGTGTCAATAAATGCACACTGGGCCCGTATCAGTTCAGTGCCGTTGTAAATAAGCATATCGCCCCTGCCAACAAGCTTTTCGGCACCTGTACTGTCGAGTATGGTACGTGAATCGATCGACGATGACACCCTGAATGCCAGTCTTGCCGGAAAATTGGTTTTAATTGTCCCGGTTATAATATTTGTTGATGGCCTTTGTGTTGCAACAATAAGATGGATGCCCACAGCCCGGGCCAGCTGTGATAATCTCTGGATGGGCCCTTCTATTTCTTTGCCAGCGGTCATGATGAGGTCAGCGAATTCATCGATAACAAGGATAAGGTAGGGCATAAATTTATGCCCATGCTCCGGGTTCAGCCTTCTTTTAGTAAAGACCTCATTATATTCCTTGATCGATTTGACCTTTGCTTTTCGCAGGAGCCTGTACCTGATATCCATTTCGATACACAGGGAATTAAGTGTGTAAACAACTTTTTGTGTTTCAGTAATTATTGGATCGTCCGTGTCAGGCAATTTGGCCAGGTAATATTTTTCAATCTTGTTATATAAGGTCAGTTCAACCATTTTAGGGTCAACCATGATAAATTTGATCTCCGCGGGGTGCTTCCGGTATAAAAGACTTGTAATAATGACATTCAGACCTACCGATTTACCCTGTCCTGTGGCTCCGGCAACAAGCAAGTGGGGCATTTTCTGGAGGTCAAACATCAGGAGTTCGTTGGTAATTGTACGCCCAAGAGCTATGGCGAGCTCATACTTACTATCCTGAAACATTTTTGTAGTGATTAAGGATTTCATTGATACTATTTCAGGATTCTTATTGGGCACTTCAATACCAACAGTGCCTCTGCCGGGAATTGGAGCTATGATACGTATACCAAAAGCAGAGAGGCTAAGGGCAATATCATTTTCGAGCGACTTAATCTTGGCTGTCCTTACTCCTCTTTCAGGGACTACCTCATATAATGTTACTGTTGGTCCGACTGTGGCTGATATATGTCTTACCTCTATATTATAATCAAGCAGTGTCTTTACTATTGTTTCCTTTTTCTCGATTATTTCAGAATCATCAAAACCTATTTCTGATTTATGGTCTTCAAGAAGGCTTATTGGAGGCATTTTGTAGTTTGACAGGTCTAGCCTGGGGTCATAACTCTCTTTCAATCTTTCCATTTCTTCCTCCGAAAGCTGATCATCCGCCAGGGCCTTTGTTATTGATATTGTAACACCATTATTTTCGACTCCCGGTAATACTTCCTTGATTATGGGTCCATCTGGAGCATTACTTCCTGCTGTCGCTTCAGGTTCAAAATCTTCTTTGCCATGGCTTTTTACCGGTACTTCTTCATCCTCATCAATAATAATTTCATCGTCTTCCGGCCTGTGTATCTTAAAATCTGAATCGGCCTGGGTGTCATCAGCCTGATCATAGGCTTCCTTTTTCCGCCATGGTATAAATTGTCTGATATTTTTCAATGACGGCCTGATATTAAAAACCAGTACCAGATAAGAAATAAGAACTACCAGCAGGAGAATACCTGTGCCGAGCTTGCCCATAAAGGCATTCAGCCATCGGCTTACAAAGTAACCATGAACGCCTCCTGGTCCGCTGCCGAACATCCCGTTGGCATGGCCGAAAAGATATGCAAGGATAACCGATAATATAATCGTTCCCAGCACCAGGTCCCTTGAAATTCTGAAGGCTTTTATTCTTTTTATATTAAGCATCCTGAGGCCTATGGCCGCCAGCATAAAAGGGATTGAGAAAGCAGCCAGGCCATAACCCTTGTTGATGAAAATGTCGGCAAACCATGCACCGCTTTTCCCCGACCAGTTTTTAACCTGTATCTCTGCACCTGATATTACACTTGTGGGGTCAAAACTCTGGTCAGCTTTCCACCAGAATAAATAAGCAATGAAAGCAAAAAAAAGATATACAGAAAAACCTGTTATCAGGAGGCCCGTAATAAACTTTATCCGTTCATCCCTGAAAACAGAATACCTGGTTTTCTTTTTGGGATCATCCTTCTTTCTGTATTTACCGATCTTCTTATTTCTTTTTTTCATCAGTGATTATCAGTATAAACAGGAAAATTATTATTATTAGATACTAACTTAAACCACCCGGATTTAGTGTGATAAAGGTAGTAATTTTATGTTGACGAAGAAATAGTGTGACTGGTATCAGAGGCTCATCATGCTAGCTATAAGATCATCCATGGACTTACGGTCAATCCTCCTGAAATTCTGCCCTTTTTCAAAAACTTTATCCGGCACCGGCCGAAGGTAAATGCCTTCAGCTTCAAATTCAATTGTGATATCACCCATTATAAAAAAGAAGTTTATGAGTACCCCGTTAATATCTTTAAAAGGGTTGTAACTGTTTGGTTCTTTGATATCGATTTCTTCGGTATACCAGAGGTTATAGGTAAAGTTTTTTTCGGGGATGGTGATAATTGTTTTCTTGCATTTGAGATCAAGGATGGTGGCTTCCTCATCGGTATGTTCCAGGTTCATATTACTCATCGGGTTAATACCGGGGGGTATTTCATCGGCCGGCCCCTGGTAATAATATTTCATGCCAAGTATCCTGATGAATGTCTGGATCTGGCTACTGTCAGGTTTGGTAATTATAAATACCCCGTTATTTCCAATGGGAGAAGTTATTTCCAACAATGTTTTATTATTCTTAAACCTGACAACCATGCTGCTTGGCATTAGTTCATCAGGCAATACGGCATTCCTGTCGCGAAAGGTGATTTTGTAATGTATTTCTCCTTCATCAATGGATTTAAAAGGGGATTTTTTGCAGCCAGACAGCCCAAGCAAAATAATACACACTACGTAAGTAAAAATTTTATATCTCACCCGGTATATATTTTATTGTCGATTTGCATGTAAATGTAATAATTTTTTTAAAGTAACCACCAAATGGTTTTATAATGTATAATGACACTATGTTTATTTGTTTTGCTTTGCTCTTTTTATCTGCCTATTCATGATTTTTAAGCTAAATATTATAGATTTGTGTTTTCCTCCGGGAGAGGAAATATTATTGTGATTAAAAGGTCTATAATATATCAGTAATGAAAACATTGGCTGTCATCGCACTGGGTGGAAATGCCCTCCTGCGGGGTGATCAGATTGGTACTATTGAGGAACAGGAACAAAATACCACGGATACTCTTGAGAACCTTGTGTATCTTATCAGGGAAGATTATGATCTTGTGATAACACATGGCAACGGACCACAGGTCGGCAATGTATTAATGAGGAATGATGCCGGGGAACAATTGTATCAAATAGCCCAGATGCCCCTCGATGTTTGTGTTGCTGACACCCAGGGTGGGATAGGATATATGATAGAAAGGATGCTTCGCAATATCCTCAATAAATATGGTATAGAAAAAAATGTTGCCTGCCTTGTAACCCAGGTTGTGGTTGATAAAGACGATCCTGCTTTTACGGATCCCCAGAAGAGGGTTGGTAAAATATATGATAAAGAGGCGGCTGATGAGTTACATAGAACAAAAGGCTGGATTTTTAAGGAAGAGGTTAAAGCTGATGGTGGTTATCGCAGGGTAGTTCCTTCACCTAAGCCCATACGGGTTATGAACGAACAGATAATTGAATATCTTGCCAGGCAGGGTAATATAGTAATTGCATCTGGAGGTGGAGGGGTGCCTGTATATATTGACGAAAATAATGATGTCAGACCTGCCGAGGCCGTGATTGATAAGGATATGGCTTCATCACTGCTGGCCTCGGATATAGGTGCGGATGAGTTTTATATATTGACTGATGTGCCCTATGTTTATTTAAACTATAAAAAGCCGGGTGAGAAAGCACTGGAGCATATTGACTATAAGGACACTCTAAAGTATCTTAATGAAGGTCAATTTAGCAAAGGCAGCATGGCTCCCAAAATTGAAGCATCACTGAATTTTATCAGGGGCGGAGGCAAGAAAAGCGTTATAACTGAAGCTTTTAAGCTCGAAGACAAGACATACGGAACAAAGATAACTATGGATTACGATTGATGAAAAAATTTTCTATACCCTCGATTATTTAAACACTTAAACATTTCAACAATAAAAACATGGCTTACAATTTACGGAACAGGAATTTTTTAAAGCTACTGGATTTTGAACCCGGTGAGATCAGGTTTTTGCTTAAGCTGGCAATTGAACTTAAGAAGGCAAAGTATGCAGGCCTTGAGCAGCAAAGCTTAAAAGGTAAAAATATTGCACTCATTTTTGAAAAGTCATCTACAAGAACAAGGTGTGCCTTTGAAGTGGCTGCCCTTGATCAGGGAGCTCACGTTTCCTATATCGGCCCCACTGGTTCGCAAATAGGGCATAAAGAATCGATGAAAGATACTGCGAGAGTTCTGGGTCGGATGTATGATGGTATTGAATACAGGGGATTCGGACAGGAGATAGTTGAAGAACTGGGTAAGTATGCAGGCGTACCGGTCTGGAATGGCCTTACAAATGAATTCCATCCAACCCAGATACTGGCCGACTTTATGACCATGATGGAACACTGCAATAAACCTCTGGAAGAGATTAGTTTCTGTTATCTTGGCGATGCAAGAAACAATATGGGTAATTCTCTCCTGGTAGGGGCCGCCAAGATGGGTATGGATTTCAGGGCTGCAGCTCCCAGGGGAGTACAACCATCAGATGAACTGGTGGAAAGTTGTATGGAAATAGCCTCAAAAACAGGAGCAAGAATAAATATTACTGACAATGTTGATGATGCAGTGAAGGGGGTTGACTTCTTATACACAGATGTATGGGTGTCAATGGGTGAACCCGAAGAAGTGTGGGAGCAAAGAATAGAACTTCTTAAACCATACCAGGTTAATAAAAAGCTTCTCGAGAAAACAGGAAATCCAAAGGTTAAATTCCTGCACTGTCTGCCTGCTTTCCATAACCGGGAAACAAAAATAGGTGAGGAAATATATCAGAAATACGGGCTCAACGGAATGGAAGTAACGGATGATGTATTTGAATCAGAGCATTCAATAGTCTTTGATGAAGCCGAAAACAGAATGCACACAATTAAGGCGGTGATGCTGGCAACGCTTGCTTAACGCAAACTCGCACTGTTCGGTTCATAATTGCTCGTTCCCACTAGCCACAATCACTATCCACTCGCGAGCTCACAGTACTCGCTTGCTTAACGCAAACTCGCACTGTTCGGTTCATAATTCATAACTAATACTTCAGAACAGTTCTCTGACAAAATAAAAGGTAATAACAAGTGATGTTGCCAGTTTCAGGCCTATGCCTGCCATAAAACCAACGAGGCTGCCGAGACCGGCGCGTATGGCATAGTTAAAATCATCCTTGTAAATCAGCTCACCTATGACTGCACCGATGAATGGCCCTATTATGACACCGAGCGGACCAAAAAAAAGTCCAATCAGCAATCCTATTGTTGCACCCCTTATCCCATATTTTGTTCCACCCAACTTTTTCGTGCCCCATATGGGGACAACATAATCAAATACCGCAACTATTATTGCAATAAGGCCCAGTATGATCAATAAATTAATCCTGAAATCAGCAAATTCAGTAAAATGAAGAACAAGTAAGCCAAGAAAACTCAGTGGAGGGCCTGGTAAAACAGGCACCAGGCAACCTACAATGCCAATGATAATAAAAACAATAGCAAGGGCAAGTAAAAGATAATCAACCATGCTTTATAAAAATGACTGCCGAAAAGCAGACAGGAAAAGTTAATTAACGTATTTACTTTTCACCGAGATCTTCGAATTCAACATTTATGAACTCGTCTGTTTTGGACTTTTCTTCCTCTTCTCCGCTTTCAGTCTCTTTTTCAGCACTGTCCACAGATTCCTTGCTCTCGCTTGTATCTGCTTCGGACTTTTCTTTGTAATCCGAATTTTTTATAAAAGAGAATACATCTTCAAGTCCGTCACTGAACTTATTAAAATCTTCTGGATAAAGGAAAAGCTTATGTTTTTCATAAAAGAATTTCCCATCCTTGTTGAACCTTTTTTTGCTCTCGGTAATAGTAAGGTAAAGGTCGTTCTTGCGTGTAGATTTTACATCGAGGAAATACGTCCTGTTTCCTGCTCTGATAATTCTTGTGTAAACCTCTTCACGGCCACTTTTTTCATTTTCTTTGTTATTGCTTAACTCACTCGCTTTGGCTTCGTTCTCTTCATTCATAGAGCTAATTTTAATTTGGAAAACATATTATGACGTCAAATGTAAGAATAATTTTCATATATCAAAATAATGAACTAATGGTCTGATTTGCCAGTCACAGTTTTGTGTGAAATATAAAAAGAGTATTTTTGCACTCAAATAATTGGTGTTCTTTTCAGATGATAAGCAGGAGATTATTACGTATTAAAGCCTTAATTGTTCTGTATGCCTTTAACAGGAAAAAAGGGGAAAGTGTGGAAGCGGCAGAAAAAGAGCTTTTTATCAGCCTGAAAAAAAGCTATGATCTATATCACCTCCTTTTGCTTTTGCTTATTGAAATTGTTGATGTTGCTGAGGAAAAGATTGAAATAGCAAAACAAAAGAAGATACCTACACATGAGGATCTCAATCCAAATACGAAATTTATTGATAACAGGCTCATCAGACAGTTGTCCGAGAATAAACAGCTAAAAAAATATGCTGAGAAAGAAAAGCTGTTTTGGAGTGATTACAGTGAAATCCCGCGAAAATATTATGACATACTTAAAAATTCAGATATTTATAAGGAATATATGAATAGCGGAAAGGACAGCTATGCGGAAGATAAAAAGTTTGTTGGCAAGTTGCTTGACCTTATACTTATGCAATCCGAAGAACTTGAGTCAGTGCTTGAAGAAAAAAGTATATACTGGAACGATGACCTCGATTTTGTGTCAGTAATGGTTGATAAAACATTAAGGCATTTCAAGATATCTACAGGTCCTGAGCATAGTCTGATGCCCTTATACAGGTCAGATGAGGACGAGATATTTGTAAAGACACTGTTGAGAAAAACAATAATCAATACCGATGTATTAACCGATTTAATTGACAGGAATACAACAAATTGGGAGATTGAGCGTGTTGCCTTGATGGACGCACTTGTAATGCAGCTTGCTATTACTGAAATAATCGAGTTTCCTGAAATACCGGTTAAAGTGAGTCTGAATGAGTATATTGAAATAGCAAAATTTTACTGCACATCAAAAAGCAGTAACTTTGTAAATGGGATTCTCGATAAAATAGTGAAGGAATTAAGAAAAAAAAATATGTTTACCAAGGAAGGACGGGGCCTTATCGGGGAGGAAGGAAATAGAAATAATAACTAAAAAATAATATTAATAATGAACACTTTAGCATTTTTGTACTTAATGGGACCTGCACCGGAAGGTCAGAATCCCCTGGTTACATTCTTACCCTTAATACTGGTCTTTGTTATCTTTTATTTCTTTATGATAAGACCTCAGGTGAGAAAACAGAGAGAAATGAGCAGTTTCAGAAGCTCCCTGAAAAAAGGAGATAAGATTGTAACTACCGGTGGAATTTACGGGAAAATAACAGACGTGAAAGATAATACTGTCACCGTTGATGTAGGTGATAATATTCTTTTAAAGATTGATAAGAGCGCTGTTTTAAGGGACCCAAGCGATATTGAGCAAAGAAGATAAATCCGGGGAAATTTTTAACTTATAGCCATATGGATCCGGAAGAAAATTCTAAAAAAAGCCTGGAAAGAATATACAGGAAACTCAAGGAGAAGCTTTTTAACCGTGATGTTGCTGTTTTTTCTTTTTTCCTCTTGCTTTCATTTATTTTCTGGTTTATAAATGCCCTGAGCAAAAATAACACAGGCTCGATAAATTTTCCGGTAAGATATATCAATTTTCCTGAGAATCTTGCCCTGGTAAACGAATTACCTGACAGACTGAGCCTTGAAGTGGTGGGGCCCGGTTATTCAGTATTAACAGCCAGGATCAGTGGCAATAAAACACCTCTTGTAATAGATGTCAACAATGCAGGGCTATCCGTCAAGGATAGAGAAACTGAACTGGAGTTTTATATCTATTCATATAACCTTAGGGATGCTTTCTCAAGACAAATCAGGAGCGATTTCGATATTAATTCAATTACTCCTGATACAATTAATTTTGTATTTGATAAAGTAATCAGGAAAAAAGTGCCCGTCAGACCGGATGTCAAAGTTAATACACAGAGGCAATTTATGATTAACGGGAATATAGTATCTGATCCTGATTCAGTTGAAATATCTGGGCCACGGGCAGTAATTGATACAATTGACCACGTTAAAACTGAATATCACGAATATAACCAGGTTAAGGAAGAGATTACACGGAATATTAATATTGAGTCCATCCCTAAAGTAGGCATATCCCATAAAAAAACCGAAATCACTATACCCGTTGAACAGTTTACAGAAGAAATAATCGAGGTGCCTGTAAGGATACTCAATGAACCTGACACCGCGAAAGTGAGACTGTTCCCTGATATGGTGAATGTCCACTTTAATATAGCTCTTGACGATTATAACAGGATTCAGGAAATACCCCTGGAAGCAGTGGTCGATATGCACGGCATTGACGTAAGAAAAGTTGAACGGCTTACAGTTAAACTGGTTAAGTTGCCCGATTTTATAAGTAATGTCAGGTATAACCCCAAACGGGTCGAATATATTATTGAGAAGAAATGATATTCAGGTTAGGTGTCACCGGTGGCATAGGCAGCGGTAAAACTACAGTGTGTAAGACTTTTAAGGTTCTGGGTGTTCCCGTTTTCTCAGCCGATGAGGAAGGACGTGTAATTATGGATAAAAATACACGGTTGAAAGAGGACCTTAATAAGCTCGTTGAGGAAGATCTATATGTGTCGGGTGAACTGGACCGGCGGAGGCTGGCATCAATAATTTTTAATGACAGTGAAATGCTAAGCAAGGTTAACAAGCTGGTACATCCCCTTGTTTTTGAAAGCTACAGGAAGTGGCGTGAGCAACAACAGTCGGATTATGTTATTTTTGAGTCTGCAATACTATTTGAAGCAGAAGCCGAGGAACATGTTGATAAAATACTGGCAGTAGTGGCTCCCCTTGAAGAACGTGTTCAGAGAGTTATGGAGCGAAATAAAATGAGCCGCCAGCAGGTAATGGAAAGAGTGCAAAATCAGATTTCGGATGAAGAAATGATTAAACGATCGGATTACCAAATAAATAATGCGGACGCAGTAATGATTATTCCACAGGTATTGGAAATACATAAGGATATCTTACATTATCTTAATAAATAAGATTATGGGAAAATATGCTAAATGGATTGGCGGTGGTCTGGGATGGTTCTTCGGTGGTCCCCTGGGTGCCCTGCTTGGTTTTGCAGTCGGATCAGTCTTCGACGGCACAGGCAGCAGGGAGGGAACAACCACCAGCTTTAGGGGAAGAAAATACAATACTACTGCAGGAGATTTTGCTCTAAGCCTTATCGTATTGATAGCTGCAGTGATGAAAGCCGATGATAAAGTGGTAAGGTCGGAACTGGACTATGTCAAGAATTTCTTCAGGAATCAATTTGGTGACGATACAGCCAATGAAGCCTTGCTTATGTTGAGGGATTTGCTAAAGCAGGATATTCCTGTTGCAGACGTCTGCCGCCAGATAAGCAGGAATATGGAGTATTCATCGAGGCTGCAACTATTGCATATGTTGTACGGAATATCTGCCTCTGACAGGCATATTCATGAAAGGGAACTCAGAGCTATAGAATCAATAGGGTCTTATCTTAATATCTCAATAAAGGACAGGGAGTCAATAAAAAATATGTTCATTCCTTCCGATGATGCTTACTATAAAATTCTTGAAATAAACCCCGGGGCAAGTAACGGGGAAGTAAAAAAAGCTTACAGAAGTATGGCAAGGAAATATCATCCCGATATGGTGAACCACCTGGGAGAGGATTTTAAAGAAATAGCACATGATAAATTCAGGAAGGTTAACGAGGCATATGAAAAAATAAAAAAAAGCAGGAATATGTCATGATAATAAATATTATTAATAACCTGAAAAACAGTACAAATGGTTCTTAAAGATTTATTGGCAATTTCGGGATCACCGGGCTTATACCGGTTTATTGCCCAGGGTAAGAATGCAGTAATAGTTGAACACCTTGAAACTGGTAAAAGAACATCTGCCCACGGTACTGCGAAAGTAAGTTCACTTGAAGATATTGCAGTTTTTACTGATACAGAAGAAGTACCGCTGGCCGACATTTTTGATAGGATCTACGAAAAAGAAAATGGTGAGGCATCTATCAACCATAAGTCATCTCCCGAAGAGCTGAAGCAATATTTCAATGAACTTATGCCTGATTATGACAGGCAAAGAGTCTATGTGTCTGATATTAAGAAGATAATCCACTGGTATAATATTCTGCATTCACTTAATATGCTGGAAAAAGAGGAAGAGAAGGAGGAAAAAGAAGAGGAGAAAGAAGAATCTTCTGAGGCCGGAAAAACCAATAAAACAAAAGAATCTGAAAATACTGGGTAGAAGTGCAAAATTTTGAGCTTCTGCAACTTTGCGTCATTATATTCCATATTCACCACCGGAATAACTTCTCCATCTGTTATAAAATATATTACAGATTGAAGGAAATGCCTATCTTGGTTTGCTTTAATTATATAAACAATAAAAAATGAAAACCCTATTTGTATTAATACTTATTTCCCTTAGTCCCCTGCTTACGGGACAAAATTTTTCATTTGCGGAAACATTCAATGATATGGAATACCGGATGGTCGGGCCATACAGGGGCGGGCGCGTAACAGCGGTAGCAGGTATCGAATCGCAACCATATGTTTTCTACATGGGTGCTACAGGCGGAGGAGTTTGGAAAACAACAGATTATGGTTTGAACTGGCGTAATGTGTCAGATGGGTATTTTAAAACAGGCTCAATAGGAGCAATAAGAGTATCACAGTCTAATCCGGATGTAGTGTATGTTGGTACAGGATCAGATGGTATAAGGAGCAATGTTATACTCGGAAAGGGAATGTATCGTTCCGATGATGCAGGCAAAACATGGGAGTTTACCGGGCTCGAAAAGGCAGGACAGATTGGGGCAGTTGCCATACATCCCGATAATCCTGATATATGCTTTGTTGCTGCTATTGGGAACCCCTTTGGTTCGAATCCCGAGCGAGGTGTATTCAAGACCACCAACGCAGGAGAAACATGGGAAAAAGTACTTTTTATATCCGATAAAACAGGCGTTAGTGATATTGAATTGCATCCTGTCAATCCTGATATTATCTATGCCTGTGCATGGACTGTGAGAAGGAAACCATGGACCATAATTTCCGGATCAGATGAGGGCGGGATTTACCGTTCTACAGATGGCGGGAATACATGGAAGAAACTGCAAAAAGGATTGCCTTCGGGTATTGTCGGTAAGAGTGACCTGGCTGTTTGCAAGACGGCACCCGAAAACTTATATGTACTTGTTGAGGCTGAGAATGACCAGGGCGGAGTGTACTTTTCTGATAACATGGGTGAAGACTTCATTCTTCTCAGTAAGGAAGAATACCTGCTCGATCGCCCTTTTTATTATACCAATATTGATGTCGATCCAACAGACCCGGATATCTTATACGTAAACTCAACAGGCTATTACAAGTCTACGGACAGGGGGGAGACATGGACCCGGAAGTCGACTCCGCACGGTGATAATCATGACATGTGGATCAATCCCTCAAATCCTGATATATTCATCCAATCAAATGATGGTGGAGCAAATGTAACATTGAACGGGGGTGATTCATGGTCAACACAAAATAACCAGCCCACAGCTGAATTGTACCAGGTCAATGTTGATGACCAGTTTTCATACTGGCTCTATGCAGGGCAGCAGGATAACAGTACCCTGGCTATTCCCGGCAAAGCAGCATGGTCATACAGAAACACCCAGCTTATGTCCGTTGGCGGATGCGAAACCGGACCTGCAGTACCCAAACCCGGAAACCATAATATAGTTTACTCAAACTGTAAGGGACGCTTCGGTGTTTATAATAAGAATACAAGGCAGGAAAAGCAATATTATGTTGGTGCAATTAATATGTATGGACATAACCCCGCTGACCTGAAATACAGGTTCCAGCGAGTATCCCCGATTATGGTGTCCCCCCATGATCCTGACAGGGTATATCACTGTTCCCAGTACGTACATGTGACACGTAACAACGGACTTACCTGGGAAACAATATCACCAGATTTGACAGCCTTTGAACCGGATAAACAGGTTATATCAGGCTCTCCCATTACGAGGGATATAACAGGTGAAGAGTTTTACAGTGCTATATATTCTATAGCTGAGTCGCCTCTGCAAGAAGGCGTTATATGGACAGGTGCTAATGACGGTCCCATATATGTCACTATCGACGGTGGCGAAAACTGGAAAAATATTACACCTCCTGATCTGCCGCCGGGAGGTAGGGTAGAAACAGTGGAAGCATCACCACACAATCCGGCAAAGGCCTACGTGGCTGTATACAGGTACCTGCTCAATGATTGGGAACCATATATTTACAGGACAGAGGATTATGGAGCTACCTGGACCCTTCTGACAGATGGTACAAATGGTATACCGCCGGATTACCCAACAAGAGTGGTAAGGGAAGATCCTGATCGTGAAGGGCTTATTTTTGCCGGTACAGAGCATGGTGTGTTTGTTTCTTTTGATGATGGTGCCAATTGGCATGAATTCCAGCAGAACCTACCCGATGTACCTGTGACAGATATCAAGGTTTACAGGAATGACCTCATACTTTCAACAATGGGTCGCTCATTCTGGATAATGGATAATATAAGCCCACTGCATGAATTTAATCCTTCATTGGAGAATGAGAAGATCATCCTTTTTAAAACACTGGATGAATTCAGATCACCCGAAAGGAGAGGATTATATATAGATTACTTTCTGCCTAGTGAAAAAGAATCGGCAATTATTGAAATAAGTAATAATGACGGGGAGGTGGTTAAGACAATTAATGCAGATGCCACTGAGGGCTTTCATCGTATAATGTGGGATATGAGGGTAGATGTGAAACTACCCCGGGAAGCAACCACCAGGTGGTTTCGCGGTCCTGCAGTGATCCCCGCAAGGTATAGAGCCACACTAAAAGTTATGGGTGAAGAATATGCTTCAGGCTTTGACGTTTTACCTGATCCAAGAATAATAGAGGGCGGAATGACTTATTCGGATTATGAGGCACAATTTGATCTGTGTATTAAAGTGGTGGAACTTTATAAGAACGTATCCGAGCTTATTACAGATATAAATACAATGCTTGAACCCCGTGAAGGTAAAATTGAAGAAAAAGCCAGAACAGCTCGAAGAGCTCGTATTATGAGAGAAGAACTGGGTAAAATAAAGGATGAACTGGTAAGCCGGGATGATATACGTTATCCCCAGCCAATGCTTGCCGACCAGGTTATGTACCTCTATTCAATGATAAACAGATCGGATCAGAAACCCGGACAAGATGCGTATGAAAGGTATGACCAACTATTAAGTATATTTGAATCACTGAGATATCAATATGACAGAATAATGGATTAATTGGTTTCTTTTTTATATTTTTGTTAGAGTAATGCAATTATATATTGCAACTGACAACATTCTTATAAACTAACTAACTCATATGAAATGGACCATTCCACAAATTGTCTAAAGATTTTTTCTTTCCTGGTTTTGTTTTCAGTAATTCTTGCCGGTTGTAAAAACCAACCGCCTGTAATTACGCATAACCTGGAATCTGATACAATTAGTGTATCCCATGGCGATGAATTGGACTTTGCTATCAGGTTTTCTGACGACAGGGAAGAGCTACAATCAGCAACCATAATATTTAATGATAATGAACTGTATTCCGGGAGTGACAGTTTATTTGAACATACACTGCAAACATCCGATCTGAAAGCCGGCAAATACGAATTGAGTATTAATGCTCTGGATGCCGACAGCATGATATCAGAGAAAGTGGTGACAATAAACATCGAAGGTGTCAACCCAAGCCTTGGTGAGCTTTCAGTTTCACAGGTTGGAGCAACCCACATTAAGGGGCAGTTTGATATAACCAGTGTCGGAGGCTTGGAGATAGCAGAGAAAGGAGTATTATATTCGCCGGTATCAGATGAGGGAAGCGAAGAGAAAAAAATTATAATAGATGATACCGAACTAAAAACCGATGATGTTGTGGATGGCTTTCCGAGAGATACTGATATTCGCTTAAGAGCTTATGCAAAAAATACAGCGGGAACGGGTTATAGCAATTATATAAATATAAAAACCAAAGATGGTATTCCTGTTGTCAGGACCGGGGATGTCACAAATATTCACTCAAAAACTGTTGATGCATCAGGTACCCTCGTTACAAACGGGGGAGAGAAGCTCATCAGTTACGGTATTTGTTATTCTGAAGATCCTGATCCCAGGATTAATGACAGCATAAGTTATGCTTATGGCAACATCAACTACATAATAGAACTGGATGGCCTTGAGCCATTTACAAAATATTACTTCAGGGCCTTTGCCAGAAACAGGTTTGCAACCAGGTATGGTGATATTAAAGAGTTTGAGACAACAGGTCCGCCAACCGTTAAAACAGGGGAACCGGGGAGAATAATGGTCACTTCCATAAGAATGAATATTGAAGTTGTCGATAATGGAGGCCATGAAGTAACTGATGCCGGGATCTGTTATTCAATGCTTAAAGAACCGACTATTGACACTAATGTAAATAGTTTCGGAAAAGGAGTGGGTAAATTTGAAGATGTGGTTGATAACCTTGATCCAGGTACCAGGTATCACATAAGAGCTTATGCCATTAACAGTGAAGGTGTCTCATATGGAGATGAGATAATACTGTCTACAAAGCTTGGAATCCCCGAAGTGCTTACTGAAGGTGTGAGTGATATAGACTATTCCTCAGTTACCGTAACAGGTAATGTTCCTGATGATGGTGGTCTGGATGTTATTGAGCGAGGAGTAGTGTGGGATACCGTCACCCGACCGACAAAAAATAATAATTATGCTGTGGTGGAAGGTGGTATGGGTGAGTATGACTACAGAATTACCGGACTGGAAACAGGAAGGAAATATTATGCCAGGGCATATGCCAGGAATGAAAAAGGTTATGTTTATGCAGAGGCCGTGGATTTCACTCCATATATCGCGATGGACATGGTAATGTTAACGGGTAACTATTTCTCAATGGGCAGTAAAGAAGGTGACAGGACAAATCAGCCTATTCACCAGGTTAAGGTTGATTCCTTTATGATCGGTAAATATGAAGTTACTAATGACGAGTATGTTAAATTCTTGAATGACAATATCGATCAAATTACATTTGTGGGTGACAGCGATGTAGTTATGTTTAAGGAACATCCTGTTTACTTTCTTAAGGTATATGGAGAGGATTATGAGGCCACAGGCTTCCAGGTCCCAATATATTACGAAAATGGCAGCTTCAAAGTAAGAGAAGGTTGTGAAAAGTTCCCTGCTATACTTGTAAGCTGGCATGGCGCACGTCTTTTCTGCGATTGGGCAGGTGGAAGACTTCCCACCGAAGCAGAGTGGGAATTTGCTGCCAGGGGTGGAAGGAACACTACAAATGATTTTGCGGGTAGCAACGATCTTGATGAAGTGGGCTGGTACTATCGTAACAGTAAGGATGCCCCCTGCGAATTGATGCCCAATGGACGAGGACTTTACAGGGTTGGACAGCTAAAACCCAACACTCTCGGTATTTATGATATGTCTGGTAATGTAAGCGAGTGGTGCTATGATATTTATGATGCAGATTATTATTCTATCTCACCTGAGGAAAATCCGATGGGGGCAGAGAAAGGTACATTCAGGGTGATAAGGGGTGGTAGCTGGTTTGACCGTGAGGAATATTGTACTATATATTCAAGAATAAGAAGCTTTGACCTGAATAAGGGTTATGATAATATAGGTTTCAGATTAGTAAGGCCAATTAATAATAAGTAGAAAAGTTATTCGAGTTTTTTGGCTTCTTCCCATATCTGATCCATTTCTTCAAGCGACATATCGCGGAGTGACTTGCCCTGTTGTATGGTTTTTTCTTCCAGGTGGTTGAATCTTCTTATAAATTTCTTGTTTGTTCTTTCCAGAGCCGACTCGGGATCTATCCCGTAGAGTCGTGCCGCATTAATAAGGGAGAAAAATACATCGCCGAATTCTGATTCTATTTTTTTTGTGTTGCTCCTTCCCACTTCTTCCTTAAGTTCTTCTAATTCCTCCGATACTTTATCCCATACCTGTGTCTTATCCTGCCAGTCAAAACCAACGCCTCTTACCTTTTCCTGAACCCTGTTTGCCTTGACCATAGCAGGCAGGGACTTAGGTACTCCGGATAATACCGGTTTATAGTCCTCAGACTCGTTTAATTTTATTTTTTCCCAGTTGTCTTCCACTTCGGTGGCACTTTTTACTTTAGTGTCGCCAAAAACATGTGGATGCCTGTGAACAAGCTTTTTATTTATACCATCAATGACATCGGTGATGTCAAAGCTTTTCTTTTCTGAAGCTATGCGTGCATAAAAAACTATATGCAGCATCAGGTCGCCCAGCTCTTTGCAAATTGCATTATCATCGTTATTGAGTATGGCGTCAGCCAGTTCGTAGGTTTCTTCTATCGTTAATTTCCTCAGTGATTCGTTTGTCTGTTTCATGTCCCATGGACAGCTTGTGCGTAGCTTGTCCATTATATCCAATAATTCTTTAAATGCCGTTAATCTTCTGTCTGATTCCATCTCTGTTAATCTAAAAAAGCATTCCGGGGTTTTTTGTGCTTCCGGGTGCGGCAATTCTTACTATATCACCAACCTGGAGGCTCAGCAATTCCGAGGCATTGGTTCCGTTTATGCCTATCTCGAGCAAATTCAGGGAGTTGAATACAACCAGTAACTCACCAATTGATTCACTATTATAAGATTTGCTGATATGGTCAATAATGTTCTTGTTTGACCTGATAGCAATATTGAACTTTTTATTATTAAAAACCCTCTTAAATAAACCGTATGTTATATTTGAAATAGCATTCCCGTAGGTGTCTATATATATGATACTCCCTGAAATTTCATCCTCCTCGAATGTGGCTCTGAAAGGAATCATTTCCCGGATGGTTTTCTTTTCTGTGCCTATACTGTTGAGATCATTTTGATTTATTATAGCGGCTGCAGCTTCGGCAAATATGCGGGCTTCATCGCTTTTTTCCGTATTCTTACCCGTACCTAGCTGTATAATCCTGTCAGGTTCAGAATTAAGCAGCAGGTGGAAGATACCATTATCTGCACCGATAAAAAAATGATTTTTCGCTTCAACAACAATATGCGGGCTTTTCTCACTGTACTCGGATTGCACACAGATGATGTGAACCGATCCCGGAGGGTAATGCTCAAAAGTATTCCTGATCACAAATGCACTCTTCTGTATGTTAAATGGGCTTAATCCACTGGCATTGTCTATGATTATGGTGTTCGGGCACATACTTGTAAGCTTACCTTTCAGTATGCCATTATAATAATCAAATGCTTGCCATTCAGTAGTAAGAGTAATTACTGGCATCCTTAAAAACTTATGCTCTAGATGATATTCTTGTAAAAAAAATAGGTTACTTTGTACTATTCAAACCTAAGGTTTTTTTTTGAGAATACACAGGTATTTTATCTAAAAAGGTTATTTGAATATATGGTAGAAAAGATAATTGAACTGGAAGATATAGATCCCAAGATTTTTTTTGGAACCAATAATTTACTTATTGATAGCATTCGTAATTATTTCCCAAAACTCAAAATAATTGCAAGGGGCAATGAAATAAAGGCAATAGGAGGAGAAGAAGAAGTCGAAAAATTTGAAATAAAAATTAATGAACTGATCGACTTTTTTGAAAAACATAACCGCCTGCAGAAGGAGGACGTGGAAAGGCTTTTTACTGATCCTGATATGTTAAAAGCTGCCACCGATGGTGGTATGGAAGAAAATCTTGTATTCAATATAAGTGGAAAACCAATACGGGCCCGAACTGTTCACCAGTTTCACCTCGTAGAGGACTATAAGGTAAACGACCTTTTAATTGCTGTCGGCCCTGCTGGAACAGGTAAGACTTATACAGCTATTGCCCTGGCTGTAAGGGCGCTGAAAAACAAGCAGGTCAGAAAGATAGTCTTGACCAGGCCTGCAGTTGAAGCAGGGGAGAGGCTGGGATTCCTGCCAGGTGATATGAGGGAAAAACTGGATCCCTATCTGCAACCCCTCTATGATGCCCTTAAAGATATGATACATTTTCGAAAGCTCGAAGCATGGCTGGAAGATGGCACAATACAAATAGCCCCCCTGGCTTATATGAGGGGAAGGACCCTGGAACAATCATTTGTAATCCTTGACGAAGCACAAAACACAACAATTAACCAGCTTAAAATGTTTCTTACCAGGATGGGTGTTAATTCAAAGTTTATTATGACAGGTGATATTACACAGATAGACCTGCCGGATAAAAGAAAATCCGGCTTGCTGCAGGCAATGCGAATATTAAGAGGTATCGAAGGAATATCTATAATAATGTTCGATGAAAGGGATATTGTAAGGCATAAGCTTGTGAAGGATATTGTCAGGGCCTATGACCATGAGGAGCATGAGGAGAACGGCACGCCTGATATTGAATATGATAAAAGAAGGGATGAGGAGGCTGAGTGACCTGGAGATTGAAGGACAAAGAGACAGAAGGCAAACTTGAAACTTGAAACTTGAAACTTGAAACTAAATTAAGTACTAACTAATAAAATTGTAACGCTTAATGTCACAGGTAATAACAAAAACTAACTTCAGCTTCCCGGGACAGAAAGATGTTTATCACGGAAAGGTCAGGGAGGTGTATAATATTGATGATGAGTACCTGCTGATGGTGGTAACAGACCGTATTTCGGCATTTGATGTAGTGCTCCCCCGTGGAATTCCGTACAAGGGACAGGTATTAAACCAGATAGCTTCAAAATTCCTTGATACCACCTCTGATATAGTACCCAACTGGAAAATTGCATCACCCGACCCAAACGTCACTTTCGGACATAAATGTGAGCCATATCCCGTTGAGATGATTGTCAGGGCATACCTCACAGGCAGTTCCTGGCGTACTTATAAATCAGGTGCAAGAAGCATATGCGGCGTACCTATACCTGATGGAATGAGAGAACACGAGCGTTTCACCTCTCCTATAGTTACCCCTACCACTAAAGCAGAACAGGGCTTACACGATGAGGATATATCAAGGGAGGAAATAATAAAAACGGGACTGGTGGCCGAGGAAGAATATGATTTGCTTGAAAAATACAGCATGGAACTGTTTAACAGGGGTTCCGAAATAGCTTCAGAACATGGGCTTATACTGGTTGACACCAAATATGAATTTGGGAAGAAGGATGGGGAGATTTACCTGATTGATGAAATACACACCCCCGACTCATCCCGGTATTTTTATGCAGATGTTTATAAGGAAAGATTTGATAAAGGACAATCTCAAAAGCAATTATCCAAGGAGTTTGTAAGGGAATGGCTCATGTCTCACGGCTTCCGGGGCCAGGCCGGACAGGAAGTGCCTGAAATGACCGATGACTTTGTAAAAGAGGTATCTGAAAGGTATATTGAATTGTTTGAAAAAATTACCGGAGATAAATTTATAAAGGCAGATATTTCAGATGTTGAGGCACGTATTGAGAAAAATGTTAATGAGTTCCTGGAAGAATACAGGTGATTGGCTTGTGGAGCGCCACAATATCCCCACTCTTTACGTACCGATAACTCACATTCCATTTTTCCTGCTCTAAAACATATCACAGAAAGTGACATTTTTGGTTGTTATCATTGAAAAAAATTTCAACCTTGGGTATCATTTTTTTGTAACCTTATATTTCAATAAATTTCAAGGAATGAATAAAATTGTTGAGAAAGAACAGCTGAACAATAATGTTGTTAAACTGGTGATTGATGCTCCCCGCATTGCTCAAAAGCGTAAAGCCGGGCATTTTGTTATAGTTAAAATAAACAAAAATGGTGAGAGAATACCTCTTACCATTGCTGATGCCGACCCTGATAAAGGCACTATAACCCTGGTAATTCAAAAAGTTGGAGTTACATCACATAAACTGTGTTTGATGCAGGAGGGTGATATCATTGAAGATGTTGTGGGCCCCCTTGGTAATGCTACTGAAATAAACAATGTTGGTACCGTCCTGTGTGCCGGTGGAGGTGTGGGAATAGCACCCCTGCTACCCATTGCCAGGGCTTTCAAAGAAGCCGGGAACAGGGTGGTCTCTGTGCTTGCAGCAAGAAACAAGGATCTTATTATTCTTGAAGATGAGATGAGAGCTTGTTCTGATGAGACCATTATTATGACCGATGACGGGTCTTATGGTAAGCAGGGCCTGGTAACACATGGCATGGAGGAAATACTCGACAGGGAAAAGGCGCACCTTGCAGTCACCATCGGGCCGGCGATAATGATGAAATTTGCTTCTCTTACTACCAAAAAATACAATGTTCCTACAATAGCCAGCCTTAATACTATTATGGTCGACGGTACGGGAATGTGCGGTGCCTGCCGTGTTACAGTTGATGGAAAGACACAGTTTGTGTGCGTTAATGGTCCTGAGTTTGACGCTCATAAGATTGATTATGATGAGATGATAATGAGACTGGGTGCATATGAAGACAAGGAAAGAGAGGATTATGAGAAGTTTTTAAAAACCCTTGAAAAGTAATTCTATTGAAATTATCACCAACTGAAAACAAAACAAAAACATGGAAAATATAGAGGATATATTAAAATCAGAACGTCAGCAGCCATGGAGGGATGAACTGCGAAAGAGCATGAAAGCTAAGGAACGCACTTCAAGTCCCAGGGTAAAAATGCCGGAGCAGGAACCCCATGTGCGGAACAGGAACCATGAAGAAGTAAACCTTGGATTAAGCGAGGAAATGGCCATTAAGGAAGCACAACGATGCCTGGATTGTGTCGACCCCACATGTATATCAGGTTGTCCCGTTGGAATAAATATCCCCAAGTTCATAAAACGAATTGAACAGGGAGAATTTCTTGAATCAGCAAAGGTCCTGAAAGAAACAAATGCATTGCCTGCAGTATGCGGAAGAGTATGTCCACAGGAAGTCCAATGTGAAATCAGTTGCTTCTATGTGCAAAAGCTAAAGAAAGAGCCTGTGGCTATTGGACATCTCGAAAGATTCGCTGCAGACTATGAACGTAACAGCGGAAATATATCCGTTCCTGAAGTAAGAGAAAAAAACGGTATAAAGGTGGCGGTGATTGGTTCGGGGCCTGCAGGACTGGCAGTGGCAGGTGATATGATTAAATGGGGATATGATGTTACTGTGTTTGAAGCCTTGCATGAGATTGGTGGTGTACTCAAATATGGAATACCTGAGTTCAGGCTGCCTAATGAAATTGTGGATGTGGAGATTGAGAATCTTAAGAAAATGGGGGTTAATTTCGAAACCAATTTTATTGTCGGCACCACAGCTACCGTTGACGACCTCAAAAAGGAAGGTTACGAGGCATTCTTTATAGGATCAGGTGCAGGCCTGCCAAAATTTATGAATATACCCGGTGAAAACTACAGGAGAATATTTTCAGCAAATGAGTACCTTACCCGCGTTAACCTGATGAACGCAGCAAACCCTGATTTTGACACACCGGTATTCAGTGGCAAGAAGGTTGCTGTTATCGGTGGGGGTAATACCGCAATGGACTCGGTGCGCACCTCAAAAAGACTGGGAGCAGACAGGTCAATGATTTATTACCGCCGTTCAATCGAAGAGATGCCGGCACGTGTCGAAGAGGTAAAACATGCCCAGGAAGAAGATGTGGAGTTTCTGAACCTGAACAGCCCGGTGGAATATTTTGCTGATGAACAGGGGAATGTTAATAAGATGAAGGTTCAAAAAATGAAGCTGGGTGAACCTGACAGCTCGGGACGGAGAAGACCCATTCCGATTGAAGGCTCAGAGTACGATGTGGAAGTGGATACCGTGGTTGTAGCAATAGGAGTGTCTCCTAACCCACTCATACCGGCCAGCATGCCGGAGCTGGAAGTGACAGACTGGGGAACGATCAAAGTTGATAAGGAAAGCATGCAGTCTTCTGTTGAAGGTATCTTCGCCGGGGGTGATATAGTACGCGGTGGTGCAACGGTGATACTTGCAATGGGGGATGGAAGGAAAGCAGCCAGTGGAATGCATGAATACCTGAAAGCAAAAGTCGAAAAAAAATAATTTTATAAATTGTAATAAATTAAAAATCAAATAAAATGGCAGATCTAACCACTAAATATCTGGGCTTATCACTGACTAATCCACTTGTTATAGGAAGTTCAGGACTCACATTTTCAACAGATAATATACTCGAGCTTGAAAAGGCCGGCGCAGGAGCAGTGGTATTGAAATCTCTGTTTGAAGAACAAATAATGATGGAAGTAGATGCCAGCCTCAAAGAGGCCTACCAGAACGATATGATATACTCTGCAAAATCAGAAACACTCGACTACATTGACGTGCATATCAGGGAACGGACACTGGCAGCCTATATTGAACTTATTAAGGAAGTTAAAAAGAAAGCTGTTATACCTGTGATAGCCAGTATCAATTGTGTGTCATCTTCTGAGTGGACAAGTTTTGCCAATCAGTTCGAAGATGCCGGTGCCGATGCTCTTGAACTGAATATTGCAATACTGCCTTCAGATGAGAAAACAGAAGCTGACAAAATAGAAAAAATACATTTCGATATTATTGAAAAAGTAAAAGCAAAGGTAAATATCCCCCTTTCCGTCAAAATAAGTTCCTCTTTTACAAACCTTGCCCTGATGGTTAAAAAATTATCTGAAACAGGTATAGAGGGCATCGTTATGTTTAACAGGTTCTATACTCCTGATTTTGATATTAACAATCTTTCAGAAAAATCATCCAATACCTTCAGCACACCTGCTGAATCAGGTAATGTAAGAAGATGGATGGGTATTATGTCTCCAAAGGTTAAGTGTGACCTGGCAGCTTCATCAGGCATTCACAATGCCGAGGATTTTATAAAACAATTACTTGCAGGGGCACAGGCTGTACAGGTAGTGTCAACAATTTACAAAAATGGCAAAGACCAGATACAGAAAATACTGGGTGGATTAAACGCGTGGATGGATGAAAAAGGCTATAATACTATCGATCAGTTCCGCGGTAATATGAGCCAGGAAGCAAGCTCTAATCCTTCCGCATATGAACGTATACAGTTTATGAAATATTTCAGCGAGATTGTTTAAACACGAATTATCGCGAATTATTACGAATTATCGCGAATTTATCTGTCCTGTATAACCGGGTGTGGTATTAAACGCCGGAATGATTAACCGGATATTTTTTTATCTTTGTTTCGTTTAGAAAAGACTGCAGTAAATGAAATTTAAACTGTTGAAGTTTTGTGTATTTGCTATGCTTGCTGCCTTCCTTTCAGCAGGCCTTTATGCACAGGTGAAGATCGAAAGATCTAAAGATAAAGTAATAATAGGCGGAACAGCATATTACATTCACATTGTAGATACTTCTGAGACTCTTTATTCAATCTCAAAAGCATACAATGTATCAACCGAAATAATCAGCCGGGAAAATCCTTCTGCAGTATATGGCATACACATTGGTCAGGCATTGAAAATACCTGTAACAGAGGAAGAAGAGGATGTGAAAAAAGAGAAAGACACAGAAAGATTTACTTACCATATATTACAAAAAGGTGAATCCATTTATGCGCTTTCCCGAAAATATGATGTTCCGGAAGAACAGATAATAGAAGCTAACCCGGGCATTGATATTTACGATTTACCCGTTGGCGCCGAGGTGGCTATACCACGCAAACAATTCAGGGAACAAACACAATATTTTAAGATTGATGAGCCCGGTATTTTGCTGCACAGGGTGGAGAAGGGGGATAATTATAGCTCACTTTCCAGGAAGTATAATGTTAGCATAAGGGATATCAGAAGGGTGAACAAAGGAATATTATTTCCCAGAGAAGGGGAAATAATAAGAATACCCGTAGACCGGGAGGAAGAGGAACAAGCTATTTACGATGTCGATGAGGAAGTCTTAAATGATGAGAAACTTACCTACCTCTTCGACGGTACTACGGTTGATTATACACCGGTTGAAAAACTGAGAGGTAGTATAAATGTAACCATGATGATTCCCTTGATGCTTGATGAAAACAGCAAAAGAACATATACCGATTCAAGTGATCACGATAGGAGGGGCAGAAAACAATATGAGGTAGTGGAGAGGCCTGAGGAATGGATATATCCACGTAGCGAACTTTTTATTGAATTTTATGAGGGAGCCCTTCTTGCTGTTGACAGGCTGGTTCAGAAAGGGTTGGATATAGAATTGCAGGTCTTTGATACTATGAGAGATTCAGTAAGGGTGTCGAAGTTTCTCGAAACAGGCCGCCTGCGCGATGCAGATCTGATTATTGGTCCTGTATACGCCGGTAACCTGGAGCAGGTGGCACGGTTTGCAAGGAGGTACAGGATACCCATTGTTTCTCCCCTGGCATCACAGAACACCGATGTTTTGAGAATTAACCCCTACCTTTTTAAGGTACAACCATCAATGGATGTTGTTCAGGATGTACTGGCAGAGGAAATAAGTAATTATTATGACTATAACCTGGTATTTGTACATGCCGATAGCATATGGAGCGCTGACCTCTCCAGGGAATTTAAAGATAAGATCTACCGCAGGCTAAGACTCAAGGTGCCTTTTAATGATATTAACTTTCGCGAGGTTTTCTTCACCAGCAGATCCTCATATAATGATACTATAAATATTATCGACCATGCAATGAGGGATGATAAAGCAAACCTGCTTATCCTTGCATCTGATGACGAAGCTGTTATGAGTGAAGTTATTGTGAATGTCCATTCACTTCTGAGAAAATATGATATAAAGCTTATTGGTTACCCCGATATCCGATGGCTCGGCAACCTTGATCCCATGTATTTCTATGAGCTTGGTATTATGCTTTACACTCCTAACTGGGTGGATTATGATCAGGGTGACGTAAAACTTTTTCTTAAAAAATACCGGGAATTATTCAAAATGGAACCACCTGTCAGAAGCTATGCATGGCAAGGATATGATATAATGTATTATTTCATCAGTGGGCTTGCTATTCATGGTTCTGATTTTATGTATAGGCCATCAATGCATCAACCTGATCTTTTGCAGGTTGACTATAGTTTTGACCGTACCGGCCTAATGAATGGATTTGAGAATAACCGTCTCTATCTTATACGCTATACGCCTGACCTGGGAATTGAGTTCATTAATAAATCAAACTAGGCGTGGAATAAATTGTTCATTATAATTGTCTTACTATTGTGTATGGTGAAGTATGATTATATCCATTCTGATGACCTGGATCTTGTGAGCCGTATAGTGGATGGTGATAACAGGGCATTCCAGGAGATAATCAGGCGATATGAAAATATGGTAGCCAGAACTGTTAAAGGCATGTTGGGTGATATACAACAGGCTGACGATGTAGGTCAGGATACTTTTATACGCCTCTATAAAAGCCTCAGGGATTTCAGGGGTGACTCTAAGTTGAGTACGTATATTCAACGTATAGCAATTAATCAATCGCTCAATGAGATCAGGCGTAAAAAAAGATTCCTTTCCCTCTTTTTCCAGTCTGATGATAAAGAAGATATGACCGAGATAGATTTGGAATCCGGTGATGACGAAAAAACAAAGGATATTAAGGATTATGTTAATATGGCAATATCAAAACTCGAGCCCGATTTCAGGTCTGTTGTTATACTGAGGGCAATTCAGGGCTATAGCACCAAAGAAACAGCAGAAATACTGGATTTGCCAATAGGTACAGTTCTGTCCCGGCTGTCAAGGGCAAAAGAACAATTGAAGGGGTTATTAAAGAATTTAGAATAAATATTATGAAATCTGAGAAACTGAAAGACCTTTTTTTACGATCATTAACTTCCGATCTGGGAAGGGATGAACGTGAAGTTCTGGAAAGCGAACTTCTGATTGATGCTAAATTCAATGAGGGATTCCGTGACCGGGTAATGAGGCGAATTGCCTCAGGCAAGATACTCCTGAATGGCAAACGCGAATTGTTAAAATCATTCGACACTGTCTTCATGAGGGTGGCCATTCCCGGTGCTGCAGCTATTATAATACTTATAATGAGCCTGCTCCTCAGCCAGGGTTCATTGTCCTATGATACGTTGCTGGGTATCGATAATGAAGTCGATGGATTCTTAATAAGCCTACTTGGTAAATAAACGAATTTGACAATTATGAAACTTAGAATAACAATATTGATAATACTGACACTTCTGCTTGGCATTGTGATAGGGATGCTGACATCGGCACAGCTAAGGCATAAAAGGATGAGGCCGGTACGTATATATGCTTCAGAAAATTACTTCAAGGATCATCTCTATAAAGTGGTGGAACCCGATTCAGCCCAGAAAGCTGAACTGGATGCTATAATTGACCGGTATAGCGAGGAGTTCAGGGAAATGAATGCTGCTTACTGGAAAGAATTCGAGTCACTTATGGACAGGCAATGGAACGATATTAAACCAGTTCTCAATAAGGAACAGATTGATAAACTCCAGGAAATTGAGCGCAATAGGAGGGAAAAAATAAAAGAATTCAGGGAAAAAGATCGCACGGGAGATCGCGATTACCATGACAGGAGGAGACCGGACAGGGATAAAAAGCCTTCCGGCTTTAAGGACAGTCTGCCTAGTCCTCCAGATCGAAAAAAAGATAGTCTGTAATTATTGGAAGATCGTCGGGATCTATATTGTTGGCTATCAATATGTCAGCATCATCATTAAAAATATCAAGAAATTCTTCCTTATCCATCTTTCCCAAAACAATGCTCTTACGGTAATTCTCCAGTGCATCCATGCGCTTACCCATGCACAGGGCAAGGTGACCGGCATTGATGTAATCATTGCCTGTCATCGCATCCGGGCTTATCTTATCAAAATACTTTTTTGACTGTTCATACTTGCCCTGAACAAAATAGCACCAGGCAATGGGCTTGAGAATCCTTGTGTTTTGTGGATCATTATACTCAACCTTGAAATAGTATTTTAGGGCCGAATCAAAATCTTCCATGTCAAGATAACAGTGGCCTATCATCGCTATCGTATGCATATTGTCGGGATCCATTTTTTCGGCTTCCATGTAATTTTTAAGTGCCTCCCTGTGATTGCCCAGTCGCCTGTTGCAGAAACCTATCTTCTTAAGTGTCCATATTTTCCTGTCGAGTATCTCAGCCCTTCTGTACATCTCCAGGGCTTTATCATATTCAGCAAGCTGCTGGTGACAGTAACCTGCTTTCTCATATAGCTGGGCTTCGTCGGGATTATTATTTATCATTTCACTGTATAAATCCAGTGCTTCATTGTAGAAATCTTTTCCGAAATAATAATCTGCAAAGGCGGATATCGATTCGGTATCTTTTAATACCATACTGAATAAATTTGTCCTGTGAAAATTTAAAGTGACCCTGAAAACATCATCAAATTCCTTCTTGTAAGGCGATAACTTGAAAAACCTGTAAAGGTCCTGCAGATATTGCGTAACATTGGTTTTAAATGACTTTGTCGCGTCAATGTCGATTTCACTGTCTTTCATCTGTTCAAGGCCTTCCAGCTCCATCCGGAACACTTTTAACATCATCTCTTTCTGGCTGGCAGGCAGGTGCTGCAGGTTGAGGACAAGACTGAATTTATCCGAATTACATATAAAGGGTGTTTTATATAAAGCCTCTGCCAGCTCATTGGTACCCGGGCCCAGCACTTCGTCCCTGAATAGCACATCAATTGCTTTATGGTCAGGGTAAAATGGCATAAACCAATTGGAGATTGTGCGGAAAAAATCAAAATTCTTAAGGTTGGCAAAAGCTGACATATATACATCTGCACCCTCCATTTGCAGCTTTGAAAACTCCTCCATGGTCTTGTACAGATCCTCAGATTCCTTGAACATATCTGACCAGTCAGGGTTTTTCCCTTCCATCAAGTCTTCAGGAAGAAGATTGTCTAGGTCAAGCTTATCCTCAATTTTGGGTCTTAGCTCTGATACACGGGGCAGTATTTCGTCATGGAGCTTTTTGCTGATCTTTTCTGTCTCCCCGGACCTGATGATTTGAAGAATGGTAATCTTAAGATGTTCCTTGAAATTACTGTCGTCTGATAAGCCCTCCAGGAGTTTTTCAATTTCCGGGTAAATGTGTATCCTGGTATCATAGTAATATAAGACCAAAAGCAAACCAGCCAGTGCCCTTTCGCTTACCTGTTCGGTTTTGTCCCTGTAGAGGGAGGAAAGGATATGTATTTTTTCAGATTCCCAGAACCTGAGTGCACTTAAGGTAATGGCGCTGACAAATATACACTGTTCATGCCATTCAAATTTATCCCTTTTCATTATGAGGTTTATCAGGTCAGTTTCAGCATCACCGTAATTATCTGTAAGCCATAAATGATTAAAGATATTGTTTACGAGAATCCTGTGCTTCCTGGCATGTTCTGATTCCGGATCCAGTGATACGGTGCCGGCCTGTTTAAGCCACGCATCAAGTTCTTCCTTGAACACCAGGTCATCAACTGTTTCTATTATTGACTTTCCGGCAAGGCTCTGTTCCCTTAAGGTGTTTTCTTTGAGCCAGTATGTATGCCACCCGGAATACCTGGCCAGTATATCCTGTTTAACCTTGTCCGCCAGCTCAATTAAGGATTGCAACATATGCGTTAATACCTTGTGACGTTCGGGATCGTGGACGCCTTCAATGGTGTATTTAACCATATTCTTGTAAGTATTCTCCAGGTTTTCGAGCTGTCGTCTGTGATCACCGTTTTGGGAAATATCAATGAGCTCTTTCAGGATATATATGCTTTGTCTTACCTGTTTGCTTGCTATAAGCTTGCTTATCCGGTTATGTTTCTTAATAAGTTTATTTGTATCCATAAGTTGTCCTCTTGTTTGCTTCACACCTTAATAGTGTGGATCTTCAGCTCACGGCATTTCTGGCATCTAACGAAAAATCCATGCCATTTCATCTGTGTCCTTTTCTTCACCTCAATAATCAGGCCGAATGACACTTTGTCATGAATACTACTGAGCAACTATTGTTTTGAATTTCGAATATCGAATATCGAATTTCGAAGGCAGTGAGCAGTGAGTCCTGCTCCTTTCAGCATATCATCAAGATTCGACTGACCATAGCCGGTGATCATTACGTCTCTCATCCTTCCAATGGGCAATACAAGGTCATTATTTATACATGCTACTGTCTGCTCCATTGCGAAAACCGGATGTTCGGTATAATAAAGTGAGCCCAGCCCATGAACTCATCCAAGGCAAGGGTACTTACATGTCTTTTCATTTCATCAGTGCTGATGTCATTGTAGGCATTCCTGAAACCTTTATCCTGTGAGCAAGAGATAGTTATTACTATAAGACTGAAAAAGATGCTTATTTTTTTTATGAGTTTTAAAGTTTAAAATGATTCCGGAACAAGCTTAATGATATTTATTACGGTATTCACTGCATTTTCCATTGACCTCACAGGGATATACTCGTATCTTCCGTGGAAGTTGTGCCCGCCTGTGAAAATATTGGGGCAGGGCAGACCCATGTATGATAATCTTGCTCCGTCTGTGCCTCCCCGTATCGGCCTCACAAGTGGCTTTACACCAGCCTGCCGCATGGCTTTAGCAGCTATCTCAACTATATTATAGTGATCGGCAATCTTTTCCTTCATGTTAAAGTACTGATCTTTTATACTCACTCTTATAAGCCTTTTGCCATATTTCTTATTAAGGAAGCTTGCAACATTTCTTACCAGTTTTTTCTTTTCTTCAAATTTTTCCCTGTTATGATCTCTTATGAGGTACCTGATTTTTGTTTTTTCCACTTCACCCTTAATATCAATCAGGTGAAAGAATCCTTCATATCCTGAGGTGTGTTCGGGACGTGCCTGTTGCGGAAGCATCGAATTAAACTCATGAGCCAGGTGAATTGAATTTATCATCTGGTCCTTTGCGGTTCCCGGATGGACGTTTCTACCTTTTATTTCTATTACAGCCATGGCAGCGTTGAAGTTCTCATACTCCAGTTCACCTTCTTCACCACCATCAACAGTAAAGGCAAAATCGGCTCCAAAAGCCTTTACGTCAAATTTGTCTGCTCCCCTTCCTATTTCTTCATCAGGCGTAAAAGCTATTCTAATCTTTCCATGTTCAATGTCCGGATTATCAATTATATGCTTCACTGCCGTCAATATTTCCGCTATACCAGCTTTATCATCCGCTCCCAGAAGGGTGGTGCCATCACCTGTTATTATATCGAGACCGGTATATTTTTTCAATTCCGGAAATTCTGAAGGACTAAGCACAATGTTTCTATTCTCATTGAGGATTATATCATTACCGTCGTAGTTGTTTACAATTTTGGGCTTAACATTTTCAGCTGTCATATCCGGGCTGGTATCCATATGAGCTATTAAACCGAGAATAGGTAATTTATTTTCTGTCTTGGAAGGCAGGCTTGCCATCAGGTATCCGTTATCATCCAGCCTAACATCTTCTAAACCCATCTCCTCCATTTCTGTCTTTAGAAGGTATGCGAGGTCCAGTTGATTTTTTGTGCTTGGACAACTCTTTGAATTTTCGTTTGATTGCGTATTTATGCGTGCATACCTGATAAACCGTTCAACAACTTGCTCCATATTTATCTGAATAAAATATTTGCCAGTAAAATCCTGCCGCTCTTCCAGTATGCCCTGTAATATGGTGAATCAGTGATATATATTACTTCGCCCCGTCCAATATTTTCACTTGCAATCGCTATGGTGTTTTTCACATCTTCCTGAAATTCACTTCCTGCAAAGCCTGCTACCGGCTCATTATTAAGAATATAGGCTATATTGTTGCCCTTTGCCAGGAAGGGGTAATGGTCCGATGATGTTCTCATCATAAACCATTCATTCCCCAGCCCAAAAGCATAGGGATGTGTATTATCCAGTCCTATCCTGTATATACTTCCGGCGGATCGTTCCTTGAGTCTTTCTCTTCTGCGATTTTCGTATTTCTTCAGGTGTGTTGTGTCATCGCTGGCTATTTTATCTTCCTCCTTCTCCTTTTCTTTCTTCCTTGCTTCCATTGCCTTATATAGGCTTGTTGATTCCTCGCCTGCAAACAGTTTAATGGCATCTTCAAAAAGTACAAGACGCCCGCCTTGCTTTACATAATCAGCCAGCTTTTCTTTTTGCTTTGAATACGAACCTGAGGGTAGCAGTATAACATCATATTCTATGAGGTTTACCGGGGTGAGGTAGTCCATACCTATAATAGTATAAGGATATTCAATTTCTCTCTCGAGAAAATACCAGAGTTCGCCCATTCCTCCTGTTGATACTCCCTCGCCTCCTATTAGCGCTATCTCAGGTTTATATTTAAGGTTTGAATAATTTGATCCCAGGTCTTTTCCTTCTTGTACCATGCCGCTTGATACCGGGTGCAGGTGGACACCGGTATTATTAGCTGAATTGATGACTATTTCGTCAAAGTCACCTTTTATATTCATGTTATCGCCCCTGGCAATAATAAGACTCCCTCTTTTGAAATCTTTCCCGTCTACTCTGAAGGGCTTCAACGTATTCCTTAGCCTGATTTTTTTCTTCAGCAGGGTAGCCATGAGTTTAAGATCATTAAAACCTTGACAATCAGCCACATATGCATAAGGTTTATCGTCCGGTATATTATTTTTGACACTTATTGTTTCTAATTCGCCTTCAGATGGGGGAATTTTTTCTTTTACTGCATAGGCTTTCAAATTATAGACATAGGGCAATGCCCATGCTGTCAGGTCATAGCTTAATGAATCCACGAATTTTGAATCAGGCTCAAACAATACATTTACGAGGTGAGATTGTGCTTGCCTTGCACTTACAAGTAAATCCCCCTCTGATATTTTGACTTCACCTTCTTTGTTGGCCAGGTAGTCAAAGGCCTCATAGGTTTTGCCGGTGTTTCCGGCAAGGTTGTATCTCACCTGGTTTTTATCGAGTAATTCCATGAGACCGGCTATGGCTGATTTGTCGTTATCACCTTTTATAATCACCGACTCATATTCAAAAATGGGTTCCTCAAGTCCGGATGTGAAGTAATTATTGAATTCATTTATCAGTCTTTCCTTGTTTTCAAAGCTAACCTTAATGGTGGCCATTGATGCCAGGAAATGACCCTCAATCCGTTTAGAAAGTGTTAGAGTGTCACCTGCTTCATTGTCTATTGCAAGGCCAGCATAGCCTCCGCCTCCCTGTTCATAGGTAAATCCCATTGCACCATTGAAGAGTGGCCATGTATCGCCAAAGCTTGGACAGAAAAGGTCAAAACTCTCCTTTGTGAAATAAAGTCTGTATTTCTGGTCGAACAACTCTGCATTCACCTTGCCTGTAAGTTCATGAAACTCATGTTGCCACGGACTTATTACTTTATGCCACGGATCAGCACCGGGTGCAAAAAAGAATGTTGATCTTGATCCCATCTCATGAAAATCGGCATGAACGTGTGGCATATACTGATTATATAGTTTTATACGTTGTTCCGTTTCGGTCTGGGTTTGCCATACCCAGTCGCGGTTCAGGTCAAAGAGGTAATGGTTCAGTCTCGCGCTTGGCCATCCCTGGTGATGCTGCCAGTCGTCGGCATTGGGATTAGGAGTGATTGATTGTGATCTCCTGTACCTGTTTGCATACAGGTCCCTGCCATCAGGATTCTGGCAGGGATCAATAATAACAACACATTCCTTAAGCCAGTCGCTTGACCCTTCATAAGATCTGCTGGCGAGGGTGTAGAGTGTTTTCAGTGCCGCTTCCATTCCCACTGACTCATTGCCGTGTACGTTGTAACTCAGCCATACAAAGGGCAACTGCTTGCTTTTGGCTTCACCTTCGATAAAACCGGTCTTAATAAGGTTAGCCTTCCTTATTTCTTCGAGCTCTGCCAGGTTGTCCGGTGAAGAAATAAAAACAACGCCCAGTTCCCTGTCTTCATATGTTTTCCCATATGAATGATACCTGACATAATCGGAACTTTCTGCAACATATTTGAAATAATCAAGGGCCTGGTGGTGCATAGTAAACTGTGTGCCCAGCTTATAACCGATAAATTCGCCAGGCGACTTAATATCTTGGGCCTGAGCGCTTAATAAAAAAATAAGCAAGCCTGATAAGAGGTTTATCTTCTTCATATTACATGTTTAATTTAGAATAGGTAAATATAATGCATTATTGCTTATTAGCATTTTCATTAACTATGTTATTTAATATCCCTCCTCAGCCTTATTTAATATCCCAATTCCTTTTGCCACTCTTTAAAATCAGAGTATTTTTACAGCTTATTATTTGACGCGATTACCTGAAGAACAAATTATGAAAACCTATCTGGATTGTTTTCCATGTTTCATTGAACAGGCATTGAGGGCAGGTCGCCTGGTGACAGATGATGAAAGATTAATAAAAGAACTGGTTGATTCTGTTGGTGAGTCATTCAAAAATATTTCACTTGAAAGTTCCCCGCCTGAGATGGGAGAATTTATATACGGCAAGATACGGGAAATGACAGGTATAGATGATCCATATAGAGAAATTAAGAAGTCAAACATAAATGAAGCCCTGGCTATTTATCCTGATGTGAAAAAAATGCTTGATAAAGCAGAAGACAGACTGCTGGTTGCTATAAGGCTCGCAATTGCAGGAAATATAATTGATTTTGCCTTTGGAGAGAAATTTGACCTGAAACATGACATAGAAAGAATACTGGAGCAGGAATTCGCAATTTTTCATTATAATGAATTTAAAGAACATCTTGATAATGTATCCTCAATACTTTACATAGGTGATAACGCGGGAGAATCGGTTTTTGACAGGCTCTTAATAGAAGAGTTAGGTAAACCTGTAACATATGTTGTCAGGGGTAAACCGATTATAAATGATGTAACAATGGAAGATGCTGTTGATTCCGGCCTGGACCGGGTAGCTGAATTGATATCTTCAGGGTCAACCGCTCCGGGAGCTGTATTACGATTATGCAATGATGAATTTCTTAAAAGATTTGAAAAGGCGGAAATGATTATCAGTAAAGGACAGGGTAACTACGAAGCATTATCTGATGTAAAAAAAACAATTTTCTTTTTATTAAAAGCTAAATGCAAGATGATTTCCAAAGACCTCGGAGTTAATCAGAATGATATAGTCTTTTATTCCATTAATGCATGACAGAAGTCTTATACCAGTAAACTAGCCGGCTGGATTGAGTGAAAATTTCTTACTTTAGATAAATTAATATTAATGAACAAAACATAAACCGATCATATGAAATCCCTCAGAAATTTATTATTCAGTTTATTCCTGTTTTCAACATTTTTTAATGCCACAGGACAGTATGTAACTCTTGATGATCTAAAAGAAATTGCCATAATTGAACAGAAGGTGATGATGCCGATGCGCGACGGTGTAAGGCTGTCCACGGATATTTACAGGCCGAAAACGGATGAGCCGGTACCTGTAATCTTTGTAAGGACACCATATAATTTTAATGCCTACAGAAATGGTGAACCAAATGTCAGGACTTATGGAAGTGCTTATGCAGCTGTTTCAAGGGGTTATGCCTATGTGATCCAGAATGAGAGGGGCAGGTATTATTCAGAAGGTGAATGGGATATTTTAGGGGTGCCCCTTACCGATGGTTATGACGCTTTCAGCTGGATGGCGGACCAGGAATGGTGTAATGGAAGAATAGGGACCCAGGGATGCTCATCCACAGCAGAGTGGCAGATGGCCGTGGCAGCACTTGACCACCCCTCTCACGCAGCAATGGTGCCAATGGGCTTTGGCGCCGGTGTGGGACGCATTGGTGAATACTATGAACAGGGAAACTGGTACAGGGGAGGAGCCCATCAATTACTTTTTACTAAATGGCTTTATGATACACAGCACGATAAGTATCGTCCTCGCCCACCAGCAGGAATGGAAAGGGAAGACCTGCTGAGAATACAACACTTTTATGATCTGTCACCGTCTATGCCTGAAGTTGATTGGTCTGAAGCATTTTATCATTTACCCCTTAACGATATGTTTAGTTATCTGGGTGGTGCAGAAAGTATATGGCAGGATATGATAAACCGAAAGCCAAATGATCCCGCATGGTATGAAGGTGGATTATACCATGACGATATGCCCTTCGGTGTTCCCGGATTCTGGTTCATTTCATGGTATGATGTGGCTACAAGCCCCAATATTGCAATGGTGAATCATATACATGAGAATATCCAGGACAGGGAGGTTGCTGATAATCAGTACATGGTAATAGCACCTTCACAACACTGCGGTTTCTGGCGCGATTCAGAAAATATGATTATCGGGGAAAGATACATAGGGGATGCCAGGATGAATTATGATAGCCTTATTTATGGTTGGTTTGATTACTGGCTAAAGGAAAAAGATAATGAGTTTACTGAAGACCTTCCATATGTTCAATATTATACTATGGGTCTTAATAAATGGCAGACTGCAGATAACTGGCCACCTGAAAACACAGAGATGGTGAATTTTTATCTTAACAGTGACGGAAATGCGAATAGCCTTAACGGTGACGGCTTATTGCAGACCGGGACCACGCCTGGAACCGATAATCCCGATAATTATTTATATGATCCTTATAATCCCGTTACATCATGCGGCGGTAATTTTTGTTGCTATGGTAATGCCATTGAAGTGGGGTCTTTTGATCAGAGGGCAATGGAAATGAGGAATGATATCCTTGTTTACACCTCGGATATCCTGGAGGAAGGAATTGAGGTGAGTGGCTTTATTGAAACAGTGCTCTACGTTTCCTCTGATGTGAAAGACACAGACTTCACCGTTAAATTTATTGATGTCTACCCTGACGGAAGGGCTTTTAATCTGGAAGAGACAATCCAGAGGGCAAGATACAGGGAAGGATATGACAGGGAAGTATTTATGGAGCCGGGAGAAGTGTATAAGATAGAATTAACACCGATGAGTACAAGTAATTATTTTGCAAAAGGACACAGGATACGTATTGAAGTATCGAGCAGTAATTTTCCTCGATTTGGCAGGAACATGAATACCGGGGGCAATAATTATGACGAATCAGAAGGTATAGTGGCAAGCAATTCTATACATCATTCGAAAATTTATCCTTCGGTTATCAGGCTGCCAGTGGTTAAGAAATGATAAAGGCTGAGGCTCCACCTCCGCTGGCGCGGATCTCCCGATCCGTGCCAAGCTACGGCGGACACGGTAAGGCCCCGAAAAAGCAAAGCTTTTTCGTGGATCCTCGAAATTCTAAATCGCCATTCTGGCGAAAGAATTTCGGGACTGAGGCTAAGGAAGCGATGAGCGGTGAGTTTTCCCTACTATTTTAATGGCATTCTCTATCCCAGTAACTGTTTTTAATTAAGGTTGGGAATTTCGAATTTCGAATTTCGAATTTCGAAGGCAGAAGTAAGCAACATTACATCGTATCCAGGCAATAAAACCTCTGCAACAATGAGAATTAAATCTGAAATCATCCAGCAACTACTTCGACATTACCTCAGGCCTTTGGCCTTCAGTGAGCTCAAAGCTTTCGCTTCCCGAGTACTCGGGAAACTCGTACTTCTCGGTTCGCATCTCGCCTATCGCCTATCGCCTATCGCCTCTCATCTTACCCCCTCCAATCCTTGCTACCAGCTACCACTTCATAAATCATAAATCATAATTAATACTTCCCTGGCTCTTTCGCATCCCTGACGCTCCTTTGCTTCGACACGCTCAGCACAAGTCAGTCGGTCAGGGACTCCGTTTCACTCCGTCTCGCATCTGGCATCTCGCATCTCGCATCTCGCATTTGCTCGTTCCCACTGTCCACAATCACTATCCACTCGCGAGCTCGCAGCACTCGCTTGCCTTCAGCAAACTCGCACTGCTCGGTTCGCCTATCGCCTATCCCAGCTACCGGTTCATAGTTGCTCGTTCCCACCAGCCACAATCACTATCCGCTCGCGAGCTCGCAGCACTCGCTTGCCTTCAGCAAACTCGCACTGCTCGGTTCATAAATCATAAATAATAATTAATACTTCCCTGGCTCCCTGCATAACCTCACCGCTCACCGCTCACCGCTCACCTCTCATCGCTCACCTCTCATCGCTCACCTCTCACCGCTCACCTCTCACCGCCTCCTCATACGCTTCCCTACCTCCTACAACGGGCAAGGTAAGTGTAGTAACATTAAGGTCAACGGTCAGCTCTGTCCCTGGTTCAGGCCACAGTGTAAAGTCGCGGTCGCTGGAAAAAATCATTAATCCTATTCGTTGCCCTGCAGGGATCACCTGGTCGTCGGGCTGAAAGTCAAAGGTCATCTCATAAAACTTTCCGGGCAGAAGTGGTTCGCTTTCCCATTCTGACTTGTGATTCTGTAGATCGGCCCACCCCCTCGTTATAAGGTTGTCTGTTATTTTAGCATTCCTGCGGTTGTTCCAGGGTAATGAAACAAGCCATACTGATAAATTTACTGCGGGTTTACTGCTTGCTGCCCTAATTGTTATCGATGGTACACCAGAAATATGTATATCTTCCTTTAATTCAGGAGTAACATAAATAAGGCGATGCTCAGTAAGTTCCGCCTCTGCCAGGCAGGATCCGCCGAATGAAACATTGTCGACCAGCGTTTCGGTACCCTGGTCTATTAATTTTTCTGTGACCAGTGAACCTCTTTCTGGTGCTCCTCCTACAAGATAAAACTCTACATCTTCAGCTTTCGGATTGGGATAATCAGCATATGGGGTAGGATTCTCCCTTTCATCATTTTCTCTTACTATCCATGCTTTAGGCCCATCATGTAAATCATTCTCCACCCCGAAAAGATAATGTGTAAACCATTCATTCATCATATCAAACGGAGGTCTGCCTCCGTGTCCACCCTGGTGGTAGAACATCTGGATGGGTACACCTTTTTCCTTCAGGGCTTTTGATATCCTCCAGCTGTGTATCGGGACCACATTCCAGTCATTAAAGGCATGTGCCATCAGTACTGCACACTTAAGTGGTTCAAGATCATTAAGATAGTCTCGACCTGCCCAGAAATCATTATAGTCACCGTAAACCCTGTCAAAGTTTTCGTACATCTCTCCCTCCCTGATATTTTCATTGCACCATTCATATCTATCAGGATTACCGGTATGTATAAAGTCATAGAGGTAGTCAATATCTTCCCCCAACCATCCGCCCGGGTGACGAATCAAACCGTTGGAACGGTAATAATGATAATATGATGTGTTCGGGGCTATGGGTATTATCACCTCCAGGCCATCAACACCTGTTGTGGCTGCTGCCAGTGGCAGAGTTCCGTTATATGAAGTACCGGTCATACCCACCTTACCCGTTGTCCAGTAAGCATAAACTTCTTCATTACTGTCAGGGCTCGTATAAGCTTTTGCCCTCCCGTTAAGCCAGTCGATTACCGCCTTGGGTGCAAGTGATTCATTATCAGCGCCGACAGTAGGACATCCTTCTGACAAACCTGTACCTGGGGATGACGAATGCACTACGATGAAGCCCCGTGGCACCCAGTCTTCCACCTCCGAGTTTGAAATTACAGGGCGGTTGATTTTTGGTTCAGGCCTGGGGGCATGCTTACGCTCAGGAGGTTCGGAATTAAGTTCCTGCCTGACATCCCATAACCACTCTCTTCCACTTGCCGTACCTGCATAATATGGGCTGCTGGCATATATTACCGGAAGCTTCAGTCCTTCAGTGTCTGTCTGGTAAGGCCTGGTAACATCAACATGCATACGGTCAAGCTTGCCATCACCATCAGAATCAAACTCCGTCTCCACCCATAGATCATGGCGGATCCATTTGTCCTTATCCTCAAAGGCAGGAATGATCTGGGCTTTGCCGTCATCAACAATGGGTACCTGGGTTTTATCCTGGGAATAGCCTGAATATGAGGTCAATAGAAAGATTAATGCTAGTACATGTAATGATTTAATAAAACTTTTCATAATTGCACTTTAATATATTTTTTTCCTTTATCTCTCATCTTAAGACACGCTTCAGAGCATTTCTACCCTGAGGTTCCCTCCAGACGCTATGGTCTGGATCTTCGATCTGGTCGGTCAGGGACTCCGTTTCACCCCGTCTCGCCTTTCGCCTCTCATCTTACCCCCTCCAATCCTTGCTACCAGCTACCACTTCATAAATAATAAATCATAATTAATACTTCCCTGCCCCCGGCTCCCTGCCATCACACATGAAAAAAGCTTCCCAGATCCTTGCCTCTTTTCATCCTATAATGCATAAAAAACAATACTCCTGCTATGGGTACAAGAGTGGCAGCTGTTATGGCTGACCAGTCTATATTTATATGATCAAAGAGGGCCAGGTCAATGAATATATCTATTATGATGCAAAGAGCAGATAATTCAATAAACACAATTGCCAGCAAATTAAATCCTTTTGATCTTAGTTTTCTCAGTATGAATATAAATATTACAAAAAGTATCCAGAATGAAATACTTACCGGGAGTCCGATTCCCATGAACCAGACTAGAGGAGGGGATAAGAGGTCAAAAATGACCAGCATTGCAAGAGTGGTGGCTGCCAACGATATCCCGAGCAGTGCAGTTCGTTTTAACAGGAAGGCAAAGGCAGTGATAAAAAGCCATATTCCTGTTATTGCTGTAACCGCATACAATGACCAGTTAAGTCCTTTAACAATAACCAGGTCAACGATAATACAGATCATGTTGGCTGAAAAAGCTATTATGGCTGATAACTCCCATGCGTGTATTCTTGACTTTCTTTCTGAAAGATCCAGTATATCACTGGGATATAATTCACCTTTTTCTTTAGGATCTTCTTCAGGCCTGGACTTGCAAAGAGGACATATTTCCAGTCCCTCATCCAATACCACGCCGCAATTGGGGCAAATTTTATCTTTCATCCCAGATATTTTTTAAGATTTTGACCTTTAATCCCTTATTGGCCAGGAAGGAAAAGAAATTCTTTTCAAGTTCACTATTCCTTGTCTTGTTTGCAAAGCTTATGCATAAGTTATCATTGAAACTCAGTATCCCGCAGCTTATCTTCAGGTCATGCACAGGTGGGGGAGGGATCATGCAAAATTTTTTAATATGCTCTGTTGCTTCTGCCGGCATTTTTGCTATTCCCACATTTGTCAGTACCCCTGAATATTTAGTCACACCATGTTTCCTGAATGCTGCAGATAGCACCAGGTCTTTAATGAATACAGGTGATGTTCTTACGAATATGTTTTTCTCGGGTTTCACATTCCTGGCTATCACCTTGCTCAATATTTTTTTATCAGTCTGGACCTGCATATAATTATGGACGTGTTTCAATATTTCTTCAAATGAGAAATGTCCCAATCTTAAGTCGAGTTCAGGTAATACAAATAAAGAAAAGTTACGCATTGTTCGACTGGGATAGCCACGACGCATGTTAACGGGTATTTCCAGCCTTATAATGTGTTTATCTTTTTTCTTGTCCCTATTCCATATTTCCTGCAGGCAGAAGAGATGGACAGAGGCAAGGTATTCAGTTATTGTAACATTATGCTCCTTCGATATCTTTTTTAAAGCTGTAACCGGTATTTCGGCCTGTATTATTCCAAGGTGTTCTTTATCTTTTAATTCGAAAGGTAAATGCCAGGCATTTTCAAGTTTTGGGGGCAATGGAACATCCTTTTTGAAATATTTATTGTACGAGTCTTCGATTTCTGAATCATCAACGGGAGATGATGGATCAATAATACCTTCTGAATAAGGAATATCATGGCCGCAGTTTCTGAGGTATGTAACCAGCAAGGTCCTGAAAAATTCAAGTGCACCGCCTCCGTCGGTCAGTATATGCAAAAATTCAACAGACAACATGTTTTCATAAACCACTATCCTGAACAATGCATAATTGCCTTTCTTTGCAGGAAAAGCTACACAGGGCTTTTTGTCTTCAGCAACAATTGGGGGCCTTATATTTTTATCATATTCAAGGAAGTACCAGAAGAAACCCTTATGCAGGCTTGTGAGATAATATGGAAAACGTTTACACGTTTGTTCAACTGATCTTTTTAATGCACTTATTCTCACCGGTTCTGTTAATTTACAACCAATCCGGAATACTGAACTAAGGGACTTACTTATTACCGGCGGGAAAATCTTGGCCGCATTATCCAGTGTCATCCATCCCCTGTTTTCTATGTTGATATAATTACCTTTCATCCTTCCATAAGTAATTAGTGTAAAGTTATAAACTTTATTTGTGTTGTTGAACAGTATGGTTTAGTTAATCAAAAACAATTACTTACTTTTAATTCTCAATAATCTTATTTAAAAAAATGTTATGAAAAAGAAAGCATGCTATCTACCTGTTTTACCTTTCGTTATCATGATGCTGTTTATCGCACAGGACTCCAATGCTCAAAGATCCAGGGGGCAAGGGGATATCCTGGGATGGGCGGATGATAATCATTACCTTGAAAGAACAACCGATGATGAGGGTAATCATGTTGTCATGAGTGTGCATGTCAGGACAGGCAAGAAAAAGGTTTACGAAGAATATGTTGATTACAGGGAGGAATTCAGGAAATCACTGCCTGAAGGATTTACTATGGATTACAGGACTGCTATGAGTTCCGATAATCAATATATTGTTCTTCAGAAAGATGATGACCTGTGGCTCTTCGGGCTTGGCGATGCAGAGCCAAAACAGCTAACCGCAGATGATAAAGAAGAAAATAACCCGCGCTTCTCGCCTGATGGGAAGAAACTGGCTTATACAAAGGGTAGAGATTTGTATGTATATGATCTTGTAACAAATGAAGAAAAAAGGCTTACTTTCGATGCCTCCGAAAAGGTATATAATGGCTATGCTTCATGGGTTTATATGGAGGAAATACTTGGTAGGGGTAGCCGCTATGCAGCCTTCTGGTGGTCACCCAACAGCAAGAAAATTGCCTACCTGCACACAGATGAGACCGAAGTGCCCGAATTCATTATAAACCGCATCGACAGGGAAGATGGCCTCCATGGCACTCAGGAAATAACACCATACCCCAAACCCGGCGATCCTAATCCGAAAGTGAAAATGGGAATAGCTGATATTATATCCGGAGAAACAGTGTGGGTTAAAACTGATGACTCCGTTGATCAGTATATTGCCTGGCCTGATTGGAAACCTGACAGTGAAAAACTTATGATCCAGGTTTTGAATCGTGACCAGGATGATATGAAATTTATCCTGGCCGACATAAAGACGGGTAATTTTAAAGAAATATACCGTGAAACACGTGACACGTGGATTGATTTTTTTATTGATAACTACATTATGGAAGATGGCTCGGGCTTCATCATAAGAAGCTGCAGGTCAGACTGGATGAATCTCTATTATTACGACTGGGGTGGCAATATGAAGTCACATTTAACTGACTTTGACTGGAGGGTGACAGGAATAATAAGGGTTGATGAAGAACAGGAAGTGGTTTACTTTTCAGGTACCGGTGGCGAATCAACGGAGAGCCATTTCTTCAGGGTGAACCTCGATGGTACTGGCTTAATAAGATATACGGATATTCCCGGATCACATTCTGCCAATATATCACCCTCAGGTAAGTATCTCATTGATACATGGTCGAATATTTCCACCCCAACAACAATAGTTGCACTCGACAGCAAGGGGAGAAAGGTTCGGGATATACAACTACCGGAAGAATCGAATGAGAATGAAGGGAAGCTGAGGTTTGAACTTGTGAGGATTGAAGCAACAGACGGCTTTATGCTACCGGCTATAATTTCATTCCCTAAGGATTTTGATGAATCTGAAAAGCACCCTGTAATTTTTACTATTTACGGTGGACCGGATGCAGGAGGTGTGAGAAACAGGTATATGGGAGGGCGTCAAAGCTGGTATGCCGAGAACGGCATAATTACTTTCTCGGTTGACCACAGGGCCTCAGGTCACTTTGGAAAAAAAGGGCTTGACTATATGCATCGCAATCTCGGCAAATGGGAAATGCTCGACTATATTGAGGCAGTGAAGTGGTTGCGTGAAAAAACCTGGGTCGATGCCACCAGGATGGGTATCACCGGTGGTTCTTACGGCGGCTATACAACTGCCCTGGCTCTGACATACGGAGCCGATTACTGGACTCATGGGATAGCTAAATATTCTGTTACCGACTGGCGATTGTATGACAATGTCTACACGGAACGTTTTATGGATACACCCGGGGATAATCCTGAAGGATATAAAAATGGGTCAGTTCTCACATATAGTGATAAGCTTAAAGGAAGATTGTATATAATACATGGAATGGCCGATGATAATGTGCATATGCAAAATTCGATATGGCTGATATCCAAGCTGCAGGACGAAGGAAAAGTATTTGACTTTATGATCTATCCGGGTGGCAGGCACGGCTGGAGAGGAGAAAAAGGAAGGCATACAAGAAATGAAGATCAAAGCCACTGGAAGGAATGGTTTAATAGTTTATGAACAGGAACCTAGATGCTATAAGAAAAAAGATGAAAGAGGCCGGCATTGATGCCTATCTCATACCAATCACCGACCCTCACCTCGGTGAGTATGTGCCCGATCACTGGAAAATAATCAGGTGGCTTACAGGCTTCACAGGATCTGCCGCCAATGTAGTAATAACTGAAAAATTTGCTGGCCTTTGGACCGATTCAAGATATTTCATACAGGCCGCAAAACAACTTGGCGGTTCCGGCTTTGAGCTGATGAAATTAAAGGTACCTCACACACCTGAATATATCGATTGGATTGTAGTGAATCTTGAAAAAGGCAGCAAGGTGGCAGTCGATGGCAGAGTAATGGCAATTGGTATTGTAAAGATGATAGAAAAAACCTTTGCAAGGAAAAGAATTAGTCTCGATACAAAGCAAGATTTTGTTTCAGATATATGGAAAGAAAGGCCGCCAATGCCTGATGCAGAAGCTTTTGAACATCCTCTCAGCTTTGCAGGGAAAAGCAGGAAGGAAAAAATAGATGATGTGAGAAAACGAATGAAAAAAATGGGGGCTGATTACCATCTTCTTACTTCACTGGATGATATAGCGTGGTTACTGAATATCAGAGGAGGTGATGTTAAGTTCAGTCCGCTGTTTACAGCCTTCTCAATTGTTGGACAACAGAATCTACTGCTCTTCGCCGATATTGAAAAAATACCCGCAAGCCTACAGCAAAAGCTTGAGGATGACGATATAAGAATAATTCCCTATGGGCAGGTATATGCGGAATTGGAGAAACTGGAAAGTGGCGCTGGAATTATTATTACCCCGGGTACAACATCAGCATCTTTGTATAAGTCTATTCCGGACGATGTGGATGTAATTGAAGAAATAAGCATACCTACAAGGATGAAAGCGGTTAAGAATGATATGGAGATAGAAAATATAAGGGAGGTGATGATAAAAGACGGACTGGCACTGACCAGGTTCTTTCACTGGCTTGAAGATTCCCTTGGCAAAATAAGGATAAGCGAGATAAGCGCTGCAGATAAATTGCTGGAATTTAGGATGCAACAGGAAGATTGCATCGGGCCCAGCTTTGCTACAATAGCAGGCTACAACGAGCATGGTGCCCTGCCCCATTATTGTGCCGTGCCCGAAACGGATATTGAACTGAAGCCCGAAGGTATCTTTCTCCTCGACAGTGGAGGCCAGTATTACGGCGGTACAACAGATGTGACCCGTACCGTATGCCTCGGAAAACCCACTGAACGGCAAAAAAGAGATTTCACACTGGCCCTGAAAGGAACCATTAGCCTGGCATTGGCGAAATTCCCATTGGGAACTAAAGGATACCAGATCGAAATGCTCGCACGAAAAGCCCTGTGGGACCAGGGGATGAATTATGGTCATGGCACCGGACATGGAGTAGGTTATTTCCTTAATGTGCACGAGGGACCCCAGACTATTGGTACAGGTGCTTCAGGCGACCTGAAAACTATAATCGAACCCGGAATGCTTATATCCGATGAACCGGCTATATACAGGGAAGGTGAATACGGGTTCAGGACTGAAAACTTAATTCTCTGCGTTGAAGATGAGGAAACAGAATACGGAAAATTCCTGAAGTTTGAAACAGTAAACCTTTGTTATATAGATACCTCGCTGATAAGCAGGGAGCTTATGTCTGAGACAGAGATCATATGGCTGAATGACTACCATGAGCTTGTTTATGAAAGCCTTAGCCAACTATTGCCGGAAGACATTAAAAACTGGCTCCAGGATAAGACAAAGGCAATTAATTAAGTATGAATTATGAATTTTCGCATCTCGCATCTCGCATCTCGCATTTCATCTTTCCTTCAGGTGTTTCATCAAAAACTCCACCGTCGCCTCATTCACCGCCAGCTGGTTCTTATAAATCATAAAATGGTGTGTATCATCAACCAGGGTCATAGTCTCAAAAGGTGCATTAAGCTTCCTTAGCCTCTGCACCAGGTCTGTCGACTGGTTATAGTCAACATTCCTGTCGTCATCAGCATGTATTATAAGTCCGGGCGATTTCCATCCTTCAACATCGGCTACCGGGGATGATTCCCATGCAAGGGCAAGGGCATGTTCGGCATCGGGAACCTTTTCATATCCACCTCTGCCCGAATAAGATGACCTGCCCCAGGCTGTCCAGTCATGTACACCTGAAATATCCACCCCGGCGGCAAAAAGATCGGAGTTACGTCCCAGGGCCATTGCTGTGAGGTAACCTCCGTATGATCCTCCGTAGATGCCTATCCTTTTCTCGTCAACGAAATCCTGTTCTGCCAGCCACTTATGTGCTGCCAGTACATCCTGGTATTCTGAGGCACCTCTTCTTCCGCCATCAACAGGGTGATGAAATTCGTAGCCATAGCCAATTCCAAGCCTGAAATTAACTGATAGTACCACGAAGCCCTGTGATGCCAGGTACTGGTTAACGGCATATGCGTTCGAATAATATGATGAATAATGCCATCCCAGGAGCATCTGGCGTGGTGGTCCTCCATGAACAAAAATAACTGCCGGCTTTTGACCTTTTATTTCTTCATTATTGAATACGGTACCATGTATGCTTATTCCATCAGGTGCCCTGAAAATAGCCTGGTAAGGTTTTACCAGTTTTGATTCGGGATAATCATCGGGTATAAGATAGGACGCCAGCATCTCTTTATTTCCCCTGTCTATATCCATCACTTCAACAAGTGGAGGTCTCTTCGGCCCCGCTGATATGTAGACCAGGCTCTTGCCGTCACCTGTCATGAAAGGGGTCCATTCATTGCCTTCACCTGGTGTCATTACCTTCATATCCTGCTTGTCTACCGAAACCATTACGATATGCCTGCGGTCGATATCATATTTGTCTGGGCCTGTATTACCGCAAAAAAGAAGGTGCCTGCCGTCAGGGCTCATCGAAATATATTCAGCCATAAACTCACCGGGTGTCAGCAGAATGAGGTTTTCTCCATCGGTATCAATGGAGTAGAGGTGTGGCCAGCCGTCATGATATGAGAGGAAGGTAATCCTTCCATCGCCCCAGTGCAGGTTAAAACCACCCTGTGTTGAAGGCACTGATCCACGCATGGTGTGTGGTGATTCCCAGACGCAATGATTTTCATTGCTATTGATTGCGGTAACCATTATCTTCCATGGCCTGGGCACAGAGGCAAGTGCAGAATCGGGTGCTCCCCCGCTGCCGGGCCGGCGTATGAATGCTATATGACTGCCATCAGGTGACCATACCGGTGAACTGTCATGATCATAAGCCGGGTCGAGCCAGGTGATAGGCTCACCGGGTCCTTTGTATATGCCTATGAAGGAATGGTCGCCCCTTGAAGACCTGAAAGCTATTCTTTTTCCGCCGGGCGACCATACAGGTGATCCGTTATTCCCTCTGAGCTCGAAAATCTGGGTAGCTTCTTTAGATCCATCAAGTGGGACAGTCCATATTTGTCCGCCACGTGTGAAAGCAACAAGGTCGCCGGCAGGAGAGATAACAGGATTATTACCTTTTGCCAGCATTTTAGGTTCACTCCCCGTAAATGGAATGCTATATATACCAACCTCGGGTGGTTCGGGGTGGGAGAGTGCATTTACAGGTTCTGCATCATCCCAGTTAGAGCCATAATCACCTCCCCTGATATAGACACACCATTTACCATCGGGCGATAGGGAAAGCGATGATACTGCCTGGCCATCGTCAACATTATAATTGGTGAGCTGTCGTGACTGAAACTCCGGCCCTTCAGCAACAAAAATGTTACGTAAACCTTCCTTGTTAACCGTCCAGGCAATCCTTGAATTTTCGCTTGATACTGTCAGTCCGGATGGAAAAGGGTACGACATAACCTGCTTAACTGAGAAATCATTATCCTGGGAAAATACATTCGATCCTGCATGTGGCAGGATGAATAGAATACTTGTAAGGATACCTATTAATATCCGGCTTTTCCTTTGTTGCAGGTTTAAATAATGGAAATTCTTAATTATTGACATGATACTATTAATATTAATTATTTTTCTACCAATTTAATAAAATCGAAACATTCCAGGAATAAACAAACAAAATATTACTTGTATTTTAGCCAATTGAAAAGATCAAAAAAACAAATGCGAAATGCATCTTTCGCATCTCATCTTTCGCATCTCATCTTTCATTTTTTGATCGCCGGAAACTCCGTTATCCTCAGCTTGGCGCTGCCATAGGGAACCAGCTCCAGTTCTACTTTTTCTCCCATGGCATCTACCGGGCTGTATGGGGGGGCGGCCGCGGAATTGTCCTCCATGCCCCAGGCCGGTATTTGAACACCCGGGACCTTCAAGACCACAGGTGCTTCTTTATCCGAGCTGATATGCTCTTGCTGTTCTGCAGACCATAATACATCACCTTTATCTGCAAAGGGGAATTTGCTTATGGAATGTGTTTCAACTCTTATACTGGCACCGGGATCTTTTTCATCAACAAGCAAACCGTAATTCCAGTCTGTAGTTGGTCTTATCTGCCAGTCTTCAACACCCATGTAGTTAAAATCCTTATAACTCATCTCAGCTTCGGAATATTCTTTGCCCATCCTCAGGCAATAATACAGGGGCCCCCGTAATATTGAAATGGAATTATTGTACCTTCTTTCTGTCCTTATATTAAACGGTATATTGAGAGTTATTGAATCTCCATCTGCCCATTTACCGTTTAGTTTTATTATTTCGCCTCCTCTTGCATTTATTGTCTCACCTTTATATTCAATGGTGCTTTCTTCACTCCAAAGTGGTATTCTGAGGTAAATAGGGAATTCCACCTTTTTATCAGTTAATATTTTGAACACTATCTTTCCCTCGAAGGGATAGTTTGTTTCTTCTTTTATCCTGACTATTGAACCCCTGCCCACTTTGGCCCTTACTGAAGATGGTCCGTATGCAACCGCTATGAGTCCATTATCATGGCTTGCCATCCACATATGCTCAACGAATTTAGGCCATCCCTGGTGCATGTTGGCCAGGCAACAGGGATAATTGGGCATGAGTCCGTATATGTTTGACTCTTCCCTGTTTGTGCTCCAGTTTCTTTCTGCGACGCTTACCAGTACCTGGTTTGATTGTTGATCATACTGGTGGGCCCAGCCATCCGCTGTCATTGTGCCGGGCAGTGCATTATAGGCAAGGTATTCCAGCCTGTCGGCCAGAGATATATCGCCAAATATACCGAACAGTTTTTCGTGGGAATACATATATTCCACCACTGCACACATCTCGGTTCCCTGGCTGGGGCTTTTACCTGAGAGGTGTTCATCTCCTGAGAACCTGCCGCCAGCCTGGCCATGGTGTTCGATGTACTTCTCTATACCCGTGAAGACGGCATCCTTGTATCTTTCATCCTGTGATTGCTGGTACCATAAACCCGGGTATTTGATAGCCATGGCATTATTTACCACATGTGCTGTCAGTCCCTCGGCTTGCCAGTTGTGAGGTATCAATCCTTCTGCAACAGCTGTTGAATCCCATGGGAAGGTATGATAGTAGCCAGTCCAGTCAAAACTGTTTTTTTGTATTGATCCAATTGTTTCGAGTATCCAGGGTTCTTTGAGTCTTCTATACAGCCAGTATCCAACGACGGCATGTTCCATGGCCCTGACACCCCTCCATTCCTTATCGGGCCAGTCCGGCTCGTTCTCATGGAGGTACTGGAAATAAGCTGTAATGACATCCAGCGCTTTCTGGTTTTCCGTGGCCTCATAATATTGCATCAGTACCTTGGAAGCCACTGCCAGGGGCCACCTGTCAGTGGTGGTTTCCGGTCCAAACCACCCGTTAGGTCTCGAGCTGCTCAGTATAAAATCCATCCATTCTTCTACTTTAAGCTTCAGCCTGTTATCATTGAGGATATATGCCAGGGGCACCAGGCCGTCCAGGTAATAGGGCCCGCGCTCCCATGATTCACCTCCTTTACCCTTCCAGCCTGAATCAACAAGGTCTTCCCAGAATTCATCCAGGTGGCCGGTTAGCCCGTCAGCCTGTATCTGTAATTGGTCCTCCAGCCATCCTTCAGGCCGCACACTGCCCAGGGGCAGCTTAATGTATGCTTCCTGAACCAAGGGCTTTGGATTAACCGGGTAGAGAGGCCTTTCAGCAGCTTTCTTGCATCCTGCCAGTCCTATCAATATTATCACAGTACCTGCAAATATTAAGTATTTCATTTTTTAAAAGGATTTAAAGTTCAGCTGTAAATTTACTTAAAAGTTTATAAAATGGATTTATGGAATAATCCTCATAGTTTCTTACTTTATGGCGTTATTTTTTTAAGTGCATGTTTATTTATTAAAATATTAATATACATTGACTATTATTTTGCTAACCTAAAACTAAAATCTATGTAGAAACTTGCAATGATTTTTTCATTGTTTGTGTTTGGTAGTGCAATTCTATTAGCGCAAACAGTGCAAATCACTGGGACTGTTACCGATGAACAGGAGGGTACTCCAATCCCCGGTGTGTCCGTTGTTGCAGTGGGTACTACGATTGGTACCACAACGGATGTTAACGGTAACTACAGCATTACGGTCCCGACCGACATTAACAGATTAGGGTTCTCCTTCATTGGTATGCAAACCAAGGAAGTCGAGATTGACGGTCAGAATGTTAAAATATTCTGATGTATGCATAAAATCATTAACAGGGCTTTTGTTTTTAAAAAATTATCTCTTACATTTGATGTGTATATTACGAACCTAAAACTTAAATTTATGAAGAAACTAACACTGGTTTTCTCATTGTTTGTGCTTACAGGGCTATCGGTCCTTTTAGCGCAAACAGTGGTAATTAATGGTACGGTTACTTCCTCTGTGGAAGGGGAAGGACCGATTCCCGGTGTACAGGTGGTTGTAAAGGGTACCACTATTGGTACCACAACCGATGTCGATGGGAATTATGAGTTAGCCGTACCGGAAGGTTCCAGGACTTTGATTTTTTCGTTTGTAGGTATGAAAACCGTTGAAGAAGAGATCGGTGGACGTACAACTATAGACGTGGTTATGGAACCTGATATTCTGGGTATTGACGAAGTGGTTGTTACCTCTCTCGGTATAACAAGGGAAAAGAAATCACTGGGATACTCAGTAACAGATGTTTCTGGTGAGGAACTTACACAGGTGAAGGACGCGAACATTGTCAATTCCCTTCAGGGTAAAGTTGCCGGTGTTCAGATTACGAATGCTTCGGGTGCTGTAGGTGCTTCATCAAGGATACTTATAAGGGGGATTAACTCCTTCGGTGACAACCAGCCTTTATGGGTGGTCGACGGTACCCCTGTATCTAACAGTGCTTCCGGAGCAGGACAGTGGAGCGGTGTTGACTATGGTAACAATGCCATGGACATCGACCCTGAGAATATCGAGTCTATCTCCGTCCTGAAAGGCGCCAACGCTGCCGCCCTGTACGGTAGCCGTGCGCGTAACGGTGTTGTGATGATCACAACCAAAAGCGGTATGGCAAGAGAAGGTCTCGGTGTGGTGGTTACATCAAACACCACTTTTGAAAACGTTAATGTCTGGCCTACTTATCAAAATGAGTACGGTCAGGGTATGAATGCCTCCGAGTTCATTTACAACCAGTATACAGGCCCTGGTGATCCTTATGAAGGCTGGACTTACCAGGAATGGGCTGACAATATTGGCTTCAGTTATGTTGACGGATTAGGTGGTGGAGTAAATGACGGTCTTGATGAATCATGGGGTCCAAGACTGGATGTTGGCCTGCTTTTAGACCAGTTCCATGGTGAAGATCAGCCCTGGGTGTCTCACCCGAATAATGTAAAGGAATTCTTTGTTACAGGTGTTACTACATCAAATAATGTGGCTATAACAGGAGGCTCTGACAAAGTGCAGGGACGAATGTCTTATACCAACCTTTACCAGACGGGTACAATACCCAATACCGACCAGAAAAGGAACTCTATCAATGCCAGCGCCACTATTAACATGAGCGATAAGCTCAAGGCAGAATTGAATTTTAACTATATCAACACATCTAACGACAACCTTCCCGGTCAGGGTTATTCTGTGCAGAATGTAATGCAGTCAATAGGGGGTTGGTTCGGACGTCAGGTTGATATGCAATTACTGAAGGAAAACTGGCAGGAATGGATGGTTAAGCCAGATGGCAGCCTGTATCCTTATAACTGGAACAGTAACTACCATAACAACCCCTACTGGACGGTTTATAAGAATACCTCTTCACGTAAGCGTGATAGGGTATTTGGTAATGCGATTCTCAGTTATAGATTCAATGATTGGCTCGATATAATGGGTCGCTATGGTGTTGACTACTACAATGAATTTCGTAAATCGGTTACCTATGAAGGATCAAATAACAAACCTATGGGAACAGGGGGCTCCTTCAGCCAGAACGACCGCGATAGAAAAGAGATCAATGCCGAAGTATTCCTGAATTTTAACAAGGAAATAGGGGCAGACTTTGATGTTTATGGTAACATTGGTGCTAACTATCGTAAGTATGATTATTTCTATATGTATATTGCGGCTTCTGAACTTACGGTGCCCAATTTCTTTGACGAGTCAAACGTCGACGGTATACCATCTACTGATATGTATGAATCACATTTCGAGACCAATTCAGTGTTTGGTGCCCTTAACCTTGCCTTCAGGGATTACCTATTCCTTGATCTTACATTCCGTAACGACTGGAGTTCAACCCTTCCTGAGGACAACTGGAGCTATCCTTATCCTTCAGCAAGCCTTGGATGGATCTTCACCGAAACATTCGGACTTGATCAGTCAGCTTTCTCATATGGTAAGCTACGCGCCAGCTACGCAAAGGTAGGTTCCGATACTGATCCTTACAGGCTGGCCGCCACCTATGACTCATACACTGCATTCAGCGGACTGACACAGTACTCATATCCGGGTACCATACCTCCCGCTAACCTGAAGCCAGAGATGACCACTTCACTGGAATTTGGCGGTGAATTCAAATTCTTTATGAACAGGCTGGGTCTTGATATCGCATATTATAACACGATTACAACTAACCAGATCATGTCTGTTGAGGTCTCCAGGTCAACAGGTTTCAACAGTATGCTTATCAATGCCGGTGAGATTGAAACAAACGGTGTTGAGGTGCTTCTTTATGCTGACATCCTTAGGTCACCCGCGGGACTTAATTGGACAACAACAATTAACTGGACAAAGAACACCACAACAGTGAACGAACTTGCGGAAGGTGTTGAAAGTTATACGCTTAACGGCTCATGGTCACCTACTACCATCGAAGCACGACCGGGTGAACCATTCGGACAGATATATGGTGTAGCATATGCAAGAGACGATGATGGTAATAAATTGACTGAGGGTGGATATTATTTACCTACATCAGGAGCACCTGTTGTATGTGGCAATATCATGCCCGACTGGCTTGGTAGTATAAGAAACGATTTCAGATATAAAGGACTGAACTTTGGATTTCTTATCGATGCAAAATGGGGTGGTGACATCTACTCCGTGACAAAATGGTTCGGTGACTATTCCGGTATAACACAGGCTACCGTTGAAGGCGGTATTCGTGAAAACGGTATGATTGTCGAAGGTATAGATGTCGAATCAGGAGAGCCCAATGATATTGCTGTTGCACCGCAAAACTTCTTTGGACGCTATTGGGGTAAAACTGAACCTGCAGTGATTGACGGCTCATATGTTAAGTTCCGTGAATTAACCATTGGTTATGACATCCCTGTACACAATATAGGTGTTCTCAGAAGCCTTAACGTATCATTCGTAGGTCGTAACCTCGGCCTGCTTTATACTCACCCGAGCAATGATATACATATTGACCCGGAGACAGGATACGGGACAGGTACAACAGCTGTAGGGATAGAACAATACCAGATTCCATCAGTTCGCAGTCTGGGATTCAAGATAAGAGCTGAATTTTAATTATAAAACGGACTAGATATGAAAAAATATAAATTAACAAGTGTATTGATTTTCATTCTCATCCTCAGCTTCGGATGTACTGAAGGATGGGTTAAAATGAATGAGGATCCGAACAACGCTATTGATGTTCCCGCAGCTAATATACTTACCTACGTGGAACGTGCATCATCGGAAACTCTATGGGATGTCTGGTGGACCGGGAATAATACTTCCAGTTATGCTAATCATATTTCAAAGATTCAGTATATAGATGAAAACAGGTATTATGAGCGTGAAGGTATTATTGCGCGTTGGGGTACTCTGATGTCGTACCAGACCGACCTAAAAAAGATCATAGCAAAGGCCCAGGATCCTGAGGATCCGAACGCAAAAATGGAAGGTGTTGCTAAAGTGCTCAGTGCATTCCTGTATCATATAATGACAGATACATATAAAGCTATACCTTTTACCGAAGGTGCTCAGGGAGAAATAGGTGTACTGGCTCCAGGTTATGACGACCAGCCTACCGTGTATGCAGGAATACTGGATATGCTGGCAGAAGCCAATACCCTCCTTGCCCAGGATGGTACTATTGATGGTGATATTCTGAATGGTAATGATGCCTTACTATGGCAGAAATTTGCCAACTCCCTGCGCCTCAGGGTAGCTATACGTATGTCAAATGTTGACCCGACAGGGGCTGGTAACGTTATCTCTACTATACTTAGTAATCCGGCAACCTATCCGATTCTCTCGTCAAATGATGATATGATAGCGCTTAAGTGGACTGAGTCATCACCCTACAGGGAACCCTTCTACGAAGATCAGATAGGAAGGGATGACCATGGAATGTGCGATACCTTCATTGATGCTCTCTTGCATACCAATGACCCGAGAATAGGCGAGTTTGCTCATCCGGCACCTGCCGACGATGTTTACAGGGGCCTGGTTGCAGGTATAGCCGAAGAAGATGAAGGATTCGGGATTAGCACGATAAGCCGTATAGGTACACGTTACCGTGATATACCTGACGGGCTCACATACTGGATGAGGTATGCCGAAATAGAATTCATCAAGGCTGAGGCCTACGAGAGAGGCCTGGCTACAGGCGATGCCCAGGCTGCATACGAAGCCGGTGTGACCGCCTCTTGCGAAGAGCACGGTGTTTCTGCAGGTAATATTACAACATACCTTGCTGATCCAAACGTTGCATGGGATGATAATACGGGTGATTACGGATATTCAAACCTGGAAAAAATATATTTCCAGAAATGGATAAGCCTGTTTAAACAGGGACATGAGGCATGGGCAGAAACAAGGCGTACAGACATCCCTCTGCTCGATGCAGCTCCCGGATCACTCTACCCGGGACATAACAGGCCGCCTTTCCGCTGGCCATACCCAAAGAATGAGTATAACCTTAACCCGGGTGTACCGGATAATTGGGATGGTGATATTGAAGACGAGTTCTGGGGCGACCAGATGTGGTGGGATACCAGGACAGGTGTTCAATAGAATACCGCTCTTAATAGATTCTTAAATAAAATAAGAGGTGCCTGTGTAACAGGTGCCTCTTTTTCTTAATGTAACATATGATATTAACATTAATAATGATTAATAACATTTTTATTTGCTGACAGCTTTATTATTTTCGCCAAAACAATAAAACCCTGTTTCTATATGGTAAAAAAATCATTGATAATTATTCTTGTTTTCCTTTTTTCGGTCGTTGCTGCAAAAGCGCAGATAGGTAAAATCCGGGGATTGGTTAATAACTACATAGAGCAGGGATCATATACCGAGCAGCTTGAGGTATCGATACCAATGGCCGTTATAGAACCCGATGATAATGGAATTTTTAATACTGCTAGGTTCGCGACTGCTTTCCCGGATTTGAATATCCAGGTTGAAAAATTTGATATTGAATATCCTGATTTGAGCAAATATGTAGATACTATTTACGTTGTCTGGTTCCTGAAAGACCTGGCGTATGCAAGATCGGGCGAATCAAATATTATCATTTTTGGTGTTACTCCTGAACTTGATGTGCATTATTACTTTGATAATAACAATGACAGAATATTTTCTCCGGGAGAAACAATGATAGATTTTGAGCCATATGAAAAAGATAGGAAGATAGAAATGACGATAAATGAGAAAAATGAATACCTGTTTTCAAACCCTTTTTATGACCCGGCAAGTGTAGCAGAAAGAAAAAAAGTGAATTATAACGCATGGGAAATTATAGGAAATAAGATTAATCCTTATTTCGTCGGAGGATTCACTTTTGGAAGAGGGGATGCCTATGTTTCTTATAACTCAAGCCGCGATAACATTAACAGGATAAAATATTTTGGAGGAATATTTGCCTCGGGTAGATTTACAGTTGGAGTGGGTATAGACTGGAGGCATCTTAACCTGGAGGCCTGGGGAGCATTTGAAGTACTCGATTACGATGAGACGTGGAGATATGAATATAGCGACATGGGGCAAAATATAAATTATAATACAGGTGTTTGGATGAAAAATAAACTCTATGCCGGTATCGAACTGGGATATGATTTACAGATTACCAGGGCTCTGAGCATAGGACCAGCAGTGTCTTATTCAATCTATAAGGTGATAGGTAATAAACCTATTGATCCGGCACTGGACTATGACCCCGATGCCAGGTATTATGATACCAACGTGATTGAATACATTATCAGGATGAAGGTTATTTCAACTGAAAGATCAAAGATAGAATTCAGAGTATATTACTCCGATACATCACTGGATGCCCATGAATTTTTTCCTGATTTTGAAGGAGGTTATTCAAGCACATATAAGCAGATATACTTAGGAGCAAAATATATTTACCGTCTGGAAAATTAATATACCCCTGCACCCTGCTGGTGTTGATCTCCCCTGCTGGTGTTGATCTCCAGATCAACGCCCTCCACACCAGCGAAGAAATCCTGCTGGGCGTGGGTCAGAGACCCACACCAGCATAGGACCCACACCAGCATAGACCTCAGCCTCAGCCTTACCGTGTCCACCGACTGTGTCAGACGAAGCCCGTAGGGCGAAGTCTGAAGCTTTAGCGAAGGTGGAGCCTTAAATATCTCCTATCCCCATCGAATACAGGGTAAACCCGAATATATCAGCATATTGCTCTATAATTTTACTTACCGGTGTACCGGCGCCATGACCTGCCCTGGTCTCAATCCTTATAAGAACCGGCTCGTCTCCGGCCTGCTTGTCCTGCAGTTCGGCAGCAAACTTGAATGAGTGTGCCGGCACAACCCTGTCATCATGGTCTGCCGTTGTGATAAGCGTAGCAGGATATTCGGTTCCTGCCTCTACATTATGTACAGGTGAGTAGCCAAGGAGGTATTGGAACATCTCCTCGCTTTCTTCAGATGTACCATAGTCATATGCCCATCCGGCACCCGCAGTGAATTTATGATACCTCAGCATATCCAGCACGCCAACGGCAGGAAGGGCAACCTTCATCAGGTCAGGCCTCTGTGTCATCACCGCACCTACCAGCAGGCCCCCGTTCGAACCGCCCCTTATTGCAAGGTAATCGCTTGATGTATAGTTATTATCAATCAGGTATTCAGCTGCTGCAATGAAATCATCAAAGACATTCTGCTTGTTCACCTTTGTCCCTGCCAGATGCCACTCTTCACCATATTCTCCTCCACCCCTGATATTGGGAACGGCATATACGCCACCAAGCTTGAGCCATAAGGCATTGGTTACGCTGAAAGAAGGTGTTCGACTTATGTTGAATCCCCCGTAGCCATAAAGGATGGTGGGATTTTTGCCATTCATCTCTGTGCCTTTTTTGTATGTTATTATCATGGGTACTTCAGTTCCGTCTTTCGAAGTGTAGAAGACCTGTTGTGATTCATAATCTTCACCATTGAAGTCCACGTCAGGCTTTTTATACACTTCTGTTTCTCCTGACTCGGGATTGAGACTGTATATGGTGCCGGGTGTGATGTAGTTGGTAAAGGTGAAATACAATTCCTTGTCTTCTCTTTTGCCACTGAAACCGGATGCTGTACCTATTCCCGGGAGTTCTATTTCCCTGTCCATATTACCTTCAATATCGTACTGCAGGACCTTTGAAAGGGCATCTATCATATAGTGTGCGAAAAAATAACCTGCTCCTGTGGAAGGCGTGAGTACATTTTCAGTTTCGGGGATAAAATCAAGCCAGTTTTCCACACCTGGATCACTGGCATCCACAGTTACAATCCTCCTGTTAGGCGCGTCCAGGTTGGTGACAATATAAAGCTTAGAGCCTTCATTGTAAATTACATAATGATCATTGTCGAAATTGTCGACAATGGTAAGCAGCTCACTTCCCGGCTTGCTGAGGTCTTTTATGTAAAGTTCGTTACCCGTGGTTGATATCGAGGCTGTTATAACGAGATACTTACCATCTTCGGTAACTGATCCGCCGACATAGCGTCTTTTTCTGTCGGCTCCGAATACCAGCTCATCTTCTTCCTGTGACGTGCCCAACTTATGGAAGTATAACTTATGGTGATCTGTTTTGGTCGTGAGCTCACTTCCTTCAGGTTTGTCATAACTTGAATAATAAAAACCTTCATTTTCTTTCCATGAGAGGCCGCTGAACTTAACGTCTCTTATAGTGTCTCCTATAATCTCTTTGCTGAGGGCATCCATCATAATGACTTTTCTCCAGTCGGAGCCGCCTTCTGAAATAGCATAGGCTGATTTACTCCCATCTTCTGAAAAAGAAAGGGTGCTTAAGGATGTGGTGCCATCTTCAGAGAATTTATTAGGATCTAGAAATACCTCAGGTTCTCCGTCTTCCTTCTGGCGGTAAACTACATATTGATCCTGCAGTCCGTCATTTTTATAGAAATAAGTATATTCACCTTCTTTGAAGGGTGGAGTATATTTTTCATAATTCCACATTTCCGTAAGTTTAGACTTTATCTCATCCCTGTATGGTATTTTTTCGAGATAAGCAAATGTGACTTCGTTCTGGGCTTCAACCCAGGCAGCCGTTTCCGCTGAATTATCGTCTTCGAGCCAGCGGTATGGATCTTTTACAGATGTTCCGTAATAGTCATCTACGACATCTACCTTCTTAGTTTCCGGATAATCTATTTTGCTTTTATCGGTGCTATTACATGACGCAATTATCAGCATAGTCGTAACAATAAATAATGGCTTTTTCATGACTGTATGTTTGTTATAAAAAATTATTCTCTTACTATTTTCTTTTCTATATACCTGGAGCTCATTATTCTCAGTATCCCTAAATAATCGAGCCTGAATTCGATTAGGTCACCGACCTTGTATTTCTTTGAATTTTTACCGAGGTCAATAACTATCATATCGGAACTGGCACCGGCGAATTTTATGTTTTTATCTTTTGGCCATATATGGTCTTCGTCAACATCCAGCAGGCCCAGGTCAAGTATGGCCCTGCATGTTGTTTTACCTATGTCTTTTTTATCAAAGGAATATTCTTCGCCCTCCACGTTAGTTCCCATCTCGCCATTGGGTACCATGGGCTTCTCCGATAGTTCAATTATTTCGGCAAAGAGTTTAAAGATATCATTTTCCATGTGTTTGTAGCGGGAGCCGTCATATACATTTGTTCCCAAAAATAGGGTTTCGCCCACGCGGAAATGGTTAATGCCCTTGGGCAGGGTATTGTTAAGGATAAGTGGTATGGTTACGGAGGAACCGCCTGATACAAAGGGTATGTTTTTATTGAATTTAGTCTCAACAAGTTGCTCGTAGAGGCTCAGCTGGATAAGCTTATCCCTGTTCGGTAAGACCCCGTAAAGGCATGAAAGGTTTGTACCTATACCTATCACTTCTATATTGGGCAGTTCAAAAACCTTTTCATAGAAATCGAGGAAATCTTCTGCCAACACTCCCTCGCGAAGCTCACCGGTCTCTATTATTATCATTATCTTATGAATCTTGTTTTGTCGTTGGGCTTCTTCTGACAGCAGCTTTATCGTGTAATATTCGGTGTTGAAACTGACATCGGCAAATCGCACTATGCTTTTAATACTCCTCTTGGCAGGGGGTTTAATGTAGAATGTCTCAATGTCCTTGTCTATACTCTTTATAACCTTCAGGTTGGTGACCCGCGAATCACATATCTTCTTAATGCCGAGGTTTATAATCTCTTCGAGGTATGATTTTTCGCCACAGAGCAATTTTGACACTATTGCCCACTTAATATTTTTGCTCTCGAAAAGATTATCAAGATACTCGAAGTTACTTTTCAGTTTTTTTGTGTGTAATTCTATAAATGCCATTGAAAGTTTAATTTACAATTTTTCTTTTAATACTCTGCGGTAGTCTTACCAGTAACTCGTAGTTCATTGTGTCACTCATTGCCCCGAACGAACTGACGGTTATTTCAAGGTCACCCTGTTTACCGATAAGCACTACCTCGTCGCCTCTTTTTGCTTCAGGTATAAGGGTAACATCAACTATCATCATATTCATATTGACCAATCCTATCACGTTGGCAAAGGATTCGTTTATCAGTACCCGTCCCTGGTTGCTCAGTATCCTGCTGTATCCGCTCGAGTATCCTACAGGTATGATAGCTATCCTCTTATCTTCCTGTGCCAGGTAATTGGTACCGTAGCTGATGAATTCACCTTCCTTTACCTCTTTGATAGTCATTATTTTACTTTTCCATCTCAGTATCCTGGTAAGAGGGTCAATCTTATCTGTCTGCTTATGCAGATACTGTATAAATGTTTCTGCGCCGGGCCATAATCCGTATTGCATTATGCCAATCCTTACCATATCCATACACGTACCGGGGTAATTCATAGCGGCTGCTGAACAGGCCGTGTGACGCAGTTCGGGATTGACACCTTTTGAAGCAAGGTTCGTAGATATCCTGTTGAAGGTGCGGATCTGTTTCTGTACCCTTACATAATTGGCTATGCTTTCGGCACCGGCATAATGTGTGCAGAGACCCTTAATAATAAAGCAATCCCTGTTATCATGAATCAGGTTTAGTACTTTATTGAGGATCCTGGTTTTGAATCCTGTCCTGTTCATTCCCGTTTCTACTTCTAAATGTACTTTTGCAGCCTTGCCCACCTTTTTGGAAGCCTCTATTGTTTCCTGGACAAAATTAAGGTCAAAAATATAGAATTCAATGTCATTTTCAATAGCCCATTCCACCTGGTCATTTTCCAGCCAGCCCATAATCATGATACGTGTGCCGGGTCTCTTGTATTTGAAAACCTCTTCTGCTTCATCGGCAGAAAAAACAGAGAAGTGGTTTATTCCCTCGTCCTCGGCTATACTGACAAATTCTCTTGTCCCATGTCCGTAAGCATTGCCCTTGACCACTGACGATATTATTGTATGGCGTGGAAGGCGTTCTCTTAAAAAATTGAGGTTGTTTGCCAGTGCCGACCTTTTTAGTTCTATTACTGACGTCGAAATCATAGGAAGAGGATATTATTTATTTATTATGCTGTAAATATTAAAGAACATACTAAGGCCTGCATCTATTATTTCATCCGGGAAATCGTAATCGGGGTTATGGACGGCAGGTTGGTCAGTGCCCGCTCCCAGCCCGAACATGGCGCCGGGGAAGCTTTTTGTGAAATGGCTGAAATCTTCTGACCATTTAAACGGCTCATCCATTTCTATCAGTTCCAGCTTTGATTCAGCTGATGCTTTCCTGATTATTTCAACGGGATAGGGTGCATTCTTCATGGAGAGGAATTCTTCCTTCCACTCATGATCGTAGCTTATCTTTTCTTTTTTACATATGTCGATTACAGCTTTTATCACTTCATTTTTTAAGACTTTCATATCATTGTCCCTGTATGCCCTCAGGGTCATAGATATCTCCCCGTATTCCGGTGATGTGCCGAACCTCTTTTCGCCCAGGTTAATATGTACAACGGTGCCCAGCACAAAATCCTCATACAATTCCGTTTTATTCTGTATGACACTCAGTGCATCTATTATCTGTGAAAGTGCTTTAACCGGTGAGTTGCCCTTTGACGGTTCAGCGGCGTGGGAGGACTTGCCATGCAGGCAAACCGTTAAACCCACCGATGCAGCGCTGTAAATAAAATCATTAACGATGATTGACCTGAGAGGGAAACCGGGCAGGTTATGCAGTGCAAATACATAGTCAGGCTTTATTGCTTCCCTGAATTTTTGATCTTCCAGTACGCGGGCTGCACCCTCACCTGTTTCCTCAGCTGGCTGGAAGATCAGGCTTACTTCACCTTTCAAAGGCCTGTTTTTATTCAGCATCTCTGCGAAGCCTGCAAGAATGGTCATATGTCCATCATGTCCGCACAGGTGGGCCCTGTCGATATATACCGACCTGTATTCTTTTTCACTTATCTCTTTAATTGGCAGGGCATCCAGGTCGGCCCGGAAAAGCAGCTTTTTCCCCGGATTTTCACCCTTATAAATAAAGGCAATGCCGTGCCCGCCTATGCCCTTTATTATTGTGTCAGGATTGAAATTGGATATGAAGCGCTCCACCCGTTCAGCGGTGGATTTTTCCTGGCCTGCAATTTCAGGGTGTGCATGCAACTCCCTTCGGAATTTAATTAAATGATCTGTTTTTATCATTATTTGATATAACGCATTTCAATGTACTTGCTTGTCATACCTACTTTTTCGTACAGGAACCTGGCGGGATTATCAGGTTCCACATGAAGGGCTACATTGCCTTCTGCTGTTTCGAATGTTTTATTCATCAGTTGTTTACCTATGCCCTTGCCACGGTAATCGCGGTGTGTGGCTATGTATACAAGTATATTTTCAGGGATATAACCGCTCATTCCTGTTTTATTAACAACCACAGAGCCAACTATCTTACCATCCATTATGCCATTCAGGATAAAGCCTCCCAGCGGTATGAGTTTTGATCCGGGGGCGCTTATTTTAAGAGAAAAATTAACCGCCTTTGTAATATCTTCTTTTTTGTCGCCATACTGATCGAGGTGCTCAAAGAGGAAATTTATTGTATCCTCTTTTTCCTGTGGCGTCATCGGTGTCTCGGGATTGTAAATCTTTGTTTCTAACATATTTTAAGATGTGGTTATATATTTTTTGTTAAGATAAATTATTGTAAAATAGAAGTCAAACTATATAACGCTTTGTTATGGAGCAGTTTAATATCCTGGTGCCTGGTATTTACATAGATTGTATCAGGGATTGTTGATTTTGCTCTCTGACCTTCAAAACATAATAATATTTTGGTTACTGTGCGGCAAATATACTAAAAATAGAGCCAGCAGCCAAAGATCCCCCTTTGAAGGGGGAAGGGACAGCTTTGCTGTCCAGGGGGATGTTATACCTGTCATTCTGACCACCCTGTCATCCTGCCCATGTTATCTGTAGCTTTTGCGAAGGATAAGCAAAGCGCAGGATCTGAGAAATTGATTCACTCCGTATCGCCTCTTGCCTCTTTACCTCTCCCTTCCCATCTACCAGCTAATAGTTAATAATTGCTCGTTCCCACTGGCCACAATCACTGTCCATCCCGAAAGAGCTTGCTTTTTCGAGGATCCTCGAATCAAAGATTCGGGACTCGCGAGCTCGCAGCACTCGCTTGCCTTCAGCAAACTCGCACTGCTCGGTTCATAAATAATAATTAATAATTAATACTTTCCCTGCTCCCTGCTCCCTGCTCCCTGCTCCCTGCTATTTAGCAAAGATCTCGTGCGGTATAAAATCAATATCACTCGCCACCACATTCTCCCTGACCTGCTCGGGCGTTTTGCCGCTGGGGATCACCACATGGCATGCTGGGTGTGAAATGCAGAAGCGGAGGCTCAGTTGCGCCGGACTGTAATCATCGTATTCATCAAAAACGTGCTCATACTTGCTTAAATCATCCAGGTAAGTCTCCAGCTTATCAGGCGATAGATTGAGCTTCCTGTGATCGTCCTCACCGAAAGTGCTATCCTTGCTGAATTTTCCGGTGAGCAATCCGAAAAGCAGTGGAATGCGCACTATAACACCTGTATTGTATTTATCTGCCGTGGGCAGCAGAACTTCTTCCGCCTGTCTTTCCAGGAGGTTGTACCTTACCTGTATAACATCTATCAATTCGTGGTGCTGATCAAGGATATGCGACTGTTCCGTTTCCTTGAACGACTGCACACTCCAACCGGCATGCTTGATCTTGCCGTCCTGCTTCAGCTTCTCAAGAGCCATCCATGGCTCATCCTGTTCCAGCATCTCGGTGTCAGGACTGTGAAGCTGCAGTATATCAAGTACTTCCGTATCCAGTCGCTTAAGACTCTGCTCGGCTGCAAATACGAGGTGCTTAAACGAGTAGTCGTGATTGAGAGGGGAGAGTTTAATATCCTTTCCTAAAAAGGGGTAGAAGTTATTACCTGCCTTGGTAGCTACAATAATCTTATCTCTGTCATCCCTTTCGGACAGCACCTGCCGTATCAACTCTTCGGAATGGCCAAAGCCATAAACGTCGGCTGTATCTATAAAGTTAACCCCGGCATCAAGTGCCGCGTGTATAGCTTTACGCGATTTTTCATCATCGGTCCTGCCCCAGTCACGTCCGCTTATGCCCCATGAACCAAAACCAACGGTTGATACCAACGGTCCCCTTGCTCCAAGTTTCCAGTATTTCATAATATTGGATTTTCCAATAAAAATACAGAAGCAATGGTGAAGTTCCAAATAACATTTAGAAATGCGAAAGATGAGATGCGAAAGACGAAATCGCATCTCGCATATCGCCTATCGCATTTGCTCGTTCCCACTGGCCACAATCACTGTCTATCCCGAAAAAGCTTGCTTTTTCGAGGATCCTCGAATCAAAGATTCGGGACTCGGTTCGCATCTTCTCCTCTTCCCCTCTTCCCCTCTTCCCCTCTTCTCCTCTTCCCCTCTTCCCCTCTTCCCCTCTTCTCCTCTTCTCCTCTTCCCCTCTTCTCCTCTTCCCCTCTCCATCCCTTGCTACCCGCTACCAATTCATAAATAATACTTAATACTTAATACTTCCATTTGCCCTGTGCCCTGTGCTCTGTGCCCTGTGCTCTGTGCCCTGCGCTCTGTGCCCTGTGCCCTGTGCCCTGTGCTTTAATATGAAATTATTTTTGTACATTTCTGAATATAGTTTTATTGAAAACCATAGACAAAAGATGAAGTTTGGCTATAAACTGTCAGCTCCCGACAGCATATATGTTTTACCTGGTGCTCTGAAGGAAATATCAGGCATTACCGAGAGAGATGATTCTTCTATTGTCTGTGTTGAAGATAACCGAGAAATAATTTTTATCTACGACATTAATGATGAGAAAATAATCAGGCAAATAGAAGTAGGAGGGAAGGGTGATTTTGAAGGAGTGACAAGGGTTGACAATACACTTTATATCCTGAGAAGCGACGGCCTGTTATCCGAAATTGAGGATTATGAATCAGAGAATTATAAAAAGACAACTTATTCAACAGGTATCCCCTGGAAGGATAATGAGGGATTATGTTACGACAGGGAGAATAAGAAATTGCTTATAGGCCCCAAGTCAATCCCGGGAAAAAAGTCGGACTACAGAGGCTTACGATTCATATATGGTTTTGACCTGGATTCGAAGGAACTTATAAAAGAACCTGTATTTACATACGACCTGTCGGTAATTGAAAAATTTGCCCTTGACAATAATATTAAAATACCCATGAAGGGTAAGAAAAAGAAAAAGAAAAAGAAAAAGTTGAAACCGGATATAAAGTTTCATATTTCGGCCTTGGGTATTCACCCAATAACAGGCAGCTTATTTGTATTATCATGTAGAAAAGATAAGTGCCTCTTTGTATTCGATATGAATGGAAACATCCAATATATTGAAAAGCTCAGTCGTAAGTTGTTCAGGCAGCCTGAGGGTATCACCTTCCTGAAAAACGGGGATATGCTTATTTCCAATGAAGGAGGTAAGAAAAAACCACCAACACTGCTCAGGTTTAATTATGAACCGCTAGAATAAGAAGGCTCAGATAATTTATTCCTTTTTCAATGGATATCTGCAAAGGAAAACAAACAAAGCAATTGTTATCAGGAAAAAACTGTTGGCAACATGAAAATAATTTACAATTTCCGCACCTGCAACAATTCTCACCTGAATAACTATTTGAATTAAACCCAATAAGACAAATGCCAATCCGACTCCTCCTGAAATCCATGCAATCCAGTTCAGTGCTTTCATAAGATTAAATTTTAAGTTAATTACTGTGAATTATAATATTATCAAATTTCAGCAATAAATCAATATCAGTCAATAAATTATTATTGCAACCAACATTTTGAGGGTAGACTTACCCAACCTAATACCACCTCCGTGGGGACGCCCAACCTGGGCGTCCCTGCGGTACGAAGTCGAAGTGTCGAATCATCGAAGGGTGTAGCATTTTTTACTGTATTTCTATAAATTAATTTCCTAACTTGCATATAGCAAACCCTATTTAAAAACCAATTTCTTAAACCTAATTCATCAATTATGAAAAGTAAAGTTCCACTTAAAAACCGTTTAATTATTACATGTCTCTCCTTAATTGCTTTTGGTTTTGTCACCACTTGCGAAAAAGAAGAAAGTAATAATTTTATTACCGATATAGACGGTAATAAATACTCCACAGTAACCATTGGCAGCCAGGTATGGTTAGTCGAGAATCTCAAGGCTATCCGTTATAATGATGGTACGGCCATACCTCTGGTGACTGAGAATAATGCATGGGGAGCTTTATCCACACCTGCTTATTGCTGGTATGATAATGATGAAGGCAGTCACAAAAATACTTATGGTGCACTCTACAACTGGTACGCTGTCGAAACCGATAAGCTCTGCCCTGACGGCTGGCATGTGCCATCAGATTTAGAATGGAAACAGATGGAGATGCACCTGGGAATGAGCCAGGCTGAGGCCGATGATACTGGCTTTCGCGGAACTAATGAAGGGGGCAAATTAAAAGAAACCGGCACTGCACACTGGAAAAGTCCCAATGAAGGGGCAACAAATGAAAGTGGTTTTACAGCTCTTCCTGGAGGCTCGCGTGTATACAATGGGGTGGTTTTTGAAGATTTCGGATCTGGTGGTAATTACTGGTGCCATACTGAGTACGATCCCGATTTAGCATGGCGCCGGTATATTTACTATGGTTATACAGATATTTGCCGTGACGCCCAGTACAAAAGGTATGGTTTTTCCGTCCGTTGCGTGAAAGATTAAAATAAGTAAGATGAGCAAACTGTCTTTTCTCTTATTATTCATTTGTATGTGCAATAACATAGTTTCACAGGAATGGAAGGTGTATCCATATACACCTGACGGGAGTTTTATCGTTTTTCCCTCCGACGAAGGCAGGCATACGGCTGAACCCGTTGAATGGTGGTACACAACAGGGCATATAACTGGCGAGAATTCAGGCAGGACCTATAGCTATATGTTGAGTTATTTCTATAAACCTGTGAATAATCTTGACGGATTCAGGATATTAAATATAAGTGATGATGAAACAGGGGAATTCCTGACAGATACAAAAGCTCTGACATATAGTATATTATCAACTGATAGTCTTAATATTGAAGCGGAATTACTATTCGGTGGCACGGAATACTGGTGTAACCAGACTGATGCTGATGGATCTGCCCTGCCATTTAGCTATGTACTTTCAGCGGAAGGTGACAACGCTGCGATTCAACTTGAATATGATGCATTTAAGCCACCCCTGATCCTTGCTGACAGCGGACTGCTTAAACAGGGTCCTGCTGCATACACTTATTATTATTCTCAGACCGGGAATGATGTAACGGGTACAATCAACTTCGATGGCTTGATTGAAAATGTAAGTGGGACAGCATGGATCGACAGGCAGTACGGTTCGGTTAATCCTGCCGAAGGGCTTGAGTATGAATGGTTCAGCCTCCAGCTTTCGAATGGAATTGATATAAATGTGAATAATATATTCACAGAGGAGAATGATGTCCCCGAAACATTGGAATATCGTTTATTATGTGCCTATGTTGATGAACAAACTCAATTCACCACTTCATCTTTTGATATTGAACGGCTGGAATATCACTATACTCCTGATAGCCTTAAATGTTATTCCATTAAGTGGAGACTGACCTCAGACCAGCATAATATTGACCTTACAATATCTGCACTATATCCAGGATATGAGGTAAGCCTGCCTTTCAGGTTTTATGAAGGCCCCACACATATTACCGGAACAGTGGAGGGTATCCCCGTGTCAGGAAAAGGATTCGCTGAACTTCTTCATTCATATGAAAAGCCCGATATAGTGATAGAAAGTGCGACTAACCTGTGGGAGGAATCAACCGAGCTAAAGTGGATGCTGACCAATCCCGATCATGGGAACCCGGTCAGGTATGATATTGAATACAGCATCGATAATAAAGAGACTTTCAATATGATAGCTGGTAACCTGGACGACACTGTTTACTACTGGGACAGCAGTAAGCTTTCAGGTGGGGAGGAGATTTGGCTGAAAGTGAAGGGTTTTTCCGTTGATACTACACTGGTTGATTCCAGTATGGTGAGACTTACTTCATTTACAGGGATTGAGAAAGAGGAATGGCTGGAAGGTATTAAGGTATTCCCTAATCCGAATGATGGTTATTTCACTGTAAGAGGAGAATTTATCAGGGAGATTGAAATCGTAGATATAAAAGGAAGGAAAGTATTTTCATCCCATGTGAATGGCAGGGTATATGATGTTGATATCAGTAAAGAACCCCCCGGCCTGTATTTCGTTAGGCTTACTTTGAATAGAGGACTTATAATCAGGAAAGTGATAGTAGAATAAGATTATTCTGTAAGAAGCAATATACCCGAACGTCCCTGCGACGAACAGTATTTGTTTTTGCTTATTAATTGACTTTAGATCCTGATTGTCGTATCTTTATGTAAATTAACCAACTAAGATTAACGGGTGAATGTTAAATCCACAAAAAAGAAAATATTCCGCATCTCTATAACAATCCTTGCTGTTATATTGATGGGTGTCGACCTTACCTTTTCCCAACCAGGATGTGATGGCTGCATACGCAGATACATTATAGAGAATATATCTTCTGATGCGGGCGAACTAAATGAGCATTCGATCAAAAATCACTTGAACAACACTGTTATTACACCTTGTTTTCATGCTCTTTCATCTGGGGAGGAAGTGCCAGGTGAGTTTAAACCCATGATGCATCCAAGACCACACGAATATTATTTCCTTGTTTCATACGAAGAAGGACTAAAAGGAGAGGTTAAATCAAAACTTCAGGTAGACTTGTTCTTCAATGGGTCACCTGAAGAACATGTCCGGACATGGACGACAGAAACAAGCAATCCCAATGCAAAATACACATGGCATAAGAACAGTATGTTTGTGAATAAAAGTGCAGTTCTAAGAAAATTCTATCCTATGGAGTTAACGGTGCTTAACGAGTTTGAAAAACGTCCTTACACCTGTGAAATAAGACCTGAGAAAGAGACATTAAACCCGGGTGAAACAATAGAGGTGGAGATCACAAACATACAGGATATTGAAGGTTTAAAATCAAGGGAGTTCAACAGATTAATTATACAAAGCCCGGATGGTGAAATCATTGGTGGAACGCCTCTTACTGCTGATAATGATCTGAAAGCTTTCAGGGTGGGGGATGGGACGGTGAAGTTCCGGTACCGTGCTCCCCAGTCCTGTGAGAATCCTGAAAATACGATCATTGTATATAACTCATGTGATATTTTAAGAGAGGAGCTCTGGCCCCTGGCTATTTCAGATATGAACGACAAAATCGCTGAAAAAAAGCTTCGTTTATTATGTGCTGACTGGTCAGGAACAGTGTCGTTTTATTATAGCTCTTCTTCTATGGACAAAGAATCCGATCCAAGGATCACAATCACGGAAAAGAAAGATTTTGTGTCTCAGGGATCGGCTTCTATTGACCTGTATTATAATGAAGAACTTAACGATTTTGAACAGCAAGGTGCTCCATCAGGTAGCTATACTCACAATTACACCCATATACTAACTGTAAGCAGTGGCACTACCAATACTAGGACGGAAAGAAAATGTAGATGCTCGGGTGGATTTAGGAATCAGGGTCCCGATGAGCGATCCTTCATGGATATCTGGGGCAATGAGTATTCGCTGCAAATTACGCTAACAACGGATGCTGAAAGTGATTGCCAGGGAACGACCAGTGAATATGTTGATGGTAAACTTGTAAATTCCTATGGATTTGTCGATAATTTCTCACTTTCTGAGTATTTGGAAGGAAACATCGATGGTAACACAATTGAAGGAAGCCAAACCAATTCCGGTGAAGGATGGAGTTCGAAGATTGCATGGAGTTTAAAGAGGAATAAATAGCGACTATACAAAGGATATGGGCCTTTCTGTTCGTTGCATAAAGGATTAAGACCACTAAGCAAGCTAATTTCACCTCCGCTAATGCTTCGGGGTGCGCAGCAGGGACCTTTGGATGGAGGAACGATTCGGCTATTATCGCAAGATTGCCTTAGTCAAACAACTGCCAATAGCATCACCCTTCGATGCGTCATTAGCCCTGAACTTCAGGGCTAATGACTTACTCAGGGACCTTTGGCCGGTGTAACGAACCGGCTATTATCGCAATATGGCAATTGTCAACGTTTATCGATAACTGGACCTGGAATTGGGTGCCTGTTAAGCAAGCTGCAATCTAGCAGAGTCGCCTGCTACACTGAACTGTCAGGATATACAAATAAGTAGACTAACCCAAGGTCCCTGAGTAAGGCCATAGTACTGATCAAATCAGTGCTATGGCCGCATCGAAGGGTGTTCCATTTCCTCTGGCCTTAATAAAGGATTTACCAACAGATCCCACAATAACCACTGAAAGTAGCTATACAGATGTTTAATGTCTGTATTTCAATATTTCATACATTTATATTTAGAATACCAGGTCTCGCTCTAATGGCAGAAAAATTCAAAGGGAAATATCGCATACCTTCAGCACGGCGAACAGATTGGGATTATGGCGCTGACGGTGCATATTTTGTTACAATATGTACGAAAAACAGAATTAATTATTTCGGAAGGTTATTAAATGGATCAATGCAATTATCGCAAATCGGTAAGATTGCATCCAGTAATTGGATTCATATTCCACGTCATTTTTCCTGGCAACCACGATATCATGATAGGATAATACGCAATTGGAATGAATACCAATTGATTAAAAATTATATCCTGGATAATCCGGATAAATATTGAAAGGTCTTTGATGCTTTCGCATTGCGGGCCCTTCCCCTGCAGGGTGGATTGGAGCCATAGTGACGGGTGTTATAGGTGCAATAGTCCTATTGGTTATATTAAATCTGATAATTAAGAAAAAAAAGTAATTCTCTTTTAAACCTTTGTAAACTTATAAACCGGTAAAGAAATACCAGGGAAGAAATTACGGAAATTCTGAAATAGGTAACTAACATTAATAACAACTTTAAAGAATTTGGCGGTTCAACGTTTTGGAAATAACAAGCGTTTAAGTAACTTAGACAGGTATGGAAAGGATATTGTTCCATCCACAACAGCCCTGATAGAGCAGGATAGGCATATGGTGCTCAGCTTCCGATTGTGAAGCCCACAGGCATGCATTAAAAGAAAAAAGTGCCTGAACGCCGGGAGGAACATAACAAAGTGCTAAAAATTATTTAACTTCCTAAGGGAATAAACTCATGTAATTATGAAACTTGCATATATCGCAACTTATCCGCCACGTGAATGCGGTATTGGTACTTTTACAAGGAACCTTTACAAATCGATGATTACGAATCCTGTCTCTGGGAAAGGCAGGAGTGATAGTACAAAGAATACTGTTGAAGGATTTATTGTAGCCATGAACGATCATGAGCTAACCTACAATTATCCGGAAGAAGTAAAGCTGACCATCAGGCAGGAACATCAGCGTGACTATTTGAAAGCTGCCAAATTTATCAATATCAGCGGGGCTGATATATGTGTACTTGAACATGAGTATGGAATTTTTGGAGGGCAAAATGGGATATATATACTTCCTTTGCTTCACCGGCTTAAAATTCCGCTGATCGTAACCCTTCACACCATTGTAAAAACACCTTCATATAATGAAAAGGCAGTATTACAGCAAATATGTAAAATGGCTCATAAGGTCATTGTAATGAGTCATAAAGCCATTGACTTTCTTATCAGCATCTATAATGTGGATAAAGAGAAAATTGTGTTTATAGAACATGGTGTCCCGGATATTCAATTTAGTCAGGAACAAACCAAAAAAGAATTTAAACTCGAGGACAAAAAATTATTACTCACATTTGGAATTATCAGCCGCAATAAGGGGATTGAAACAGTAATTAAAGCCTTGCCCCGGGTTATTGAAAAGCACCCCGAGGTCTTATATATGGTTCTGGGTAAAACGCATCCAAATGTTCTCCGCCATTCCGGAGAAGAATACCGTAATTATCTTCACCGCCTGACTAAAAGCCTCAACCTGGGCGATCATGTTTATTACCTTAATGAGTTCATACCTCAAAAAGAGTTATCTAAATATTTATCCGCTTCTGATATTTACATTACTCCTTATCTGAATGAGGCTCAGATAACCAGCGGCACACTTTCATATGCATTAGGCGCGGGTTCGGCTGTTATTTCAACGCCCTACTGGCATGCCTCGGAATTACTGGCTGATGGAAGAGGCAGGCTCTTTAACTTCAAAGATTCAGAGGAGCTTTCAATGATTTTACTGGACTTGCTGGATAATCCCGGTGTGTTGAAAGATCTTCGGGAAAAAGCAAGTGATTACGGCAAAACAATAACCTGGTCCAAGTCGGGTGGAAAATATGTTGAGCTTGCTGAACAGATTCTGGCTGCTAAACCTAAAGTATTGGTGAAGAAAGAAACCTTGATTGATCCACTTCTTATGCCACCATTTTCTCTGGATCATATCAAGCGTCTTACTGACGATACAGGAATTATCCAGCATGCAAAATTCGGTATTCCCAACTTGAAGGAAGGTTATTGCCTTGACGATAATGCAAGGGCTTTGCTTATGGTACTCATGACCTACCGGCAAAAGAAAGATGAACTTGCGCTAAATTTAGCTCCTATATATCTGAGCTATATCCACTACATGCAGAATAAAGACGGGACATTCAGAAATTTCCTTAGTTTTAACCGGGACTTTCTTGATGAGACAGGATCGGAAGATTCATTTGGAAGAACCATCTGGGCACTCGGATACCTTCTGGACAATGCACCCAGTGATGCTTATTACCAAACCGGGAAATTAGTTTTCTTTGATGCAATGCCAAACTTTGAAAAACTTCACTCTATAAGAGGTATAGCAAATACAATGGTAGGCATCAGTTTTTACCTTAAAAGCAATCCCGCAGATGATTCAATGACAGAAAGATTAAGAAATCTTGCCAATAAGTTAGTCAGACATTATGAAGAAAACAGTTCTGAAAACTGGAAATGGTTTGAGCCATTGCTGGCTTATGATAATGGTATATTACCACTTGCACTTTTACATTCGGCTGAAATACTTAACGATGATAAAATAAATGAGATTGCCCTGGAAGCAATGGCTTTCCTGACAGAAATTACACTTAAGGATGGATATTTATCAATAATCGGTAATGAGAAATGGTATAAGAAAGACGGTGAACGTTCAATGTTTGCGCAACAACCTGTGGATGCACTTGCTATGATTTTAATGTATCATCAGGCTTTTCATTTGACGAAAGATAAAAAATATCTAAATAACTTATTCTCCTGCTTTATGTGGTTCCTTGGGGAAAATGATCTGAGAATGAGTTTGTTCGATTTTGAAACAAAAGGCTGTTGTGATGGCTTTGAGAACTACGGCGTTAACCGTAATCAGGGCGCTGAAAGTTCGCTTGCTTATTTAATTTCTCATTTAACAGTCTTACAGGCATTTGAAGAATTTGAAGAAATGGATCTGATAAAATAGCATTACTTTAATTATGGAAATACCATAAATTATGTTGATTAAACGATATGCTGGTAACCCGATTCTTACCAGGGATGATGTGCCTTACCCTGTCGCTACTGTGCATAATGCAGGGCTTGTAAAGTTCAACAACAGGTATATAATGATTTTTCGTTCTCATAAACTTAATGGCAGAAGTATACTGGGTAAAGCGGAAAGCATAGACGGGTTTAATTTTGTAGTGGATAAAAAACCATTTATGGTTCCAGCCAATGCAGGCATCTTCAAGGAATATGAGGAGTACGGCCTGGAAGACCCCCGGATTACTTCTCTGGGTGGTGAATATCTTATAACTTACAGTGCATATTCCCGGAATGGTGTAAGGATAGGTCTTGCAAAAACCAAAGATTTTAAATCCATTAAGCGGGTGTCTCTCATTACTGAAGCCGATTACCGCAATGTGGTCATCTTTCCTGAAAAGTTTAATGGTTTATATGCACGTCTCGATCGCCCTCATTCTGATATATCACCCTGGTCAGTATGGATATCCTATTCTCCTGACCTTAAGTACTGGGGCGAATCAAAACTAATCATGAAACCCTGTCAGTATCACTGGGATGAAATGAAGATAGGCCCGGGTGCACCACCAATTAAAACGACTCGTGGATGGCTGAATATTTATCATGGCGTATTTCCCACCATGGATGGTTGCATTTACAGATTGGGAGTGGCATTACATGATCTCCGTGACCCCTCTGTTATTATTGCAGTGGGTGATGAATGGATTCTGCAGCCGGAAGAACAATATGAAATCACCGGCTATGTCCATAATGTGGTCTTCTGTTGCGGTGCTGTCCCTGAAAAAGATGGGAGTGTAAAAATCTATTGGGGTGGAGCCGACTCTGTGATGTGTGTAGGCACAGCCAAAATAGAACAGCTTGTTGATCATTGTTTGAATAAATCACGTCAAGCACTTTAAGCATGAAAATAGCAATCTTGTCTCCTATAGCCTGGAGAACCCCACCTGTAAAATACGGACCATGGGAGCAGGTGGCTTCTAATATTGCAGAAGGCCTCGTCGATAAAAAAATTGACGTCACATTATTTGCTACAGCAAATTCGATTACCGGAGGAAAACTGCAATATGTTTCAGAAGAAGCTTACAGCGAAAATCCGGATATTGACCCAAAGGTTTGGGAATGCCTTCATATCAGTAATTTGATGGAGCAGGCAGATAAATTTGATTTGATTCACAACCATTTTGACTTTCTTCCGCTTACTTATACAGGGCTTATTAAAACACCTATGCTTACAACTATTCATGGCTTCTCATCACCAAAAATATTGCCGGTCTATAAGAAATATAACAGGAATAATTTTTATGTCTCTATAAGCAATTCCGACCGTTGCCCTGATCTTGAATATGTCGCAACAGTCTATAATGGCATAGACACAAATGAATTTACATTCAAAAAAACCTCAAAAGATTATCTGTTGTTTTTCGGCAGGATTCACCCCGAAAAGGGCACTTACGAATCCATTCAGATAGCAAAACAATCCGGAAGAAAACTAATCATTTCAGGCTTAATTCAAGATAAGGAATATTTTGACAGCAAGGTTAAGCCTTTCATTAATGATGATGATATTGTTTACGCAGGTAATTCAGGACCGAGGGAAAGGGATAAATTGCTGGGTGAAGCTTATGCGCTTTTGCATCCGGTAAGTTTTGAAGAACCTTTTGGTTTAAGCGTTGCAGAAGCTATGATGTGCGGAACACCGGTTATAGCATTCAACCTGGGCTCCATGCCTGAATTGATTCGCAACGGGGAAACAGGTTTTCTGGTAAACAACGTTGAAGAAGCAGCAGATGCAGTTGCTAATATCAAATCTATTGACAGAAAATATTGCAGGGAGTTTGCTGTATCAAAATTCAGTCGCCAAAAAATGGTTGAAGGATACATTAAGGTTTATGAGAAGATTTTAGACATCCGAAGATAGCAGGCATTTCAAACCTCCACGGATTCTATTTTGAGTTTTTAATTTCATCCAGGAGTTCCTGTAAATTAATAGAAGCGTAAGTAGATGCGTAGTCTGACATGCCATAAGGAATGATCAGATTACCATTGTGCAGAATGGAACCACAGGAATAAACAACATTGGGTACGTATCCTTCCCTTTCTTCAGCATTGGAAGTCAATAAGGGCGTCTTAAGCCTGCCAATTTCTTTTCCGGGATCATCAATATCAAATAATGATGCTCCTAACACGTATTCCCTCATTGGGCCTACTCCGTGTGTAATTACCAGCCAACCTTCTTCCGTCTCAACAGGGGAACCTGAATTTCCTACCTGTATAAACTCCCAGGGATATTTTGGTTTTTGAATAAGTTTGGCTTCATGCCATATATTTATATTATCTGAATATGCAATGTAGTTATTCACTCCATCTATCCTGCACAGCATAGTATATTTACCTTTAATCTTTCTGGGAAACAATGCCATACCTTTGTTCTGGGCAATTTTACCATGAATGGCTAATGCTTTGAAATGATAGAAATCTTTGGTCTCAAGTAAATTTGGCAGTATTGTTGTGCCATCATAAGCAGTATATGTGGCATAATAGGTTTCTTCACCGTTATCATCTGTGAATTTAACAAAACGTGCATCTTCAATGCCACGTTTTTCAATTTCGGAAGTAGGAAAAATAACTCTCTCTGAAATTGCCGAATCAAGTGAAAAGTGAAGTTCGTAGTGAGATTTTGCCAGCCACAACATCTCATTAATAATTAATTTTTTATCCGGTGAAAGTGGATGTGTAGCTTTTGTCTCTTCTATTGTTCTCTTCAATTCGCCATACGTAAAATTGTCGCCCAATTTTTCCAATACAAAGAGGGGGGAAATTTTATTATTAAAAGTGCTCATTTCATCCAGCTTCACTATAAATGATTTTTTATTGTAAACATGCTTTTTTATTCGCTCTGCTTCTGCCAGCATTTTTCCAACAGGTTCGACAATCAGGTCATTGTTTTTATCAATGATGGCTGAGCGAAAAACAATGGACGAAATATGCCCTTCTCCGGTTGCTCTGAAACTTAAAATATATCTTTTTTCATCCGGGCCTAATTCCGACTGATCAGGATCCTCTACAATGGATGGATTGAAAAAAGCTGCCGCTTCAATGGAATATTCCATTGTGAAATATGAACCTATAAGCGCTTTTCGCGTTTGATTAATATTGCGTTTATTTATTTTCAGATTTTTAAACAGATTATCCAGTTTATTAAAATGCGCTTCAAATATTAATGAAATATTCCTGTGACGTTTGGCATAACCTCTCAGTACCTGGCTTAATGCTGTATTTGCCTCATTATCGGATAAAGCCATCACATTACGAATAATATCTTCACTTCTTTTATCGGAAGTATAAAGAAAGCGGGCTATTACCCTGCTGGGATCAGGGAGAAACCTGGTAGCCTTTCTGGATATGGTAACTTGCATAGTACGATTATTTGATCTTAAATTAAAGTAATTATTTAGTTCTTCGCAATGTTATATTCAAAATAAAGATAGAAAAGTCCATCCGGGTAACATTTTTTTTGTATAATTTATGATCCATAGTACTCACCCTCCGCTAATGCTTTGGTGTGCACAGCAGGGACCTTTGGCTGCATCGAAGGGTGTTCCATTTCCCCCCGGCCTTAATAAAGGATTTACCAACAGATCCCACAATAACCACTGAAAATAGCTATAATGATGTTTCATGTCTGTATTTCAATATTTCATACATTTATATTTAGAATACCAGGTTTCTCGTTTTTGGTGAAATAATTTTTTGATATACAAAAAATAAACTATTTTTGCACCGCTTAAATGCACGGTCTGGTAGTTCAGTCTGGTTAGAATGCCGGCCTGTCATCCCGAGGACTCGGGACGTGTTCGAGTCAACAACGATGAAATATTTCGTTTACATATTGCGGAGCACAAAAGATAGTTCTTTTTATAAACGGTCTGGTAGTTCAGTCTGGTTAGAATGCCGGCCTGTCACGCCGGAGGTCGCGGGTTCGAGTCCCGTCCAGACCGCAACAGAAAACAAAAGCCACGAAAAATTCGTGGCTTTTGTTTTTCAGGGCCTCGTTGAAAGCTTGCTTTCATAAGAGGACGGAAAATAGAAAAGATAGCATGCATCGCATGCTGGCTTTTGTTTTCTGTTGCAAGGTGACCCACCTGCGGTGAAGGGTCCGTGCTGACTTTACGAAGTAAACGTCAGCACAATCCCGTCCGAAAATAAAAAAGCAGAGCTGCGAAGCAGCGATGGTTTTTAGCTCTTTGCATGGTAGCCCCCCGCAGGGGAAGGGTCCGTGCTGACTTTACGGAGTAAACGTCAGCACAATCCCGATCCTCATGGTGGACTCTGTTTGCTTGCTGAGATCAAAATAAGTAGCTACCAGTTTCATCACCCTTCGATGCGGGGGTGTATCAAAAGCCATTGGAGATATTTCGCGGGAGGATCATCCAATTATTATATCCTTAATTCTTTTATAATGGCTTTTAAAAGTAAAAAAATCAAGATTTTTTTACTTTTGATACACCCCCTTACTCAGGGACCTTTGGCCGGTGGACTTATTTGTATATCCTGCCAGCTCGAAGTAGTAAGCGGCTCTGCAAGATTACATCACGCTTAACAGGTATCCAATTTCAGGTTCGCTTATCGATAAGCATACAAAATAGCCATGTTTTAATTACTTCAGCATAACAAAAACAACCATATAGACGGTATTTCTTACATGAATTCTTCTTCTGAGGGTTAGAGTACCCTGGATGTGAAATCTGTAAAAGTTAAATGATCTCCCTGAACACTCTTCTGAAGTGATACCCATATATGCTGTAGGTAACTGCCAATGGGAATGATTTCGGTTTGTTAAAAATGCTCCAGAACAGAAGGTACCAGTAATATTTCCGGTTTTTCTCCAGAATCCCGATAATCAGGACAGATCTTATTAGTGCCATAAATTTGTTTAATGAAATATGCTTCTTTAAGGGAGGGTTATATTGTTTCAGAAAATTCATTACCCTGGCGTAATATGACTTGCTGGAATATATTTCTTTAATGATCTTCTGATATCCTTTTAACAGCTTATCTTTATCCATTGCCGGTATAAAATTCAATGAGTAATCCGTATTGTCACCGGTTGATTTGCCGATTATCCTGCCTTCATCTTTCAATCGCCGGTATAGTTTTGATAATCTGGGTGCATTTAGAAGGCCCACCATTGCAGTTACAATCCCGCTTTTCTGAATAAAATCAATCTGTCGTTGAAAGATATTCGGAGGATCGTGGTCAAAACCGACAATAAAACCGGCCATTACTTCCATGCCAGACTGCTGAATCGTATTTACAGAACCGATCAGATTACGATTTTTATTCATAAACTTGTTACATTCCTTTAAACTATCCTCATCAGGCGTTTCTATACCCACAAATACTTTTGTGAAACCCGCCCTGACCATCATATCCATCAATTCTTTATCGTCAGCCATATTAATAGAAGCTTCTGTAAGAAAGGTGAACGGATTGTTATTTGCTTCCATCCAACTGATAATAGCTGGCAGTAATTCGGTTTTCAGATTCTTTTTATGTCCGATAAAATTATCATCAACAAAGAAGACGCTGCCCTTCCATTTGATCCTTAACAATTGATCCAATTCAGCTATTACCTGTGCTGGCATTTTAGTACGCACACGACGTCCAAACAGAGCTGTTATGTCACAAAATTCGCAATCATAGGGGCATCCCCTTGAATACTGGATTCCTGCAGTTGCATATTCATTGAGTTTTATCAGTGAATAATCCGGGAGAGGTGTTTTTGTTATATCAGCAAACTGGTCAGTTTGATAAATTCTTTTTTGCCGGCCTTTCTTCAGGTCTTCAATAAAAAGAGGAAGTGTTATTTCTGCTTCATTTAACACAAGGTGATCAATATCAGAATATTGTTCAAATTCTTCCGTAAATAATGGACCTCCTGCCACTATTTTGGCCTTGAGATGCTTACATTGTCCGATAATTTGTTTTACCGAAGCTGATTGTACAGCAATGGCGCTGATGAATACTAAATCGGCCCATTTAATATCTTCATCCTTAAGCTTGCTGACATTGAGATCTGTCAGTTTCCTTTTCCAGTCATCAGGAAGTAATGAAGCTACTGTAAGTATCCCCAAAGGAACATTTGCTGACTTTTTCGAAATAAATTTCAAAGCATGTTTAAAACTCCAATATGTATCAGGATATTGAGGGTAAACCAATAAAATATTCATAGTTTTAAATAGTTTGTTAATGATATTTAAAAGTATACCAGGAAAAATACTTAAAGTTTAAAACTTTAAAGTTAAAAAATTTAATGTTCATTTAACTACACTGGTCCTGTAAATAGATTGAATGATGAGAATATTATTATCATAGGAGATCTTGATATTCAATCTGATGTTGAAAGAACTGCACAGAAAAGAATTGCATTTTATGCTCGACAAGAAATTGATAGGATCAATAATACTCATGGTGTAAGTATTTCTTGATCAAGATAGAAAATTTATAATTGAGAAAATCCACCCATCTGTTGATAGATGCGAACATTAGGTGTGACAGATACCAAAACGGTGAAATCCCCAATACAAATTAGTTTATACATTTATTTGGTCTAACTTACTTTAAAATAATACAGTTCGCCAGCCATATCCTAATTTCCCTCTTTTGTGTTTTTTAGATTTATAATTTCTTTGTCCTTTTCAGCTATTTCTTTGTCCTTTTCAGCTATCTCCTTTTCAAGCTTTCCAATTTTCTCTTTGGCTTTGACAGCCTCACCATTGAGTTTCACAACTTCATCATTTAGTTTATCAACCTTACCATTAAGTTTGCTTATATCATCCTTTAATCCCAAAATTTGATTATTCAACTCTGTCTTATCTTTTTCAAGACCTGCAATTATAGGAGTATATATCGATTTTGCATAATACCAGGCGGTAAGATATCCTATAACACCGGCTACCAGAAGCAGAAGCACTAATAAAACTATTGATCCGGTGACTGATAGCGCTAAATTTATAAACAATGGATACATGATTTTATTTTTTAATTGTTAATACTGATCTTCTGTTCATTGCTCGTGCCTCTTCTGTATTTTGATCGCTTACAGGATGATCTTCTCCCTTAGATTCTGTTATCATTTTTCCTGCTTCGACACCTTTGCTTTCGAGATATTTCTTAATATTCTGAGCTCTTTTAAGTCCCAGTATCTTGTTATATTCCCTTGTCCCTATATTATCGGCATGTCCGGTTATATAAAGCGTTGATTCAGGATTATTATCAAGCCAGGTTTTAAATTCAGCAATTCTGTCATCTGTTTCCGGACCAGGTTTGAATTCGGCATCGTCAAATTCAAAGTAAATTATAAGGTCATTGGGTCTTGCTGCAGGTTGTTGCCTTAGTGAATCTGTAATATTGGTCTGTGCTTCAGGAATTTCCTGTACAGCTTCAGGCTTTTTCAATGGAGGCTTTATTTTATCAACATATAGCCAGACAGAAAAGATAGACCAGATCACAAATACAACAAATCCAGTAATAAGGATTTTCATTGTTATGCTTTTTAGTTAATGATCAGATAATTATCCACAAGTTATGAAATAAAGACATAAAAGCCTAATAAATTTATACAAAGGGATTCCTTGAGTAATACTATATCGGCTGGTTACATTACAGGATAAAAAGATCCTGTATATGATGAAAACCGTCATATAGAAAGTTTTTTAGGGTTATCTCTTTTTTTGAGGGTAGAGTACCATAGAGAGGCGTTAGGGATTGCTAAGTAGTGTAGATGATACTTTTCTTAGTAATTATTGGACTTAAATTATTATTAAGATATACATTTTATATGTCTCTCTTACCATACTCCTAATCAGAGTATCCTTAGTTCTAAGACAATCATTGATTATTTTTATAAGGCTTATTTATTCTTGATTGGCATATCCAATTATTTTCTGAAACCTTGACAGATTACGAAGCCTATCAAACAAAGGATCAGCAATAAGACTGCCTCTTGAAAGCCAGCTTGGAATGGATAATAGATATTCCATTTTATCCATTGCCCGATCATAATCCCCAATAAGTACATAAATTTCCATCATATCCTCTTCCCTGGCTGGGTTCTGAAAAGCATCCTTGCTCACTGGTTTCAGTTCAAGAGCTCTCTCCCCACAGGCAATAGCTTCTTCCCTTTTTCCGGCCAGGGCATAACATCTTCCAAGAGTAGAATAAAACCTGTCTTCATCCGGGATTTCTTCTAATAATCCAAGTAAAACAGTAACTGATGAATCAGCATACTGCTTGCAGAGTTCCTGGTTGCCGGAAAGGAAATATATCAGTGCCAGTTTGTAGATCGGTGGTTCAAAACCGCCCTGAGAACCTATGTAGTTAGTTTGTTCCTTAACTATAGGGATAAGTTTGTCATATTGCCTGGTATAATAATTTATATCATATTCAAGGTCATCAGTTGTCAGCCCCGATTTCTCAAAGGCCAGGTTCACATCACCGTAAATTTTAAAGTATGCATAATAAATGAAAAGATTAAAATATTTATGATCTGGGACAAATGATAATCCTTTCTCAGACCATTCAATCATTTTATCATATTGATGAAGGAGGTCATGTGTCTGGGCTAAATTTTGAATATAATTGGCATTGAAAGGGTCCATCCCTATTGCTTTTTCAAGTTCTTCAAGACACTCATTCATTTTACCCTGTCGTCTCATGTTATATGCAGTCCAGGCATATATATCAGCCATATTGGGTGCGGTTTTCTTTAAATCATTTAGCAATCTGACAGACTCATTATATTCTCTGTCTATCCAGTATTTTTTGACTGCCTCCACAAATCGAACTTCTACTAACTTTGGATTTAATTCCAAAGCTCTTTGAAGGTCCCTTAATCCATTAAATTTGCTTTCGAACCAATTATCCGTTCTGTTCCAAAATAAAAAGAAATTCATCATTGCCCTTTTAGCGTATGCTATAGTGAATAATGAATCTTCCTCAATAGCCCTGGAATACATATCCCGGGCAAGTACAGCATTAAATCTTGACCAGTAATCATTACCTTTCAGGTAGAAATCGTATGCAACAGGATTGGAAGAAGGAATACTTACATCCATGTGATAAACTTCCTCTGCACTAAGAGCTATTTTTAACTCATCCGCAACTGCCCGGGCTACATCAGACTGAAATTTAAATACATCATAAAGTTCTCCGTCAAAAGAATCGGACCATAAATGAGTATCGGATTCTGCATCTATAAGCTGAATAGTAATCCTCACTTTTTCACCTGCCTTCTGAACACTACCTTCCAAGATCAAAGTTACATTAAGCTCCCGTGCAATTTCTTTTAAAGTAAGTTCAGTATTCTTATATCTCATCGAGGAAGTCCTGGATATAACTTTAAGATCACCAACTTTGAATAGATTATCAAGTATTGCATCAACCATACCATCAGAAAAATACTCCTGTTCAGGGTCGTTGCTTAGATTGATAAATGGTAATACAGCAATCGATTTTTCAAGGGGGATGTCATTTTCTGTTTTATTTCTGACACCAATAATATTGATTGCAAGTAAACCAATAATGATCACAATACTGACACCCGTGGCAATCTTCCACCCCACCTTTCTTGCAGGTTTTTCTTCTTTATGTTCCGCTTCATTGCTTAGAGGTTTTGTCTTCTTGACGCCTTCAGATGTGATGTCATAAACCCAGGAAAGCATTATGGAGATAAGCAATCCGATACATAACAATACAAATACTAACTTTAAAGTCCAGTCGGGTAGTCCGAAAGGTTCGGCAATAATAGAAACCAGTTCCAGGATAACATAGGCTGCAGCAGCATACACAATAATAACTCGTATTACTTTTCTGCGTTTTAATTCCTGCCAGAAGTTGAGTGGATTATCATATTTATCAGCCATAAAAGTTAGGTTTGAGTATATAAATATATATCAAGCGGGTGGGAAAGGCAAAAAATATTTATGGTTTAGGGGTTTAGAAGTTTAGAAATTGAGAAGTTTAGGGGTTGAGATCCACCTGGTTTTTGAAGTAGGGAGCCCAAATTGGCCGTCCCCACAGAGGGAGAAGAAGGAAGCATCGATTAAAGAAAAGCAGGAGGGATTACTACAATTATCCAAAAAAGTAGAAAGAGGAAACCGTTAATTGTTTATCTGGCTGCAAAGGGCAACACCCTTCGACTGCTCGGTACTTCGCGTTGCTCAGTCCCTCGCGCTCAGGGACCTTGGGTTAATCTACTAATTCGGGTATCCTGCCGGTACTGAATAGCAATCGCTTCTGCTAAATTGCATAATGCTTAGTAGGTAACCCGATTTCAGGTCCGGTTTTCGATTAACATTGACAATTGCCATACTGAGATAATAGCCGGTTCGTGGTACCAGCCAAAGGTCCCTGCTGTGCACACCAAATCATTAGCGTAGGTGTGAATAAGTAATTAGCCCTGAACTACAGGGCTAGTGATTTACTCACACCTACGCTTTTGAGCTACGGTGGTCATTGTAGGGGACTTTTTTTAATCGTCGTCATCGTCGTCGTCGTCATCATCCTCTTCGAGGTCGGCGCATGACTCGATGTTACTTTTTATTATTGCGGCCAGGTCACTATTGGTCGTGTCGTTGATGATTACAACATCCGATTCATTTCTTTCAGCATTAGTCATGTCCACCCCATCAAAGAGCATGTCAAGATCAAAAGTGACAACCATGTCTATTATAGTTCCTTCGTCCAGGTAGAAGCCAATCTCACTTTCTATCTCAATCTCTATTTCTTCTGACGTTGAGAATTCAAATTCAGTGACCACCTCTTCGGCATCGGTTAGTGTTCCTTTGATGATTATTGATTTTGTGCCTCCGTCAAGTATTGGTTCTATCTCAGCTTCAACCTCGTTATACGTGCCAGGCTCAAATTCCGAGAAACCGATTTTGGGATCAGAGGTTCCTGCCAGCAGGTCGACCGTGTAATTACCTTCGTAATCATATTCAATTTCCGTTTCGGTCCCGTTATCATCATCTTCCATTTCCATTTCAATCTCGATTTCGCTAAGACCCATTAGAGCTTCAGTGAAATCATAAGTACCTCCAGTAGTCTTTGCTTTAAGAGATGAAGTTTCTCCTTTAAATTGCAGGTTAATACCTGTGTCATCACTTTTTTCACATGATATTATAAGCACTGAGATAAGTGCAATACTTCCTATGAGGTGCAAAATACTTTTCATAATGTTTCTTTCTTTTTTATTCATTTATATAACAATAAAATATACTAATTATTATGGCTATATGCAATGTTTATCTGTAATGTTTGAAAGTGGAGGCTGTTACATTAATCTTTTTACTCTTATCCTGACTGTGTTATCAGAAGCTTTAGGGGAGAAAGTCAGGGAAGGCTAAGCACGAGTCTTGGGACTTGCGCCAGCCTAGAAGAAAGGCTATGTCATTATTTCCTTCCTACAGGCATTATGCCCAGGGGATATTCATCATCGGGTAGATTCAATATGGATTTCAGTATATTATCCTGGAAAGCACCTACAATTACCGTCCCGAGATCCAGAGCATATGCCTGGAGGTAGATATTCTGGCATACGGCTCCGCTTTCAATCTGTACATACCGCTCAGCCCTGTCGCCATATTTATGTGCAGTTCTTCTGTAGACCCCGGTCATGATAATATCAACCGCCCCTGCCCGAACACATCCCTGGTCCAGGGCAGCTTCTGCAATATCATCTCTTTTATCTCCATCGAGGATTTTAATGAGCCCATGCTCACCGGGATGGTATTTATAATACAGGCCCTGTGATAATCCTTTTACCTCTCCGACAGCAATATACAGTTCAATAGGATATAAAGCCCCGGCAGAAGGAGCCGTCCGTAGTCCCCCCATCCACTGGTCGCCATGCCACATAGCCGGGGGATCATCTTCTTTCCGGGTTATCCCCTGGGCGGCCCAGAGCAACTGTGATATCTCGGATAATGAAAGCGACTCACCTGAATATTCTCTTATTGACCTTCTTCCAGCAAGGGCTTCTTCAACAGATATTTTACCATCTTTGCTGGGCTCGGGCAATTTGATGATTTTGTCATTCTGAATTTTCATAGACTTGTTGTTTTCTGTGTCCTGGGAAGGACAAGCAGTAAAAAGAAAGGTAAGAAAAAAAGCCAGCACCAGGGTGGTGATGGAATTGGATTTCAGTGTTTTCATATTATATCTCCTTATTTATTATTGATTTAAATTACTTATAACGTATTTATGGAAGCACCTGAGATCCTTGATTACTAACTGCATTTTTTGCTTCTTCCAGATGAAGGAATAAGCTATGATTGTAAACCGGTTTCAAATCCCAGCTTTTTTCCAGGATTCTCAATGCTTCTTCGTATTTACCTTTCTTATACAAGGCCCATCCTTTGGTATGCAAGTACTCATAATGATCTGGATATAATTCCAGAGCCTTATTAATTAGTCCGATACCTTCATCAATTCCCATTTCGTTATCAATCAATAAGCAGGCAAGCTTATTCATTATGCCGGGGTTTTCAGGATCCAGGGAGAGTGCATTGCGGTAATACTTTTCTGCTTTATCATACTTGCCTGCACACGAATGAATATCAGCTATGTTTGTTGCTATAACTGATTCACCCAAAAGGTTCTCTTTGCATAAAGAAACATAGTCTGAGAGGTATTTATTTGCTTCAATCGTGTCACCTTCAGAAAGAGCCATTATTGCCTGCCTGCCTTTGAGTTGAAGATTACCGGGAAATTCCTTTAGTGCTTTCTTATACAGGTCTTTCTCCTTCCTTAACTGGCCGGTTTTATGATATGCAAGTCCCAATTCAGCATAAACTGGATCCCAGAATGGCTTTGAATACTGATCTTCATATATACCTATAGCTTTTTCCAATTCCGGTATTACCCTGTCAAACTGATGCATTCTTCCATAAGCATTGCCTTTGTAGTAAAAAAGTTGGGCCGGCTGTTTGTCAATTTCCACCAGGCGATTGAGATATGTAATTTCCTCCTTCGGTGTCTTAAAATTTAGAGCGTGGATATACTCTTGCCATATTTCAAGCTCCAATGGTATATTTTCTCTTTTTTCACAGGCGCGCCTGCACCACTTTTTGCCTTCTATATACATATCCTGATTGATGAGCGACAGTGAAAGCAATAGCTGTGCAAAAACCAGGCTTGAATCATGTTCCATAACCTGGGAGAACCATCCTGTAGCTGTAGCATAATCAAATTTTTTCAATGCATTGTATCCATGGGCAAAGTAAGCATAGGCCTTATAAGAATCTGTATTTGTAAGCTTTTGAAATGCAGAAGGCACTTCCTTCCGGAGTTCATATATAATAAGGTAATTCTTTACCAGAAAAGAAAGTGAATCAATAAATTGCAGTATGCTCTCCGCTGTTCCGTCAACATGAAAAGACTGGAAGTTATTCTTTTTTTTAGTGTCGTATAATTGAGCATTTATCCTTATTATTTTACCCGATTGTTTAATAGTACCATAAATAAACATTTCTGCGCGCAGTTTTTGTGATATCCTGTTTGCTTCAGCAGGTGTTATTGAAAAATAGTCAGAGAATCTTCCACTTCGTAAAAGGCTGTTGATGTTGTCTTTAGGTCTTATCTTCAAATCCGGTGTATTTGAAAGGGAAGTAATCAGGTTAGCCTGTATTCCAGTTTGCCACTTATTCCAGCTTGTATCATTTGTCATATTTTGAAATGGTAATACAGCTACAGTTAGGTATTCATTTGCGCCTGGCTCGTTATCAATTTTGTCCCGGCTGAATATTTTTGGCCATAATAGAATAATCACTACAATAAGTAAAATACCAATCACAATGTCATTTACCCTGAGTCTTTTCTTTATCCGTGGGGGTGTATCTTTATCTTCATATTCATCCGGTTTGGATTTGGTTTTGACTATTCCCTCGCCGGTGACATCGAATACCCAGCTCAGTATAACGACAACAGGCAGGCCTGCAAGGAGGAGGATAAGAATCAATGTTGCCGTCCAATCCGGCAGGAAGAGGGGCTCGACAAGATTATTAACAAGTTCAATAATGATATAGGCAGTTGCAGCATATATTGTTACCACCCTGAAGACTTTGCGTCTTTTCAACTCCTGCCACAGTCTTATGAGTTTGTTCGGTTTTTGTGGCATATAGTTTCGTCGGCTTAAGATTTATGATATTTAAGCAGTATGTTCAATTTATTAGTTGACCTGCAGCGGCTTTTCTTACTTCCTCGAGCATCAGGTAACTTGAGTGTTCATATAAGGGTCTTAATTCCCAGGCTTTTTCAAGCAGCTCCAGGGCTTCTTCATACTTACCCTGTTTATATAATCCATCAGCTTTATTTTCCAGGTAAATGTAACTGTTTGGTCTTATTTTCAGTGCCTTATCCATTAGTTCCATCCCTTTTTCAATATTTATGTCGTGACTTATGAGGAGTTCCCCGAGATTATTCAGACAGCTTGGATTTTCAGGTTCCATTGAAAGGGCTTCCCGTAAACAACTTTCTGCTTTATCAATATATCCTCCTTCCGTATAAATATAGGCCAGTCCAAAATTAACTTCCGCATCGGATAATGAAAAGAAATCTTTAGCGATGGATTTACATTTCTCAATATACCCGTTTGCAGCAAGCGTGTCTTTTTCAGTAAGTGCCAGTATTGCCTGTCTCTGCGGGATATAATAGGTTCCAGGAAAATCCTCATCTGCTTTCTTATAAAGCTTTTTTTCCTTTTTGTACTGTCCGGTTTCATGGTATGAAAATCCAAGCATAACGTAGTCTTGTGCCCACCTTGGTTTCGTCTCCCATTTCTTATAAATATCAAATGCTTTGTTCATTGCCGTGATTGCCTTGTCATATTGGCCCAGTGCTACATATATTCGACCTAATTCATAATACATTGGGGCCGACTGATCATCAAGTTCAAGGAGTTGATTACAATATTTAATTTCTTCATTCGGTGTTTCAAACAACATCGCATGGAACCAGTTTAGGAGGATATTCATCTTAATGCCCATTTGATTTCTATTTTCGTACACCTTTAAAAACCATTTTTTAGACTGGTCATATTGACTCATGTTGTAGTAGGCAACGGACATCATTCTTATTGCATCATAAAAGCTGGAATCGATGGCTATGGCTTTCGAATAATAGTTGATTGCTGTATTAAAATCCGAAGTAAAGAAGGCTTTTTGCCCGTAGGTGAAATACCTGTATGCCTCGGGCGAACCGGTGGGTGAGGAATAATCGTAATTAAGGGGCGATTCCTTTTTAATTTTTGATATTATCAGATAATTCTTAACCTGCGAAGAGAGTGAATCAATGACATCAAATATCAGCTCCTCCCTCCCGGTACTTTCTATTTGAAATGACTGTATTACTTCTTCATTTTTAGGGTTGATGAGCTGGGTATTCACCCGTACTGTATTACCAGCCTTATTTATGCTGCCCATGACCACTATGCCTGCGTCCAGTTTCTTTGAAATAGTATTTACTGTTGAAGGTGATATTGAGGCATAACTGGTAATGCCGCTGCTTTGCATTATACTGTTAACAGTTTCCGTTTGCCTCACTTTTAATTCTTCCGAGTTTGTAAGTGAGGCTATCATTTCATTCTGTATACCACTTTGCCAGATATCCCAGGTTGTGTCACTGGTCATATTCTGAAAGGGCATAACAGCAACTGATATTCTCCCGTCGGCCGTGACCATGTTCTCCAGGCTGTTCCTGCTGAATATTTTAGGCCATACGAGCACCGCTATTACTATGATCAAGGCAGCTATCACAAAATCACTGGCTTTGAGGCGACTTTTCCTGGCATGTTTTATTACCGGCTCCTTTTGTTCTGGTTTTTCTACTGGCTCTGTTTTAACTATTCCTTCGGTAGTGAAATCAAATATCCATGCGAGAATTGCCGTCACAGGAAATCCTATTGCCAGGAGTAATATAACCAGGGTAGAGACCCATACGGGGAGGTGTAAAGGTTCAGCGATATTGTTGACTACCTCAATTATTATGTAGGCAATGCCAGCATAAATGGCAAGCACCCTGAATACTTTACGTCTTTTCAGTTCCTCCCAGAAATGAAATGGTTTTTGGCTCATTTTATAAATGTGAATGGTTATTCACCATACAATTTACGAAATTTTACATAACATGGAATGTTGGAATGATGTAATTTGCTCCCTAGCGGTCGCGTAATTGGCCTCACTACGTTCGGCGTAATTGGCCTCACTCCCCTCGACAGGCTCAGGGCAAGTCGCTCGGCGTAACTGGCTCCCTTCGGTCGCGTAACTTGCACTGCTGGCGCAGTGCGTAACTTGCCTCACTCCCTTCGACCCTTCGGCATGCTCAGGACAGGCAAGCTCAGGGCAAGTCGTTCGGCGTAAATATTTTAGCCAGGAACCAGCATTATGTACCCATTTTAGTCATAGGTTTCAGGTTTTGCCATACTGGCTAAATCTGACACAGGGGGAGGGCTAAGCATGCATAAGAATATCGAATGTATAAGTGTGTATGCTATTGATCTCTTATATTTATCAAACATTCAAACATTCAAACATTCAAACCCGTTTTTAGCCTCAGCCTATATTATTCAAATTCCTTTGGCACGCCGCAGATAATTTTAAAGGGCTTGTCGCCTTTATTGCGGTACTGGTGTTTTTCGTCGGGTTCAACCAGGGCAAAATCCCCTGCTTTAAGTGGTGTTTCTTCACCTTTTTCATTCACAAGGGCACCTATGCCTTCTATAATATAGTTCATGTGCTCATAGGGATGATTATGGTAGGGGGTATGGCCGCCGGGATCAACCGTAAAAACCCTGTAAGAATATACCGGGGCCCCATCTTTGCTACCCAGGGGAAGCTGTTTCCAGGCACCAAGGGCGCCTTCCATGTTAACTTTTTGTTTTTCTACTTTGTCTAGTGATATTATTTTCATGAAGTGTTGTTTTTTTGTTTAACACTAAGTTATTAAATATTGTTTAAAGGTTGAATCGTTTAATTGTTAAATCGTTGAATTGGTAATTCATATTCGGGGACTGAAACCTGAAACCTGAAACTTGAAACCTGAAATTATATTATATTTAATGCATAGAAATATGAAATACTAAACTGATAAATATCTGACTGCTATGAAAAAGATAATTCTGACCGTTCTGATATTAAGTGTGACCATAAGTGAAGGGGTCTCCGGTGAATATGAATACATTGATTCCATAATGCCGGTCAGGGGCTTATGCATTGGTGCTCCCAGTAACCAGGAAGTGGATCTATTTGTGAAATTCATATCTGAAGACCTGAAGTCCATGGGTGTGAATACACTGGTTCTGATGGTTGACTATGGTTATAAATATGAAAGCCACCCGGAACTGCGTTCAGAAAACCCACTCAGTAAAAGCGACGTCAGGAAACTGGTGGATGCCTGTAAAAAAGCAAATATTCAGATCATCCCACAGATCAACCTCCTGGGACACCAGAGCTGGCACGAGACAATCAATCCTTTGCTAAGGGAATATCCTGAATTTGACGAGACCCCGCATATTCAGATGCCTGAAAAATATGAATGGCCCAACGAGGATGGACTCTATTGTAAAAGTTATTGTCCCTTGCATCCAGAGGTACATGATGTGGTTTTTGATCTGGTGGATGAGCTCATGGAGGTATTTGAGGCATCCGCGTTCCATGCAGGCATGGATGAAGTATTTTACCTGGGTGATGATCAATGTACGCGGTGTGCCGGCATCGATAAAGCCAAATTGTTTGCCGATGAGGTGTGGCGCATCCGGAACCACCTGATGCTCAATGGCCATAAATTATGGATATGGGGTGACCGTCTCATTGATGGTAAAGCAACAGGGATGGGTATGTGGGAGGCCAGCATGAACCATACGGCCCGCGCAATTGATATGATTCCGAAAGATATTGTGATTTGCGACTGGCATTATGAACGTCCCGATCACACTGCGCCCTGGTTTGCTATGCATCAACTCGATGTGGTCACCTGTCCGTACCGTAAAGCCGATGTTGCAGTTGACCAGCTTGAAAATATGGTTCGCTATAGGACACAATCCGCACCACAGATGTCATCCCATTTTCTGGGCATGATGCAAACGGTATGGTCTCCGGCCGGCCGATTTTTAAAAGCCTGGTACGGGCAAGAGAAAGAGAATATTCGTTTTGGAGGTTCATCTGTGGATTGTTTTAAGACTCTGTTCAAAGAAGTCAATAGCCTGCAAGATTCTACGGACCATTAAACTAGGATTTTCTTAAATCTTAAATCGTTGATCTTAAATCGTAAGTCTTAAATCTTAAATCTACAGAGGACGGGTGTGGGGTCCAGGTTATGCTAATTAGATCCTTGCTCCCTGTTTCATCCACCGTAGTCCGCAGGACGTAGGTGGGCTCCCTGCAACTACATTCCCCTTGTCACGACGCTCCGGTCGTGACATTCCCCCTTCCAAGGGGGATCTGGAAAAAAGAAAAGTTGACGGAGCCGTATCTGCGGTGGTCTGAGAAGTATTTATGATTATTGAAGGAATAATTCCCGGGGTGTTCCAGGATAAGTAAACCTCCGGGTTTAAGGCAGCCTCTGTCGATGACCATATCAGGTATGTCATCGAGCCATTCCAGGTTATATGGTGGATCGGCGAAAACGAGATCATAAACGAATGATGTCCTGCCCAGAAATCTTCTTACATCCTCACGATAAACCTGGAGTCTTTCCATCTCAAGTTTGGAAACAGTATCAGCTATAAAGCCTGCATGTTTTGGATTAGATTCAACTGCATCTACCTGTGCGGCTCCCCTTGAGGCAAACTCATAACTTACGCTTCCGGTACCGGCAAAGAGGTCGAGTACCTTCAGGCCGTCGTAATCAGCAAAGTTACCAAGTATATTAAAAAGACTTTCCCTTGCCAAATCCGTGGTGGGCCTAACCTTAAGGCCTGCAGGAGGTCTAATGATCCTTCCTTTATGACTACCGCTTATTATGCGCAATTGATTATATTGAAAAGATTACAATAACGGTGAGTCTCCAACTCATCAAATATGTAGCTCATAGAGAATTCACCTTCAGGTTCTGCCAGTTTAATTGTTTTAATATACCTCAGCATATTATTATAGAGATCATCGAATTTTGAGATATTACCACTGATATAAACGATCTGGTCATTGCCAATCTTAAAACGATTAAAGCTATTCATGAGGTAATATAGAATATCAGAATCGTTTCTCACCCTGAAAGTATTGAAAAACTGCAGTTCCTGGTCCTTTAACATTATAAGGGTAAAAAAACCCTGATCGATATGTACCCTTACATATTGATCTTTAATTGCCCTGGTTTGTCTGAAAGAAGAGTCAAGCAGTGGTTTTACCTGGTGGGAGAGGGAGGCATCGGGGAAAAGATTGTATGAAAGGTCATAAACATCTTTTCTGATATTGAACAGGAGGTAGGCATCAGGATTCTGGAGCCTGTTGTTGGAAACAATATGATTATCTTCCAGCTTATGATTAAGTTCGAAGTACTCATCTTTAAGAGCCGGGTCATAGAGGGTAGCAGGCACTATGGTGCTTCTTTCAAAATTGAAGACAATACGATACCTGCGATATTGCCTGGATAGAAACTCATCCTTACCTGCAATTTGTCTTATCTCATCCGCCAGGTCTTGCTCTTTCCCGCTCAATTTATAATTTCTGAACATAACAAACCTGGTTCTCAGCCTGTCAAGGAGACAAAAAGAAAATCCATTCAGACCTAGCTGAATGGATATTTCGTAGTTATTGGTCGAATTTATATCCAGAGTTTCGTCAAACAGTTCTTTTTCATACATATACAAACTGTTAGTCCTCCCAGTTCCCAGCGTTATTATTGGGTTCTTCAACATTACCGACACGCATACCGGGGAAGCCGGTGATTTTCTCGCGCTCCGCGTTATAGTTAATGATAAGCTGCTCGTCGAGCCCTTTCAGGAATACATCGTTAAGGACAGATGCTTCGAAGACTTCCACATCCACTTTGGATCCTGTTTCAACAACGTCTGCCTCCATATTAAATTCGGTATCACTGCAAAAGGGCACGTACCTGAGGGAATCAACAGGATACCCCGGCTGGAATAATGAATCGAGTACACTTGTATACGAAGTGTCACGAACAATCAATCCTCTGCGTAATGCCTCCCTTTCAGCATTGCGACCCCATTCGTCGATCATCTCGTCAGTGATGGCACCTTCTTTATATATCAAAGGGAATGAGTCGGTCTTTACAAAAGTAATAAGAGTATCGAAGCTGCCTGTGTAACGTCCGTATTTGGATTTAAAAGCTACCTGGGCAGTCCTGATATCGATTAACCTTTCCTTTATGGCTTCCTCCCTTCTATTTTTTTCGCGGTTGAAGCGGATAGGGTTCAAAATACTGTCAACAAGGAGATAACCGAGGACAATAATTGCTGCAAACAGAATTACTCGAATAACTATATTCATTTTTTTATTGTTAAATAAGTTTGATTATGTTTGCTGCAAAAATAAAAAAATAAATTGAATACCAAATCGATCCGGGTGTTTTTGAAGTAAATGATAGAATCTCACATTGAAAAGATCCTTGTTGAAAATCTGGGTCATCAGCCTACCAATGATCAGCTTAAAGCAATAAAGGCGATATCCTTATTTATTGCTAGAAATACGAATGACAGTATTTTTCTGCTCACGGGTTATGCCGGCACCGGTAAGACCAGCTTGATAAGTGCGGTGGTGCATACCCTGGGGAGGTTTAATATTGAATCTGTATTATTAGCACCCACAGGTCGCGCTGCCAAAGTACTGACCTCATATACAGGCAGGTCATCTTATACCATACATAAACATATTTACAGGATGAAAGGCAACAGGGATGGCATTGGCAGGTTTGAACTCGACAGGAATATGCACAGGGATGCCTTTTTCATTGTTGATGAAGCATCTATGATATCAGGTGAGTCAGTTGAAGGGTCAATTTTCGGTAGTGGTCGTTTGCTTGATGATCTTATTGAATATGTTTACCGTGGCAGGAATTGTAAGCTGATGCTTGTAGGTGACACTGCACAGTTACCACCGGTGGGATCAATTCTCAGCCCAGCTTTGAGCAGAAAGGATCTTTCGATGTATGGATTCAATATCGAGACTGCCGAGCTGCGTGATGTAGTACGCCAGACGAGGGAATCAGGTATACTTATGAATGCAACATACGTGCGTCGGAAAATAACCGACAGCGACCTGGGCATACCTGAGTTCAGGCTTGAAGGCTTTGATGATATTTTCAGGATTACCGGTGAGACAATGCTTGAGGAAATAGAGGCAGCGTATTCATATTCGGGCACAGATGCCACTGTGATAGTAGTTAATTCGAACAGGATGGCCAACAGGTATAATCGTGGCATTCGTGAAAGGATACTGTTTCGTGAAGAAGAAGTATCTGCGGGGGATATGCTTATGATAGTCAAGAATAATTATTTCTGGCTTAACGAAGAGGAAGACCTTGATTTTATAGCCAATGGTGATATGGCGAGAATAAAAAAGGTTGTGAGGAAGGAGGGAAAATATGGTTTCAGGTTTGCCGATATGATACTTGATTTTATTGACTATTCAGTTGAACTGGAAGTGAAAGTAATGCTTGACACCCTTACCTCTGAAACAGCTTCTTTATCAGGTGAGCAGAATAAGATGCTATTTGAAAATATACTGGAGGATTATTCCCACCTGAGCACCAAAAAGAAAAGGTACGATGCTATCAGGAACGATCCCTATTTTAATGCTTTACAGATTAAGTTTGCCTATGCCGTAACATGCCACAAAGCACAGGGAGGGCAATGGGAACGTGTTTTTATTGACCAGGGCATGTTTAACAGGCAGGAGCCCACTGTGGATTACCTGCGCTGGCTTTATACTGCTCTCACCAGGGCAACGGACCGCTTGTACCTGGTTAATTTTTTACCGGCTTTTTTCGGAGACGATTAGCCTTAATAAGATGGGGCAAACTCCAGTAGCCAATTCCATTCCAGGTATATAGATTAGAAAATATTCTTGACCGGCTATGTGATTAATTGTAACTTGCGCTTTCGGTACTTTAATTAAGATTTATTATAAGGACATGAAATCACACAAAAAAGAACTCTGGTTTAACACCAACAGCAGGAGAGAGTTAATAAACATAACCCGCGAGGTGGAATCTGCCCTTGCGGAAAGCGGCATACAGGAAGGTCTGGCACTCGTTAACGCCATGCACATTTCGGCCAGTGTATTTATCAATGATGATGAGCCGGGTCTTCATCAGGATTTCGAGAACTGGCTTGAAAAACTGGCTTCCGAAAAACCCTATTCACAGTACAGGCACAATGACGGTTTTGAAGACAATGCCGACGCTCATATCAAGCGTACACTTATGGGAAGGGAAGTTGTTGTGGCCGTTACGGAAGGTAAACTCGACTTCGGTCCCTGGGAACAGATATTCTACGGTGAGTTTGACGGGAAACGGCGTAAGAGGGTGCTGATAAAGATTATAGGGGAATAGAACCGGGTAACTGGGTGCTAGGTAGCTGGGTAACTGGGTACTGGTTTTCGCGACGTTTCCTACAGACGCTACGGTCTGGATCTTTGATACGGTCGTTTTGAATGTCGAAGTATTCGACATTCTCAAGCTTTATTAAAAGCAGTTAGTCGGATTGAGAATAACATTTTTAAAATGGATTAACTCATAACTCATAACTGCTCGTTCCCACTGGCCACAATCACTATCCACTCGCGAGCTCACAGCACTCGCTTGCTTAACGCAAACTCGCACTGCTCGGTTCATAACTCATCTCTTGAACCAGTGCTTCTATCCTGGCATCCAGTTCAGCTTCTTTCTTCTCGTAATCATTCTTATTCTCAAGTTTATCGGTCACGCTGAAATAAAATTTTATCTTGGGTTCGGTACCGCTTGGTCTCAATGATATTTTACTGCCGTCTTCAAGGAAGAACTGGAGGACGTTACTTCTCTCCATATCAAAGGTGCTTTCCTTATTTGCCAGGGGTTCCCTTGATTTTCCTTCCAGGTAGTCAATAATTTTGACAAGGGGGGAATTATTCAAGGCCACGGGCGGATTTTCCCTGAAGTTGGTCATTATACTGTTTATCTCATCGGCGCCTTCTTTACCTTTACGTACAATATTTACCAGTTTTTCCCTGTATAGTCCATATTCATGATATATATCCACAAGGGTATCAAATAATGATTTATCATTACATGCGGTGAAGGCTGTCACTTCGGCTACGAGAGCGCATGATCCCACACCGTCTTTATCTCTTACGTAATCGCCTGCCAGGTATCCGAAGCTTTCTTCTCCTCCTCCAATATATTTCTTTTTATGTCCCAGCTTTTTCATAAGGCTGGCGAAATATTTAAAGCCAGTCAGGACATTATAACATTGCACTCCGTTTTGTTCAGCTATCCTTTCCAGGAGGTCGGAGGTTACAATTGTTTTTATGATGTACTCATTTCCCCTGAGCATATTTTTTTCTTTCATCTGGCTTATGATATACCAGGTGAGTATTGCGCCTGTCTGGTTGCCGTTAAGCAGTATAAAATCACCCGACCTGTTTTTCACTGCAAGACCGAGCCTGTCCCCATCAGGGTCGGTTGCCATGGCGATGTGAGCCCCATGTTTCTTTGCTTTATCAAGAGCCATTTTAAAAGCCCCGGGTTCTTCGGGGTTAGGTGATTCCACGGTTGGGAAATTACCATCCACGACATCCTGTTCAGGGACATTGATGATATTGGTGAAACCAAATTTTCTGAGTGTGGCGGGAATGATTTCCACCCCGGTACCGTGTATTGGAGTATACACTATACCAATATCATGCTTTTCTTTAATGCGATCAGGGTTAAGGCTGATATTCTTTTTAATTGTATCAATAAAAAGTTCATCAACTTCTTTACCTATAATATGAATATTATCATCCGGTCCGTCGAACTTTATTTCGGATACCTTTGATATTTTTCTCACTTCATCAATGATGTTCACATCATGGGGTGCGGTAATCTGCCCACCGTCATCCCAGTAAGCTTTAAACCCGTTGTATTCAGGTGGGTTGTGTGATGCTGTTATGATTACCCCACCCTGGCATCCAAGATGCCTTATGGCAAATGACAGCTCGGGTGTTGGCCTTAATGATTCAAAGAGATAAACACGGAAACCATTAGCTGAAAATATTCCTGCAACAATTTCGGAGAAGGCACGACTGTTATTCCTGCAGTCGTGTGCAATAACCACACTGATATCCTGGTCCGGGAAATTCTTTATCATATAATTTGCCATTCCCTGGGTAGCCATTCCCACGGTGTACCTGTTCATCCTGTTTGTTCCTGCACCCATGATACCCCTGAGGCCTCCTGTTCCAAATTCAAGATCTTTATAAAATGCATCGATGAGTTTTTTCTCATCATTTTCCAACATATACCGGACTTCTTTACGGGTTTCCTCATCATATTGCTTTGATGTCCAGGCCTTTGCCCTTTCATAAATTGATACGGTGTCTTTATCTCTCATTTTTCAGTTTATTCTTTTTAAACATTTTTCCAGGCTATCCTGCCAGGAAGGGATCTCAATATTAAAAGTCTTTTTGATTTTATCAAGGCTCAGAACTGAATATTCGGGTCTTTTTGCAGGTAATGGGAATTCAGCTGAGCTTACGGGATTTATTTTCAGATCAAGTTTTTTCAATTTTTTTATCTCCCGTGCAAATTCATACCAGCTGCACTGGCCCTGGTTGCTGTAATGATATATACCACTTACAAATCTTTTTTCATCCTTTATGGACTGCTTTAATATTAGCATAATGGCTGATGCAAGATCTGCCGCCCATGTTGGTGATCCGATCTGATCATTTACAACATTTATTTCATCTTTATCACCTGCGAGTCTTAAAATTGTTTTTACAAAGTTTTTACCATGTTCTGAATACAGCCATGAAGTTCGTATTACTATTGTCTGTTCATGGGAAAGGGCGTATACTTCACCTTCCAGCTTACTTCTACCGTATACTGATTGTGGTGCCGGCCCGGCATCTTCTTTGTATGGTGATTTGTTTTTTCCGTCAAAGACAAAGTCTGTTGATATGTGGACGAGTTTTGAGCCGGGCACGTTGCGTAAAGAATTTATTATATTCTTAACCGCCGTGGCATTAACAGCATAAGCTTTTTCGCTTTCCTGCTCGGCCCTGTCGACAGCCGTATATGCTGCACAGTTTATCAGGTATTCAGGTTTTATTTCTGATATGGTTTTATTAAGCTCATCCTCATCCGTCAGATCCATTTCATCAATATCGGTGAAATAGAATTTATTTCCAGGCAGGATTTCTTTCCTTTCCTGTATTTCCCTTCCCAGTTGTCCTTTGGCTCCTGTAACCAGAATTCTTTTCATAGCATATATTCAAAATTATTTTCAGCTTCGGAAAAGGGTGGGTTATTCCTGTCTTTTTCACTTATCAAAGCCGATGCCGGATCAACACCCCAGTCTATAGCAAGGTTGGGATCATCGAAGGCTATTCCCCTCTCATCTTCAGGGCTGTAATAGTTATCACATTTATAAAGTATAATTGCTTCATCGCTCAGCACTGAAAAGCCATGAGCGAAGCCCCTGGGTATGAATAACTGTTGTTTTGATTCTGAGTCGAGGTCCACTGCTTTCCACATTCCATAAGTAGGTGATCCCTTTCGCATGTCAAGTGCAACATCCCTTATGTATCCTTTAATCGCCCGTATTAATTTTGCCTGTGCCATTGGATTGAGCTGGTAGTGCAGCCCCCTGATTACGTTACCTGCAGAAAATGATTCATTGTCCTGTAGAGACTCAAATACTATATCATTCTTTTTAAGTCGCTTTTGATTATAGCTTTCGAAGAAGTAACCTCTTTTATCCTTGAATATTTTTGGTTCAATTACATAAAGGCCGTCAAAGCCGGTTCCTATTACATTCATAGAGATTTATTTTATAAACTTAGCCGTTGTGATAAATTTTTCATCAGCGATATTTTTCAGGTATTTGCCATACTGGCTTTTACCATATTTTTTTGCAAGTGCAAGCAATTGTGTCCTGTCAATGAATCCTCTTATATAAGCAATTTCTTCAATGCAGGATGCTTTTAATCCCTGCCGGTGCTCCAGGGTGGCAACGAAGTTAGAAGCCTGGAGCATGCTGTCATGGGTGCCTGTGTCGAGCCAGGCCATACCCCGGCCCATCAGTTTAACTTTCAATTTACCCTCTTCCAGGTATAATTTATTCAGGTCTGTTATTTCCAGCTCCCCACGCTTTGATGGTTTCAGCTGTTTGGCCTTGCTTATAACAGTGTTGTCGTAGAAGTACAGTCCTGTTACGGCATAGTTGGATTTCGGTTTATCAGGCTTCTCCTCTATGCTAATTACGTTCCCGGATAGGTCAAATTCAACCACACCATATCTTCCGGGGTCTGTTACATAATAGCCAAAGACGCAAGCTCCACTGTTCAGTTTTGCTGCATCAAGGAGCATATTGCCGAGTCCCTGCCCATAGAAGATATTATCTCCGAGTATCATACAGACACTGTCCTGGCCTAAAAATTTTTCGCCTATGATAAAAGCCTGTGCCAGCCCGCCGGGTGATGGCTGCACTTCGTAGCTGAATTTTATACCTATATCTGAACCATCTCCCAGGAGGTTTTCAAAGAGGCTGATATCGCGCGGGGTGCTTATAATCAATATTTCCCTGATGCCTGCGAGCATGAGGACTGACAGGGGGTAATATATCATTGGCTTATCATATACCGGCAGTATCTGTTTTGAGATTGACTTTGTGGCCGGGTGGAGTCTTGTCCCGGCTCCACCGGCTAGAATTATACCTTTCATATTTTTATTTTTTCTTTAAAATAATCAATAGTTTTCAATAATCCTCCTTCAAGGTCATAAGTTGGTTGCCAGTTGAGTTTTTGCCTGGCGAGGCTTATATCAGGTTTCCTCTGCAAGGGATCATCCTGTGGCAACGGTTCGTGTCTGATGCGGGATTTTGATCCGGTCATTTTTATTATCAATTCTGCCAGGTCACTTATTGTTATCTCCTCTTCGTTTCCCAGGTTTACAGGACCTGTAAAATCATCATCTGTCATCATTAGGTTCTTAAGGGCATCAAGCAGGTCATCTATATATAGAAAGCTCCTGGTTTGTCGTCCTTCGCCATATATGGTGATATCCTGGTTCCGGAGAGACTGGATAATGAAATTTGACACCACCCTGCCATCATTCATCATCATTCTTGGCCCGTAGGTATTAAAGATCCTTGCTATTTTGATCTTTACATTATTCTGAAGATGGTAGTTCATGAATAATGTTTCGGCACATCTTTTACCTTCATCATAGCATGAACGCGGGCCGAGGGTATTAACATGACCCCAGTAAGTTTCAGGCTGCGGATGAACTTCCGGGTTGCCATAAATTTCACTGGATGATGCCTGCAGTATTTTTGCGCCGGTGCGTTTTGCCAGGCCAAGCATATTTATTGACCCCATCACCGATGTTTTAATTGTCTTTATAGCATTATGCTGGTAATGAATAGGGGAGGCAGGGCATGCCAGGTTGTATACCTCATCCGCTTCCACGTAAAGTGGCATAGTTATATCATGCCTGATAAGTTCAAAAAAAGGATGGGACAGCAGGTGTGATATATTTTCTTTTGAGCCGGTGAAAAAGTTATCGGTGCATATTACTTCATGTCCTTCATTTAAAAGGTTTTCACATAGATGTGAACCTATGAAACCTGCACCTCCTGTTACAAGAATACGTTTCATATAGCTGATTTTGAGTGGCAGGTGTAAAGATATACATTTATGGAGTGATGGAATAATGAGTCCACTCCGAAAAGTCTCACCCGGAGGGTGAAAATAATAATAGCCACAGTCACACCTGTGGGGAAGGAATAACAAAAACCAATCTCACCGCCGGAGGCGGGTGAATAATTATGGATTTCCCGCCTCC
>JAWLEO010000001.1:0-158375 GCA_041686075.1 Bacteroidales bacterium | reverse complement strand
CGTAAAGTCACCGTGGTGCCTATGCTTTACAGGGTGAAAACCAATCACATTTATCTTATTGAAGAATGATTCCCCTTTGAAGGGGGAAAGACCCGAAGGGTCAGAGGGATGTTCTTCCCCTTTAAACCGAGGATCCCAAGTTTGCGTTAGCAAGCGAGGGAGACGAGCTCGGTGAACGAAGTGAGCCAACGGGGAAGTTCCTGGGTACTGGGTTCTGGGTAGCTGGGTTCTGGGCACGCGTTTCTGGTTTCCCCGACGTTACAATCAGTCAGTCGGGGTTTACGCTTTGTCAGCCATAGCCTTCGGCGGGGGCTGACTTCGCTCCAACTCGTTACTCTGTTCGGCGTTCGACATTCGACATTCTTAACCTTTGTTAAAAACAGTTAGTCGAATAGAGAATACCATTTTTAAAATGGTTAGAAAAACTCATAATTCATAACTCATAACTCATAATTCATAATTCATAATTCATATTTCTCATCCCTGACTTCTGACCTTTTTCTTATCTACTTCGGAAATAAATTATTAAATTGAAAGATGGTATACTCAACAAATAACAAAAAAGGGAAATACTTTATATATAATTTAATAATCACTGAATATAAGAATCATGGAATCAAAAAACCCTATGAACAGGAGAAAATTCATCAGTTCAGCTGTCGCCACGGCTGCTACCCTTACCGTGGTTCCCAGGCATGTATTGGGTGGAACCGGCTATGTTCCTCCTTCCGATAAAATAACAGTCGCAAACATAGGTTGCGGTACCCAGGGATTACGAGAAATGCCGGGCTTACTACAAAACCCCGACATACAGGTTGTTGCCGTTTGTGATGTGAATAAACTTACTACCGATTACCTTGACTGGTCTCCAAATGGTCTTCGAAACTCGATCCGGAATACACTCGGTGACCCTGACTGGGGTTCAAATTACCAGGGCATCCCCGGTGGCAGGGACATCGGGAAGGAATACGTTGAAACATATTATGCAAAAAATCGATCTTCAGGTTCGTATTCGGGATGCAGCTCATATGAAGATTACCGGGAATTGCTTGTAAAAGAACCAGATATTGATGCCATTAAGATAATGACCCCGGACCATCATCATGCATATCTTGCTATTGAAGGTATTAAGAAGGGTAAACATGTGATAACACATAAACCTATCGCCAACCGAATGACTGAAGGAAGACTGGCTATCGAGACAGCAAAAAACTCAGATGTAAAAACACATATGCTGGCCTGGAGTGAAAGACCGGAATATAGCTTGATTCTGAAATGGATCAATGATGGAGTGATTGGTAATTTAAAAGAAATACATAACTGGTCATACCGGCCGGTATGGGAACAATGGCCATCCAGACCCAAAGAATCAAAACCCATACCAAAAGGCTTTAACTGGGAGCTATGGCTTGGACCGGTGCCCGATTTGCCCTATCATCCGTACTACACTCATAATCGATTCCGGGGATGGTATGACTTTGGGGGTGGCAGCATTGCAGACATGGGCCATTACAGTCTCTTCCCCTTATTTTTGACCTTCGGAATTGATACACCTCCTGTCAGTGCGAAAGCATACGGAACTACCCATCGATACGTTGACGGCAATACTTATAAATGGCTTGAGAATGATGTCTCATTTCCCCTATCAAGCCTGATACAGATCGAATTCCCTAAGCAGAAAAATCTACCTGCCTTTGATCTTTTCTGGTATGATGGAGGCATGAAACCCTTTATCCCTGATGAACTCAAGGAGGATAAACGCGACATGCCTGAGGAGGGAATGATGTTTGTAGGTGACAAGGGAAAAATACTGGCAGGATTTCGCGGTGAAAATCCCGAGATCATTCCTTCCAGGCTTATGAAAGCTTATCAGGAAGAAAAAGAAATACCTGGAAAAGAACGGGAAAGTCGTACAAGCAACTGGCTGTCTGCAATAAAGGAGGATAAAGAATCACCGGGTAGCTTTAGATATGCCGGTACTGTAACCGAAGTAATCAACCTGGCTGCTGTAGCCCTGCGGGCAGGTAAAAAAATAGAATATGACTCCAATAATATGAAGATTACCAATGATGAAGAAGCCAACAAATATCTGACACGTGAATATAGAAAAGGCTGGGAACTATAAAATAACTGGAATTATGAAAAACATACAAAAGCATTATTCAAGAAGAAGTTTCATTCAAAAAACTGTCTTACTGAGTGCAGCCGGAGTGCTAGCACCAGCTTTGGATCTACAATCGAAAGCCATGTCAACCATACACATAACACACGATGATATTTCACTTGCCCAGTGGGCCCTGGTACAGGAAATAAGGGAAGGGAAATGGAAAACGCTGGATTTTCCCCGAATTGCCAGGGAGGATTTTGGCCTGAACGGTATTGAATTTGTGAATACACTGTTTGAGGTGCCGACAGTAAATTATCTCAATCAACTGAAGAAGAATTCAGACGACCATGGCATTACGATGGTACTGATCATGGTCGATGCCGAAGGAGATGGCTGTGAACCTACACCTGGATTGAGAAAACAATTTGTAATCAATCACAGAAAATGGATCGACATCGCAGCTTACCTGGGCTGCAAAGCCATACGAACCAATTGCAGGGGACCGCAGAGCGTGGATAAGAACGAGGCCTTGAAATGGGCAACAGAATCATACAATATGCTGCTGGAATATGCCGTTCCTGCAGGGATACAAGTGTGTATCGAAAACCACGGAGGAGTTTCAAATGACCCTGACTGGATGGTAGCTCTCCTGGAAAAGGTTAATAACCTCTACTTCGGTTCCTACCCAGACTGGAGAAGGCCATCTGACGATTTCGATAACGTGGAGTATCTCGAAAAGATGCTGCCATGGGCCGTGGGAATGTCATATCGTAACCAGCCGACAGAAGAACTGACAGCAAAGATGATAAAAATGTGTCGTAAGAGAGGTTACAGGGGATGGTACGGAATAGAATCAAGCGGCAGGCAAGCCATCAGACAGGGCAAGGAACTTCTGAAAAAATATCTGGAAAGCGATGAGCGATGAGCGGTGAGTTTTTCCAACCATTTAGAAATGGTATTCTCTATCCAACTAACTGCTTTTTGCAAAGGTTATGAATGTCGAACCGGGTCTCGAGAAATCCTTTATGGGGCCCTCGCTTCAAAAGGATAATTCTCGCCAGTATCCATTATTCCATTATTCCATTAATTATTATACGATATTTATTTTATTAACCTTTATTATATTTTATCTTGAATATATATTGTATATTAATTTATTTAATTATATTTGTCAACTATATAATCTATTTTAATATGTTTCATAAAGTTAACATAAACCCTTCCAATAATAATTGCAATAATAATTATTGCTATGGAAGGTTTAGGTTCTTTTTTTAATATACTAATTATGAAATGGACGAGCCTTCCGGGAATAGCGGAAGGCTTTTTTTATTCTATTTATTAACTATATAACCAGAGCAAAGTGAAAGAAAACTTATTGAAAACCGAGGAAGCCATATTCTTAGTTAAGGATACATTTTCGACCCTGCTAAGCAAAAAACTTAACCTGGTGAAAGTATCATCCCCCCTGGCGGTTCTTGACGGAACCGGCATCAATGATGATCTTAACGGGCTTGAACGGCCTGTATCGTTCAGTATAAAAGGTATGGATGGAAGGAAGGCTGTTATTGTGCAATCGCTCGCCAAATGGAAGCGCATCCGTCTCCGGGAACTTGAAGTTGAACCCGGTAAAGGCATATTGACTGACATGAGGGCATTAAGGCCTGATGAGAACTTCAGTCCTATTCATTCCATCTATGTGGATCAGTGGGATTGGGAAAAACATATATTACCCTCCAACAGGAATATGGCTTACCTGAAAGATACCGTAAGAAAAATATATGAAGCATTGCGGGTAACTGAAAAAATGGTAAGCGAAACATACACGGAAATAGAAGCTGTCCTTCCGGAGGAAATAACGTTCGTACACGCAGACGAACTCGTGCGGAGGTACCCCGGATTAACCCCCAACGAGCGGGAATCAGCAGCAACAAAAGAATACGGAGCCATATTTCTTATCGGAATAGGGGGAAGACTGAGTGACGGGTCGATGCACGACGGCAGGGCTCCTGATTATGATGACTGGAGTACAGTGACAGAAAACGGCAGTGCGGGGCTTAATGGCGATATAATTGTCTGGAACCCGGTACTTGAATCTGCTTTTGAGATTTCTTCAATGGGAATAAGGGTTGACCCTGAATCATTATTAAGGCAGCTCAGGATAAGGAGATGTATGGAACGTCTCAACCTGCCTTTTCACAGCAGCTTAATAAGAGGTGAGTTACCGCCATGCATAGGCGGAGGTATAGGCCAGTCACGGGTATGTATGTATATGCTCAGGAAAAAACATATTAGCCAGGTTCAGGTTAGTATATGGCCGGAAGTTGAGATGCGAGATGCGAATTATGAGATGCGAGATGCGAGATGCGAAAGATGAGATGCGAGATGCGAAAGATGAAAGATGAATTATGAATTATGAACCGAGCGGTACGAGTGCTGCGAGCTCGCTGAATCCCGAGCCCTCGGGATGAGGCAATTATGAGTTTTTAAAAATGGTATTCTCTATCCGACTAACTATCCATTCAGAACAGATGTGAATTTCGAATAACGAATAACGAATTTCGAAGTGAGTCTTAAATCTAAAATCGTTAATCTTCAATCTTAATTCAAAAGAGTTGAGATTAGCCATCGCCCAGGGCCTCCGCCAAGGCTACGGCCCTCAGGGACTACGGCGGACAAGGGTTTAGGGGTTGAATTGTTGAATTGTTAAGTCGTTGAATCGGGATTCTTATACCCAATTCAACGATTACACAGTTCCACGATTAAACGAGGTAAAACATCCCCCTGACCCTGCGGGTCTTCCCCCTTCAAAGGGGGATTTTCTATTCAACTGTAATCTCCAAAACTTCTTTGATATCCCGTGATGACACTCCTACCATCAATTTGAAATCTCCCGCTTCAATATTCCAGTCATCCAGCTCTTCATCATAAAATGCAAGGTCCCTGACAGGAATAGTCATTTCAATAAGCTTCTTTTCTCCCGCCTCCAGCCATACCTTTGTGAATGCTTTTAATTCCTTTGAGGGTCGCAGTACGGATGATTCAACATCACTGGCATAAACCTGTATAACTTCGGCTCCGTCAAGGTCTCCCGTGTTTTCTATTTCTACTGAAATAACAATATCATCATATTCAGCATATGATTCCTTATTGGCATTGGCTGAATTAATGCTAAAGGAAGTGTATGACAGACCGAATCCGAATTCAAAAAGGGGGTCAATATTTTTCGTATCATGCCACCGGTAACCAACGAGAATGCCTTCTTTATATACCAGTTTATCATCCACCCCGGGATAAGACAAATCATCAAATGAATGGGCAGCATTATCTTCCAGTTCGACAGGGAAGGTAAAAGGCAGCTTCCCGGAAGGATTAACATCACCGGAGATGACATCGGCTATTGCAGGTCCTCCTTCACTTCCCGGATACCAGGCCTGTATGATTCCTTTAACATCTGACAACCATGGCATAGCTACAGCATTTCCGCTTAAAAGGATTACTCCGACATTCTTATTCACCGAGAGGATTTCATTTATTAGTTCATCCTGCCCGAAAGGTAAGCCAAGACCTTCACGATCGCCACCTTCGCAATCCTGCCTGTGGTTTTTATTCAAGCCCCCGATAAAAAGCACTATGTCAGCCTTCCTTGCCGTTTCAACCGCCACCTTTCTGAGTGAGTCAGCATCCAGCGGCGACGGCATTTCATATCCGTAAACAGGAGGTCCTGAGGCGTAGCCCATTGTGTGCTCAATAGTGGCATTAGCATATCTTTCCCGTATACCGTCAAGGGGAGATATCTCATGAAGTGGCTTTAACTCTGATGATCCTCCCCCGGCACTCATTTTGCGTGTGGCATTCTCACCTATAACAGCTATATTAATTCTATCATCGGGATCTAAAGGAAAGAAATTATCCTTATTCCGAAGAAGCACAATGCCTTCGGTGGCCACTTTTCTTGCAAGCTCAAAATGAGCCTTGCTACCCTTGGATCCCAGTGGCCGGTGGGAGTTCATATTTGTCCGGAACATCAGCCGCAGTATTCGCCTCACCTTCCTATTCACCACGCTTTCATCTATCTCTCCACTCTTTATCATCTCCAGGAAGGGATATGCCAGGAAGTAATTATCATATGCATTTTTCAACTGGTAGGTAAGGCCATCAGATCCTGTGCCCATCTCGATATCAAGCCCGTAGAGGGCGGCTTCCCTTGTGTCATGTGTTGACCCCCAGTCAGATATAAAAACACCATCAAAATCCCATTCTCCCTTCAGAATTTCCTTTACCAGAACCTTATTATGAGTACAATACTGTCCATCATATTTATTATACGAACCCATTACTGTCCATGCCTTTCCTTCCGTCACTGCGGCTTTGAAGGCCGGAAGGTAAATCTCACGCAGTGCCCTATCGCTCACATGAACATCTACATGATTCCGCCGTGTTTCCTGGTTATTCAGAGCATAATGCTTTACGCATGCTGCCACCCCATTCTTTTGCACGCCTTTTACATAAGGCACCACCATTTCTGATGCCAGGAAGGGGTCTTCACCCATATATTCAAAATTTCTACCATTAAGCGGTGTGCGATAAATATTCACACCGGGAGCCAGCAGTATATCTTTTTTCCTGTATCGTGCTTCTTCCCCTACGGACAGCCCATATTCATATGCCAGTTCAGGGTTAAATGTTGAAGCAAGGCATGTGAGTGCCGGGAAGGCTGTACAAGAATCATTTGTCCAACCTGCATATGCCCAGCTGTCCCATTCAATTTCGGCACGGACACCATGAGGGCCGTCCGACATCCATAATTCCGGGATACCGAGCCTTGCCACACCGGGTGAGCTGAATTTCGACTGGGCATGGCACAGCCTGACCTTCTCCTCGAGGCTCAGTTTACTAATTATTGCACTTATCTTTTTCTCAATATCAGACTCAATATCCTGACTATACAGGTAAGCTGAGCCACAAAATAGCAGTGATACTGTAATAAAAATGTACTTTCTCATACCGTTCATTTTTCATTCAAAAAGTTTGTCTACGCTTATATTCACTTCTATGCTCCTGGCTGGGCCCGTCCTATTAAACACTAACTGGCTCATCTCATAAGGTAGCACCTGATCCTTTATTATTGTTTCACCACCATGGCCTTCAAATATTTTAACCATGGCTTCCTTTCCGGTACAGTATTTAACAGGGATACCACAGAAAGAAAAATTAAGGAATTCATCACCGTTTTTATCCTTAATAAACTCTTTTTTACTCAGCAATACAGGTGTGAAATATAAGCACCCATTTACAATCCGGATACCCAGTTCAATATACCTTGATATTATGTCTTCTTTCACCTGACCGGTCATACCGGGTTGCTGTACGCCCATCATTGACGGCGTATGAGAATAAGGATCTCCGGGAAAAGCACCATATTCCCAGGGTTCTTTATCCATTCCCAGGCCTGATTTCAGCCTGTAATAAAGTGCAGCGAGCTTTTTTCTGGTTTTTGCGTCGCAATCTTCTCTGTATGCCCTTGAAACATACTCTCCTGCTGCAAGCACCATTTTTGAAACCATATGCCAGTAAATACTGCCAAGCCCCTCATATTTGAAAAATGAACCGCTCCTGCCGGTAAAATATTTATGTTGAAATACCGACTCGAATATATTACAAATTAATTCCCTTTCCTCTTTAAGCATATTGCCATACCGAGCGCCAAGCTTTTCAAGGGCATTATTTAAATCTTCGACACTTTTAAAGTTACCGTTGAAGTGATAGTTTCCCCTGATATCTTTCTGTATGATAGAATTATCACCATCATTAAGTAATTTTTTCAGGAGACGAGAATTTGAAACATCCTTTTTATCTATAATATTATTCGATCTGAATGATTTAAGCTTTTTGTCCGGATAAAGCATAAAGCTGTTCTGATCAGGCCTGAATAATTCGCTGTCATACATTTTTTGAATCAATTCAGCAGCTTCAAAAGGTTTCAGCAAATTACTACTCAGAACTGCAACCTGGCCCTCCAGCATTTCCTGTAAAGGGACTACCTCAATGGATGTATCACTTATATTTATAAGATTATACGCATTATACAAGCCGTCTTCCCTCCTGTTGGCAGCTATGCTCATATCAACGTACACAGACAAAAGATCAAGAAATTCAATTAACCTCTCGCCGCTAACATCATTATAGCTTCCTGAAAATCCTTTATATACCTTTAAACGGTATGTGCTACCCGCCTTACCTAATTTATCCGTTATATCTTTTCGGAAATTACCATCAAAGGATTCAAGATATGCATTTTTCCGCTCCAAAAGTGCATTATAGACAGATGTGAACAGTTCAATGATCTCATGTCTAATTTTATATGTTTCTTTTCCTGCCCCCTGATACAATTCTTTCAGGAAATGTATCATCCTGCGCATATAGTACAGGGTAACCATTGATGCACCGTTCCCCACCAGTGCATTATTCGCATCATTCCACTCCGGGCGCTGCGTATTCATCCAGATACCCGCACCGGGAATGAAGTTAGTAATCTTGGCAAGGAGTGAAACCAGTATCTTTTCTGTAAATGAAGCCTTTAATACATTACCTTCGCTGTCCAATACCATCCTGCCATCAGCCCCTTTGGTGGTAGTCAAATTTTCAATTTTACTATTTGCTTTTGCATCAAAATCAATGGTGTCGTATGGATTCCTTATTATCTCATGATATTCCTTTATCCTGTAAGGTACATTGGCGTAAGAAAATAATTGCAAATCCAGCCACTCATTCAACTGGCCGGGTTTGAATTCATGTGCCAGTTCCAGAAGCCTGAGAAGGTAGATTACCTGGTGATCACCCCAGTAACCAATATAAGCCCAGGGATTATCAGGATCCGGCACTTCCCAGTCGATTCCCTCGCTGCTTATACGATAAGGGTTATAGCCATCAACCGTAGAACTGTTCAAGAACCTTGATATCATTGAAGGCAGGAACCCGGGATATGATAGGGCCAGGGCTTCCCAGTTCTGGAAGATGTCACGCCAGTTGCCCTGGTAACTGTATGACAAGCTATCATCATCCTCTTTTAGCTTTATTTCAAAACGATTCCATGGCCTGCTGGGATCACCGTGACGCCGGCTAAAGCTCAGAGGAAGGTACTCATAGGTAAGTCTCAGTAAGTCAGTGTCGCCTTCTTCCTTTATTTTCTCCACCAGCTTATCCAGTGGCATTGATTCGGGCAGGCCTGCCAGCCATTCTTTTTGCTCCTGGTATACCTTCTTATTGAACTTCTCCAGGTGTCTTTCAAAATATTCCCTGCGTATTTCGTAAGCCCTTTCAAACACTCCACCTCTCATGGAGTTAAACAGCACATTTGAAAAATGTCGTATACAGCTCATTGTATCTGCTGTATTCTGAATACCATCGGCAAGGCTTACCAGGTGATTTAACTTTTCCGTTCCCAGGGCAACATTCTTTTCAAGGCTTCCAGCCAGGTTATTATTTTCCTCCAGGGTATACACAAGTTCTTCTATATCTGCTGAATCCTGTTCTAATTCGATGACAAAATAGGTATGCCTTGCTTCATTGGTCTTGAGTTCAAGTTCACACACGGTAAAATAGCATCCCCTCACACCCTTTGAACCTTCTTCTGATTCAACGACACCACCCTCTTTAAATTTTTCCAGCTGCCTGCCGCTCATCAATACAGATTGAGGCTCATATCCTGTAAACCATGCACTGGTACACTTAAGTGCTTCACTGGGAACAGCACGATCAACAGGTATCGATGCAAGCCTGAAGATGCCCAATCCCGTAGATTGCTCCAGCTCATTTTTTTTATACGCATCAACCAGGGTGCTCATTTCATTCTGCATCTGCTGGGTGACTCCATATGGAAGGATATTTCGGACACCATCAAGAACAGAGACACGGACTGATTCTCCTGAAATGTTAATCAGAGAATTTTTCTTGATCCACCCGTATTTCTCACTATTCATCCATGAATAGCGATAAATAAGCCCAAGGTCATTATTTATTTCTTCAAAAATGACCCTGTTTCCCGTAATGCTTTTATACAGCTTACGTTCGATATCATATATTCCCCTGTAAAAATCTGAAAATGGCTCCCAGAGCGATTTTTTATCATCTGAGGCAGACAGTATAATTGTTTTACTGCCTGTTGTTAAATACGATTCATGGATCTTATCATCGGTATAGTATGGAAATATAGCGTTGTCAGGGTTTTTCCTTCCCGCTGTTAGTCCACCGGTGCTGGAAATATACATCCAGTGGTCTGAATTACTTACTATTGACATTAAGAAAGGATCCATCCGATCGTAATTCTCAATGGCATAACATTCTAGCCCGTCAATAACTACCACTTTGCCATGAGCTCTATCGCGGGGCAAGCGAAATTGCTGATTACCTATGTAGATTGTATCTGACAAATTCCCCTCCCTTTATTCCACTTTAAAAGGAATATTTACTGTCCCGGCATTATTATGATTATCTTTTACATATACAAAAAGGCGATATTCGCCTTCCTCGGTGGGTGCTGTGAATGATATCTTCCCTTCAGGCGTGGTGTTTATTTGTGTTTCAACAGACTCGGGTCTTGATTCAAAATCGCCTCCTTCACCCAGGTCAGTGGCCTCCCTCATAATTTCACATTCCAGTGTAATGTCATCATCGTCCGGATCTGAATATTCGACCAGTGCTGTACTTTCAGATCCTGCTTCCAATTTTATTCCCTCGTACCTGTCAAGTCCGTTCATTTCGGCTTTCAATATTTTCGGGGCCCTGTTTTCAGGCCATTCCCCGGTCCAGAAGTATTGCATCACATCAATTGATTCCATTTGTTCACCATCTTCAGTGAACATGCCATACCATGTAGGTGTTCTTTCCTGCTTCTGCCCCCACAGGAATACATATGATCCCATACAATGTACGCTGTCAGCGAGAATAGCATTTTCATACCTTCTTTTCACAGCTTCGGCCTTTTCCGTTGAGGTCTGTTCAATAGGTGCTCCCCACGGTGTAGTTGGCACTTCCCAATGGCCGGTTGCGCCCCACTCGGTAACCAGGTATGGACCGTCGTAACCTGCCTCTTCAATTCTCTTTCCAAGATTTTCAATATCTCCGTAAAATTGCACACTGAGAAAGTCGATATGATGGCAGTTTTGTTCAATATAATCCACTTCTCCCCTGCCTATTCCAGCGAGCATTGTTGTTGCGGGATGCATACCGTCAATTTCGTGAATCATTTTTGCAATATCGTCAACCGCATCCCATACCTTTTTATTTGTGTAATGCAGATTTAACTCATTACCTATTCCCCAGCCAAGCAGGGCAGGATGATCTTTCAGTTCCATCACCTGTTTCCGTATATCTTCCTTTTGCTCCGCTACCCAGGCGGTGTCATTATAATCATAACCGTGGCGCTCCCTGCCTATCTCTATACCCATCAATACCATCAGGCCGTACTTATTTGCTTCCTCAAGCACTTCTTTGCCAGTTCTCTGGCCATTATCAGTCCTCCATGTACGGAATGAATTAGCACCGGCCTCCGCCAGTGCTTCAATATTACCGAATTCCAGTCCGGCTCCTTTAACAAAAAATTCTTTCCCGTCTGCAAATAACCTGTACTTGCCGTCGGTTTGTTTTAATTCTACCTTACAGGGACCTTCAGAAGAAGGTTCCTCACTTTTCTGAGAGTTCTTACAGGCATAAAACATAATTGAAAGCAATCCCATTAGCACTAATACTTTATTAAATTCTACCATCATCATATAATATTTTATTGTTTTTACTTAACCAGTATAATTTCCAGTTCTTCAAGTGTTTTGCCCTTTGTCTCGGGCAGTGTAAACAGTATAAAGACCAGTCCGATAGCCCCGAATACCCCGAAAATCATGAAGGTGGCTGAATTACCCAGGTTAGCCAGCTCCCATGGAAAGACGAGTTGAACAAGAAAACTGACTCCCGAATTTATAAAGCCGACGAAGGATATTGCCACACCTCTTATCCAGTTAGGAAAGAGTTCGGAGAAGAGCACCCACATCACCGGCCCTATTGAAATGGCAAACGAAGCCACAAAGCCCAGTATACCAATGAGTATGAGCCATGAATTAATATTGATTGCTCTGACTATCAAATCGCTCCAATATTTTGTCAACACTTCTTCACCCAGGTTTCTTGAAACAGCTTTTTTAAAACTCAGGTCATTCTCATATGTTATATCCTGTATCTTGTACCAGTGAGAGCTCTCAATTTTTTCTTTAAGCGCTTCCACATCATTGCTGTCGAGGTTGTAGGTAGCTTTTCCGAAGCCCAACGAGAGAAGGCCCATGAAAAATATTATGCCTGACAGGCCAATCACAAGTAAGAATTTCCTACCCAACCTATCTATTAACCACAATGCCAATATAGTAAACACAAGGTTTGTAAGACCAACAAAGATCGCCTGTGAAAAAGCAGCATCCATTCCTATACCCGTTTGCTCAAATATTATTGGGGCATAGAAAAAGACAGCATTTATACCTGTGATCTGCTGTGTGACAGCAACTACTATACCTATCACCAGGACCAGCCTGAGAGCAGGTTTAAACAATTCCTTCAGGGGAACAGATTTCTCTTTCTTCTCCTCTGCTAGATTCTTCTTAAGCAATGCCAGGATGTTTTTTGCCTGTTCTTGATCAGTAACTCTTTCAAATATCTCAAGTGCTTCCTCCTCCCTGCCTCTCATAGCAAGCCATCTCGGGCTTTCTGGCACCGGCAGAAGGAATATAAAATAAAGAACTGCCGGCAGTGTCTCCAGTCCGAGCATCCACCTCCAGTTATATTCATCTATTCCAAGGTAAGTAACCCATGCTGAAGGGTTTTCGCCAAGGCGAAGAATTAAATAGTTAGTAAAAAATGCCACTGATATACCCAATACAATGTTAAGCTGGTTGAATGAAACCATTGTGCCACGTATTCTGGCAGGAGATATTTCAGCAATATACATTGGTGCTGTTATCAATGAAGCGCCCACCCCAAAGCCACCTATCATCCTTGCTGTTACCAGACTTGCAAAATTCGGTGCCAGAGCCGATCCTATGGCAGACACAGAGTACAGGATGGCTGCTGTCCTGAGAACTGTCCTTCGTCCGAAACGGTCGCTCAATGGACCGGCAACCAACATTGCCAGTGTGGCTGTAAGTGTTAAGCAGCTTACAGCCCAACCCACTTGAAGCTTTGTAAGGTTAAAATCCAGTTCCACAAATTTTACAACTCCCGATATCACAGAAGCATCGAAGCCCATGAGGAAGCCCCCTAATGCAACAATAAGGGAAATACGATATACATATCCTCTTGATTTTGCCATTATTGATTCTTAATCGAAATTTATTTTGTTAATAGCATTATATATTAAAAGCTGCTTAGTTCAATTGATATACCCGCACATAGTCTATTTCCATTACAGCAGGAAAGATATCATCATCAACACCGTCCACCCCTCCGTATGTACCACCAACCGCAACATTGAGGAGAAAATAAAAAGGTTTATAGAAGGGCCAGTTACAATCATCATGGGAAGCGGGCTTATTATAGGTGAGTATAATATTATCCACATCGTCAATATAGAATTTCAAGTACTTATAAGTCCATATCAGGCCATATGTATGAAATTCCTCTTCTGCTGTCGGCAAAGAGACATGGCCTGATGAAATTCCAGTACCCTGGGTGTGGTTATTGCTTTGTGTGTGTATTGCACTGCTGACATGATCTGGCTTCCAGCTCACATATTCCATTATATCTATCTCACCGCATAAAGGCCATGACGTTCCTTCCTGGATTGACCTGCCCAGCATCCAAATAGCGGGCCATAGCCCCGGTCCTTTGTATTCCGGCATCTTAGCCCTTATTTCGAATCGACCATATACAAAGTCTTTTGTTCCGTTTATCCTTGAAGACGTATAATCGCCAACATCCTGACCTGCACCTGTTTTTTTAGCTGTAATTTTTAATGTGCCACCGGATAATGCAGTGTTTTCACCATCTGTATAGTTTTGCAATTCATCATTTCCCCATCCACTTGCACCTGTTTCATGGACCCATTCTGAATCATTGATTTCATCACCGTCAAATTCATCTGACCATACCAGCTGATAGCGATCAAGATAATCAGGGTCGTCTGCCTGGATGTTTATTTCTTTACTTATGGTTTTGCTAATTTCATCCCTGCGAATTTCGAGTTCGATATCATATGTGCCTCCCATGGGAAGGTATAGTACCCGCACTTCGCCCGGCACTCCGCTATATTCCCTGCCCGGGTATCTCCAGGTAATGCTGTCATAATCTCCTGCACTTACATCGGTTAACTTAAGCAGGTTCGGCGAGCCGGAAATAATCTCATATTCAAAATCGGGATCCGGGGCGCTGGCTTCGATAGTGACTGTTTTAGTCACTGATTTCTTATCGTCGTCATTACCACTTTCACCCCATATAGTAAGTGTGACAGGGTATTCACCCTTCAAGGGATAAAATACTGAATAGGTGAGTGTGTTTGCAGGTTGCCTCTTTGTTTGTTCCCCGTTACCAAAATCCCATTGCATATAGCCGTGTTCTCCAGTTGTAGTGTTAACGAAGCGCATCGTGTTCGAATCGTCTTCTGATACTTCATAACTGAAATCAGGGGTGAATTCCGGGTACGATTCCTTCTGGCAGGATAGCAATAAAACGCCAGGTATGGTTACAAGAAAGGCAAAGCATATGATAAGAGAAAATGACTTAAACATATCCCGTCAAAGATTAGAAGAGGCACTGTAAGAATTGAAAAAGAGAGTTTTATACCGAAATATAAAACTCTCTGTAATAAGGATTATATTTCTTTCCTACCGTTCGAATTATACCCAGTATAATTACCCGAACATAATCCTTCTATTGTTAAAAATCCAAACATCTTTAAGTTCTACTCTGCAGGCTTAAACACCCATGTCCAGCCTGTTTCCCAGCTATTCCAGGGTGTATAAAGAATCAGTTTCTCTTCAGTCAACTCAATAATATCGTATAATCCATCTGCTGAACCTATATCACCTCCGTTGCTTTCTATCTGTCCCAACAATTGAACACCAGTGATCTGTAGCTTCTGGTTTTTAACATCAAGTACAAAGCTTCCTATCTCCGGAGTGGCATCCGGGTCTGAATAGTAATAATAATTTGCGGCGCCATCAAGGTCGAATGTTATTTTACCGCCTACATCAGGTGGGGGGCAGCATGTACCGCCTGCATTCCACCATACTGTAGCCCATGAGTCAGGGCTGTTGGGAGGTGACATATACCACCATAAGCGTTCGTCTCCGCCAACACCATCAAATACCCATGTTTTCCCTTCAGATGTATTGTCACTAACAAGGTCATACCAGTCCTGGTCAAGCGGATAGTCAAGTGTATCAACCTGGACATCAACCGTCTTGGAAAAGAATTCTTTTCCAAGTGTACCTGTATAGGTGAATGTTGCCGTTCCCGGTATAGGATAAATAATAGTAATCTTGTTGGTAAGTGCTTTACCAAGGTTATAATCCCAGTAACCGGTTACACCCGGTGTGGCCATTTCCAGGGTGATTTCGTTACCTCCGGGTGTACTTTGAGTAGCAAGAAGGTTAACGCCATCAACGTTTGTTGTATTTTCAAGAGTTTCTCTTTCAACGATTGGCTCACATGAAAAGAATGCCAGTGCAAGGAAACCGATAAAAAGACTCGATATTATTTTCTTTTTCATAACTCGTATTTTTTATTATTATGAACTTTTTATTTACCATCCCGGGTTTTGCTGATACACTCCGTTTGAGAGCCTTACTTCGGTCTCCGGTATTGGTAATAAACCCTTTGTTTCAGGCCTGTAAGTTACACTGTAGGTTGCGTCTGAACCGGAGTTTCTTACATCAAGAGTATAATCAAAGGCCTCTTCACAATCGCCCCAGCGAACCAGATCGAACCAGCGCAGTCCTTCAAAGGCAAACTCATACAGACGCTCATTTTTTAGATCTTCGAGGGTGTAAGCACCCAGTGGATCCAGTCCTGCACGCACGCGAACTTCATCCATGCCATCGGGTGTTTGGGTGATCTCCGAATGCATCAACAAGACATCGGCAAAGCGCATCAGGTAAAAATCCTGTGCTGCCCAGAGCTGCATGTCTTTATTGGTCTGATCATACAGATAGTAGAACATACCTGCCACTCCATCATCACCATCATGCTGTAGGGTTGTATATTTCTTATTAAAGAAGCCTGTTTCATGGTCTCCCTTATCACCTTCGTAATCCTGGGTTCCCATTTCTTCAACGCCAAGTTCGAGAATTGAGCCTTTCCTCCTGGTGTCCAGGGTGTCCCAGCCATACCACAAATTCGGGTTAACCGGTCCCCAGCCCCAGCCCTGGCCAAAGGGAACTAGCGAGTTATCTCTGAGACCGAAAAACAGGGGTACCCTGTTATTGTAGTACTGTCCCCATTGCCAGTTGCCAAAGGCATATCTTATACAGAACATTGTTTCATAGTTACCTGTCCCGAAGTCGGGTGTATGGCCATCCTGTCCTACCCAGGCAAGACCTTCTTCCTCTGCCCATGGCAGTACCGTGTCACCTGCGCTGGTATTCACATACGAATATGGCCACAGGTTCCTGAAATCTAACGCCAGGTCGTAACCACTGTTATCGATAACATCTTCCAGGTAGCCAGCCACATCAGTGGCTGTCAGGGATCCACCTTCTGCCAGTGGCAGTTCAGTTGTTGCCGCTCCCTCCTGGTTTGTCATATAACCGGTGTAATATAGGTAGGCCCTTCCCATATATGCCTCGGCAACCCAGCGGTTCGCATGTCCGTAACGATCGCTAGGTATACTCGGGAATGGTGTAGCGGGCATTGTTTCTATGGCCTTCTTAAGGTCGGAAGCAATTTGAGCATATGTATCTGTTATGCTGGCCCTGGGAGCATCCCGTGGGGCATCCACAGAAAGTATCAGGGGCACACCACCGAAGAACTTGACCATACGGAAATAATAGAAAGCCCTCATAAAATAAGCCTCTCCCAGTGCCTGGTCTATAAACTCATTGGCTTCTTCCTCCGTAAAAAAGTAATCTGAGAAATCCGCATCCTGTAATTTCTCAATAATTACATTTGCCCGATAGATCCCGTTATAAGACATTTTCCAGAGGTCATGGTAAGTATCTTCCTCGGGGTCAATAAAAGCATCGACCCTCTTTGCAGATTTATCATCAGGTCCGCCTCCACCGAGCATCATATCAGAAAGCAGGTTGGCAGCCAGGTGTTCCATACTGTGCACACCGGGAGTATACAATGCATGATATACACCTGCCATAGCCTCATTTATGTCGGTTGGCGAGCTATAGAAGTTTTCCAGACTCTTTTCATACAGGTTTCTTGTATCCAAGAAGTCCTCACCACAACTGGTTATCAAAACCAGAAGTGCAGCTGTAATTATATATATTATTTTCTTCATTTGTATTTAATTTTTTCTGTTTAAAAAGAGGCAGTTAAACCAAACATCACGGTCCTGGCCTGCGGGTACAAACCAAGGTCTATACCTGAGGCCCAGCTTGCATCATGACCGAACCTTACTTCAGGATCCATGCCATCATAACCCGTAAATGTATAAAGGTTCTTAAATGCTACATACACTTTTGCATTTGAAACAGCGGCAATACCTGAAAGTAAATCATCAAGTCTGTATCCGATAGTCAGATTACTTACTCTTAAATAATCTGCATCATATATATAGATATCAGATATATAGTTTGTGTTCCTGTGTGATGAGGAACTCAGGCGCGGTATACGGTCTGAAGTACCATCTCCATGCCAGCGATTGAAGATGTCGGTTGTATAGTTCTGGTCAAAATTATCAGCAAAAGAACGGTACGACCTTGCCACCTGCATCCCAAACCTGCCGGTAAGAGTTGCATTTGCATATATTCCTTTATAATCCGCGTGAAGTTGCACACCCAGCTCAAAATCTGGATTTGGATCCCCTATCATTACTTTGTCTAATTCGTCAATAACACCATCAAGGTTCTGATCAACAAATTTAATATCGCCGGGTCTCTGGTCACTGAAATAAGGATTGCCCTCGGGGGTGACCCATGCATCCACTTCATCCTGGTTCTGAAGGATACCATCGGTTTCAAAGCCATAGAAGAAACCTATGGGTTTACCTACTTCACACCTTGAGATAGGTGCTGTTCCCTGGGATAATACATGGGGTGGCCCGTGTATTATACCATCTGCATTGGCTATCCTGGTGATCTCATTGTGGTTACGGGCACCGGTCACGGTAATCCCATAATTCAGATCACCATAGGTATCGTTCCATCCAAGAGTAAGCTCGATACCTCTGTTCATAATATCTCCTCCGTTTATCCAGGGAGCATCAGCACCTGATGTTCCAAGTATCGGAGATATAACAAGCCAGTCTTTTGTCATCTTCCTGTACCAGTCAAAGGTAAACTGCATGCGTGAGTTAAACAGCCTGGTGTCAATACCAATGTTTAACTGTTCTGAGGTTTCCCAGGTAACATCCGGGTTAGTCACCCTGGCAGGTACAGCTGTAGGAGCTGATGTTGTTTTATCAGCGAAATAATAACCCGGGCTAAGGTAAGTTATTGTCGAACTATAAATAAAATTACTTATCGACTGGTTCCCATTCTGACCCCAGCTTGCCCTGAACTTGGCAAAATTCATAATATTTGATAATCCCGTCATAAATCCTTCATCAGAGAATATCCAGCCCACAGCAACCGACGGGAAGATTCCCCATCTCTTGCCCTCGGCAAAATTGGATGAACCATCGGCACGCATAATTGCAGTGAAAAGATATTTTTCCCTGAAGTCATACTGTAATCTTCCGATGTACGACATCAAACCTCCTCCGCCTGCTGCCCAGTCGGCTCCCCAGGTGCTTATTGAGTTAATATCTGTTTTGTCAACATTGTTAAGATATGCATAATCTGGGTCCTTGAACCTTGTTTTAGCCATCCATCCACCTACTTCCAGGTTTACCTGGTTCCTGTAAAGCTCATTACCTACAAGAAGGGTAACCCTGTGATCACCGGCAAATAAACGGTTGTAAGTCACAGTATTGGACCATGTCCAGTTGTTACCGAACCACATATTCTGGTTGGCAGCATCTGTTGGATTGGAATAAAGGGTACCAAGCTGATAAATGGGACTCCATGACCTGCCGTTACCAAACCAGGCATCAATACCGTATGATGACCTGATCACCAGGTCTTCGATTGGTTGTATCTCTACGAAGACATTTCCTGCCACACTATTACCCTTCCACCATCCATAATTATGCCTGTAGAAACATGTTGCAAGCGGGTTGGTCTGGTTATTCGACACTCCTTCAAGTATGGGTGTGAATCCGTGGGGATCGGGTGATTTATCCCAGTAGGCAGGCATCAGTGGATTAATCACGAGAGCATCGTGAAGATCGTTCCAGTAAATATTACCTGTTCCCACAGACCTGTTTATATTATTATTATACGTGAAGTTTTCACCTACTGTAAGAATATCGAAATCACTGTTTTTCATAAGTATGAATTCAGTGTTTGCCCTGGCTGTAAACCTCTTGAGGCCGGCATCAATAAGCTCACCAGCTATCATACCGGTCTGATCAAGGTATGAAACACCGAGAGAGTATATAATATCTTCAGAACCACCGCTTATTGAGAGTGAATGGTTTACCATGGGTGCATTTTCCTGTACCAGCTCGTTGATCCAGTTGGTTCCTTCCCAGCCGTCCTGCAGATCTGCCCAGATTTCCTCACCAAGCTGGGTGCCAAGATCATCAGGAAAATTGTTATTTAGCCAGCTGTTTTTCTTAAGCATTGTCTCCCAATCATATGGTTGTAAACCGTCATTAACACGGCCTTCATCCATAATGTACATATATTCCTGCGCATTGAGGGGAGTAAGGTTCTTATAGATATTCTGTATACCGTAATAAGTATCGTAGGTGATGGTGGGTTTAGCACCTCTTTCCCCCTTTTTGGTTGTCACCAGGATAACACCATTTGCTGCCCTTGCACCATAAATGGCAGCACTAGCAGCATCTTTAAGGATATCAATGGATTCGATATCAGAGGGACTAAGGTAATCAATATTACCTACCGTCACACCATCTACAATGTAAAGCGGCTCGGCGTCACCTATTGTACCCATACCACGAATAATAACCTCTGTTCCCGCACCGGGCTGGCCGTTATTCCTGGTAACGCTTACACCTGGTGTAATACCCTGAAGGGCTTCCATCGCTGTAGAGGTATTTAATTCGGTAATTTCCTCACCCTGCACATTCTGATTGGCCCCGGTGGTCAGCGCCTTCTTCTGGATACCGTAACCTGTTACCACCACTTCTTCAAGATCTGTTATTGCAGGGTTCATGGCAACATCTATCCGCGAAGAAGTAACAGTTCTTTCCTCTGTCTCCATTCCAAGGAATGAAAAAATAAGAACACTGTTCATCGAGGTTTCAATAGAATATGTCCCGTCAACGTCAGTGGCTGTACCCATGGTCGTTCCTTTTATGACCACAGCCACGCCGGGTATCGGCTCACCGGTCGTTGCATCGGTGACTGTACCCGTTACAGTCAAGTCCTGGGCACCCAGTCCCAGGCTGACGAATAAGAGAATAATCCCTAATAGTTGTTTCATAATTTTTAGGTTTTAGAGTAATTTGTTTCTCAAATGTACAGCTATATATAAAAGAATGCAAAAAAAATAAGTACATAATAAACTCATTTCGAAAAATGGTTCACCTCACAAAAAACTCACATCAAAAATATTACTTGCCTGTATTTGTTTTAATTATAGTTAAACGCAGGTACACAATACAGAAAATAATAAACTCATACTTAATAAATATTCTCACACTTTTACATAGATCTGAAAAGGCAGAATTATCAGTATTCAGGAAATGTCAAGGCTTAGAATGAGTTTAAATATTGTGCCAGGTTATGGCCTTTCGAGAGCTTAAGCTTTTTTCTGAGCCTGAAGCGGTTATTCTCAACAGAACGGAAAGATATATTTGTAAGCGCGGCAATTTCTTTAGACGACATACCCATACGTATATATGCACACAATTTACGTTCCCGGTTGGTAAGATCAGGGTGTTTCCCCTCCAGTTGCTTAAAAAATGCATCATGAACCTGTTCGAGATGGACTTCAAAAACCTTCCAGTGATCTTCATTGTCAATATCTCTTTCAATCTTTCTGATTAATCTTTTTATCTGGTTCCTGATTTCGGAATTATCTTCCAGCGAGGAAATTTTCGACATGTCATTTTTTATCTTCAGAAGGGATTCATTCTTCTGCAAAATATTCATGGTTGAATTAGCAAGTTCTTTTTCTTTGAAAACCATTTCACTTCTCAAACGTTCATTTCTCATCCTTATAAGTTCTTTTTCAACTTCCAGTGCTTCATTCTTAAATTTTTCCTCTCTGGCCCTGAAGCTCTCCTGCTGTCTGAGTTCTTCTTTTTGCCTGTTTATTTCTATTCTGCGGTTAAACACATAAATGGTGAGTAAAATCAATGATAATATGAGCATAACGTAGGCAACTTTAGCTATAGTTGTACGGTGCCACGGGGGTAAAACCCTGAAGCGGAAGACAAGAGGTTCGGGTTGAAAACCAAAACTGTTTCTTGCCTTTACTACAAATTCATAATCACCTTCCTTGAGTCTGGCAAATTGTCTGCTTGTCTGCCCGCTCCATGAAGTAGCTTCAAGATCATAATTTGACAGATATGTTGAGTATTCAGCATAACCTTCACTGAAGTATGTGGCAGCATAACTTATTTCAAAATAATTATCCCTGAAGTCATATTCCGGAATTTTTCCATCTGCATTATTTCCACTGTCATCATCGTGATGCATAACATAGGATATTGTATCAGATCGCCCTTTAAAAGACCTGATATGCAATTTAAAAGGCCTGTTAAAGTCTCTATCCTCCATTACAGCATAATGAGCGAAACCTTCCTCAATGCCAAAAAGGATATTTTCATTGTCATGTACAAAGACCGATTCAAAACTTGGAACAAGTTTATTCTCGAGAGAGACAAAGGGGAAATAAATATTCTTGTAGGTGCCATCTTCCATAAACCTTAGAACACCCGTGTAACTGTCAACAAAGTACCATATATTTCTGAACCTGTCCTGTATTAACCTGTTGGGAAAGCCATCCTCAAAATAATTATCAAGTTCCCGGCACCTCACAATACCCTCTGAATCACTCACCCTGTATATTCCATTAATAGATGTGACAAGCAATTCTCCATCCACCTTTGAAATAACAGGAGCAGGACCTATTTCGGGGTAATTTTCAAGGTCAAAAGTATCTACTTCCGTGAGCGCTGTATATGCTTCATTGAAAGCAAGCCTGAATATGCCTTTGTAACCGTGTGATACCCAGAGATTACCATCTTTGTCCCATTCAATGTATCTTGAAGATTCTTTAAATCCTTTTATATCGGATTTATAATGCCACTGGCCCTGCTTCCTTTCAAGCATTATTAAGCCGTTATAAGTACCTGCAATCAGCCTGTTATCATTTCCGGGCACTTTTCTGAATATCCAGGCACCGGTAATGCTGGTAGGAGTAATAAGGTCGGCAAGGCCCTGCTTAACCTCGAATACACCGCTGTTATGTCCGCATAATATTGAGTTGCCGGTTTTGTATAAACTCCATACCTGACCATCGGTTCCCGGCACTTTGACAAAATCATCCCTGTCTTTCAGGGGATCTGAAAAGTCATCATCATTGATTGCAAAGAGTGCCTGGTTAGTTCCAAAATACCAATTATCATTATTCCTGTTAATTACATAACCTGTGCCCAGGTCGTAATATCCCTGTAAAAATGTAATGCACGACCAAAGGTTTATTTTAACAATGCCATTATCCAGGCCACCCCATACATTACCTTCCTTATCCACAAATAGACTTAATACTGTATTATTATTCAGGCCCTTATCCTTCCCTACCTGGAATATTACACTGCCGGATTGATCTGTTATAACCACACCGGATTGTATTGTTCCAAACACCAGGTACCTGTCTTCATAATGAGTACCGCAATATATATTCGCCTTCTTTAATATTTCATTGGCTGCTACGTCCCATTTGCTAACACTTTGCATATCCCAGATAAACAAACCTTCACTCATGGTACCGATAATTATCTTGTTCTCAGAAACCGGCAACACAGAGCTTATGTGTTTATCTTTTAATATGCCAGCCCCTGCCACGGGATATATGTGATCTCCTCGCACCTCCATCAAACCTTCGGTATCATCGGTAACCAGTAATAATCCGTTAACAAGATAGGAACCTGTAAATCTGGAGATTGCAGGTATAGAACTTACAAGGGTGTCATCCTTGAAAATGCATATTGCCTGTTCACTATGGAAAACAATCTTATCATTCCACTCGTGAATGGTCCAGTAATCACCATATGACTTTAGTTCGTCAGTGGTAGACAGGGAAGTATAACTTATGTTATGTTTGTTTTCATAACTGAAATATCCCAGTTCACCGTAAGTGCCTGCATAAATCTTATTGACTGTGCTTTTCACACTACGAATGACAAAGGGTCCCATATCCCTGTATAGCTTCCAGTTTACACCATCGTATTCAAGTATCCCGTCATTATTGGCAAAATAAAGTATATCATTGTTACTCTGGGTAATACTCCAGTTCTGGGATGCACCATTATAATCGCTCCGACTGAAATATTCTGTCCGCGGAATTCCATACCTGGCATCCTGAGCAGCCACAGGGAGGGTGAGAAATAGACTAAGAGCAACAATAATGAAGCTAATACTAAAACTTTTTAGAGCATGTGCACGAATCATGTCCAATAATATAAATTATTTAAGAAATACGAAAGATCCACGACGGACTTATAGTATTTGCCTTGCTTTTTCAAGTTGATCCGGCGTACCTATATCCACCCAGTATCCCCTGTTGTGCCTGTAGGCTATGACCCGTCCTGTGGCCGTTGCTTTAAGGATAACCGATGTCATGGTGTACTTCCCTTCTTCCATATAATCAAAAATCTCGCGGTTATAAACCGATATTGCCATGGAAGGAATTTCAGAAAGTTTCATTGGCTGCTCAATGGTAATGATATCAACACCGCTTTTATGGTTTGTCCAGCCCCTGATAATGCCATTATCATCAACGAGGTAGGCACGGTTTCCTTCCCTATTGCGTACAGCTATTGTTGCCAGTGCCCCTTTGCGTATATGGTAATCATACATTTTTCCCAAATCGAGATCTGTTAATATATCACCATTATATACCAGGAAGGGCTGATTATCAAAAAAATCCCTTGTTTTATACAGGCCTCCTCCTGTTTCCAGCAATTTATCTGTTTCATCTGATATACTTATTTTAACATCAATACTCTCCTGCATTTCATTAATGGCATTTATGATCTTTTCAGCCATATGGTGCACATTGATAATAATATCATTAAAACCATGGGCTGCCAGCTTTATAAGTATTCTTTCCAGCACTGTTTTACCCTTAATTTCAAGCAATACTTTTGGGGTGTGTTTACCTACATCACCCAGCCTGGTTCCCAGGCCGGCAGCAAGGATCATAGCTTTCATCAGTTATCCTTATCTCTGTGTTTCACTTCTATTTCAATCCCATCAATAGCCCTCAGACTTTTTGCCAGTTGCTCAGCACAATAAACCGACCGGTGTTTGCCGCCTGTACAGCCAAAAGACACGGCCAGCAAATTATAATCCTTACGTATGTAGCTCTTAACAGATCGAATAACCATACTGGCCGCATCTTTAAGGAAGCCATCAACCTCATTGTGTGCTTTCATGAATTTCTTCACAGGCTCATCAAGTCCTGTAAAATTCCTTAATTGCTCAATCTTCGAAGGGTTCGGCAAGCCCCTGCAATCGTAAATAAAACCTCCTCCATGCACCTTATCCTGAGGCATACCATGCATGTATGAAAAGCTTGTGATCCGGACCTTCAGGTTTTCAGGTTGTTCAAGCTCGGCAAAACTTTCGAGTCCGGGTATCTCACCCAGGACCCTGAATAGCTCCGGCAGTTTGATGTTTATCTGTCCTGAGTCAATCATATTGTTAAGTATCCTGACGCCGGGGATTATACTCTGCACAAAACCGGGCTTTTGTTCGTACAATCCACGATAGCCAAAAGCACCTAATGCCTGCATTATTCTTATAAAGACGAAACCAGGGTAATACCTCCGGAAAACAGATTCATCGGTTGATGTAATCATGCAAAAGTGCCTTATGTAATGCTCAATAAGCACTTCCCTGGCTTCCTGGGGAATATGGGCCTTAGGATCATACAGCAATGAAGCAGGATCATACTGGGCACTGCCTTTTCTGCCACCCTGGTAATCTATAAACCATGGTCTCTTATCGACCACCATTATATTCGCCGACTGGAAATCACGGTACAGAAAATACTCCCGGCCCGCTTCCAGCAGGAAATCTACCAGTACATTAAAATCTTTTTCGAGGCGTTTCTCATTGAAAGGAGCTGCAACAAGTTTAAGGAACATATATTTAAAATAGTTCAGATCCCATATCATTGATTGCCTGTCAAAGCTTTTATGAGGGTAGCAGAGATCCAGATTAAGCCCTTTAATTGCCTCCGTCTGGAATACTACAAGTATTTCCAGGGAGTGCCTGTAAAAATTGAGTAATTCTTCATCAAAACCATCGGTTTGTTTCTTCCTGTCCAACCATGTAAAAAGGTTCGTATCGCCGAGATCCTGGATGAAATAACATTCATCTTCGGGGAAATAAGTATATATTTCGGGTACAGGCAAATTCAATGAGCGGAAATGATTTGTAAAACCAACAAATGCATCATTTTCTTCCCTGTTAGGATTATAAGCCCCTATTATGTTTCTACCCGAACCTATCAGCCTGTAATATTTCCTGTCTGATCCAGACCTGGGCAGACTTATAATATCGATGCAGTCCTCCCCTGTAAAATCCCTATACTTCTCGACAAGTAATTCCTTTTCATTCATACAATTATACTTTGATAAATATCTTCCTCCTGTAAAGGATATAAACAAGTATCCACATCAGGAACACCTGTAGCAACGCAAATAATAAGCTTCCATTAAGATTACCAAGGAGGGGCACACAAATTTTATTATAGATCCATGAATATAAACTTATTTTTTCACCGTCCACTCCTATCTTTATTATTAACATTATTTTTGTCCAGAGGGAAGCCACCATATATATAAACAATGCATTCATCCCGAAAACCTTGAAAAAGCCTGTCCACCCCTTCAGATTCAGAACATCAATTATTAAATACAGCAAACCAAGTATTATGAATGATAGTCCCCCGGTGTAGAGTACATATGAACTGGTCCATAGTGGCTTATTAATCGGCAACCATATATTCCATATGATACCGGCAACAGTGAGTATTAATCCATAAATTAATATCCTCACCACTTTTTTAACATCGGCACTCCCCTGTCCGACAACATTACCTGCAATATAACCTATTATTACTGTTGCGACTGCGGGAATTGTACTGAGCAAGCCTTCCGGATCAAAAGGTATTCCGAAACCCCGGTACAGGTGATCCTTACCCAGAACCAGCAAATCAAACTTCAAAACAACATTGTCTTCCAGGCTGTATGGTTGGTCGCCACCGCCAAAGTACAGCAGGGCCCAGTACCCAAGCAGGATAAATGCTGATACTATCCAGAGGTATTTCCTCCTGACAATAAGACAGATGAGCGCCCCTAATCCATAAGCCAGGGCAATCCGCTGAAGCACTCCCATTATCCTGACTTCTGAAAGGTTTTTGCCGAAAAAGGGAAACCATACAAGTAAAAATCCTACCGCAAAAATTATAAGTGTACGGTATAATATTTTGAAAACAGATCTGGAATTCAGGCTGTGACCGTATTTCTTCATAGAAAACCACATCGATACCCCCACAATGAAAAGGAAGGATGGGAAAACAAGATCGGTTGGTGTACAACCATGCCACTCTGAATGTCTTAATGGTGCATATACGTATTGCCAGCTGCCGGGGGTGTTCACTACGATCATAAAAGCTATGGTGAGGCCCCGGTAAACATCCAGCGAAAGTAATCGCTTCTTATTCATATTTTTGATTTTAGGGTTTTTAACTTTCAGAGACTAAAATTAATAATTTAAAGCATATAAGCATTATCCTTAAATCGACATATATTTTTTATTATTTTTAGACTTTCAAACCTGATAAAATATGACACGTAAACATCTTATAACTAATTTATTAATCCTGGCACCCCTTTTAATTTCATCAAATTCATATTCACAGGGTGCAGAATTCATGAAGTATTATGATCATCCATGGGTTGATTCGACATTGTCAACATTGAGCATAGAAGAAAAGATAGCACAGAGTATTTTCCTTGCCACATGGTCTAACAAAGACATAGGTCATTACATTGAAATTGACAGTACGATAAGGAAGTACGGCATTGGTGGACTTGTATTTTTCCAGGGGACACCTGAGAAACAGGTTGAATTGATTAACCATTACCAGCAGGTATCCAATCTTCCCCTTGCCATTGCCTTAGACGGTGAATGGGGGGCCGGTATGAGGCTCGATAGCATTCAGGACTACCCCTACCAGATGACCCTGGGAGCTATAAATAATGACTCTCTGATATATGAAATGGGAAGCAGAATCGCAGAAGAATTCAAATTACTGGGCCTTACCATCAATCTTGCCCCTGTGGCAGATATTAACAATAATCCTGACAATCCTGTAATCAATTACAGGTCATTTGGTGAAAACAGGAATTTAGTGGCGCGAAAAGTAATTATGTACATGGAGGGATTACAGGACAAGGGTATACTGGCAACAGCAAAACATTTTCCGGGGCATGGTGATACTGACATTGACTCCCATTATGATCTCCCGGTAATAATACATAGCCGGCAAAGGTTTGACAGTCTTGAACTTTATCCCTTCAAAATGGCAATAGAAGAAGGCATAGGGTCTATCATGTCGGCTCATTTAAACATACCGGCACTTGATACAACCTCAGATCTACCCTCCACCCTCTCAAAAAAAATCATGACTGGATTATTAAAGGAGGAACTGGGATTTGAGGGACTTGTTCTTACTGACGCCATGAATATGAAAGGGCTGACAAAGCATTATGAACCAGGAGAAGCCGAAGCCATTGCATATATGGCCGGAAACGACATAATAGAATATGTCAGCGATGCAGGTCTTGCCATTAAATCAATTAAAGATTTCTATGACCAGGGGAAAATATCTTATGCTCAGATTGATAGTACCACAAGGAAAATCCTTGCATTTAAATACTGGTCGGCTTTGTATGCTCAGGAGCCCAGCGGTGAAAAAGCCATTGAAAAATCAAACCATAATGCAAACAATGCATTTATCAGAAAACTATATGCTAATGCACTGACCGTTTTAAATAACAGGGAAAATATTATTCCCGTGAGGCATCTTGATAATAAAAAAATTGCCTGCCTCGCAATTAACAGTCGCACCAAGACATCATTTCAGTCAATGACCGAGAAATATACAAGAATAGACAATTATTACTGGTCCAGGGAAAGCAATGACAGTGACAGCCTGATAAAAAAACTGGAAGAATATGATCTTGTTATAGCAGGTATTTTTGACACTGACCAGCGCCCATACAGAAATTATGGCATAAGCCAGGAAGCCCGTGATTTTATTGCACAGCTGGCTTATAAAACGAAATTAATTGGTGTATATTTCGGCAATCCCTACGCAATTAACAGTCTGCCCGATCTGCAGTGCGCCGAGGGTTTGATACTTGCCTACCAGGAAAATAAATACACAGAGGAGCTATCGGCACAATTAATCTTCGGAGGTATCAGCGGACATGGTAGACTTCCTGTGACAATAAATACAAAATACGTTCAGGGTCACGGAATAATAACACCCGGTAATATAAGACTTCAATATGGCTATCCTGAAGATGTTGGTATATCGTCGGAAGAGATTGAAAAGAAGATAGACTCATTGGCATTGAAAGGACTTGAAGCAGGTGCTTATCCGGGTTGCGAGGTCATACTGGCCAGGAAAGGCATTGTTTTCTTCCATAAATGCTATGGATCACATACTTACCAATCAAGGATAGATGTCATGGCAAAGGACCTTTATGACCTGGCATCGGTTACCAAAATAGCAGCTTCGACGACCGGGCTCATGAAGCTCGACGGTGAGGGGTTGTTTTCACCCGATGACAAGCTCATAGACTATGTCCCTAAAATGAGGTGTTCGGACAAGAGAGATCTTATTTTCAGAGAGATCCTGGCTCACCAGGCAGGTCTCTATCCATGGATACCCTACTGGAAAAACACTTTACGCAATAGTGGCAAATATAAGTGGTGGACTATAAAAAGAGTTGAATCGGAACGTTACCCGGCTACGGTGGCTAATGGTTTATATGTTCACCGGAAATATTTCAATAAGATAATAAGGGCTATAAAACGTTCACCCATGAGTGAAAAGGAATACATTTACTCAGGCCTTGTCTTTTTTCTTGTTCCATCAATTACTGAAGATTTGAGCGGAGAATCATATGAAGACTTCCTTTATAAGAATATTTACCACAAACTCGGTGCCTTTGATATAGTATTCAATCCTTTCAGGTTTTATCCAAAATCCAGGTTAGTGCCTACCGAGCGTGACACCCTTTTCAGGGAGCAGCTCCTACATGGTTACGTACATGATGAGGGGGCTGCAATGATGGGGGGATTTTCAGGGAATGCAGGTTTGTTCGCCACAGGCAATGATTTGATCAAACTTATGGAAATGTACCGCAGGGAAGGGAGGTATGGTGATGAGCAGATAATCGAAGAAAAAATAATAAGAGAATACACCTCTTACCAGTTTCCGGAAAATGAAAACAGGCGCGGACTCGGCTTTGATAAACCCCTGATAGATGAGTATGACGGTACAGAGGAAGACTATCCCTGCCCGGGAGCTTCACCTTCAAGCTTCGGGCACTCAGGATTCACCGGTACCTTTGTTTGGGTAGATCCCGAATATGAACTGAGTTATGTTTTTCTATCAAACCGGGTATACCCCACCCGTGAAAACAGCCTGTTGTATGATTTGAATATCAGGACTGAAATATTGCAGAGCACTTACGACTCTATAGCAGATTGAGTTATTATTACTTGAAATGTGCTTTCACCCTGGCAACCATCTGGTTTTCTGTCATGCGATCAGCAGATTCCATGCGTATTGCCGGCTTATCCTTTCGCTTGATTAAGTTTTTCCTCAATTCTTTCTTTACATCAGCGGGACCGAAAATCAGTATTTCTTCAGCTCCCGATAATCTGCAGGAAAGATCATCAAGATAATGTTTGAGCTGATGTTTCTCTCTTTTTGTTTTTTTCTTGGAAGGATTGAAAAATGTACCACCGATCCTGGAATATGATTTCGTTTCACCATCATAACGAACCCGTGATTCTACATTTGATTCAACCTTTTCAATCTTATGTTTACCCTCATTCACAATAATAACATAGGCTTTCTCTCTGTCAAGCCACACGCCAACATTCTTACCCATAACTTAATATTTGATTTATTACCCGTAAACAAAAATTCTGGTAGTTAAAATACAAAAAAAGGATAAGAAAATCAAGTAATATTTATCATTTAACACTTTTAAGCAGGGGGTTCAGCAATGCGAACGAACAGGAAGTTAAAATCTAATAATCAATACGTTGCAACCCCAGGCTCATAGCATAATTAACAGCTTCCCTGTGTTCCTCAGGCCTTAGTGCCTGATTAGCAGGTCCCGGGTCGCAATGCCCTCATCATTCAGTTTAAGATCACCAACCTGCTTGTACATCAAAGGCTTCTCTTCCCCGAAATGAGCGGAATAGGATGAAACCATGGCTTTACGGCCCGTGTTACATATCCCTTTCTCATTCTCCAGTCGATTAACATCGCAATTTCTCGGACAAAGGGTGCAGGATGACAGCTTTTCGGACATTTCAGACGCTCTCTCCTGAAGGATCCCTTTTTTATAAAGGTCAGTATATCTATAAATTGGATTATTACCTTCCATAGCAGGAACAAATTAATAAAAATTACTGTTTATCCTTTAAGATTTGTATTTAATAGGTGCAAAAGCTTGCTCTGGACAAATTTCCCGGATTAGCCTTAGCCTTAGCCTTAGCCTTAGCCTTAGCCTATTTTTTTATTCCTCTACCTTTTTGTTTGAGAAAATTCCCTTATTTTTGCATACGCGAAAATTGATGTGAAAACTCATATCTCATCACTCACCGCTTGTCCTGAGTAAGGCCGGAGGCCGCATCGAAGGGCTCATCGCTCTAAAATGCCCAGATGGCGGAATAGGTAGACGCGCTAGTTTCAGGGACTAGTGTACGCAAGTACGTGCAGGTTCGAGTCCTGTTCTGGGCACCGGAGGTGGACAGAAAAACCGGTTGATGCCAGCCGGTTTTTTTATTTTCACTTTCCGCGTTTTGGTTTCAAATTCAATAATACCTACGCGATTAAAACTTTCTGCGGTAATTTTCAATTTCCCAGTTATCAATAAAAATGATCTGCTGCGGAGTAAGGAATTTTGGGCCTCCGAAATTTTCTGACAGGTAACTTATCTTCATCATATCCTGGAATACTTCCATTGACCTGGCAGCCGCTTGTTCGTTATTGCCAAGCGACAGCAAGCCCGCTTTTTCGAGGGCAATTATCCTGGGATAATAACCATTACTGGATTCAAAAGATTCCATATCACGTATGATTTTTTCAGCTTTTCCACCGGAAAAAAGGTATTCGGATTTACAATAAACAATATTGTCAGGTGTAAAGGGCCTGGCGGTCCTGCTAAATTTCTTATCTCCCTGGACAAACAATCTTATCAGGTCATTATTATTAAATACAGACTTAAGCCCACGGCTGTCCAGGTATTTATTGAACCGGTCCACTATTCTTTTGGTATCCTTACCGGGTGGTAAATGATCCAATGCAGGAAGTTTTTTTGTAAAAAGACTTTTGATAATCCCTGTAATCCTGTCGGTCTGGGTGTGTATATCACCTGGATTTTCTCCACATATTATCATGCCATGGTTCTGAAGGAAAATAACCGGGGGCTCTTTAGAATGCAGTTTGACAAATTTATTAACTGCTTTTTCTGTTTTTTTGAAGAGAATATATCCGGGGTCTGTATATTCCACAAACAATACTTCGTCACCAAACAGCTTTCCGCTTAGTTCTTCTGCTTTCACCGAGCATAGGAGCGCATTAACAGTAAATGGGTGTGTGTGAACTATGTACTTGTAATTAAGCAGATTGTGCAGGGAGGTTTCAACGGAGGGCCTTTTATCACTATCGCTTATTATGGCAGACTTCAGGTCCTCTTTTACCTCTTCTTCTCGCTTCGCAGGATTTTTGCTATATACTCTATTTGAAATTTTTTCCAGCTTTTTTCTGGAGAGACATACAAACCCCGATTCATCTATGTCTGCCAGCGAGACTCCGCTGGCCTTTATCCATAAATTATCGCCTTCTTTATAAGAAGTATTGCCACCACCAGCAATAATATACTCCATATTGCTACCATAGTATCTTGAGAGGGAGATTATTTCAGGGGGTAGTGCCATTATTTTAAGCCTTAGCCATTTGATTTATTTTATCTCACTTTTATATCCTCTAACAGTGAAATTATATTTACCGGAGCCCAACATGAGAATAACATGATCATCTTTTACTTCTAATATATCCACTGTTTCCACAATTGCAATCTTTCTTCCTCCTTCCGTAACATCATCTATGGAAGAGGCTGGCAGATAAACTTTTGCGCTGGTATTGACCGGTATCTCAATCTCTGTATAAAAGTGCTGATTTTCAATTTTCCATTCTGACCTTATCAGTCCATAGTATGTCTGCAATTCACCTTTTGCACTGCTCAGTCCTCCCCCGGGCCCTGGCTTGATAACAAACTCCCTGTATCCCGGCCCTTCCGGCTGAATACCAGCAATCACTTTGTACATCCAGTCCCCAATGGCGCCATAGGCATAATGATTAAATGAGTTCATCGAAGGATACTGGAATGAGCCATCAGGTTTTATTCCATTCCATCGTTCCCAGATTGTTGTAGCACCTTTCTTCACCGGGTAAAGCCATGATGGATAAGTATCCTGTAATAACAATTCATAGGCCACTCCCACTTCACCATAGCGGGTAAGTACGTGATTAATATACGGAGTCCCGAGAAAGCCGGTTGTTATGTGATCATTGTATTTCCTTATATTGTTTATCAGTCTGTTCACGGCCTGCTTTCTCATAGATTCCGGTAAGAGGTCAAACTGAAGAGCCAGGACGTAAGCTGTTTGGGTATTGGAAACCAGCTGACCATTGGGAGTGACAAATTCATTATTAAAAATTTCCTTCACCTGGCCATGGATAGCGGAATAATATTTATTATCATCCTCTTTGCCCAGCAGGTTCGCAGTTTCAGCAACTATCCTCAATGAATTTGCAAAGAAAGCCTGTGCCATGAGATATTTATCAGTTACCGCCGAACGTCCGGCATTATCATCATCCAGGCTGTAGAACAGCCAGTCTCCATAATGGAAGCCATTATTTCTTAAAAGGTCATTACTGATAGCAATAAGGTAATCGACCCATGCTTTCATACTGGGATATTGCTCTTCCAGAACCCTTATATCGCCATATGAGTGGTAAATGTCCCATGGGATTATTGTAGCAGCATCTGACCAGCCTGCGCTTCCTGCACTTCGGGACCCCAGGACATTGGGAATTACCACGGGCACGTTACCATTATCAAACTGATCAGCGGCAAGGTCTTTCAACCACTTGGAAAAGAAATTATTTACATTCATATTAAAGGCAGCTGTGCTGCAAAAGACCTGTGCGTCGCCAGTCCACCCCAGGCGTTCGTCCCGCTGTGGACAATCAGTCGGCACATCAAGAAAATTTCCTTTCTGCCCCCAGCGTATGTTACTCTGTAACTGGTTAAGATCAGTATTTGAAGTGCTGAAATGACCTGTTGGCTCCATATCAGAATAAAGAGCTATTGCTGTCATATTATCAGGATCTGGCATTTTATCCAGGCCTTCTATTTTTACATACCTGAATCCCTGCCATGTAAAGTGTGGTTCAAATACTCGCTCACTGCCATCAAGAATATAGATATTTCTTTGAAGGGCACTCCGCAGGTTTGCCGTGTAAAAGTTTCCGTCACGGTCGAGTACCTCAGCATGACGCAGGATAAGGCTATCTCCCTTATTTCCCTTTACCTTGAGTCTTACCCAGCCTACAAGGTTTTGACCGAAATCAATTATTGTATCACCTTCGGGACTGATAATCACTTCTTGCGGCTTTAATTCTTCATGCTTTCTAACCGGCTCATTATAAGTATGTATAATGTTAGTTTTAGTATAGTCCTCGACAAGCACCTTTTCCCACGCTGAATCATTAAAGCCGGGATGGTCCCAGCCGCTTATTGTTTTCCCTGAATCATATATTTCCCCGTCATAAATACCAGAACTTATTACCGGCCCTGTTGAATATTTCCATGTCCCATCAGTCTTTATGGTAACAGTCACACCGTCAGTATATTCAATAATTATTTGTGCCAGCAGGCCCGTTTCAGATCCATACACCTTACGCGATATCCTGCCTTTATACCAACCCTCACCCAGCATAATACCTATTGTATTCTCACCATTATTAAGCAATTCCTTTATGTCATAAGCCTGGTATTGTATCCTCTTATTATAGCTTGTCCAACCGGGAGTAAAATATGCGTCACCGATACGTCTGCCATTAATGCTGGCTTCATACATGCCCCTTGCGGTAATGTAGGCTGTTGCTTTCTTTATTTTCTTTTCACTGCCCGTCAAAAAGTCTTTTCTGAAATAATATACGTTGATATCATTTTTCTCCTGTGCTCTTATCCAATCAGCTTCCCATGCAAGCGGATCCATCAGTCCTGTCTGCCACCAATCTGTTCTACTCCATTCCGATTCATTACCCTTATTATCCCATACTTTAACCTTCCAGAAATACCTGGTTCCCGGCTGTAAAGCTTCACCCCCGTAACTAATATGTACGGATTGGGCCGACAATACCTTCCCGCTTGACCAGACTAAACCCTCATTGTTTTCAAGATCCTCCCTGCTGTCACTCACCCTGATCTCATAGGCATTTTGCAATACCTGTCTGTCATCAGAAGAAATTACCCAGGTGAAACGGGGTTGTCGTTCATCCAAACCCATGGGTTTGTCCCTGTTTTCAACGAAGGTGTTTACTATTTTTAACTGGGCAATTGTTATTGTGCTTACTAAAAACAAACATGTAAAAAAAACTGATATACGTTTCATGGTCATATTTTCAAATTAAGATTTTCTTACTATTATTTTCTCACCGATAATATCTCTTTTTCATATTTCTCTATTTCGCCAATGTATTCAGTACCAACGGGTACTCCCGAATTATCACAATAATAATCCCACACAGCTCCAAAAGGCTTGCTTTTCAGTATATCAAGCAACGCGAGGCGTTCAAAATACCTACCTTCCTGTTCATAATCTTTCAGTTTCGTTAAAGGCTCCAGCATAGCATACATGAAGGCCATCTGGGCGGCCCTGGTTCCAACCACATAAGCTCCTATCCTGTTAATACTGGCATCAAAAAAATCAAGGCCTATATTCACCCTGCCTAAGGCATCTGCCCTTATCACTTCCTGTGCAATAAATAATATTTCATCATTAAAGGTTACAACGTGATCACTGTCCCAGCGCAAGCCTCTTGTAAGATGGAGCATCAATTCATCCAGGAACTGGAGACATGATGATATTTTATCACCCACCTGTTCTGTTGGATGATAATGCCCGTTATCGAGGCAGATCATTAAATTATTGCGTATGGCATAAGCCAGGTAGAAATCATATGAACCCACCACCATTGCTTCAGAACCTATTCCGAACAATTTACTCTCAACTGAATCCTTAAGATACTCCGCAGGGTATTCTTCAGAATAAATTTCATCGAGGGATTCTTTGAGTATTTTTCTCAGGCTGTAGCGGTCAACAGGCACATCTTTGGAGCCATCGGGTATCCACAGGTTATGCACGCAGGGTGTCCCGAGCTGCCTGCCCATTTCAGCACCTATCTTACGGCACCGTTTAACATGCTCTATCCAGAAGTTTCTGATGGAGTTATCTTTAGAAGAGAGGGTAAATCCGTCATCTGCTTTCGGATGGGAAAAACAGGTGCAATTAAAATCCATTCCGATACCAGCCTTTTTAGCCCACTCGATCCATGACCGGAAATGATCGGTTTTTATCTGATTCCTGTCTATGAATTCATTTCCAAAATCACCATATATGGCATGGAGGTTCAGTCTCTGTTTTCCTGGAAGCAATGACATAACTTTTTCAATATCCTTTCTTAAATCCTTCGCATTCCGGGCCTTACCCGGATAATTTCCAGTTACCTGTATGCCTCCCCCTCCCAGCTCAGCATCAGGAGTCTCAAAGCCACCCACATCATCAGCCTGCCAGCAATGAAGGCTGATAACGACATCCTCCATTTTCTCTATTACCTTATCGGTGTTAACTCCCAGTTCAGCATATTGTTCCTTGGCCAGTTTATAAGCCTTTTGAATGGTTCTTGTTTTTTTCATAATTTATATCTTTTCTTTAGTTTCAGGTTTCAGGTTTCAGGTTTCAGGTTTGGTCATTGACCTATTCTAAATCTATTCAACATACTCAATCTTAGTTTCCGGTCTTTTAATCTCTCATACTCTACGCTCTACGCTATACGCTATACGCTCTGAGCCCTGTGCCCTTCGTCATTCCAGGTTTATCACGAAGGTTGACAATATCAATATCACAATCCCTATTACCAGGACTACCATAGTCTTAGTACCGGCACCTTTCCATTCCTTGAGCACAATACCCCAGATATTGCTGAATGCTATATTCAGTGCCATAAGTATGCTCCACGCAAAAACAGCAATTCCCTCAGGCAGCTGGGATTTGCCCATGCCATAGAAATGAAACTGTATAAACCATAACAGCCCGGCAAGGAAGGTGAAGAACATGTTATTCAGGAAAACACCGCCCGATACCCTGTAATAGTCAGTATATGTTTTGTTTTTAATATTCAAGTAAGTACAATAAGAAAAGTTAGTAATGAATCCTCCTATTAGTATAAATATAAGGGTCACATTGCTTTGAAAAAGTGGGTTTACGCCAAACTTAATGGCAATGTCGTCAATGGGTTTACCAACTTCGTATCCATAGTTGAAGGCTGCACTCATAATACCTGCCATAATTGCTATAAGCAAACCTTTCTTCAGTGCAAAGTCCTTCACTGCCATTCTTCTTTCCTCCTCACTCATATTCCTGTTTTTCAAAGAGCCGGCATAGCCTATGATTGCTATCCCTGATATGCATACAGCAACCCCGATAATCATAAGTATACCCTCCTTTGAAGCAAATAGATTATCACCTGCAACAATAGGAGGAATAAGGGTACCGAAGGCGGCACAAAATCCAAGTGCAACACTTTGTCCCATTGCAACTCCGAGGTATCTTATACTCAATCCAAAAGTGAGTCCTCCAACACCCCATAGAGCGCCAAATAGTATTGCCAGCCATTTTGCAGAAGGAGGCGCTGCAATGATAATATCAAATAAGGTACCCCTGGGAAGAGATATCAGGGCAAAAACCCATGGAGCTATTAACCATGCAGCTAAACCCTGACTGATCCAGTATGATTCCCATGACCATTTCTTTACTTTCCGGAAAGGAACATAAAAACTGGAGGCTCCAATACTGCCTATTGCAATCAAAGCTATTGCAGACAGAGAATTCATAATCGATTATATTTTTTGATTCCTGTATGTCATGTACCGGGCGGAAAAGGCATTAATTTAAGTAAATATTATCATATGCACCACGCATTCTTTTTATTTTTTTTTTTGATTTTATGAATTAAATTTGCAGTCGCCAATCAACCCGCCCAGGTGGCGGAATTGGTAGACGCGCCAGGTTGAGGGCCTGGTGGCCGCTTTAGGTCGTGCTGGTTCGATTCCAGTCCTGGGCACAAAAAGCCAAACTGATTTTTCAGTTTGGCTTTTTGCATGGAGCAGGGAGCATGGAGCAGGGAAGTATTAAGTATTAAGTATGAACTGAGGGACGTGAGTCACAACGATACTGTCGGGGCGAGTGCTGCGAGCTTACTAAATACCGGAGACCAGGGATGAGACAAATATGAACTATGAGATGCTAGATTAGGTGAAACGGAGTACCTGAGCGGGTGGAGATGACAGGAAGCACGAATTACGGGTATTTTATTTATGTTTGTGGTAATAATATTAACGACTGAGCATGAAAGCACAGGACAAATCGAATCAGACAAGGTATATAGCAGATGAAAAGCGTTATGAAACAATGAAATACCGCAGGTGTGGTAAGAGTGGTATATTACTATCTATGATTTCCCTTGGGCTCTGGCATAACTTCGGGGCCATTGATTCGGGGGAAAAAGCACGAAGGATAGCCACTAAAGCATTTGATCTCGGTATTACTCATTTTGACCTGGCAAATAATTATGGCCCTCCCTTTGGTTCAGCAGAAGAAACGTTCAGTATGATACTGAAAAAGGATCTGGGGGTTTATCGCCATGAACTATTTATTTCCACAAAGGCAGGATATGATATGTGGGATGGGCTCTACGGTAACTTTGGTTCGCGTAAGTATTTGATCACCAGTCTTGATCACAGCCTGAAAAGAATGGGCCTTGATTATGTCGATCTTTTTTACCACCACAGGCCCGACCCGGAAACACCACTCGAGGAAACAATGCTTGCTCTTGATCATGTTGTAAGGTCAGGAAAGGCCCTCTATGTTGGTATCAGTAATTATGATGCGAAAAGGACGGCAGAGGCTGCAAAAATACTCGAGGAATTAAAAACCCCTTTCATTATACACCAGGCCAGGTACTCACTTTTTGACAGGTGGGTTGAGGATGGCTTACTCAAAACCCTCGAAAAATACGGGAAGGGTTTGATAGCTTTTTCACCCCTTGCACAGGGTATGCTCTCTGACAAATACCTGGACGGTATACCGGCAGATTCAAGGGCAGGAAAAGAAATGACATACCTGGACAAAAAAGTTGTTCTGCAAAAAGTTGATAAGATCAGAGCCCTAAACGATATAGCAAACGAGAGAGGGCAGAAACTTAGCCAGATGGCCCTGGCCTGGGTACTCAAAGATAAAAGGGTGTGCTCCGCGCTTATTGGAGTAAGCTCTGAGGTCCAACTCGCAGAGAACATATTATCCCTTGATAATATGAAATTCTCTGACGAAGAAATTAATCGTATAGACAGAATTCTTAAGTAATAAACTAATGCAGGTATATAAATTCGGAGGCAAATCTATTGGGTCGCCCGAAAGGATGAAAAAAATTGCGCAATTGCTGAAAGACAGTAAGGATCTTATTGTTGTACTTTCGGCTATGTCAGGAACAACAGACAGGCTGGAAAAAACCACCGGGCTTCTATTTGATGGCAATAAAAAAGAAGCCGCAGAGGTATTTGAATCCATGCGTGAAGATTATCTTAAGCTTATCCTCGGTCTAAAAGTTACCGCAGAACTTGTTTTTGAAGCTCGTGAATTAATTAACTCGCATTTTGACTATCTGAGATCTTTCACCCTTAAGGAATTCTCCAGAAATGATAAAAAAGCCATATTGGCCCAGGGTGAACTGATAAGCACAGCCCTTTTCCTCTTGCTCTGTAAAGAGACGGGCTTGAATGCATCTCTGTTGCCCGCACTGAACTTCATGAGGATAGACAAGGATGGGGAACCTGATATGTTTTACATCAAAGAAAATCTTAATCGCGAGCTGAAAGAACACCCGGGAAATGATATCATTATTACCCAGGGATATATATGCCGTAATGTGTTTGGAGAGGTTGATAACCTTAAAAGGGGAGGAAGTGATTACACTGCCACAATAATAGGAGCATGCCTTGAAGTCAGTGAAATTCAGATATGGACTGATGTTAGCGGGCTGCATAATAATGATCCGCGCTATGTTAAGAAAACAAAGGTGATAAGGGAACTATCCTTTGATGAAGCAGCAGAGCTGTCGTATTTCGGTGCCAAAATTTTACATCCTTCAAGTGTGATGCCTGCCAGAAACAAGGGCATACCTGTAAGACTCAAAAACAGCCTTCATCCGGAAGATGAAGGAACGATAATAAGCAATGCCAGCAAGGGTGGCGGTTATAAGGCCGTGGCTGCGAAAGACGGCATCACGGCAATTAAGGTTAAATCAGACAGGATGCTGCTTGCTTATGGCTTTTTAAGAAAAATTTTTGAAATATTTGAAAACTACCGCACTCCCATTGACATGATAACAACATCCGAGGTCGCCGTTTCACTCACTATTGATGATGCTGCCAGGCTTGAAGGTATCATAAGTGACCTTCAAGAACTGGGGCATGTGGAAGTTGAAAAGAACCAGACAATAATTTGCGTGGTGGGCGATTTTATTGCTGAAAAAGCCGGAACAACAGTTGAATTATTCACTGCCTTGCAAGGCATACCTCTCAGAATGATATCATATGGTGGCAGCAAGCATAATATATCAATGCTTACTGACAGCCGCTATAAGGAAAAAGCCCTTATTGCACTTAATTGCCGCCTGTTTAATATGTGCCATGATGTTTGATAAAGATACAGTGAATAAATTCTCAGCCCTCAGGACTCCTTTTTATTACTATGACCTGGAAATCCTGGACAAAACCATTGATATAATCAAGGATGAGTCAAGCAGATACGGATATAAAATACATTTTGCCCTTAAAGCCAATGCCAATGAGAAAATTTTACAAAGGATTTCCTCAGCAGGTTTTGGTGCCGATTGCGTAAGCGGTAACGAAATTCTAATGGCCATAAAATGTGGCTTCAAACCTGAAGAAATAGTTTTTGCCGGCGTAGGCAAGACAGATGATGAAATACTGACAGGAATAAAAAATGATATATTTTCATTTAATATTGAATCACAGGAGGAAATCAGGGTAATAAATAAACTGGCAGAGGAGAATAATTACACGGCAAGGATTTCAATCAGGATTAATCCTAATGTTAATGCCTTTACCCATGAATATATAACCACAGGTCTTGAAGAGGCAAAATTTGGTATTAATATGTGGGAACTCGAGGAAGTTATTGAAAAAATTCACGCCTCGGGCAACATAGAACTCATAGGCTTGCACTTTCATATAGGATCGCAGATAAGGCGAATGAGTACATTTAAAAGTCTGTGCACGCGCATAAACGAGTTACAGGAATGGTTTGAAGGCCATAATGCTGAAATTAAACATCTAAATGTAGGAGGAGGTTTGGCAATTGATTATAAGGACCCTGAAAAAATAACAGATTTTGGAGAATATTTCAGCATCTTTAATGACCATCTGAAACTACAGAAGGGGCAAGTGGTTCATTTTGAACCGGGCAGATCTGTCATCGGGCAGGCAGGAAGCCTGATAACACGTGTCCTGTATATAAAGGGTGGTAGAAAGACCAAGTATGCAATTGTTGATGCAGGTATGACTGACCTTATCAGGCCCGCCTTGTACCAGGCCTATCATAAAATTGAGAATATCACTTCGAATGAAGACCTGGAGAAATATAATGTGGTAGGACCAATATGTGAATCTTCAGACAGCTTTGGCAAGTATATTGACCTGCCTCGGACGACGAGAAACGATCTCCTGGCAATACGCTCAGCAGGTGCCTACGGTGAAGTAATGACATCAAATTATAACCTCAGAAATAAGGCCCCTGCTGTGTTCTCAACAGATTTATAAATTAGATTATCATACTTTTATTTTTCTATTTTTGCATTATGATAATTATAGCTGACAGCGGATCAACAAACACAAGCTGGATCATCGCCGATGAGGGGAGCATTATCAAAAAGCTTACTACTGAAGGCCTGAATCCGACCTTTTCATCCCCGGAATTTATTTCTTCTGTAATAAAAGAAAAAGTATTGCCCTATGCTGATAATTCTGATAATGTAAAAATATATTTCTATGGCTCTGGATGTTCTGGAGCTAACATGTGTGGCAGGGCTAAAGATGGTATCAAGAAAATTTTCAGTAAGGCTGAGATTGAGGTGAACAGCGATCTGCTGGGTACTGCCCGGGCACTTTTCGGCAGGGAGGAAGGAATAGCATGTATCCTGGGAACTGGTTCAAACTCATGCCTTTATGACGGAGAAATAATTATTGCGAACATTCCTCCACTTGGCTTCATACTTGGAGACGAAGGAGGAGGCGACTACCTTGGCAAACGCTTGCTGGCAGATTATCTTAAAGGCATAATGCCTGAAGACATTTCAGATCTTTTCAGCCGGAAATATGAGACCGATAAGGATATAGTAATTCAGAAAGTATATCGTGGTGAATTCCCAAATAAATACATTGCCAGCTTTGTTGTTTTCCTGAAAGATAATATAAGTAAATCATACTGCCACCAGCTGGTTGTAAATGCCTTCGATGATTTTATAAACAGGAATATCAAATACTATGAAAGGTATGATAAATTGAAGATATCTTTTACTGGGTCCATCGCATGGCATTTTGAAGATATACTTAGGGAAGTGTTGATGTCACATAACCTTAATATAGGAGAGATAATAAAAGAACCGGCAGATAAAATACTGGAGTTTCACTTAAGTCAATAAGCTCGAATTATGTCCTCAGATAATAATATTACCGAATCAGAATCACTATACAAGGATATCGACAAGATGTCGACCCGGCAGATACTGGAATATATAAATGATGAAGACCGGAAAATAGTACCTGTTGTACGCTCAGTTATACCTGCTATTGAAAAACTTGTCGAGGAAGTGGTAAAAAGAATGAGAAAAGGGGGTCGTTTGTTTTACCTGGGAGCCGGTACAAGCGGAAGACTCGGTATCGTTGATGCCTCGGAAATACCTCCTACCTACGGTCTTGATCATGGTTTTGTTATCGGTCTGATAGCCGGTGGCGACAGCGCAATACGTAAGGCAGTTGAACAAGCCGAAGATAATGAAGAACTGGGTTGGAATGATCTCCAGGCATATAATATTGACAAAATGGATACGGTGGTGGGAATAGCTGCATCAGGACGGACTCCCTATGTCATTGGAGCACTTAAGAGGGCAAGGAAGAGAAATATTTTAACGGCATGCATAACAAGTAATCCCAATACTGAACTTGAAAAACATGCTGATATACCTATAGTGGCAGTTACGGGGCCTGAATTCGTAACCGGGAGTACAAGGATGAAGGCAGGAACAGCACAGAAGCTGATTCTAAATATGTTAACCACCGCCCTGATGATAAAACTGGGGAGGGTAAAGGGTAATAAGATGGTTCATATGCAACTTACCAACCAGAAACTAATAGAAAGAGGCACAAAAATGATAGTTGAAGAGCTGGGAATAGACAGCGAAAAAGCACGTAACTTATTATTGCTGCATGGCTCGGTGAATAAAGCTCTGGATGCAATGAGTGAAAAATAAAGATTATTTCTTTGGCTTTCTGTCTGTTTTCCTTACCACCATGGCGCGGTCACGCTCCGCCCCACCCTTCTTACCGACATAATCAACCCATGCTATGAAGGTGTTCACCTCGTTCGTTACAAGTTGGTCTGTCCTTATATAAATATCGTCCATGTAACCACGCAAATCCCAGTTGTTGTGATGGTCTTCCCATACATCAACATAATATACGTAGGGGCCAAGGTTATAAAAAACAACCTTGCCGTTCGCGTTTGTGTTGCCTTCCGCTACCATGTTGGTTTCGTTATCCCAGTCTTCAAGCTCAGAGTATAATCGAACATTGGCCCCGGGCACCGGATATTCATCATTCCATTCAAGAACTTCCACTTCCAGGATGGTGGGAGATACAACCGTGATGGTCTGGTATGCCCGGTCACTGGCACCCGTTTTACTGTATGCAGTGAGCATAACCTCGTAGGTGCCCGATGCTGAATAGTTGTGTATGGGATGCACGGCATTGGAAAAAGTGCCGTCACCAAAATCCCATTCATAATCAACAGCATTGTACGATTCATTGGTGAAATAGATTTCTTCGCCTATATAGACCTGGACCTTGTCAGTAAAAAAATATGCTTCAGGAAAAATTTCACATGAACTGAGTATTACAGGGATTATGAAGAATATAAGAAAGACCTTTTTCATGACTCTGATATTTAGTTACAACAAAGATAAATCAAATAATGTGCCATTTGTAAGTATTATTTATTAAGTATTAAGTATTAATTATGAATGATTATTTATGATCCGCCCATTATTCCATCATTGACTCACCCTGCTAGCGCAGGGTTTCGTCGAGCTCGCAGCACTCGCATGCCTCCGGCAAACTCTCGCTGCTCGGTTCCATTATTGCTCACTTCCACAGGCCACAATAACCAGCCGAACCACTTAAACATTTTTTTTGTTCTCTAATTCAAAGACAGTGTGCCTCTTTACCTGTGCAAAAATATGATTATCTTTGCAAACTGATTATTAATGACAATGAACGATATGATCAATATAAAGTTTCCTGATAATTCAGTGAAGCAGTATGAATTCGGAGTAAGCAGCCTGGAAATAGCAAAAAGTATAAGCCCCGGCCTTGCCAGGGAGGTATATGCCGCAACTGTTAACGGTGGTGTAAAGGATCTCAACAGACCTATAAATGAGGATTCGTCAGTAGTTTTCCATAAATGGGAAGATAAAGAGGCAAAGCACACCTTCTGGCATACAAGCGCTCACCTTATGGCCGCTGCACTCGAAGAACTGTATCCGGGAATTAAATTTGGAATTGGCCCGGCCATTGAAAATGGCTTTTATTATGACGTTGATCCGGGTGACGATGTAGTGATCAGTGAGGCAGACCTGCCGGTTATTGAAGATAAGATGAGAGAAGTGGCAAAGAGAAATAATAAGGTCGAAAGGATCGAGATAAGCAAGGCAGATGCATTGAAGCTCTTCAAAGAAAAAGGCGATGAATATAAAACAGAGCTTATAAGCGAACTGGAAGATGGCACTATTTCATTGTATAAATTGGGTAATTTTACCGACCTGTGTCGCGGTCCTCACCTCCCGGATACTGAAAATATAAAAGCGATCAAACTTCTCAGTGTGGCAGGAGCGTACTGGAAGGGAGATGAGCAAAGAAAAATGATGACCAGGATTTACGGTATCACTTTCCCCAGGCAAAAGCTCCTGGATGAATACCTTGCAATGCTGGAAGAAGCTAAGAAGCGCGACCACCGTAGAATAGGAAGAGAACTTGAGCTTTTTGCCTTCTCACAGAAAGTAGGGATGGGATTACCACTATGGCTGCCCCGTGGAGCCGATCTCAGGCAGAGGCTCATAGACTTTCTGACCGACGAACTCAAGCGCCGGGGATACACCATTGTATCAACTCCCCATGTGGGCAATGTTGAATTATATAAAATATCAGGTCACTATGAAAAATACGGGGCCGACTCTTTTAAGCCTATGAACACTCCCCAGGAGGGAGAACAATTTATGCTTAAACCCATGAATTGCCCCCACCATTGTGAGATATATAATGCCACTCCGCATTCCTATAAGGACCTGCCCATTCGTATGGCAGAATTTGGAACAGTGTACAGGTATGAACAGCATGGAGAACTACACGGGCTGACAAGGGTAAGAAGTTTTACCCAGGACGATGCACATCATTTTTGCGAGGCTGACCAGTTGAAAGATGAATTTAAAAAAATCATCGACCTGGTGGAATGGGTATTCAAAGCATTAAACTTTAATGAATATGATGCCCAGATATCTTTACGGGATTCATCAGATAAAGAAAAATATATCGGCAGCGACGAGAACTGGGAAAAAGCCCAGAAAGCAATTATAGAAGCTTCAGATGAGAAAGGATTGGATGCCACCGTGGTAGAAGGGGAAGCTGCATTTTACGGGCCTAAACTTGACTTTATGGTAAGAGACGCCATAGGCCGTGAATGGCAACTGGGAACCATACAGGTTGATTATAACCTGCCTGAACGTTTTGATATGACTTATATTGGTGCCGACAACCAGAAACACAGGCCTGTACTCATACACAGGGCAATATTCGGTAGCCTGGAACGCTTTGTTGCCGTTTTAATTGAAAATACGGCAGGCAAATTCCCCCTCTGGCTGAGCCCCGACCAGGTTATTATATTGCCAATCAGTGAAAAATACCATGATTATTCAAAAAAAGTTTTAAATTTCTTAAATAATTCCGATATTCGCACTCTGATTGACGAGCGCAATGAAAAGGTAGGTAAGAAGATAAGGGATAATGAGTTAAAGAAAATTCCTTACCTTCTTATAATAGGCGAAAAGGAAGAAAAATCTTCAACCGTATCGGTCAGGAGACAGGGTGAAGGAGATATAGGAATAATGAAACTGGAAGAATTCGTTAATTTTATAAGGGAAGAGGTAAAAAACGAAATAGGATAGCAGGTATATCATAAAATTTTATAACCATAAATTTAAGGAGGAACAAACTATAGCAGGACCAAGAAAAAAAATGCCACCCAGGAGACGTGATAACAGAATGCCCCACAGGATAAATAATCGCATTACTGCCAAAGTGGTAAGGGTTGTGGGAGATAATGTAGAACCACAGGTAATGTCAATAGAGGATGCGATCAGACTTGCTGATGAGATGGAACTGGATCTTGTTGAGATATCGCCTAAAGCCGATCCGCCGGTATGTAAAATAATTGATTATCAGAAGTTCCTTTATCATCAGAAAAAGAAACAGAAAGAAATGAAGGCCAAAGCCAGTAAAGTGGTGGTTAAGGAACTAAGGTTCGGACCGAATACCGATGATCATGATTATAACTTTAAATTAAAACATGCTATCAAGTTCCTGGAAGACGGTGCTAAAGTTAAAGCATATGTGTTCTTTAAAGGACGATCGATATTATTCAAGGAGAAAGGTGAAATACTCCTTCTGAGACTTGCTCAGGACCTCGAAGATTATGGTGTGGTTGAGCAAATGCCTAAACTGGAAGGCAAAAGGATGACGATAACCTTTACTCCAAAAAAGAAAAAATAGGTTCTTTCAAATAATAAAAAACAGTACGAAATGCCAAAAATGAAAACCAATCCCGGTGCAAAAAAGAGATTTTCTTTTACCGGATCGGGAAAAATTAAGCGTAAGCATGCGTACAAAAGCCATATTCTCACTAAAAAGTCAACCAAACGCAAAAGGAACCTTACCTATTCCGGACAGGTTGATAAAGCAGATGAGAAGAATATTAAACTTCTACTGGCTAAAAAGTAATGCTTACCAAGGAGAGAGAGTAAAATGAGTGTTAACAGAATGTGAAGCCTGATAAGCCTCCCAGTAAAAGGAGCGCTCACATTCAAAAAAGTAAAATTATGCCACGATCAACTAAATCAGTTGCTTCAAGAAACAGAAGGAAAAAGGTATTGAAGCAAACAAAAGGTCAATTCGGTCGCAGGAAAAACATATATTCGGTTGCTGTAAATGCCCTGGAGAAAGGAATGCAGTATTCGTACCGCGACAGGAAAAAGAAAAAAGGCAATTTCAGATCATTGTGGATTCAACGAATAAATGCTGCAACAAGACAATATGATATGAGCTATTCAGAATTCATGGGTAGGATCAATAAAAAAGGAATTGCACTGAACAGGAAAACACTAGCCGACCTGGCAATGAATCATCCTGATGCCTTTAAAGCAATTGTCGAGAAAGTAAAATAATTTATTAACATATTACGAAAGAACTATATAAAGGGGCTGTTCAAAAAGTAAATTTTTGGACAGCCCTTTTCTTCTTCCCTTCCCCATACTTTTACTTTTAAACAATATTGGTGTCATATTGTCTTATGACTCACTATTTCATCAGTCATTATGTCATATATAATTTAACGTCAATTAATAGCTTCCGTTTTGGACTTATGATAATTAATTGATTATATGACACTTCCATAATATGCATCATGTTTCATTCCATGCAATGGCACAGGATTTGAAAAATTGTCTGCAGAATGTATAATTAAAACAAAATGATGGAGGACAAAACAATGACAATAGCAAGATTTCCTTTTTTACCGACATCACTCCTTGACCGTTTTTGGGACAATGAGTTGATTGAAAGGGCAAGCTCGAACTATTCATCGACGAATACCAGCTTGCCGGCAGTTAATATTAAAGAAACTAATGATGACTTCGTAATCGAAGTGGCAGCGCCTGGCATGAAGAAAGAAGATTTTTCAATTAACTACGATAATGGCCGTCTGACTATTTCTTCTGACAAAGAAAAAGAAGAAGAAAAAGGTGAAGACAGGTATAATCGCAGGGAATTCAGTTACCAGTGTTTCTGCAGAAGCTTTGAAGTTGCTGATAACGTAATCGACAGTAAGAAGATCAAAGCCAAATATGAAGATGGTGTTCTTTATATTACACTGCCAAAAAGAGAAGAAATTAAACCGAAACCTGCAAAGCAGATTGATATAAGCTAAATAAGAATAAAATAATAACGTGTTAAATGATTGCTGCAGGTGGTATATATACAATCTGCAGCAATCTCTATAAATAATTACTATGCAATTCGATAAATTTACCATAAAGTCACAGGAAGCCATACAGAGGGCACAGCAGCTGGCAATGGAAAATGATCACCAGGCCATTGAATGCGGGCATTTGCTTAAAGCAATAATGGATACTGATGATAATATATTACCATTCATCTTTAAAAAATTATCCATTAACGACCAGGTGCTCATAAGTGCTCTTGACAGTATATTAAATTCTTATCCTAAAGTTAGCGGAGGCCAGGTATATCTTTCCGATGCAGCAAACAGGGCACTGGTAGCCGCACGTAAGGAGGCTGAAGGATCAGGTGATGAATACGTTTCTCTTGAGCACATACTTATCGGCTTGCTTAGTGTTTCAGACAATGTAGCATCACTTTTGAAAGACAGTGGCCTCAATACCAGGGATCTCAAATCAGTAATGAAAGAATTACGAAAAGGAAGCACTGTAAGCAGCCAGAATGCCGAAGAAACATATAATGCACTCGGTAAATATGCCATAAATCTCAATGAAAGGGCCCGAAGCGGGAAACTCGATCCCGTTATAGGCCGTGACGATGAAATAAGGCGGGTATTACAGATACTGGCAAGACGTACCAAGAATAACCCTATACTTGTCGGTGAACCCGGGGTAGGTAAAACAGCTATAGCAGAAGGGATAGCTTTCAGGATAGTGGATGGTGACGCACCGGATGACCTGCTCCAAAAAAATATTTACTCCCTTGACATGGGAGCACTGATAGCAGGTGCCAAATACAAGGGCGAATTTGAAGAACGCCTCAAATCGGTAGTTAAAGAAGTGGTGCACTCCGAAGGTAATGTTATACTCTTTATAGATGAAATCCATACCCTTGTCGGTGCCGGGGCCGGAGGTGAAGGAGCAATGGATGCAGCGAATATCCTTAAACCTGCTCTCTCAAAAGGAGAGCTGCGGGCAGTTGGCGCAACCACCCTGAACGAATATCAGAAATATTTTGAAAAGGATAAAGCCCTGGAAAGAAGATTTCAGAAAGTATTTATTGATGAACCCAGCGAGGAGGATGCAATATCCATTCTCAGAGGTATAAAAGAAAGATACGAAAGTTACCATAAGATACGAATAAAGGATGAAGCTATCGTATCTGCCGTCCAATTGTCGGTACGATATATTAATGACCGCTTTCTGCCTGATAAAGCTATTGACCTTATTGATGAAGCAGCTGCACATCTGAGGATAGAAATGAACTCGAAACCTGAAGAGATAGACGTTCTGGACAGAAAGATACAACAACTGGAAATTGAAAAAGTAGCCTTCAAGAGGGAAAAAGACAAGGACAAGGTTGAGGAGATCAAGGAACAGCTGGCAGATCTTGAGGATGAAAGGAAGCAGCTCAATGCCTTATGGGAAGAAGAAAAAAATGCTGTTAATGATATACAGAATATAAAACAAAAAATAGAAAACCACAGGTACCAGGCTGAAAAAGCAGAAAGGGAAGGCAACCTGGGTAAGGTGGCTGAGATCAGGTATGGCCTGCTTCCGGATGCTGAATCGAAACTTAAAGAGGCAATTGATAAATTACAACATTTTGAGAAAGACGGTAAACGACTTGTAAGAGAAGAAATTACATCTGAAGATATCGCTGAAATAGTTTCCAGATGGACTGGCATACCTGTGACCAGGATGCTGCAAAGCGAAAAAGAAAAGCTCCTTATGATAGAGGACGAACTGCATAAGAGGGTTGTGGGTCAGGATGAAGCAATAGATGCAGTGGCTGCAGCAATAAGAAGAAGCCGTACAGGCCTCTCCGATGAAAACCGCCCGGTGGGATCTTTCCTCTTCCTTGGAACAACCGGTGTGGGTAAAACCGAACTGGCACGGGCACTGGCTGAATATCTCTTTAACGACGAATCTCTTATGACCCGCATCGATATGAGTGAATACCAGGAAAGACATGCTGTCTCCAGACTGGTTGGTGCTCCCCCAGGTTACGTCGGATATGATGAAGGTGGTCAGCTCACCGAAGCAGTGCGAAGAAAGCCCTACTCGGTGATTCTGCTGGATGAGATTGAAAAAGCTCATCCTGATACATTCAACATCCTGCTCCAGGTCCTTGAAGATGGCAGGCTGACCGATAATAAAGGAAGAGTGGCTAACTTCAAGAACACAATAGTAATAATGACATCTAACGTGGGCTCTGACCTTATACGTGAAAATTTTGAGGAGTATACTGAGGAAAAAGCGGAGCAGATAATAGAAAAAACAGGGAACCAGGTATTCGAAATATTAAAGAAAAGCGTCCGACCGGAATTCCTGAACAGGATAGATGAACTTATAATGTTTAAACCACTGACAAAAGAAGATATAAAAGGAATCATAGATATCCAGCTTAGCCGACTGGGGAAAACACTCAAGAAACAGGGCATAGACTTTACAGTTACCGATAGCTGCATTAATTACTTACAGGAAAAGGGTTTCAATATACAATTTGGTGCCAGGCCACTGAAACGACTTATCCAGAAGGAAATAACCGATAAAATTTCTCTGGCCATACTGAAAGGTGATATACAGCAAGGCGACACGGATATTGTAATCGACAGTAATGGAAGGGAAACGATTATTAGAAGAGGCTAAGGCTGAGGCTAAGGCTAAGGCTAGGCTAAGGCTAAGGCTAAGGAAGAGACGAGTTTTTTCAAGCATTTTAAAATGGTATTCTCTATCCTACTAACTGCTTTTAGCAAAGGTTATGAATATCGAGACAAGAAACGAGAAACGAGAAACGAAACTAGAACTCAGCACCCAGTACCCAGTACCCAGTACCCAGCCTCATCTCACCCCTTGAAACAACCTTCTGAACCTGATTTTTTTGAGGCCACTGGCTTCCTTATCAATAGACAGCCATATGAACTTTGGTTCGCCAACGACATGATCTTCCGGGACAAAACCCCAGTAGCGGGAATCCGCTGAATTATGACGGTTATCTCCCATCATCCAGTAATAATCCATCTCAAAGGTATAACTGTCGGTCTCCGTGCCATTGATAATAATCCTGCTACCATCAACCTCAAGGTCATTATCTTCATAGACATCAATTATCCGTTCATAAATGGATATATTATTTGTATCGAGCCTCACGCTTGCACCTTTTTCAGGTATCCATAGCGGACCAAAATAGTCTTCATTCCAGGGATAATAAGGATCATGAGGAAAAATAACCACCCCGTATTCCCCTGACTGTCTCAGGTTCTTTCTGACTTCCAAAACATTCCTGAAATTGCTTATTGTCTCAGCATTTGACCGGGTAAGAGGAAGCAAATACATATTTCCTGATACCATGTTTTGATCCGATTTGTATATATCAAGCCGCTCAAAAGCCTTGGGGTTGATCCTGATGCCGTCGGTCCGCACCCAATAATTATATTGCTGGGACTCCATAATGTCTTCCTTTTGATTATTCACGTAAAGTACTCCCCCCTTGATCTCTACTGTATCACCAGGGAGGCCGACACATCTTTTTACGTAATTCTCACGCCTGTCAACGGGCCGGTAAATAATATCATTATTTTCCCATATTTCTTCACGTGCTCTTCTGAGATATTCTTCTTTGGAAAGTTCACCGCCACCTATATAAGTATCATAGCCTTCAAGGCTGCGGGCTTCAGACCTCACTATCTCGTAGTATGAGGTTGCCTGGTTCTGTAGTACCACAGTGTCGCCGGCAGGAAAGTTAAAAACAACCACATCATATCTTTCCACATCGCCAAAACCTTTGAGCCGTTTATAGGGAGCTTTAATAATATTCGACCATGATTTAGTCTTAATTATAGGGATAGTGTGTTGTGTAAAGGGGAAAGCTATGGGCGTATTGGGCAGCCTGGGTCCATAGGCTACCTTGCTCACAAAGAGATGATCCCCCACCCTCAAGGTCTTTTCCATAGAAGGGGTTGGTATCCGGTAGTTCTGGAAAAGAAAAATATTTATCAGGCTTACAGCAATAACTGCAAAAATCAAAGCATCAAGCCATTCAATGAAAGTGCTGTTAGGCCCTTCTCTTTTCTTCCAGAATGCCCAGTTGACTTTTTTTGTTACGTATACATCAAAGATAATGGCAAGTCCGAATAACAGCCAGTAATTACCTACCCATACAACCCATAATATGTATATTAACGCAACTACTGCAAATTTAAAATACCTGTTTCTGAGTATATCTCGCATGATCAGATTTATTATTTGAATCGCAAAAGTAATGTTTTAATTTAAAATCCGAGCATATCGCTCATTGTAAAAACTCCCTGATTTTTATGAATAAATTCCGCCGCAAAAACCGCTCCAAGGGCAAAGCCCTGCCTGTTATGTGCTTTATGTTCAATAGTAATGGAATCAATATCTGAGTTCCATTCTATACTGTGGGTCCCGGTAACCTCTCCTTCTCTTACCGATATTATTCCAATTTCCTTGCCCGACGAGGCCCGGTCAAGATGCCAGGATGAATATCGCTTGCATTCCGCTATAATATCTTCGGCCAGGTTTATCGCTGTTCCACTGGGAGCATCTTTCTTCATTACATGATGTACTTCTCTAATATTCACATTATAAGTGGGTAAATCATTCATTATGCCTGCAAGTCTCTTGCTCAGGTTAAACAGTATATTCACTCCTATACTGAAATTAGAGGAATAAATAAAACTTCCGCCTCTAGCTTTAACCATATCTTTGACAAGGGATAAGCGGTCATACCAACCCGTGGTGCCTGAAACAACGGGAATACCCCTGTGGAGACACCTGGTGATATTTTCAAAGGCAGCACCTGGGCTTGTGAATTCTATTGCAACATCTGATTTTCCGAAAATTTCTGAGTCAAAGTCATCAATATTTTCTTTATCAATCCTCAGAATAACTTCATGTCCCCTGGCAATAGCCATACTTTCCACCTCTTTTCCCATTCTGCCATAACCAATTATTGTGATAAACATAAGCTGTATTTTTGAACTAAAATACCCGTTTTTTTTAAGTATTGATAAATATTGACGGGAAACATTAATTACTAACTTTAAGGTTCAAAATATTAAAATAAGTAATCAATATGAGACAGGTAAGCCTTTTCCTAATTATACTGTGCCTCTTTTTAATAAATGTCACCAATACCTACAGCCAGAAAACCGACCCTTACCTTCTTGCCTACAATGGTTTTGGAAAGCTTATAGACAAAAACCCCGATATATCTGTATGGTGGTGCGAAGGAACCTATAAGGTCATGAGGGACACCCCATTACCTTTGGTTCAGGAGGACACAATTTCACTTTGGGCAGCGCGCAATGAATATGAGCCCTTCCAGTTAGTCATCAAACCTGCATCAAGATTTGAAAACTGCAGGATAAGCATATCAGATTTGACCTGCGATAATGAAGTAATAGACAGGCAATCGTTAAGTATAAGAAAAGTCGACTATGTAAAAATTACCAAACCAACCGACAGCTACGGATATAATGGCCACTGGCCCGATCCGCTTCCGGCAGTGAATGGGCCCCTTACAGCATTCGGTGGTGAAAACACCACTTTCTGGATTACTCTTTATGTGCCTGACACATCACCCCCGGGGAAATATACCGGTATTATAAGGATAGGTAATTCAGGGTGGAAAAAGGAGATACCGGTTAAACTTACTGTTTGGGATTTCACCCTCCCCAAAGTACCCAGTGTACGTTCAGGTTTCGGGCTGAGTGTCGATAAGATATCGGAATATCACAACCTGGAATTGCAGGCAGATATAAAAAAGACATTTGATCTCTACATGAAAGCATTCAGGGACTATAAAATATCTCCCTACGATCCCTTTTACCTCTATCCCATTATAGAAAAAGTGACAGGATTGGAATGGGAAGGCGGGATATTTGATTTTGAAAATTCCTATAATGGTGACTATTCACTGCTGATAGAAGACAAAAATCCGTCAGGAACACCTTTTGCAAGGTATAAAAAAAGGATCGAGATTGATCCCTCAAAACAATACACACTGGGCTGGAATGTCAAAGCAAAGGAACAAGAACATCAATACTGCATTCTTCTGGAAGGTTTTAATAAGGAAGGTGAAAAACTGGTATTCGAAAACCGGATGGAAGTATTTACTTCGGACAGCACATGGAGCAGACAGGAATTTACACCCCGTTCTTTCCCCGATGAAATATCCGCTGTCAGTCTCTCGATATTCCCTGCTTTCAGAACAATTGCCGGTGAAGATACAGGCAGAGTGTGGATCGATAATATGGTATTTAATGAAACGGGGGGCAAAATGAATCTTATTGACCAGGGTGACTTTGAGGTTGACACCAGTGATATTGATATTGATCTCGATTTTACGGATTTTGATAAAGCGGGTATGAGATACCTGGATGAATTTGGTTTCAACTCATTCAGACTGTACCTCAAGGGAATGGGCAGCGGAACCTACTACAGCAGGGAAGAGGGCGTCTTTGAAGGATTCAGGCAGGGAAGCCCAGGATACAAAAAGCTGATGGGAAAATACCTTCAGCTTATGCAGGGGCACCTCATGGAAAAAGGCTGGCTCGGAAAAGAATATGTCTACTGGTTTGATGAACCTGGTGAAAAAGATTATGCCTTTGTAAGAAAAGGAATGGAAATAATTAAAAAATCAGCTCCCGGCATACACACTTTTTTGACAGAGAATGACCCCGGTCCTGAAATAATGGATGTTACAGATATTACCTGTACAATTTTCCACAGGGTTGACCCCGACAAAGTAAAAAAAATAGTAAGTAAGGGACAGGAATACTGGTCCTACCTGTGCACTGCACCCAAATCACCCTGGGTGTCTCTGTTTATTGACCATGACGCAATAAATATGAGGATGTGGCTATGGATGACCTATGCCTGGGATATGAATGGCATACTTGTATGGTCATCTAATTACTGGACGTCTTACTCGGCATCCCCGCCTGGTTATCTTCAAAATCCATGGCTTGAACCGGCTTCTTTTGTACAGGGATACGGATGGCCATATGGCAAACAAACAGTATGGGGCAATGGTGACGGGAGATTGTTTTACCCCCCGAACAGGAAACCAAATATTGACAGAAATATTTATATCACGGGCCCTGTCCCATCGATCAGGCTCGAATTTTTAAGGCAGGGGATTGAGGATTATGAATACCTGGTATTACTTGAGGAAACAGTCAATAAAAGCCATGGTAAAAGCAAGAAAATGCTCAGGAAAGCTAAAAAGTTGCTTGAAGTAGAAGGGAGTGTTTTCACCGACGGTAAAACCTACACCAAAAATCCCGAAGACCTGCTTGAATACCGGAAAAAAATAGCCGATATGATAATTAAACTAAATAATGCCAACTGATATGAGAAAATTAGTATTCCTCCTTTTATCACCACTCCTTATCCTGGCTTCCTGTTCCATCAATGAAAAACAGAGCGAAGAGTGGCAGAGCATCTTTAACGGTGAAAACCTGGATGGCTGGACCATCAAGATCACCGGTTATCACCTGGGTGAAAATTATAATAAGACATTCCGGGTTGAAAATGATGTCTTGAAGGTGTCATATGACAATTATGAAAAATTTAATGGTGAATTTGGTCATATCTTTTATAATGAGAAGCTATCGAAGTATAAACTGAGGCTTAAATATCGTTTTACAGGTGAGCAGGTTCCTGAAGGGCCTGCCTGGGCATACCGTAACAGCGGTGCTATGCTTCACTGCCAGTCGCCTGAGTCAATGCTTGAGAATCAGAATTTCCCCGTATCTATTGAAGCTCAGTTTCTGGGAGGTGATGGCTTAACAGAAAGATCGACCCTCAATCTATGTACCCCGGGCACAAACGTGATCATAAACGATACCTTAATCACAAGGCACTGCACCAACAGCAGTTCAAAAACCTTCCATGGCGATGTCTGGGTCACTGCTGAAATGCATGTATATGCTGACAGTATTATTCATCATATAGTGGAGGGTGATACAGTAATCACATACCGGAAGCCACAGATAGACGGGAATGACCTCCCTGAGGGCTTTCCCCTTCCGGACGGTAGCCTCCTGGATTCAGGATATATTTCATTGCAGGCCGAAAGCCACCCGGTGGAATTTAAAGATATTGAGATAATGAGAATTAAATAGGCTGAGGCTGAGGCTAAGGCTGAGGCTAAGGTCCCGAAAAAGCTTCGCTTTTTCGAGGATCCTCGAAATTCTAAATCGCCATTCTGGCGGAAGAATTTCGGGACTAAGGCTAAGGAAGCGGTGAGCGATGAGTTTTATTACCATTTTTAAAATGGTATCCTCTATTCGACTAACTGCTTATAAGAAAGGTTATGAATGTCGAACCGAGTCTCGAGAAATCGAGACGAGCTCGCAGCACTCGGCTTCCTTTTACCTTTTACCTTTTTACTTTTGTCTTTTATCTTTTGTCTTTACTATAAACCACCTTCCCTCCCACTATTGTATAATCAACCGTGGTTTTCATTATCTCGTCTTCCGGGATGGTCATCAGGTCCTTATCGGTTATAACAATATCGGCCAGGTAGCCGGGCTTTATCATTCCCTTACGGTCTTCCATAAACTGTGCATATGCTGATTCCAGCGTATAGAGTCTTATTGCTTCTTCCATGGTCAGCTTCTCTTCAGGGAACCAGCCCTCCCCTTCTTCCCCGAGCCTGTCTTTGCGCGTGACAGCAGCATAAAGTCCTTCCATCGGGTTGAGTGGTTCAACAGAGTAGTCGGTTCCAAAAGCAATCCTGGCTCCTGCTTCAAGCAGGGAGCGCCAGGCGTAAGCACCCTTACTTCTTTCCATGCCAATCCTCTTTTCGCAAAACCTTTTATCTGTAATGCAATGTGTTGGCTGCATTGAAGCCACCACCCCCAGCTCAGCAAATCGGGGTATATCCTCCTGGATAAGAATCTGGGCATGCTCACTTCTGTGCCTGCTGTCGCGAGCACCATTAACCTCCCGGGCTTTTTCATAAGCGTTAAGTATCCAGTGGTTTGCTTTTGTGCCTATGGCATGTATTCCGATCTGAAAGCCTGCAGAATCAGCAGCCAATACTTTATTTTCAAGTTCCTCATAGGTCATCTGTGGCAATCCTGACTTATCCGGTTCATCATTAAAAGGTTCGAACATAAGCGCTGTTCCTGAGCCCAGGGTGCCATCTATAAAACCCTTGAGATAAGCAAATCTTATCCACACATTCTCTGAAGGGTATTTTTCTTTCTGCTGCTTGAAAAATTCCAGTCTTTCTTCATCGGCGGTCAGCACTCCACCAATATCTATCCTGGTGGTAAGCTCACCTTCCTCTTTCAATTTTTCATACATCTCCCAGTCAGCCCTCCCGGGAATCTGTATACTTGTAACCCCCAGTTTACGGGCTTTCTCAAGGGCCATCAGGTACCCTTTCCATTCTCTTTCAGCTTCCTCTTCCTCTGTTCTTTCAACTGGAGTGGCCCCGTACTTAAGCAGGCCTTTTGCTGATTCCTTGAAAATACCTGTTGGTTCACCTGTTTCAGGGTCGCGTACTATCTCACCACCAAAAGGGTCAGGCGTGTCCTTTGTAATACCGGATTTTTCTATTACGTAACTGTTAACAAGAACCGAATGTCCGTCGGCCCTGCTCAGTACAACAGGATTATCAGGTGAAACGTCATCAATGAGTTCCTTGGTAGGCCATTCTTTGGTGGTAAACATTTCATGTTCCCAATGGCCTCCCCTTATCAGCTCACCCGGTTTGGATTTCTCTACCTGCTCTTTAACTTTCTGAGTTATCACCGAAGGATCGGTAATATATCTTAATTCAATATAATCGGGGTTTATAGGTCCGAAATGAGCATGTGCGTCATTAAAGCCTGGAATAACGAGCCTTCCGGCTGCATCTATCACCCTGGTGTCCGGTTCACCTATGTATTTTTTTATCCGGGAGACCTTATCAACCGCTACTATCCTGTCACCAATAATTGCAATGGCTTCACCACGTGGATTGTCTTCATCGATGGTGACTACTTTCCCGTTAAGTATTACCAGATCAGCCTTTTCAGCCGGAACGCATCCGATCAGCAGTGCAAGACTGAAAAATGAAATCAGAAAGAGTGTGTTTTTCATTGGAAATTAGTTTTTATTTATTTGGACTGCAAAATAGGAAAATTTCATTTGGCATCCCTGACGCAACGAACCGAAAACCCAATTTCCTTGCGGCCGCTGCCTCGGTTAACACTTGCGCTACTGTATCTTATGTACCGGCCCCAGGCGTAACTGGCATCCCTCTCGGTAGCACTCCACCAGCCACCGTAGATTCCAACGTCGTCGAAACCTCCATCGCTGCTACGGTATAAGCCGCCAGGAAGGGCCGAGAATCCGTACTCATCGTTAGCATTTGTATTGGGGTAATAAGCCCAGCGTGGGTGGGCATCGGGGTCGGTACGGGTGCTTTTCAGTTTGCCTCCGGCAATGCTTTCTCCTCCAGCGTAATCTATCAGGCTTGTCCAGTCCGCATCAGTGGGAACTCTCCAGCCATCGGGGCAGAGCTTACCTGTTTCAACGGCATACCAGTTGTAAAGCCCACCATATGCTTCCAGAACATCAAGGTCCGAACTAAGTCCATCAATCTGGGAATGGGAGTAAATGGCGTAGGCACCGGTGCTTAGGTTTGACCATTCGTTGTCGGAATACCCGCTTGGGATGACATTGCCAGATTTGTACTTGGTGGTACGCAGGTTCTCTGCAAACCACTCCTGGTCTCCAATAATCACTGTTGAATAAACATTACCATCTATATCGACAACTTGTTCATCCTGCTGTCCGTTGTCATCATCTTCAAATAAGTTTTTTATGAATTCACAGCTACTGGCAACTACTATTAGCATCACCATTGAGGTTAATGCAACAATCCGGAATTTCATTGGTGTTTTCATAATAGAATGTTTTTGAGTAAATAAAAATATTTAAACATATTAAAATGCCATATGTAAATTTTTGTTGTGCTTCATCAGAACGAATGACGGTGATAATTTTTACGGCTTAGAGTTTTGCTTTTTGCAATTTATGCAATTACGGGGAATTAAGCAATTTTTTTAAAATGGTTTACAAGCCCCGGGGAATTCATCAGATTTTCATTCCCGGTTCCAGTAGGATCATAGATTATCAATGAAGTGATCCACATCTTCTATTGCCTGCCTGGCGTTTTCAAGGAAGGGATAGAAATTCATGAATGCATGAATCATACCTTCATATTCTTTATATACAACTTTAATTCCGGCATCCCTCATCCTACGGGCATACTCTCTACCTTCGTCCCTCAGCGGGTCAACCTGGGCAGTGATAAGCAGGGCAGACGGCATGTCTTCATCAAGGTCTGCTGTAAGAGGTGAAACGTAGGGATGACTTGCATTCACAGTATCCTGCAGGTATTTTGATTTACACTCATGCATATATTCCTCACTGACTAAGTAAGACTTACCGCTCTGAAGGAAATACCTTCGTGAAGGAAATACGACCTCTTCAAAAGTAGTAGCACCGCAGACTATCACCTGTGCCTTTATATCAGGGCCACAGCTATCGCGGCTAACCAGGGGCATCACGGCAGCCAAATTACCGCCGGCACTCTCACCTATCACTATTATCTCGTCAGGATCACCACCGTATTTTTCTATATTTCTTTCAACCCATTTCAATGCCGCGTAACTGTCTCTAACAGCATGAGGAAAAGGAAATTCAGGTGCAAGCCGGTAGTCGACAGATATCAATATGCTTTCTGTTTCCCGCGCCAGTTTCCTGCAAAATCCGTCAAATATATCAACGGAACCCCAGATAAAACCTCCTCCATGATAATATACCAGGACAGGCAGGTCATTTCTTTTGTCCTCTGGCACATTACAATATAATCGAATAAGCACATCAGAAGTATCCACTGGTATAAGAAAATCTCTTACAGTTCTTACCCTGGGTTTCATATATTCCAATATATTTTTCTTGGTGTCATAAACTGAATCGGGATTTTCAGCATACTTAGCAGCATGTTTCAATATAAGGTTGCACAGTGGCGATAATTCAGTACCCGGTTCAAGAGTCTCACAGTTATTCTTAATATCGGACGGTTTATAACCTGACAAAACGATCATGACATCAGTGCATGACTGAAGAGATAGCACTGACAGAGCCAGAGATAGTATAATAAATAATCTGTACTGCATTTTCAATTAGTTGTATTTCTAAGTTACGAAAAAATAAGGAGAGATACAAGGAAGGCTAAGGCTAAGGCTAAGGCTAAGGCTCCACCCTTGCTGGTGTGAATCTTGCTCACCTGGAAATATCATTTTAATAGGTCGAAAAATGGGACGTTTTTGAACTTACATTACCTGGTCCCTCAACAGGCAATCCGTATACAAAAGTAGAGCTAAGTGCTAATTTTACAATCAATGATAATAATATAACTGTAAAAGGATTTTATGATGGGAATGGCATTTACAAGATACGTTTTATGCCAGTGGAGAACCATTCTACCCTGTTGGAACTACGTTGTACTGTTTGGAACTGGAAAATTATGAATCAACGTTAGCATCACTAAAGAGAACCGGTTTCAATAAAATTAGATATATGCCCTTACCTCACAAAGGAAATCAGCTTCCAATCTATCCATTTGAAGGTGAAAAGCATAATTGGAATTTTTTTAGGCCAAATCCTGAATTTTGGAGGATGATTGATATGAGTGTCCGTGATTTAGGGAAATTAGGTATTCAGGCGGATTTCATCCTATTTCATCCCTATGACAGGGGTGAATTCGGACTTGATAAAATGAATGATAATGAGAAAAAGTTTTATTTAGAATATGTTGCAGCTAGACTTTCAGCTTATAAGAATATTTGGTGGTCAATGTCTAACGAGTATGACCTGATAAATAAATCAAATGTTTATTGGGATAAGCTAGGTAAGATTATTGCTGATGCAGATCCATACAAGCATCTACGTTCGATCCATGGCCTTCCTGGTTCAAAGTATGACTGGACTCAAAACTGGATAAGCCATGTGAGTTACCAGATGAGTACAAAGGCAACTGAACTGTACCTGTTGTATAAGCTTAAGTCCCAGTTTAATAAACTGGTCATACTTGATGAATATGCTTACGAAGGCAACCTGAATTATGATTGGGGTAATCTTAGCGGCAAAGAGGAATTGTATCGCCACTGGACTGCCATGATTCAGGGAGTTTATGCCACTTACCTCTATTGTTTCGGGAAGGATACAGATCCAAGTAAAACATTTACTTTGCCCGAAAAAAGCAAGTTTCATGTAGATCTTATTGACACTTGGAATATGACCATAGAAGAAAGAGGAAGTTACTCCGGTAGGTTTACTATTGTAATACCTGAAAACCAGTATATTGCAATAAGAATCTATAAAATCAAATAAAATGCCAATAAAATTATGTAAACGCCATTTGCGATTATCACCCCTTTACAGTTCAATATTCACCTATTATGACCCGGCGATTGATACTCAAAAGCCGTGCCTAGCACATATCGCCATTCTCACTCCTACTGTTGCCATGGGAAAGGGGACATAAAATTCACCGTAATTCACATCCATAGAAAAAGGCAATGCCAGACCAATATAGGGTTCAATTCTAAAATCTTAAATCTTAAATCTAATGTCTTTTAGTCAAATCCCGACCCCTGCCCCCTGCTTTTCTTAGCCTTAGCCTAAGCCTTAGCCTTGTTTTTACTACTTTTGCAAAAAGCAAAACAAGATGAGAATAGATATCATAACAGTACTTCCGGAATTACTGGAGAGCCCGCTCAAACATTCAATAGTAAAAAGAGCAAGGGAAAAGGGATATGCAGAAATAAATATTATAAACCTGAGAGATTATACAAGCGATAAGCACAGGTCTGTTGACGATTATCCATTTGGTGGCGGAGCAGGTATGGTTATGACCATTGAACCCATTTACAGGGCCATTGAGAAACTTAAATCCGAACGGAATTACGACGAAATAATATATACAAGCCCTGATGGAATATTATTTAACCAGAAACAGGCAAATGAACTATCATTAAAAGAAAATATAATTATTCTTGCCGGCCATTACAAGGGTGTTGATCAGCGGGTACGAGACCACCTCATAACCAGGGAAATATCAATTGGCGACTTTGTCCTTTCCGGTGGTGAGATTCCTGCCGCAATGATAACTGATGCTATTATCAGACTCCTTCCCGGAGTAATATCGGACGAGCAATCAGCTCTTTATGACTCATTCCAGGATAACCTGCTGGCTCCACCGCTTTATACAAGGCCTGCGGAATTCATGGGCTGGAAGGTTCCTGAGATATTACTTTCAGGTAACACCCCGGAGATTGAAAAATGGCGTCATGAAAAATCTGTTGAGAGAACAAAAAAGCTGAGACCGGACCTGTTGGAATAATAATGAAATATAGTGTCTTTTTTCTTAGGAAATATGGCTTGCTTTTAGTATGATTGCAGTATAATTTATTATATAACAAGTAATTAAAAATAAGATAATGAAGTCACAGGATTACATTAACAGAGAAGACAAATATGGAGCACATAACTACCATCCCTTGCCGGTGGTGCTCGAACGCGGTGAAGGGCCATTTGTATGGGATGTTGAAGGAAACAAATATTATGATTTTCTCTCTGCTTATTCAGCCATTAACCAGGGCCACTGCCATCCCAAAATTATAGAGGCTCTTACCGAGCAGGCAAAAACCCTTACCCTTACTTCAAGAGCCTTTTATAACAATGTGCTTGGTGAGTATGAGGAATATATAACAAAATATTTCGGCTACGACAAGGTACTTCCGATGAATACCGGTGCCGAAGCTGACGAGACTGCCCTTAAGCTATGCCGTAAGTGGGCATATCAGAAAAAAGGTATTGAAGAAAATAAGGCCAAAATAATTGTATGTGAAAATAATTTCCACGGCCGCACAATAACCGTTATATCCATGTCAACCGACCCTGTTGCAAGGAAGGAATACGGGCCGTATACACCCGGATTCATTACGATACCGTACAATGATCTCGATGCTCTCGAAAAAGAACTGCAGGATCCTGATGTTGCCGGCTTTCTTGTTGAGCCCATCCAGGGTGAAGCAGGTGTTTATGTGCCTGATGAAGGCTATATAAAAAAGGCATACGAGATGTGTAAGGAAAAAAATGTGCTTTTTATTGCTGATGAAGTACAGACAGGCATCGGCAGAACCGGCAAATTGCTTGCCTGTGACCACGAAGGAGTCAGGCCCGAGATCCTTATCCTGGGCAAAGCTCTCTCCGGCGGTGTATATCCAGTGTCTGCAGTCCTTGCTGACGATGATATAATGCTGGTCATAAAACCAGGCGAGCATGGCTCAACCTTCGGTGGCAACCCGGTGGCAGGTAAGGTGGCAATAGCAGCACTTGAAGTGGTTAAAAACGAAAAGCTGGCTGAAAGGTCGGAATACCTTGGCAAAATATTCAGGGATGAATTCAAGAGTATAAAATCAGATATGATTGAACTGGTTAGAGGCAAAGGCTTACTTAATGCTGTGGTTATAAGGCCAAAGGGTGATAAAACAGCCTGGGATGTATGTGTGGCAATGAAAAATAATGGTGTAATAGCAAAACCCACACACGGAGATATTATCAGGTTTGCCCCTCCCCTGATCATTTCTGAAGACCAGCTCAGGGAAGCTATGAATCTTATCAAGGACACGTTCAAGCAATTTGAATAAGCTGGAGAGACAAAAGGCATTAGTCAGTTAAACCCGGGATGCTAAGGTGATAAATAGCACCCGGGTTTACTGATTTTGTAAAGAGTGTTATTTTTGCCCGAAAATAATAATGCATATGAGATATTTTTTCAAATTCATCTTTCTTTTACCATTAATGCTACTACTTTCATGTAAAGGCCACAGGATTGATGAACCGGCTATCACGGCAAATGAATTAGAGGAGCATATAAATTACCTTGCCTCTGAAAAACTCAAAGGCAGACTGCCAGGAACGGAAGGTGACTTTAAAAGCGCGAGTTACATAAGGGATTTAATGAAATCATGGGAGCTGGTACCTGCAGTGGAAAATGGTTTGCAGGGTTTTGAAATAGTTGTCAGCCTGGAAGCAGGTAATAATAATTTCCTTTCAATTGATAATCATAGCATAAGCAATGATCAGTTCTTGCCTTATGCCTTCAGTGAAAATACTTCCCATAGCGGCCCGGCAGTTTTTGCAGGTTATGGATTCAGCATTGAATCAGATACCCTTAACTGGAACGACTATAAAAATATAGATGTACAGGGAAGATGGGTAATGATATTGCGTGGCGACCCGGAAATAGATAATTCATCAAGCAATTTTGTAAAACATAGCGCTGACAGGGACAAAGTAATGTTAGCAAAAGATAAAGGAGCCGGTGGGGTACTGATGGTTTCCGGGGAGAAATACGATCCAAAGGATGAATTTGAAGCACTCTCGGAAGGAGAATTCTCGACCGGGATACCTGTATTCAGGATAAAAAGAGAAACAGCAAACAGGATACTGAAAGCATATGATGTAACAATCTCCGAGCTGGAAGAAAAACTCAATAGTACATATGCACCGGCCAGTTTTGAGACCGACTGCGCTGTGGAAGGCACATCTGCCCTGGTGGAACAAAGGGTAACTACTCATAATGTGCTCATGATACTTCCGGGTAATGATTCCATTCTGAGGGATGAATATATTATAATAGGAGGGCACTATGACCATCTCGGCATGGGAGGACCGGGATCATCGAGCAGGACCCCCGATACTTCAGCCGTTCACTATGGTGCCGATGATAATGCTTCGGGGATTGCATCATTGCTTGAGATTGCTGAAAGATTTGCAGCGGAGAAAAATAATGCTCGTTCGATATTATTTGCAGGATTTGCAGCTGAAGAAATGGGATTGCTGGGATCAAAATACCTCGTTGATCATCTGCCTGTGGAAGCTGAGAAAGTTAATGCCATGATAAACCTTGACATGATAGGCAGACTGAAGGAGACCAGGCAACTACAGGTAGGAGGAGTAGGTACCGCCAGTGAGTTCAGGAAAATCATTTTAAGGAATATTGACACATTGCTTTTAACACCCTCATTATCAGAAGAGGGATATGGTCCCTCTGACCACAGCTCTTTCTACGGAAAAGCCATACCTGTCCTTTTCTTCTCTACCGGCGCACATCTTGATTATCACACACCCTATGACACGCCTGATAAAATCAATTACCCCGGCCTGGTTACCGTATCTGAACTGGTTTACAATATCAGTTTAGAACTGGCAGGCAAGGGTCAAAAGCTGACATTCCGGGAAGCCGGGCCGAAAACTCAAAACAGGAGGAGGATGAGACACGGCGGCGGCGTTACCCTTGGCATAATGCCAGACTTTGCCGGTAATATAAAAAACGGTTTGCGGGCTGATTTTGTTATCCCGGGCAGACCTGCTGCCCTGGGTGGAATGAAGAAGGATGATATTATTACTGCAATAAACGGAAAAGCTGTTAATAATATCGAGGACTACATGTACCGGCTTTCAAAGCTGAAAGCGGGGGAAAACATACAGGTGGAAATAATAAGAGATAATAAAAAAGAACTACTACTGATAGCACTATAAAGAAAGTAAGATGAAATCAACACTGTACTGGGTACTTGCGTTTATCATAACCCTTGCAACAGCCTATTATCAGCGCAAGACAGGGCCCACATACCCCAAACAAGTCGATATCAGGGTGAACGGGAAAGAGTACGCCTGTAAATTAACCCGCAGCATAGAGCTGTCAGACAGGCACTATGTTAAGTTGGCCATTAAAGATTCAAGTGTACAGGCCAGGCTTTTTTACAAACGCTACCAGGTTGATGAACCCTATAAGGCAGTTGATTTTAAATATGAGGAGCATCCTGTGAATTCATTTATAATGAACAGGATCTTCAAGATAAAGAAAGAAAAAGGTCTCTTTGCCGATATCCCCCCCCAGCCACCGGCAGGAAAGATTGAATATTATTTCGAGATTACCGATGGCAATGGTAAGACCACTTATTTTGAAAACGAACCAATTGTAATAAGGTTCAAAGGAGCAGTCCCTCCCAAAATACTTACCCCCCATATCATAATAATGTTTATTGCTATGCTGCTTTCAACGCTTGCCGGGCTGATGGCCATAGGAAGACATAAATCATACCGCAGATGGGGTATATGGACCTTCATTATGCTTATTATAGGAGGTATGATCCTGGGACCCATGGTCCAGTATCATGCCTTCGGCGAAGCCTGGTCAGGTATACCTGCGGGTTGGGACCTGACAGATAATAAAACACTTATAGCTGGTATCTTCTGGGCGCTGGCCGTATTTGGCAACAGAAAGCAAAAAAGGCCTGGGCTGACTATCCTTGCCTCTTTCATATTACTGCTTGTCTATACCATACCTCATAGCATGTTCGGTTCTGAGCTGGACTATGAAAGTGGCAAAGTTATCCAGGGTATTATCATTCCTTTTATTTAGTATTAAGGAATACCTGATTTTTTCATATATTGATGCAGCACTGAAAATTTTGTTTCGTCATTGTAATGAAAACAAAATATAGTGGGTGCAGCAATACATATTGTAGAATTAAGCAAAATCCACATGGCTAATGTAGAAGCGGCATTCCGTAACATACACCAGGACCTCATCGACGGATGTAAAAACGGCGATCAGAAAGCACAGTTCCAGATTTATAAACTGTATTATAAAGCTATGTTCAATACGAGTCTGAGAATTGTGAGTGACACAATGGAAGCTGAAGATGTAATGCAGGAAGCTTTCCTTTCAGCATTTGAAAAAATTGATACTTACTCAGGTAAGGTAAGCTTCGGAGCATGGTTGAAGAGAATAGTGATAAACCGTTCTCTTGATGTGGTTAGCAAACAGAAAGCGATCTTTGAAGATATTGACACACACTACGAATTGCAGGAAGAAGCTGACAATGGCATCGGGGATAAACCCGAACTGGAGAATAAGATGAACGAAGTTAAAGAAGCCATTAATAAGCTTCCGGACGGGTACCGGATAATATTGTCACTCTATCTGCTGGAAGGCTATGATCATGATGAAATTGCTGAAATATTGAATATTTCAAGCAGCACTTCAAGGTCACAATTGTCAAGGGCAAAACAAAAATTGTTAAATGCATTGAAAAACGGCAAGAAAAATAAAAGGTAAACAGGTAAACATGTCAGGTATGAAAGATATAGAAAAATTAATCAGGGAAAACGTTGATTTCTTCAACAGCGAAGAGCCTTTCGAGGGGCACTTTGAAAGATTTTCCGCAAAACTGGAGGCAAGGCGATTTGTTGCTCCTAAACGGGTCAACATTATACCTCATCTCCTCAAGGCAGCTGCCGTGGCTGTGCTGGTTGTTCTCTCTTCACTATGGACCTGGGAACATGTCTTCAGCCCCGATGCCAACAGGACAAAATTGAGCGAGGTTTCACCCGAATATCGTGAAGTTGAGCAATTTTATGTCAGGCAGGTAAATGTGATGGAAGATGAAATACAGGGTATATGGATCAATGGACAGCCCCAGGATAAAGAAATGCTTCTGGATGAGCTCGATAAGATGGATGAGGCATATGAAGAACTTCAAAAGGATCTCAATGCCAATCCAAACGACGAAAGGATAATTAATGCCATGATCGAGCATTACCAGAGAAAAGTGGAGGTGATGAACTATATACTATCCCAGTTGAAACAAATACAAAGTGAAAACGAAAACCAAATTGATAATCAAATAAACAACGAAAATTATGAAACGGTCAGGTTGTAAATCAGTAATCAGGTTGTTGTTTATTCAGTTAGTTCTTTTTCTTTCAGTGTCAATGTATGGCACTGACCTGCAGAAACAATTCTCAAAAGAATATGATGCAAGGGGAGTTGAGCTACTGAAAATCAGTAATCGTTATGGCGATGTGGAAATTGTCAGTTCAGACAATAATACAATAAATATTGTCGTAGACGTGAAATTATCCCATCCAAACGAGTCAAAAGCTGAAAGGCTTTTATCAATGATAAATGTTGAATTCAGCGAAAGTGATAACACCATAGAAGCCAGGACCGTAATTAACAGACAGTTCAGGATGGATAACCGTGGCCCGCACAGGGGGTTCTCTATTGATTACCGGGTTGAAATGCCCGAGGATATGAACCTAAAGCTTTTAAACAGGTATGGCGAACTCAAAGCAGGTACACTGTCAGGACATGTGGACATAGGGGTCAAGTACGGATCCCTCTTTATCAAGAACCTTACCAGGGGTAACGTAGAACCGCTTAACAGGGTAAACGCAGAGTACCTCCATGCCGGTGATATACAGGATGCAGGATGGCTGGAATTGAACATGCGATATGTCGGCAAATTTAATATATCAAATGCCCAGGCCCTCCTGATTGATTCGCGCTACTCAACAAATAATATCATCGGGGAGGTAAGTTCCGTTGTTATTGACAGTAAATCTGATAAGTTTGAAATCAATAAACTGAATAACATAGTTGCTGAATCAGTATATACCGAGTATAAGATAGGCAATCTCTCACAGATACTGGATATCGAAACCAGATATGGTTCAATTAATGTTGACAATGTGGATGCAGGATTTGAAATGATTCGTACCGATACCGATTACAGCTCTGTGAAAATATCCTTCGATGAATCAGCATCATATAAGCTGAAAGCAGAAACAAGGTACAGCGGATTTTCGTTCAATGAAAAAGATGCAGATATCACTCAAAGGATACAGGAAGCTACATCAATGTACATTGAAGCGGTAATAGGCAAGGCCGGTACAAAATCAGAGGTCGATATAAAGGCTGATTACGGATCAGTAAAGCTATATTAAGTACTGAAGACAAACAACTAAGGACAAAAGGCGAAAGAGAAATTCTTTCGCCTTTTTTAGTTATCCCATTTAAACTGTGATGTTAATTCATATATTTGAACCTGGTAAAAACAAAATATTATGAAGTATATAATTGCCAAATCAGTATTTCTTTCCCTCTTTGCATTTTTGATCTTATCATGCAAAAGCAACTACACTCAAGAAGAAAAGCTGGGGGAGAATCAAAAAGAATGGGCACTGGTGATCCATGGGGGTGCAGGGGTGATAACTCGCAAACTTATGACTTCTGAACGTGATAGTGCCTATCGAAAAGTGCTTACCAGAGCCCTGGAAACCGGGGAAAAGGTACTTTCAGAAGGAGGCTCGGCAATTGATGCGGTGGAAAAAACAATACATGTGATGGAAAAATCAGTTCACGTTATGCTCGCCGGTGAAGGAGCCTCGGATTTTGCTGTTGAGCAGGGACTGGAACAGGTCGATCCATCATACTTCTATACAGATCATCGTTACAGGCAGCTCACCGAAGCCATTAACCGTGAAAAGAACGGAACGGTAGGTTGCTGTGCCCTCGATAAGGACGGCAATCTTGCAGCAGGTACATCTACAGGGGGAATGACCAATAAAAAATATAATCGCATAGGAGATGCCCCGGTAATAGGAGCCGGAACATATGCAAACAATTCGTCCTGTGCCGTATCAGCCACCGGCCATGGTGAATATTTCATTCGCTGGACAGTGGCCCACGACATATCCGCTCTTATGGAATACGGAGAAATGAGCCTTTATGAAGCGGCTAACCTAGTAATAAACGATAAACTGGTAAAGGCAGGTGGCACGGGAGGAGTAGTTTCACTTGACAAATACGGCAATATTGCCATGCCCTTTAACACTGAAGGTATGTTCAGGGGCTTCGTTGATTCAGATGGTGACAGGGCTGTGCATATTTACAAAGACGAATAAACGAAGCTTACAGGTCAAGCTCAACAACTGTTATTCCTGAGCCACCAGATTCAAGATGTTCATCATAGTAATCCTTAACCAGGTCAACGCTTGAAAGGTATTCACGTATCACCTGGCGCAGGATACCGTCACCTTTCCCGTGAAGTATCCTGATAACAGGATATTGTACCATGATTGCCTCATCAATAAATTCCCTGACAGCATGAAGTGCCTCCTCTGCTCTAAGACCCCTGACATCCCTGTCAGGCCTGAACCGGGCCCGCCGCCTGGTAACATCCCAGTCCAGGTCTGCAGAAGACGAAGGCTTGATTCCTGCCCGCGCAATCTCTCTATCTCTTGCTCTCCGTACTTTCGAATAATTTACAGAGGTTATAATATTGCCAAAAGCTATTGCAACCTTGTTTTTATCGGTAGATATTACCTCTCCCACCCTGTCACTGCCTTCCATAACCACCTTCTCACCAACACTTAAGGAACCTGCAATTTTCTTCTGCTTAGGCCCGGGTTCTAACTTCTCCCTGCCTTTGGTATCTGGGATCCTTGTTCTTTTGTGTTTTTCTTTCAACTTTTTCCTTTTTTCCGCAACCTTTTTATCCTCTCCTTCGCTTAAACTATCAATCCCTTCCCTTAGCTTTTCAAGCTGCATTCTTGACCTCTTTGTTTTTTCTTTTTCCGCCTGTGCTTCCCTTATTTCTTTTATTGTTTTTTCCACAGTCTTATTAGCCTCATCCAGTATTGCTTCCGCTTCCTGCCTGGCTCTTTTAATTATTTCTTTTCTCTCGGATTTGAGCTCTGATATTTCTTTTTCATAACTGTTAACCAGGTCTTCGAGCTTTTTACTCTCCAACCTGATGTTCTGCCTTTTTCTTTCCCAATATCTTTTGTCCCTTAGAACATCCTTCAAATGCCTGTCGAAATCAATATGCTCTTTACCTGCTTTTCCCGATGCTATCTCCAATATCTCTTCCGGCAGTCCTATCCTGCGGGCTATCTCAAAAGCGAATGAGCTTCCTGGTTCTCCTATATGCAACCTGAACAGGGGCTCCATACGATGATTATCAAACATCATTGCCCCGTTTATTATTCCTTCTTCTGCCGAAGCATAATGCTTAAGGTTAGTGTAGTGAGTGGTCATAACACCATATACACCCTTTCTGTTAAGCTCACCCAGTATTGATTCTGCTATTGCCCCTCCAAGGATTGGCTCGGTTCCTGTACCGAATTCATCGATGAGAACCAGTGTTTTTTCATCCGCATTCCTTAGAAAATATTTCATATTAAGCAGGTGTGAGCTGTAGGTACTGAGGTCATTTTCTATACTCTGTTCATCACCTATATTAATGAAGAGCTTCGAAAAAATCCCGAATTCAGAACCTTGCTTTACAGGTACAGTAAGCCCACATTGAAACATATACTGGAGTAAACCCACGGTGGTGAGGCAAACCGATTTTCCTCCTGCATTGGGACCTGAAATAAGTAATATCCTTGCTCTTTCCCCGATCTCGATATCGAGTGGCACCACCTTCCTTCCGGGAATCTCCCCGAAAGCAAGGAAAAGAAGGGGGTGTTTAGCTTCTGACCACTTTATAAAAGGTCTGTCGGTCAAAACGGGTTTAATTGAACCAAGCCTGTGCCCAAGCAAAGCCTTTGCTCTTATCAGGTCGAATTCTCCCATGATATCATATGCCACGAGGAGGTCATCAATGTAAGGCCTTATCCTGTCTGCAAATTCAATGAGGATTTTTATTATCTCCCTCTTCTCCGCATATTCCAGGTCTTTGATCTGGTTATTAAGATTAACAATCTCTGACGGCTCAATATATACTGTTTTGCCACTTGCCGACTGGTCATGCACCAATCCTTTTATTTTATTTTTATCATATACACCAACAGGTATTACCCCCCTGCCATTCCTGATGGCCACTGTTGTTCCTTTTTCAACAATCCCATCTTTCTGTGCCTGCTTAAGTATCGATTGCATTCGTTTTGATACCAGGTTACCGGCCTTTCTTAATTCAACTCTTATTTCATAAAGGGCAGGAGAAGCATTGTCCCTGATAATACCATCTCTGGTCATTATATTGTCAATAGACTCAATCACAAAAGGATAGGCTTTTATATTCCTGCTTAAACCATGCAATTCCGGGTATTCTTTCCTGGATTCTTCATCGTTGAAAAAATTATAAATATGCTTTAGCGTAGAAAGTGACCTTTTCAGATCGAAGACTTCATGTATTTCAGGGCAGGAACCCTCAACCTTCATTTTCAGGAGACCCGGCCTGAGATCATAATAATGGTCCAATGGAAATTCCTGGTCCAGCTCAATTATCTTCTGGAACTCAGAAGCCTGGTTCAGCTTTGTATTTATATTTTCCCGGTCAGCGCTGAAAAAGATAGCAGCTGCCTTTTCACGACCCTGTGGTGAAAGGCATAAATCGTGTATTTTATTCCGTATACGGTCGAAACCTACCTTTATCTCGAATTCATCGGGATAAACCATTTACTCCTATTTATTTATCGAATGGGACAAAGGTAAAGTTAATAAATGTTAAATCATATTACCTGCAGGTGGCAGGATATTTAAATTATTAAATTTGAGATTCTCTGAATTATAAAATCAGATACACGGAAAAATGAAGGCAAAGTATTTACTGTTAACACTATCATTACTATTTATCCTGCCGGAAAACATCTTTGCACAGGATGAGCCTGTTGATCTTAAAATGGTCTATAAGATCAAGCAGGAAGGATTTAAAAATTCTGATATTGAAGAATTATCGTTCTGGATGACCGATTTTGTCGGACCGAGATTAACTGCCTCTCGTGGGAAACAAAAGGCCAATGAATGGGCAGGTAAGAGAATGAAAGAGTACGGTCTTGAGAATGTAAGAATAGAGGTAGCCAGGCCATTTGAACGTGGTGGCTGGGAGAACCAGAAAACTTATATTGCCATGACTGCCCCTTACTATGCTACTTTCACAGCCAATCCGAAAGCATGGACCGGTAGTACCAGGGGTCTTATTAAGGGCAGTCCTGTATTGCTGGAAATTAACGATGAAAGTGATTTTGAAAAATACAGGGGCAGTCTAAAAGGTAAGATAGTAATTATGCCCTCCTACGATACTTATGAAGCCAGCTTTGAACCCCTGGCTGAAAGATATACCGCCGAAGAACTGGATAACCTTGAACAGGTTAGTTATGCCGGTCGCAGGGGTCGCTGGGGAGATTTTGATCTTGAAGCTTACATGAGGAGAAGAATAATACAAAGACAGGCAGCTGATTTTCTCAAGGAGGAGGGAGTGGCTGCCATTCTGACCCGCAGTGGCGAATTTAATGTCCCCCATTCGAGCAGTGCCAGCTATACTTCAGGAGAGGAGACACCCGTAGCAGCCCAGGAGAACAATACGCGTAGCTCTATGGGGTGGCGAAGAACAGGGATTGCATGGTTCCAGAGGTTATGTTGAGAAATATATCAGGGACAGTAATGGCAATATGCTGGAAGGATTTTATAATTTTGCGGTATATTTTAACATGGATAACGGAACCGGTAAATTCAGGGGTATATACCTCCAGGAAAATGATATGTTGAAGCCGATTTTTGAAGCATGGCTAAAGCCTTTTGAAGACATGGGATGCTCTACCGTAACACTTAGAAACACAAGCGGTACCGATCACCTTTCATTTGACAGACTGGGACTGCCGGCTTTTCAGTTCATACAGGATAGAATAGAATACAGTCGTGGTTACCACTCTGTAATGGATACATATGAAAGGCTTATCATGGATGACCTTAAACACAATGCCGTTGTGGTGGCATCCCTTGCTTACCATGCAGCGATGCGTGATGAAGTACTGCCACGTAAACCTCAACCAGAAAGAATAAGAAGCGAAAGATAATATCTTTGAACAATATCCTATGAAATAAATTAATCAAGTAAAACATATTAAACATATCCAGTATAATGAAATACCTGACATCTTTTCTTTTCTTCCTGTTTATATCATTAAATATACTTTCACAGGAACCAGTCCGTCCCTTAATCCCGAAGTCATATTCAAATATTTATTATGACGAGAAAGGCTGTCTTTTTACCGATGTCTCCGGTGAAAGAGCATACGAAAAAATTTCAGAACCGGAAATATCAATTGAAATGGCCTCAGGTAATCCTACAGGAACTGATAAAGGCATTTTACTGGATTTCGGCAATCAGGGCCTCCAGGGTTTCCTGTACTATGGTTTCATACCATATGGAGATTCTAAACACCCGCACCCTGTTTATTTCAATTCAATGGAACGTATAGAGAATGGTAAAGCCTTCATTGAAATAGCCGGTAACATGAGCGGACGTTATGATATGATAAACTGGGAAAAGAATCAGAAGGGAACTATAGGATACAGGGTAGTTACTCTGTATGGTCACTTTCTGTATGATGGTATTGTATCTTTTAAAGGATCGGGCCCATTTGAGGTTGTGCCAACAATAACAGAAGGCCCTTTCGTCAATCTTCTGAGCCACGAAGCTGCCACCATTTCCTTCAGCACAAATTATGAAACAGAAGCATATATTGAAGTCAATAATAGAAAATTCACCGGAAAAAAAGGCAAAAAACATGAAATAGCGATAAGCGGACTCAGTCCCTCTGCTGAATACATATATACTGTTCATTATGGTGACAATATCCAGGAATACAGTTTTAAAACTGCGCCGGTTCCCGGTAGCCGTACTGCTTTCACATTTGCCTATGCATCTGATTCGAGATCAGGCATTGGGGGCGGGGAAAGGGATATGTACGGAGCCAACTTCTATATTATGAAGAAGATCATGGCCCTTGCCATAAATAAAAATTCGGCATTCGTGCAATTCACGGGCGACCTCATCAACGGCTACCAGCAATGGAAGCAACAGATAAACCTCGAGTATGCTAACTGGAAAAGGTCTGTCCAGCCCTTTGGCGCTTATATCCCGATCTATGTAGGTATGGGCAACCACGAGGCTATTACAAGGTTCTTCTCATCTGAGAAAGGTTTTAATATTTCAGTTGACAGGTTTCCATTCGAAACAGAGTCAGCCGAGGCAGTCTTTGCAGAAAATTTTGTAATGCCTGAAAACGGACCTGATTCAGAAGACGGAGCTGTCTATGACCCTTCGGCCAATACGGTTGATTTTCCATCATACCGCGAGAATGTATTCTATTATACTTATGATAATGTGGCAGTTATTGTTTTGAATTCTGATTATTTCTATGCTCCCAGTACAAATATGCTTAGATACAGCAGTGGCGGTTTGCATGGATATATTATGGACAGGCAGATGGAGTGGCTTGATAATACCATAGCAAGCCTTGAAGAAGATACGGATATTGACCATGTATTTATTACCATTCATACACCATTTTTCCCTAATGGCGGCCATGTACAGGATGATATGTGGTATAATGGAAACAATGGATACCGGCCATACGTAGCCGGCAGACCACTGGAAAAAGGTATCATAGAAAGAAGGGATGAACTGCTGGATATTATTGTTAACAACAACTCCAAGGTTGTAGCCATACTGACCGGTGATGAACATAATTACGCCATAACAGAGGTAAGCCCTGAGATGGAACGTTACCCAAAAAATTATCTTTTTAATGAGATTGAGCTTAAGCGTACCATATACCAGGTAAATAACGGGGCTGCGGGAGCACCCTATTATGCCCAGGAAGAAACACCATGGACCCCATGGGTCAGTGGTTTCACAACACAGAATGCACTGGTGCTCTTTCATGTTAACGGCGACGAAATTGAGATGGAGGTGCTTAACCCGGATACCCTTGAAGAAATTGACCGGCTGAAATTGAGGTGACAAAGACTTATTCATAACCGGTGACGATTATTTGTAAACATTTATTATAAAACAGTTAACCCAGAAACCACTTATAATGAAAAATTCTAAAACTATCATTCTTACTATTTTGTTAATGGTCTTCGCTGTCAGTGCTCACAGCCAGCAGAAGGGCTATTACAGGTCCCCGTCAATCCATGGCAATAATATTGTTTTTACAGCAGAGGGTGATCTCTGGAAATTTGATATAATGTCAAAAAAGATACAACGCCTGACGACTGACCATGGCATGGAATCTCAGGCAACATTCTCTCCCGATGGTAAACACATAGCTTTCATTGGTAAATATGAAGGCCCCCCGGAAGTATATATCGTTTCTTCAAAAGGAGGTAAACCCAAAAGGCTTACCTGGGAGGAAAACAGCCCACATATAAGCCGGTGGACAGAAGAAGGCAAAATATTGTATTCCACCAACTATTATTCCACCCTCCCCGATGCTAAACTCCTGGAACTTGATCCTGAAACATCCACATCAACACTTATCCCTCTTGCCCAGGCAGACCAGGGTACCTATACCGATGAAGGTGAACTGGTATTTACAAGGCTGAGAAAACAGTCAAGCCATACAAAGAGATATATCGGCGGAACAGCCCAGTCAATATGGAAATTTGATGGCGAGAACGAAGCGGTGCACCTTACTGCAGATTACGAAGGAACAAGTAAGGACCCCATGTTTTACAAGGGCAGGATATATTTCCTGTCTGACAGGGACGGAACGATGAATATTTGGTCAATGGACACCTCCTGGGATGATCTGCGTCAACATACCTTTTCATCGGGATGGTACCTGTATGAGGCAGATATGGATGATGGACGAATAGTATGCCAGAGAGGTGCAGACATAATCCTATATGATGTCAATTCAGACAGGGAAGAAATACTTGATATAGAATTGTTTTCAGATTTTGACCAGAAACATGTGAAGTGGATAACAGACCCTGAATCCAAAATATCATCTGTAAACATCTCACACGAGGGTGAGGATGTTGTAATAACATCACGGGGTAGGGTTTTTAACTTCCCGGTTAACGGGGAAAGGTGGTCCGAGATAACAAGGAAATACGGTATCAGGTATAAGGATGCCTCCTTTTCAGCTGACAGTGATGATATATTAATGCTTTCCGATGAGTCAGGGGAGTTTGAAATATGGAAAGCCGGTCATCTTGGCCTGGATAAACCCGAACAGGTAACCAGCGGCTCAGAAAATCTGATAACAGCTTATTCTGTTTCTCCTGATCAAAAATATATTGTTTACGCTGAAAAGGATAACAAACTTTTTCTCTTTGATAAAAATACAGGTAAATCATCATTAATAGATGAAAATGATTTCTCGGGTTTCAGGGAACCACTTTCATGGTCACATGACAGTAAATGGATTGCTTATGTTAACAGTGCGGGAAACAGGAATATGATTATTAAGCTTTACAGTATTGATGAAAAAAAATCATATGTTGTCAGCACAGAACGCCTGGATAGTTATAATCCGCGTTTCAGTCCCGATGGTGATTGGCTATATTTTATCTCAGACAGGACTTTCAATAACCAGGTAGGCAGTCCATGGGGAAGCAGGCAACCCGAACCTTACTTCGAAAAGACAGCTAAGATATATGCCCTGGCCCTTGATGCAGAGACTGAATTTCCATTCCGGGAAGAAGATGAATTAAAAGAAAAGGATGGTGATGATAATAATGATGAAAAGAAAAATAAGAAAGAACAGTCCCTCGATATTGATTTTGACGGTATGGAAACAAGGCTGTATGAAGTACCTGCTGGAAGCGCAAATTACCGTGATTTTTATGTTACCAAAAGTCATATAATCTGGATGCAAAGTTCCCCCGGATCCAGGGGTGGTACTGTCCAATCCCTTAAGATAAGTAATGAGCCCGATAACAAGGCCAAAAACCTTGCAAAAGGGATAACGGGCTTTTCTGTTTCAGGTGACGGCAAAAAAATATTGCTCAGAAACAGGAGTGGTATTTTCGTTATGGAGACATCCTCGGCAAAACTCGACACATCAAAACATAAGCTGGAGACAGACAACTGGGCATTTAATATTGACCCGGTGGAGGACTGGAAACAGATGTTCAGGGATGCCTGGCGAATGGAAAGGGATTATTTTTACGACCCTAACCTGCACGGACTTGATTGGGAAGCTGTTTACGATAAATACAGCGCCTTAATTCCAAGGGTAACAGACAGGTATGAGTTGGATGACCTGATGGCTCAGATGATCTCTGAACTCTCAACACTGCATATGTTTGTCCGGGGTGGAGATAAACGCACTCCCCCGGAAAATATTTCAATGGGCCACCTGGGTGCTGACCTGCATAAAGACGCTTCAGGTGTATTTATTATTGATCATATATACCGGACCGATCCCGATTACCCTGATGAGCAATCACCTCTTGCAATGCCATGGCTGGATGTTGAAGAAGGCGATGCTATAATCAGTATCGACGGCATTGAGGTGAGTAGCTCGCCTTCGATAAACAAACTGCTGGCCAACAAGGCAGGCATGCAGGTACGGATCAAATTCAGGAAGGCAGACGGTGAAACATACGAAGAAATAATCAAACCTGTAAGCTCACGTCAATTCGGTAATTTGCGATACAGCGAATGGGAATACACACGAAACGAGGAAGTTGATAAAAAAAGCAACAGCCGAATAGGATATGTTCACCTGAGAGCCATGGGCGGCAATAATTACACCGAGTGGATCAAGGGTTTCTACCCAAATTATCGCAAAGAAGGCTTAATAATAGATGTCAGACACAATAGAGGTGGTAATATAGACAGCTGGATACTGGAGAAACTCCTCAGGAAAGCCTGGTTTTTCTGGGCCCCCCGTGCAGGTGAGCCTTACTGGAATATGCAGTATGCCTACAGGGGACATGTGGTTGTTCTCATCGATGAAAATACTGCTTCCGACGGTGAAGCTTTTGCCGAAGGCTTCAGGCGACTGGGCATGGGTAAACTTATTGGCAAACGAACCTGGGGCGGCGAAATATGGCTGTCGCAACGAAACAGGCTTGTCGATAATGGCATAGCCACAGCAGCTGAAATTGGGGTATATTCCCCTGAAGGTGAATGGCTTATTGAAGGTTACGGGGTGGTGCCGGATATTGAGGTTGATAACCTGCCACATGAAACATTCAAAGGTAAGGATGCACAACTGGAAACAGCAATTAAGCATCTCATGGAACTGATGGAAAAAGAACCGGTGGAGATACCCCCCATACCGGAAAGACCCGATAAATCATTTGAATACAAGTAATATTTAACTGATCTTCTGATATATACAGCAAAACCGGGAACATTAATATCCCGGTTTTGTTATAATAAAAATTACTCCTGTTAATGAATATACCTGATAAGATTAAAGGATATGGTTTTGCTTTCCTGGCAACCGTTGCCATAGCCAATGTATATGTTTTCAGTAAGGCTGCTCTTAACGAGCTAAATCTTTACCAGTTCGGTTTTTACTGGTTTGGCCTGGCAATAATCTGGAATATCCTTTATGCTGTGCCTACAGGCAAATGGAAGGTTATCAAGAGACTGGGAAAGAAGGAATACCGTCTGCTATTTGTGATGGGATTGATAGAACTATTCGGGACCATCCTGTTCTTCATGTCAATTGAGAAAGCGGATGATCCGGCTATCATGTCTTTTCTTCAGAACCTGGTTCCCCTCTTTGTGATTCTGATGGGTATAACAATACTGGGCGAACGTTTCACTCTCTTACAGCTATCAGGTATGATAATCACACTTTCGGGGGCCGCGGTAACCAGTTTTACAGGTGACATAGCCGAAAAAGGCTTTTTTGTCCCGGGTACAGGCTTAATGATAGCTTCAACAATATTCCTGGCCACTACGATGATCATTTCAAAAAAATTCATCAAAAACCTTGATCCCGGATTGCTGGCCATTAACAGGTCGGTATACCTCTTTCTTACCGCACTGGTATTTATAATCATTACAGGTGAAACAATAATCATCTCCCCTTCTGCACTTTTTAATGTGAGCTTCGGATCATTAATAGGACCTTTTCTGACAGCCTTTTCAATGTATTCGGCACTGCAATTCATAGAAGCTTCCAAATCCACTATCATACAGAGCTCCAAGGGTATTTTCGTGACCATAGGTGCATGGATGTACTTCAGAACCATTCCCGAGAGCTTCCAGGTTATAGGTGGCATTATTACCATCATAGGTGTAATTATCCTTATCACGGCAAGGGACTATCAGGGAATTGTTCCTGAGGCTGAGACTAAGGCTAAGGCTAAGGCTAAGGCTGAGGCGGACAGGGAAGGTCCCGAAAAAGCAAAGCTTTTTTGAGCCTGCCTGCGTCCGTCTCCAAAGGCTATGGCCGCCGGAGACCGGTCAGGCAGGAATCCTCCAGATCAAGGTATTTTCTTTGAAATCAGGCAAAAATTTAGTATATTGAGAGAGTTCTGGCTGAAGAATATTAAGTGGTGTCATTTTAATACCCTTAGCTTATATTTTATATACAGGTACCATTTAAAAAATCTGAAGCCTATGAAAAAGCTACTACATTCATTTTATTTAAGCACATCGCTTATACTACTCTTCTCACAGGTTTTAAATGTAAAAACACTGGTAGCACAATCTGGTGACTGTGAACAAATAAGGGTCGGCGTCTATTATGAGCAAATAGTTGACAGTGACGAAGCTTTTGATCTTCTTAATAAGAACTACGGATCTAAATCGAACGAGGAATGGATCAATGAATTGGATCAAAAATTTCTGGAAGCCCTTCGCGCCAATTCTCCTGAGATCGATTTCTTTTCGGGCAGGCAAAATCCAGGAAAAGACCCTCATTACAGATTGCGTTACTGGTTGCACATAATAGCTCAAGAGACGGATCTTTTGATTCCATCATATGCAAACACATATGAAGATCCGATAACTGGGTGGATCGTCACAGAATACACCGATCCAGTATTCAGGCTCGAAACAGGTTTCTTGATGGGAGCGTTTATCTGGATTAACTCACCCTGCGTACCTAACATGTGTTACGGAGTTGCAGCCAGCATGCAGCAAGATATGGAATTGGATGGGGTCATTTCAAAAATTTCGCAAAGCTTATGGCGTATAAAAAACATTATCGATGAAAGCGAAAGAAAGAGGCCTGTTCCCGCCAGAGGACCTGAGCTTGAGATCGATAATGAGAAAGATTATTTATCACTCTTAACAGAAGAAGACCGCCGGATGGAGGTCATTGCCAAGGTTAAGAATTGTAAAGGTGAATACCTAAAAATGGATAGAAGTGTGTTAAGTCAACCTGTAAAGTTTCCGAAAGATGTCAGGCGATGCAGGTATAAGAGGTCAAGTGATTGTTGGCAACATACCTATCCTGAATTTGATATTGTTTTTACTAACAAACAATACGAAGCAAAAGGGATCTACATTGTCAAGGAGGGCATTGAAGCAAGTGTTGAAAAGGTTCCTCTTGAGACATGTGGTATAGGCTCAACTTCGATTACCCAAAAGGACGGTGAGTTGACTATCCGTGGACTGGAAATTGAAGTCAAACCTGACAGGAGGGAGATATATGTTGATGAGGGAACGGAAATTACCATTAAATTAAATGAAACAGATCCTGATGGTAGCAAATACCCTGTTAAAGACAGGGAAATTGAATTCTTTACAGAAGGAGTGGTCAATGGAAAAATAACACCGCAGGGACCATACACCACTGATAAAAACGGTGAGGTAACACTTACCTATCGGGCAGGTGATAATGATTCAAGAATTGATATGACAGCCCGGTTTCAACCGCCCGGATACCCTGACAAAGCTGAAGACCATTCCAGCATAAAAGTAAATCCCGCAAAATACGAAGCCACACTCTTCCTTAAGAAAAAAGTGATAAAAAGAACAGTTTCCCATAACGAAAAACATCAGAGTGGTGGTATATGTACGACTGATGAAAAAGATGATCTTAAAATATCTGAAGAAAAAGAAGCCTCCGTTTATGTTACGCTAAAGAGCCTGGGTTCTATTGATATGTATGCCTTTAATCAGCGCTGGGAAACCTACCAGGTTACCAGCACTCAACTTTCAAAATTTGATTTATATTACAACGAGAGGGACTATTTATACTCTAATAGTACCGGTCCAGAATGCGCCGGAGGTGGTATTGAACAAATAACTACCAGAAAAAAGACTCTGACAGACCGGCAGTTGCTTTCTCCAGCTAAAGGAAGCACATTGATCGTGGCTTTTGATAAAGAGTCAGATAAGGCAGTTCTGATACTTCCTTTTGGAGCTGGGGTGGATTACACATTTGATACAGAGTCTAAAATGAAGGTAACAACATGGGATAAGTACGGTAATAAAAAGGAAAGGGAGTCTGATGCTACCGAAACCGATCAGACAGAAGAAGTCTTCAGCGTGGCGGCTGTAGAAGATGAGCAACCCCTCTCAACTGTAATGTCCAAATCTCAACAGTTACAGGATTATATCTCAAAAGTTACAGGTGAGGAAGTTAAGCTGGATATTGTTGACCTAGTACCTAAATCACAGCAAGGACCGTCGAATGAAAAAATACACCCCGATCTTGTTGTACAGTTCGGTGATGGTATTAATTATTTTGGCGGCAGGGGGAAGAAGGTTATTGACAAGGAAATTTACGGTGGCTACGAACACGAGGAACAAACCTTCATGTGGCAGATGACAAGAAAAAAAGAAAAATGAATAAGAAAAATTCAGGTATGAGAATCTCAGTTGCACAGTTTCAAGCAAAAGACGGGGATAAGAAATATAACTTATCCGTAATTGATAAACTGACTGAAAGAGCAAGATCCGGCGGGGCAGATCTGATCACTTTTCATGAAATGTCGATCACGGCATATACACATACTAAAAACCTGGGATTAAATGATATAAGCGAACTGGCTGAAGATATCCCCGGAGGAGAAAGTTCAAAGAAGCTTACTGAAATTTCTGATAATTACCATATGCCCGTACTGGCCGGATTGCTTGAAAAAGCAAATGGCAAAATATACAATACCTATATCTGTGCTTACAATGGGAGAATAATGGCAAAACATAGAAAACTGCATCCATTCATTAATAAGCATATCTCGCCCGGAAATGAATATGTCGTTTTCGATCTCCTGGGATGGAAGTGTGGAATATTAACCTGTTATGACAATAATGTCATTGAAAATGTAAGGGCAACTGTACTCTTGGGAGCTGAACTGATTTTTGCCCCTCATGTTACCTGTTGCACACCGTCAACCTTTCCCGGAAGCGGTTATGTAGATGATAAATTATGGAAGAACAGGCATAAGGACCCGGTGTCATTAAGAAAGGAATTTGACGGACCCAAAGGGAAAGAAGGAAATTTATTTCTTCTTCCCGAACAATCTTTCAAAAAAAGATTTCTTTTCAGTTTCACTTTTCACCACACTATCTCTCTCTTCTTTATCCCTGGATTTTATACCGAACAAGCGGTTGAAAAATCCTCTTACCCCCCTCTGCCTGAAGGGATCACATTCCAGGAATGAATACACTTCTTCAGGAAAGTCAAAGGAGGTCAGGTATGTATCCCGTAGATCATTATCATTTTCAATACCTTTGATTACACCGGCCACTACCGGCAGGGCCAGTGACGATCCTGACCCGTTTTCACTGTGGAAATGAACATCGGGTGTCCTGGCACCCACCCATGTACCAATGACCATATCAGGGGTATATGCCAGAAACCATGCGTTGGAATAATTCTGGGCCGTACCAGTTTTACCGGCCAGCTCGGACTTAATGCCATACCGGCTACGCATACTCTCCCCCGTCCCCTGTTCAATAACCTGCTCCATGATGGCTGTCATCAACCCGGAGGTCTCTTCGGAGAAAATTGAGTCAGGCTCCTGGATTTCTTTGGTATACAGAACATTACCATCGGCATCACTTATCATGTTGATCATATACGGCTCATACATCTTACCCCTGTTGGCAAAGGCACCGTATGCCCTGACTATCTCGTAAAGTGATAAGTCTAATGTGCCCAGGGCAGTGGAAGGCGCATCTTCCTCAACAGGGGGAAAACCAAGCCTCTTGCATGTTTTTACCAGATCATCACTGCCCACCTGGAAATACAAATCGACCGTCGGAAGGTTTATCGAGTGAACCAGGGCATACCATAAGGCAACAGTGCTGTCGGGAGTTGAAACACGGTCGTAATTACGGGGTTCCCAGTCTTTGTATTCCTCGTATATATTCTCCTCATTTTCAAGATACTTACACGGTGGAATACCTTTTTCAATTGCAGTGGCATAGAAAACAGGCTTGAACGCAGAAGCTATCTGTCTGTGTGAGAGGACCATATCAAAAGGAAGCAGCCTGTAATTGTTGCCTCCCACCCATGTTTTTATACCACCATCTTTCGGATTAATAATAAGCACCGAGGCATTGAGCATCTTGTAATAATGCCACAAGCTGTCGAGCCTGCTGATGTTTTTAAGCCCCACACCCTTATCCCAATCAAACAACTGAACCATCCGGGTGAGAGTGTCATTTGCATAGTCTACCGAATTTTGTCTCTTTATCCTGTACCATTGTCTCTCTTCCCCCCTCTTCTTCAGATCCCTGTCAAGCAGTTTTTGCATTACTCCCATGTGCTTTCTTACAGACCCGGAAGTAAGTTCCTGGACCCTCATATCGAGGGTGGTGTATATTTTCAGGCCATCCTTCTCCAGGTTATATTCGACACTGTTTGACGATCCAAGAGAATCCAGCAATTCAGTGGCCTTCTTCCTTACCTGGTACACGAAATAACCTGCAGGAGTATCGAGGTTAAGGTTTTTGTAATCAAGTTGAAGGGGCAAAGAGCGCAGGCTGTCTGCTTCTTCGGTATCCAGGTAATCAGCTCTTTCCATCAGGGTAAGGACCATGTTGCGACGTTCGAAAGAATTTTCAGGGTTGAGCTGTGGATTGAAATAGGTGTTGGCCTTCAACATGCCGACCAGGACAGCAGCTTCCTCTATTTTAAGCTCACTTGCAGGCTTGCTGAAATATCTTTGGGAAGCTGATTCTACTCCATATAAGTCTTCTCCGAAAGGGACAGAATTAAGGTATAATAGTAATAGTTCATCCTTTGAATATATTTCCTCGAGACGCCTGGCAATAATAATTTCCTTCATTTTATTTATTGCCAGTCCAAGGAACCGATGATCAGTACGGCCATAGAGATTCTTAACCAATTGTTGAGTAATGGTGCTTCCTCCTCCTCCACTCTTATCACCCAGGAGTATGGTTCGTAAAAACACCCGCAAATAACTCCTCGTGTCATATCCCCTGTGAGTATAAAAACGCCTGTCTTCAGTTTCAACCAGTGCTTTGATAAGATGGCCGGGAATCTCATCCGAGGTAATATTGGTACGGTTTTCAGCAAAATATCTACCTATCAATACACTGTCCGAAGAAAATACCAGGGAAGCTTCTTCGTTGCTTATTTCAGACAGGTCGTCCTTCCCGGGCAGGGAACCGAAAGCACCGGAAAGAACCATAAAATAAAACAATCCTGTTAGCAATATTAACAGTGCTATCCCGGCTGCAAGGGATGTAATAACAATTTTCAGCAGTTTGCCTTTTCTTTCCTTCATAAATACAAGCTGAGGGTCATTGTAAATAAACGGCAAAGTTATGCATTAGATTATAATAATTTTTTAATTGCTTTATTAACTTTATGATAATAAACTATAAAAAAGCAATTTAAGCAGCCCTAAACAATCATCTGCTTACATTAAAAAATATTAATAAAAAAATCATCTTGGACCGGCCTGGGTATTTTTTTCAGTGTCATGGTGCTTGAGCTTACTATTGGCAACGCAGGTGCCTGGAAGAGGCTGGACTATTTATGGCTGCAAATAATTGGACTAGCCCTTTACCTCCCCTCTGGCTACCTTGTTATTACTTCTATTATAGAGCTAAGGCACAGGGGAAAAGCCAGGGGAACAGATTTCACCGAGTCAACAGATCTCATTACAGAAGGCTTATACGGCAGGATAAGACAACCAATGTCGCTTGGTCTGGCTATCTGGTCTTTTGCTTTTATCCTGGTTTTCCAGTCGGTACCGGCTGCGATACTAAGCATTGTATCATTGTTCTGCTTCTGGATGGCTGCAAGGACGGAAAGTGATCATAATGTCAGGAAATTTGGAAAAGAGTATAAGGAATACATGAAGAAAGTACCTATGTGGAATTTCCTTAAAAGGTTGTGAACTTCATCTTTAAGGGTATTGAACCCGGTTCAAACCATGTGTTCTGGACAGAGTCAGAAGATCCCATGGAGATGATATTCCTGGCCTGGGGTAAAGGAGCATAACAAATTTAAATCCCTGCCAGGTCGAGCATGAAGGCATACTGCAGGGCGGTTGTTTTAAGTCGTTCGAAACGCCCGGATGCCCCGCCATGACCCGCTGTCATATTGGTTTTAAGTGCCAGTATATTATCATCTGTTTTCATATCCCTCAGCTTGGCCACCCACTTGGCAGGTTCCCAGTACTGTACCTGAGAATCCCAGAAACCAGTGGTTACCAGTATGTTAGGATAATCCTGCTGTCTTACCTGGTCATAGGGTGAATATGAAAGCATATAGTCAAAATAGACTTTTTCACGCGGGTCGCCCCATTCATCCCATTCAAAGGTTGTAAGTGGTATTGACGGGTCAAGCATAGTGGTAACCACATCCACAAAGGGTACGGCTGCCACCACCCCTTCATACAATTCAGGCTGCAGGTTTACAATTGCACCCATAAGCAAGCCACCGGCACTCCCACCCCTGGCAAAAAGCCTGTCAGGACTCGTATACTTTTCCTCAATAAGAAACTCTGCACAATCATTGAAATCGGTGAAGGTATTCATCTTTTCCAGCAACTTGCCGGATTCATACCACTGCCTTCCCATCTCGCTCCCCCCGCGTATATGGGCTATCGCATAGGCAAAGCCCCTGTCCAGCAAGCTCAGTATTGTTGAATTGAAAGAGGGGTCCATTGATGCGCCGTAAGAGCCATATCCATATAATAACAAGGGTGATTCTCCATCCTGCTCAAAACCTTTACGGTAAACAAGAGATATGGATATCTCAGTGCCATCATCAGCAGTAGCCCAGAGCCTCTTTGACTCATAGTTATCTTTTGAGAAATCACCAAGCACTTCTGTCTCTTTTAACAGCTCCTTATCCCTTGTTTTCATATTATAATCAAAGGTGGAATTAGGAGTTGTAAGTGAGGTATAAGTATATCTCAGCACATCTGTATCAGCTTCCTCATTGACTGATATACGGCTGCTGTACACTTCTTCTTCAAAATCAATATAATAATCTTCTCCCGTGTTAAAATCAAATATCCTGATATTGTTCAGTGCATTTATCCTTTCGCTTACAGCAAGGTAATCTTTGAAGAGAGTATATCCCTGCAGCAGGACATCATCGCGGTGGGGAATAAAATCTTCCCAATTTTCCCGGGTGTAATTATTTTCGGGAGCCACCATCAGTTTAAAATTCGTAGCATCATCTGTATTGGTCCTGATAAAGAACTTATCATTTATATGGTCAATTGAATACTCATGCTTAACTTCCCTCGGTGCAAAAATCCTGAACTCTCCCTCAGGCTTATCAGCTTCCAGTATTCTCGCTTCCGTGCTCAGTGTCTGGCTGGAAAATATAACCAGGTATTTCTCACTCTGGGTTTTGCCAATGTGGCATGTGAATTCCTCATCTTCTTCGAAAAATACAAGTTCATCATTATCGCTGTCGGTTCCCAGCTTGTGCCTCATAATCTTTTCCGCCCTCAGTGTTTCATAATTTTTCCCGGTATAGAAGCACGTTTCACTGTCGGCTGCCCATGTAACTCCGCCTGTTGTATTCTCAATAACATCAGGCAGCATCTCCCCTGTTTCAAGATTCATGAAATGTATTGTATACCTGCGCCTGCTGACAAAGTCTGTTCCATAAGCAAGTATCTTATTATCAGGACTTACACTTAATCCTCTCACACTGCAAAAATCTTTCCCTTCAGCAATCTTATTCACGTCAAGCAATAATTCCTCTTCAGCTGCCAGACTTCCTTTTTTCCTGTAATACAATGGGTATTCCTGCCCTTCTTTATAACGGGTAAAATAATAGTATCCGTTATCAAGGTATGGCACTGATTCATCATCCTCCTTGATCCTGCCTTTCATTTCTTCAAAGAGCTTATCTGCCAGGTCCTGTATATCACCAAGCACCTGTTCGGTATATTCATTCTCAGCCTTCAGATAGTCAAGCACTTTTTGGGTTTGTGCATCAGGTGTATCAGCCCTTTTCTGCTCGTCACTCAGCCTCATCCAGTAATAATTATCTACCCTGGTGGTGTCATGGTCAACCAGTTCTTTGGGTATTTTCTCAGCATCGGGTGGTTCCGGTGCTTCTTTTGTTTTACATCCAAACATTAAAATGATTATTAGTAATGATGATAAGTAAATTGTTTTTTTCATGGCAATCATGTTAATAATTTTTAAAGACACTAAAATAATAAAAAAACCTGTTGCAGCTAAACCCTTTCTCGATGCTCGTTAAGGATTCCCTCTTTCGAGCTCGCCCTGGATTCTAAGGCATATCTCAATAGCTGAAAACCACAGAATTAGGGTAAGGTGCAGTGTTAAAACTCATCTCTTCCACACCGTTTATATCATAAATCACAGCTTCCGAATTAATTTCATCCAGGCATACAATGTGACCGCTTACTGGATCAACATCCATCCCGTAAAAGAGCCGGTCAACCACCTTGGAGTCTGGTAAAACAGTAGAGCTTACCGGCATTGAATACAGGCCGTCATTGAGATAATAAATTATGTTACCACCGGGGTTTACGGCAATGTTGTTAATGCCCGGAGAGCTAATCTTACTCAGCGGCAAAGTTGTAACCGCCCTAGTTGATACATTGATTTTAGTTATCCCGGAATTTGTATAAGTTACATCCGGCCAGTTTGCATAATCGGGAACTCCTTTACAGTATGCCCAGATGTTATTGTCTTTGTCTGCCACGATATCAACAGGTACCGAAGCTACTTCATAGGTGTGAAGGATTGCAAATGTTGAAGGATCAATTTCAATTACGGTATTGCCGTCGTTGTTCCAGCCGCCCGATATCGCTCCATATATCTTTGAATTAACCTTAATCAGTTTCTCAGGGCCGCTTGCTACTTGCAGTGAATCTGACTTTTCAAGCAGAAATAAGTCAATGCTGTAAATATAATTTTCAGAAGAGCCATTCCCGTTGGATACATAAACCGTGTTATCATCTGCACGAACCACGCTACGTGGATATGAAAATCCATCAATTGTTTTGACCACTTTGAAATCTTTCATATTAACCACGGTGACCTTTTGTGAGTTATTCACCACAATAAATCCAAGTGTGTCTACTATTTCAAATGATTGTACAACATCTCCAAGTTCAACATTATTTACTGAAAAATATAGGCTTTTCGTTGATTGGTCCGACTCTGAATCATAAAAAGTAATATCACCATTGGCGCTACCATAGACGCCTTCGCACACAACAAACATTCCTTTCAGGTTATTAACCGTAATATCAGGCTCTTCTACTGTTTTTTCACATGCTGTCAATAATAAGGCTGCTATTCCCAGGATCAGCATTCGATATCTTACAGATTTGATTCTTCCAATCATTAAATTCAAGTTTTTTATAAGTTAATAACAAATTAAAACCCATAGTTCATTTTCACCGACCAGTAACGACCCGGCATGGGATAAAGACGGATCAGTTCATAAGTAGTGTCAGTTACGTTATAAACAGTGACATAAACACCCAATTCCCCCTTCCATACCGGGATTTTTATTCCGGTCTGAAGATCAAATGTCTGGTATGGATCCAGCACGGCATTCTCGTCGTAGAAGTCGTAATACCGATTTCCAGTAAAATGATGCCATATTGTAAAATCAAGTATACCCACTGAAAAGTGGTTTTCCCACGAGGTGACAACACGCGGAGAGTATAACATTATGCTTTCCTGATCGTCAGGGTAGTTTTTGACCACCGAACGGTTAAGGCTTACCATAAATGAAGAGTGGCATTCCCATCGTTCACGCTCCACATCAAACAAGAAATTTGCATCCATGCCGACCGAGCTGACATGTTGATAATTGTTTGCCATCCAATATGCACCGTCAGGTTGCCAGGCAATCATGTCATTGATCTCTGACCAATATAAAGACAGGTCAGCCGAAAGTTTTATTCTTTCGTTCTGCCAGAGCTTCAGCAGTGAACCTGCGTCAATCGAATAGCCTGTCTCAGGTTTTAAATCCGTATTACCTCCCGGTATCCAGTATAGGTCGTTAAATGTGGGTTTACGGAATTTTTGTGAAAAGTTGGTCCGCAATGTCCATTTATCGGGCATTACCTTCCATGCTATTCCGAATGACGGCAAAATGCCGGAATGATAATTACTGTTCCATTCCTTTCGAAGCTGGGATTGCCAGGATAAGCGTGATGTTACATATTTTATCCCGCTAAACACAGCCAGCCCTTTTTCTTCCTTTGGTTCACCATATGCCGACACATCGGCGGTGATATAAGTACCGGTAATACCCGCATCCAGTGATAAATGAGGACTTAAATAATATCTTAAATTGGCATCTGCATAACTTTGTAGGGCCTTTATGTGCGATTCAATACTGTATTCAGCAGATTGGGCTGATGTTTTTTGAAAATAACTTTGTTCATCATTGAATAATGCAGCTTTTACCTGTAATCCCCAGCGGCTTGACGTCTTCTTGAATGCTGCAAAAAATTTCATGCTTGAATCCCTTTGAGATTCATAGGATATGGATCCTATGCGTGAAGGTATATTGTACGCTTTAACCTGGTACCACAGTCCGGCTTCCAGGCTTGATGACGATGAAAGATTGAATATTGCCTGCTGAATTACCCCCGCATCATGCCAGGAGCCATTGCTTTGTTTTCGGTCATTCTGCCTGATATAGTCATAATAGGTAAACTCATTATCAGAAACAGCCCCCCAGGCATTTACTTTCCATGCCACTTTGTTATTCCCGATGCTGAAGGAAGCATTACCGCTGGCTGTTTTAATTGATTCATAACTTAAATTCAATGATGCGCCCAGTTTTTTTTCTGGCCTCAGATTATTATCAAGGTTAATGGCTCCGCCGAATGTGCCACTACCATAGAGAGCGCCCGGTGCTCCATACACTATGGAGATTTTATCGAAGCCGCTGACCGGTATCATTGAAAAATCAGTTGATCCCAAAGTAACTGAGTTAATGGGAAATCCGTTCCAGTTTACCTGGACATGGCTGGCAGATGTACCTCGCAGGGAAATGCTGGCTGCCGCCCCACCCGAACCATAGGCTTTAAGGTTTATCGAAGTATTGTGTCTTAAGAAAAGGCCAAGTGACTCACCGGCATGAGGATTCAATTCATCACGTGAAAATACAATTGTTTTTATATCATCTCTGAAATGCTGATTGCGGGGCGCGCTTACAACTACATCCGGAATCTGATATATAGTGTCGGTAATTGATTGAGCAAAAACTCCTCCGGTAATTATAGTCACCAATAAGAGTGACAACCAGGTCAATTTAATAAACAAGTGTACCTTTCTCCGCATAATATTAATACTGATCATAAACAGCCCGATAGCTACATAAGCAAGTCATTATGCAGTTCACGTGCAGAACCATACGCAGCTTTAAATAAAAAGACCAGGATAAATACAAGATATTGTCTACTCTTTGCTTTTTACCCGAAAGCTACGAATTGTATTACAGGCAGGTCTTCTGGCTTATCCTGTCCTGGCCGCCTTCCCATTTCACTACCAGTTTAACAGTGGCTGGGTATGCCGGGACAATCGTCGGATTCACAGCTGCGGGTACAGCTCCCGTCTCTCACGGGATTCCCTCTTAGCTCCTCTCAGGAAGAACCTGACCGGAGAACCTGAAATCGCATGCTAAAAGTAAACATTATTTTGCTAATATCGGTGGAATGATAATAATAAAGGGGGAACCTGGGATCAGACATCCTTGAGTGAGAGCTGGATCCTGCTCCTTTCAATGTCGACTCCTATGATCTTAACCTTTACATGCTGGTGAAGTTTTACAATATCGGCCGGATCTTTGACAAATCCTTTTGCCATATTAGATATATGAACCAGGCCGTCATTCTTGACTCCTATATCCACAAAGGCACCGAACCTTGTTATATTGGTTACAATACCCGGTACAATCATGCCTTCTGACAGGTCTTCTATGGAGTGCACATCGGCAAATTTAAATTCTTTTATTTCAGACCTCGGGTCCCTTCCGGGTTTCCTCAGTTCTTCTATTATATCCTCAAGGGTAGGCAGTCCGACATCCCCACTTACATATTTTCGTATTTCTATTTTTGATATCTTTTCTTCATCTTTCATCAGGTCTCCCACCTTCACACCAAGGTCGGATGCCATTTTTTCAACAATGTGGTAACTTTCGGGATGCACTGCAGATTTATCGAGAGGGTTAAGAGGCTTGCTTATACGCAGAAAACCTGCACATTGTTCAAAGGCCTTATCCCCCATCCGCTTTACTTCTTTAAGCTGTTGCCTTGAGATAAAAGCTCCATTTTCGTCCCTGAAATGGATAATATTAGCTGCCAGCTGCGGACCCAGCCCCGAAACATAGGTAAGCAGGTGTTTACTTGCGGTATTCACCTCAACACCCACAGCATTAACACAGCTTACAACCACATCATCAAGGCTTTCCTGCAGTTTAGCCTGGTCTACGTCATGCTGGTACTGTCCCACTCCTATCGACTTAGGGTCAATCTTAACCAGCTCGGCCAGGGGATCCATTAATCTCCTGCCTATCGACACTGCGCCTCTCACTGTTACATCATAGTCAGGAAATTCCTCCCTGGCAGCCTGGGAGGCTGAATATACCGAAGCACCGGCTTCACTCACCACAAATACCTTTAAATCACGGTCAAATTTAATCCACTTGATCAGGTCTTCTGTTTCGCGGCTTGCAGTTCCGTTACCTATAGCGATAGCTTCTATCTTATAGGAATTGACAAGGCTAGAAATTTTCTTCACCGACAGTGCTGTTTGGTTTTGAGGCGGATGTGGGAATATTGTCTCATTATGAAGCAGTTTGCCCTGGTTGTCAAGACATACTATTTTACAGCCCGTACGGTAACCCGGATCTATGGCCAGTACTCTTTTTTCTCCCAGGGGGGGAGCAAGCAGCAGTTGCCGGAGGTTATCAGCAAATACCTTTATTGCTTCTTCATCCGCTTTTTCTTTTGAGAGTTTCCTGAATTCCGTTTCCATTGCCGGCCCAAGTAATCTTTTCCATGAGTCTTTCACGGCTGCCAGTATATGTTCAGCCGATTCATTATCAGCCCTGATAAAGATTTCATCCAGTAATTCGAGTGCCTTTCCCTCATCGGGCATAATGGATATTCTCAGGAAACCTTCTTCCTCTCCCCTTCGCATAGCGAGCAGCCTGTGCGATGGACATCTGGAAAGGAGTTCATCCCATTCAAAATAATCCCTGTATTTAGCTCCTTCCTCTTCTTTCCCTTTAAGCACTCTCGAGTTAATCCTTGCTTCTTTTCTAAAGAGTTTTCGTATTTCATGCCTTGCCTTTTCATCCTCATTGATCCATTCAGCAATAATATCTCTTGCTCCCTGTAATGCATCATCAACATTTTTTACTTCATCATTAAGATATTTCTGAGCTTCGGAGTCAGGATCCTGCAGTTCCTGCTTCATCAGCATCCCGGCCAGTGGTTCAAGGCCCCTGTCACGTGCAACAGAGGCCCTGGTTTTTCTTTTTGGTCTGTATGGCAGGTAGAGGTCTTCCAGCTCGGTCATGGTAACGGCCGCATTCAGCCGTTCCAGCAAATCCGGTGTCATCTTGTCCTGTTCTTCGATGGAACGGACGATTGCTTCCCTTCTTTTATCCAGTTCAACCAGCTTCTCATATTCATCCTTAACATGATTTATCTGCACTTCATCAAGGCTACCTGTCATTTCTTTGCGATAGCGACTGATAAAAGGGATTGTGGCTCCATCTTCCAGCAATCGTATTACATTTTCGACCTGCCACTCCTGGTGACCAAGCCTGGAGGCTATTAGCCCTATGTATTTCTTCTGATTCATCATTATTCGATATGTAAAACAAGTCCTTTTAGATATTCACTTTCGGGGTGGAAAATGTTCACGGGATGGTCTGCAGGCTGGCTTAGCTGGTGAATTACACGAACTTTCCTTCCAACATTGGCTGCAGCGGCAAAAGCAGGCGGATCAAGCACTATATTACCCGCTTCCTCACCTCGCAAAAATCCGTTCTTATGTTTAATGCCTGCTTTAAAAGGCAGTGCTGTGTCGCTTTTATCATACACTGCAGTTATCCTCCCGTCCATAAGAGACATTAATATGTCTGCCAGAAGCTCTCTTTGATAATACATCCCGGCCGAATGTGCCTGTATTACAGCAACATTATTATACACGTCAACTACCAGTCCGGGAAGGTTATCGCCTTCTGCAGGCTCCCCGTTAATTTTATTTATTGCCCCGCTGAAAATCCATGGATGGCGTCTACGCACTGACTGGTCCTTACCCGACTTCAGTATTATTTTTGTGTTCACACTCATATCATGAAATTACGGGGCTATGCTTACTCAACTTTTTATATATCTCATAACATGCCCAGGCATCGGTTGCTGCATAGCGTAGCTGGGCATCGCTCAGTTCGCGGGCCTCCCAGTTAGAAACCTGTTGCCTCTTTGATATCCGGAAACCAAGGACAATGGCTGTAAGTGTCCGGAGTCCCGAACTTTTTATACCAAACTGCTTAACATAATCCTGCAGTTCAATAAATCCTTCTTCGGTGAAATCACTTATATTTTTCAAACCTTTAATATCATCATTAATAGCCACCCCTGCCTTTATTATTGAATTATCAGTAAGAATATCAATAAGTTCATCCGGTAAGCCTAGAAAATTAATTCTATAGACAAATGCCTGATGCCTGTTTGACAATTGCATCAAGGCAACAGTGTTTACTCTGCCTTTTCTGAATGAGGGTTTAGTTTCGGTATCGAAGCCAAGGATATCGTTTGATTTCAATATTCTGATACTTTCCCTCAGCTTTTTATAATTATCAACCAGGACTATTTGACCCGGAAACTCAGATATGGGATATTCAACCAGCTCACTCCTGTCAATATTTTCCCTAAATGTCATCACCACTATCCTTCCCCAATTCATCCTGCCTCCGGGATATTAACCATTTTGCTTTATCACTTTTACCTCTTGACGTTGGGGCATCTCCACCAATTTTCTCAGGATCCATCAATGCAAAATGTATTGCTCGTATTGTATTAACAAGCTTTTGTCCCCAGTAGAGTCTGTAACTCTCTCTGCATTCCCACAGAGCATCATTCATAATCTCCAGTGTGCCAACACGGTAGGCCATCAGGAAATCTTTAATATCCTGGTATATATCAGCAAGGTTTTCTGCAATATCTCCGTAGACAAGCTCCTCGGTCGATTCTTTATCGGGGTTTACGTCAACATAATCATTAGCTGCACCGAACTTATGCGTTAGCATATCTTTAATAAGCTCCCAGTCTTCTTCCCTGACAAATTTTTCAATCTCTTCCTCAACCTTTGTCTCAATATCAGGAAGATATAATGATTTCATATATAGAAGGGGCAATAATTTTTGTAGTACAGAAAGCAAGCTGTGCCCATCAGTTGATGAGGCTTCTTCCAGGAATCTGCAGTACTCATTAGCCACAGCAGTAAATTCTATTACTCCTTTAGAATAAACTACATTCTCATCCATAGTAGAATTTTAGCACAAAAGTATCCAAATAAATTATATTAACGAAAGGTGGAGCGAATAGAAGTAATTCAGTCATTCCAGATAAGGTTTTCGCTATCGTCCTTTAATATTTTATCATGATCAAGCAACCATCGTATTACCTTAACGGTTTTTTCCTCATCGGCATCTATTTGTGCCACCATACGGTCTGCTGTTAAGCTTTCTTTTTGAAGGAGATTTTTTATTTTATCAAGTATCCGGTCAAATTCATATTTGCTCAGGTCAAGTTCATTACGACTCATACAAACATCACATATCCCGCATCTTACTGATTCCTGCCCGAAATAGTCCAGGAGCATACTGGCCCGGCATTTTGTTTGCGTAGTAACGTATTTGATCATCTCATCCAGCCGTTGCAGGTATTTATCTTTTACTTCCTTATAGTTCGCAGGGGAGATATAGACTGACTTACTATCGAGTCGTTCTTCGGTAAATATGATAAGGGCGGTCCTCTTACCGGGTATATAATTAATTATATCTCGGCTGCTGAGGTTAACGAGGAACTTATATATTGTTTCACGTGAGAGCCCGGATTTTTTAGCAAGTAATTCTTCATTTATGGGTACATATTCACTGAACATCCCTGTATAGCTGCGAAGAAGCAGTTTAATGAAACCATCCATAGAAGCATTTGCGACCTGGAACTTATAGAGATCATCGCGGCTTACCTTAAAATGCACCCTTGAAGGGTTGTTCAATTCCTCCGTCAGTTCCAGGTATTTTTCCCTTTCAAGAAATTTAAGGCTGTTATAGGCTTGGGTAACTGAAAGCCTGTATTTGGATACAAACTCGGCAAGATTAAAATCATAGACTACGTTTTTACCACTTCCCACAGGTATCTGAAGATAATTGCAGAGCAGCTCATATATATTTTTAATATAATCCACCGGTGGAAATTTTGCCTTAATCCTTTCTTTTGCCCTGCTAATATCACTGTCGTAGTATAGCTGTACCGCCCAGGCTTTCTTTCCATCCCTGCCTGCCCTTCCACTCTCCTGGAAATAAGATTCAATTGAATCCGGTATGTCCCAGTGTATTACAAATCGCACATCTGCTTTGTCAATGCCCATTCCGAAAGCATTGGTAGCAACTATTATCCTTGGTTTCCCGGATGCCCAGGCATTTTGTTTCCTTTCTCTCTGTTCCCTTTTCAATCCGGCATGATAATAGTCGGCTGCAATATTATTTTCCACAAGAAAGCGGGATATTTCTCTCGTTTTCTTTCTGCTCCTGACATAAATAATGCCTGATCCCTTGACTTTTTGCAGTGTATCAAGTATATACCGGTTTTTATCCTCCACTTTGCGTACAAGGTAGACCAGGTTTTTCCGTTCGAAGCCCGATTTCAATACATTACGCTGCCGGAACTCAAGCTTATCCATTATATCATCCACCACCTTGGGCGTGGCGGTGGCGGTAAGTGCAAGCAGGGGCACCTCTTTACCCACCAATTTCCTTATGCCGGCAATACTTAAATAAGAGGGCCGGAAGTCATATCCCCACTGTGATATACAGTGTGCTTCGTCCACTGCAACCAGCTTCACATTCATTCCTTCCACTCTCTTTTCAAAAAGCTGTGACCTTATTCTTTCAGGGGAGATGTAGAGGAATTTATAATCTCCATAAATGCAGTTATCGAATGCTATATCTATTTCTTCCCTTGTCATCCCGGAATGTATAGCCATAGCCTTTATTTCCATCTGCTTCAATTTATCCACCTGGTCTTTCATCAGGGCGATCAGGGGTGTGATCACTATACACAGACCATCTGTAGCAAGGGCCGGAATCTGGAAGGTAAGTGATTTTCCCCCTCCTGTGGGCATCAAACCCAGGGTATCTTTACCTTTACCAATGGATTTCAGTATTTCCTCCTGCAGGGGTCTGAAGGAGGTATAACCCCAATAACGGGTCAGTATTTTCCTGTATTCGTCCAAGCGGTTCATAAATAGGAAAGCAGTGGGTAAGAATAATGCTTTATATACAAAAATAATAACTGTAATTCAATTTTTTAGCTATCACAAAAAATAAAGATAGCTTTTCAGGCAATCGTCATTTTTTTGTATCTTGCGCCATCAAAATCAAACACCGGTTGCCTATGTCTTTTCTTGATGATAAAGTAGTTATGGAGGGTATAACTTTCGATGATGTATTGCTTATCCCCTCTTATTCGACGGTCCTCCCAAGGCAGGTAGATATCAGCTCAAATTTTACCAGGAACATTATTCTGAATACTCCTATAGTATCAGCTGCCATGGACACTGTAACAGAAGCCGAACTGGCCATAGCAATAGCCCGCGAAGGAGGTATAGGGGTTATACATAAAAACATGTCTATCGAAAAACAGGCCATGCAGGTAAAAAAGGTTAAACGTGCAGAGAACGTTATGATACTTGAGCCTGTAAGCATTGGCATGAATGCAACGGTTTCGGAAGCACTCGAGCTGATGAAAGATTACAAAATAGGCGGTATACCTGTTATCGATAATGAAAATGTCCTTGTGGGAATTGTAACAAACAGGGATCTCAGGTTTGAGAATGAGATGACCAAGAAGATATCGGATATAATGACAAAGGATCTAATCACCACGGACCAGGAAACAGATCTCGAGGAGGCTGCACATATACTTCAGAAACACAAAATTGAGAAACTGCCAATTGTAAATAAGGATAACCAACTGGTTGGTTTAATCACCTATAAGGATATTACCAAGACCAAGGACAGGCCAACTGCATGTAAAGACAGAAAGGGCAGGCTGCGGGTAGCAGCGGCATTAGGCATAGCCCCTGACACCCTGGAAAGAGCTGAAGCACTAATTAATGCAAATGTTGATGCCCTGTCTATAGACACAGCACATGCCCACACAGAGAGCGTTCGAGATATACTAAGAGAGATAAAAAGAAATTTTCCCGACATTGAGGTCGTAGCAGGAAACATAGGAACTGCCGAGGCAGCAAAAATGATGGCTGATGAAGGAGTTGACAGCGTTAAGGTGGGTATCGGACCGGGATCTATATGCACTACAAGGATAGTTGCAGGGGTTGGAATACCACAACTATCAGCCATTTATAATGTATCGAAAGCCCTCCAGGGATCGGGGATACCAATAATAGCCGATGGTGGTATAAGGTATTCAGGCGATATAGTTAAAGCCCTTGCTGCAGGGGCCGATTCAATAATGGCTGGTTCACTTTTTGCAGGGGTTGAAGAATCACCCGGTGAAACAATAATTTATAATGGCCGCAAGTTTAAATCATATCGCGGAATGGGTTCAATAGAGGCAATGCAGTTGGGTTCAAACGACAGGTATTTCCAGGATATTGAAGATGATATAAAAAAGCTCGTACCCGAAGGCATAGCAGCAAGGGTGCCATACAAGGGCACACTGTCGGAGGTTGTATACCAGATGATCGGTGGGTTGCGAGCCGGGATGGGATACTGCGGATCAAAAGATATTGCAGAACTTAAGAAGGCACGATTTGTCAAAATTACTCACTCCGCTATGATTGAGAGCCATCCACACGATGTGACCATAACAAGGGAAGCACCCAATTATAGCAGGTAAGATCCTGAAATCAAAAATAAGACTATGAAAATCAGGAAGCTACTTAACTATGCAATTGCTTTATTCCTCACTCTCAATTTAAATGCACAGCAAGAGGGAATTTTGCTGAAAGTAAACGACAGGGAAGTGAGTGTGGATGAGTTCAGGTGGCTTTACCTGAAGAATAACAGTGGTGATCATTATACCGACATAGAAGAGTACCTTGATTTATATATCCTGCTCAGGTTAAAAGTTGAAGCAGCCGAAGAAGCAGGTATACATAAAAGACAATCATTTAAATCCGAATTAGCCGGATACAGGAAACAACTGGCAAAAAATTACCTCACCGACCAGGATGTCAAAAAAAGATTGCTGGAAAGAGCTTATGAGAGATACAAAACAGAAATACATGCCCTTCATATTCTTATTGAATGCCCACCGGATGCCTCACCTGAAGATACACTCAAGGCATATAAGAGGGCAATGAATGTAAGGCAAAGAATCAGGCTGGGAGAGCCTTTTGAGTCGGTTGCCAAGGGAGCAAGTGATGATCCCACAGTAAATATAAACGGTGGTAATCTTGGATATTTTACGGTTTTCCAAACACCCCTTCCATTTGAAAACGCTGTTTATAGTATGGAGCCCGGTCAGCTTTCCATGCCAGTAAGGACAAGTAACGGATATCATATAATAAAAGTACAGGATAAAAGAAAAAACCAGGGAAGGATTAAAGTAGCCCATATCATGAAGGCCACAGCCCCCGGTAGCACCGTAGAAGCACGAACAAGGGCAAAAAATGAAATAGACAGCCTTTACCAACTGCTCGAAAACGGATCCGACTTCAGTACGCTGGCTGAGAATAACTCGGATGATATGATGTCATCACAATACGGTGGTGAACTGCCATGGTTCGGGAGTGGTGAAATGATACATGAATTCAGCCTGGCAGCATTTAAGCTGCTGAGGGATGGTGATTATACTGAACCCGTAAAGACAGTATACGGCTGGCATATTATAAAAAGACTCGACAAAGAACCCATGCTTCCTTATGAAGAAGCAATGAAATACCTGGAAAGCAGGCTTTCAAACTCCTACCTTCTGTCGGTAGGCAAGAAATCATTTGCCGAAAAATTGAAGCAGGAATACAATTATAAGCTGAACAAAGATGCACTGGAATGGTTTTATTCAATAGCTGATTCAACGTTCAGACATAGCCAGGACTATAAAATACAGGGCACTGTGCCGGGTAAAGTCTTGTATTCATTTGCTTCCGAAACATGCCGCATGCCGGATTTTGCAACCTATATCAGAGAAAACGGAAACCAGGCACCTGCATATAGTCCTGAAAGTTTCATCAATACCCTGCTGGAACAAAAAGTATATAATGATCTCATTGATTATGAAGATTCAATCCTTGAAAAAAAGTATCCTGAATTCCGTTACCTGATTAATGAATTTTATGATGGCATACTGTTCTTTGAAATATCAGACAGCCTGATATGGCAAAGAGCTGAAACCGACAGCACAGGACTTAAACAATACTATGAAACAATAAAAGATGAATTTATAGAAAAGTCTGAAGCTACTGCAAGGATATATAAAATCAAACCAAATGCGTCCAGGAGAAAGAAAAGAAGGATGATGAGGGCCATAAGAAGACACCATGACAAAGAGGATTACTTTGAGAGAGTGATGGATGAGGCCATCTCAGGAAAAGATACACTTGTAAACATAACTGAAGGGATCTGGAAAGAAGGCGAAAATAAACTTCTTGATAATATAAGATGGAACAGGGGACTTCATCAGATACAAAAAAATAATGGTATAATAGTTGTTGACATACTAAGCATAAAAAAAGAAAGATATAAAGACCTGGAAGAAATTAAAGGTATCGTAATAAACAAATACCAGGAATACCTGGAGCAACAATGGCTCAGGGAATTAAGAAAGAAATATGAGGTAAAGGTCAACAGGGAATTAATGGAAAAACTTAAATCGCAAATAGGGAAATGAGAACACTTATTGTGACCTGCAGCATTCTAATTATTTTTTCTGCATGCACTAACTATAATAATGATAATAATCGAGAGGCTGTGGCACAGGTAGGCGACAAGTACCTCTTTGCCGATCAAATACCCGTTAAAGTAAATAACGGTCTTACCATTGAAGACAGTATCAGCATTGCCCGAAATTATATCGATAGATGGATTAGAAATGAACTGATCCTCAATAAAGCTGAAGATAATCTATCCGAGGAATATCAAACCGAAATTAACATGAAGCTGGAAGAAACAAGGGCAAACCTTATGATATACCACTATGAGCAACAGATGATGCTTCAGAAAATGGATACAACGGTAACTGAACGGGAGATAAGAGATTATTACGACAAGCACCTCCAGAATTTCACCCTGCACAGCAATATCCTGAAAGTATTGTTTTTGAAATTGCCTGTTGAAGCACCTAACGTTGAAAAAGCAAGAACATGGTACAGATCAGACAAACAGGGTGATATTCAAAACCTGGAAAGTTATGCATACCAATTTGCGGAAAAATTTGATGACTTTGGAGAAAAATGGATCAGCATGAATTTCCTCCTGCGAGAATTACCTGACGACATTGATAATGAATCATATTTCCTCAGAAACAACCGGTACTATGAAACCAGCGATTCTGATTATCATTATTTTGTCAACATAAGAGATTTCAGGCTTAAAGGATCGATAGCACCAATTGAATATGTGAAAGATGATATAAAAACCATTATACTGAATAACAGAAAAATAAATTTTTTACAGGAGCTTGAAAACGGGATATACAATGAAGGGATAAAGGATAACAACTTTCGCGTTTTCGATTAATCGTAAATTGAGATATTTATAATTTTGCAATAAAAATATACAGGACTAATTAATAGAAAGGAAGATTATAAGGGATGAAAATACTTAGGAAAATAATTACAGGCTTAATAATATCCGTATTATTTACTTTAACAGCATCATCACAAGAATACCTTATAGATGAAGTTTCTGCTATTGTGGGGGATGAAACAGTTTATTTATCTGATGTTGAAAACATGGTTCTCCAGCAGGTAACAATGGGAGACCGCCGGCCAACAGAGAAGATCAGGTGTGAAGTTTTTGAAGACCTTATGGTGCAGTTATTGTTTCTCGACCAGGCAAGGTTAGACAGTATTGTAATATCCAATGACGAAATTAACAGGATGGTCGATGAAAGGCTAAATGATTTTGTACTACGTGCAGGCTCGGAAGAAAACCTGGAGGAATACTTCAAAAAAAGTATGGTCGAGATCAGAAGGGATCTCAGGCCCATGATGAGAAATCAGCAACTTGCGTCACAGGTCCAGAACAACCTTGCCATGGATATAACAATTACCCCGGAGGAAGTAAGAAGATTCTATGAGTCAATTCCACCCGACAGCTTACCTCTTATACCTGCCCGTGTAGAGATTAGCTTGATACAGATCGACCCTCCAGGGCTTGAAGAAAGTAAACTGGAAACAAGGCAAAGATTACTTGACCTGCGAAGAAGAATTATTGAGGGTGAAAGTTTCAGAGCCCTGGCAGTATTATACTCTGAAGATGAAGAATCTGCATCCAATGGTGGCGAAATAGGATTCCAGGTAAGAGGTAACCTTGACAAGGCTTACGCCGATGAAGCCTTCAGCCTTAAAAAGAACCAGGTCTCAAAGGTTATTGAATCTGAATACGGTTTTCATATCATTGAACTTATAGAGAGGCGGGGAGATATGGTAAATACCAGGCATATCCTTATAAAACCCAAAATAAAACCCGAACAGGCAAAAGAGGCTAAAAACAGGCTTGACAGCATAGCTGATCTTATTCGTTCTGACTCCCTGAGCTTCATGGAAGCAGCATATAGGTTCTCAACACACAAAGACAGCCGAATGAACGGAGGCGTATACGTAACGCCTGACACGCGGGAAAGCTTAATAGAAATTGACAGGTTGCCGCAGCAGATATATATGGTTGTCAGGGATATGAAAATTAACGAAATATCAGAGGGCTTCCAGATGAAGGACCGGATGGGTAATACTGTTTTCAGGATAATAAAGCTTAATAAACAAACCGAACCACATGTTGCCAACATTAAAGATGATTATAATTACCTGAAAGAATTGGCCCTTGCAAATAAACGTTCGAGTATCTACCAGGATTGGATACAGGAAAAAATGGAAATGACCTATATATGGATTAGTGACAGGTTTAAAACGTGTAAATTCATGAATGAAGGATGGCTCAAGTAAAAGTGATAAGGGGTACCTGGCTTATCGCTCTCTTTATCTTACCTCTCAGCATAATGAGCGCTCAGGAAGCTGAGCGCGAAGGCAAAAAGAAAATAGAAATACTGCATGCCGACCTGATGGCCAACCGGGGAGAAATGCGCCAGCTGCTCGGAAATGTGAGATTTAAGCATAAAGAGTCATTTATGACATGCGACAGTGCACATTTCTACCCTCAAAAAAACCTTGTTGAGGCTTACAGCAAAGTGCATATTTATAAAGGAGACACCTTACACCTGTACGGAGAATATCTATTGTACGACTCCGAAGCTGAATTTGCCTATGTAACCGATTCTGTAATACTTATTGACAATGAAACAGTTCTAAACACAGATTATATAGAATATGACATGGTCAATGAAACAGCGGTATATACCAATGGTGGCAAAATAATTAATCAAGATAATGTACTGACCAGCAAGATAGGAATATATTATACAGAAAAAGAGATATTTAACTTCAAGGATAGCGTAGTGCTGGTAAATCCCGATTATACTATGTATGCAGATACACTTCAGTATAATACAATTAATGAAGTTGCATATTTCCTTGGCCCGTCTGAAGTGATTGGAGACAGCCTCTATGCCAGGTGCAACAGGGGGTGGTATGATACAAAAAATGAAGTTAGCCTTTTATTGGACGATGCTTTTATTGATAATGAAGTGCAACTTGTTAGCGGTGACTCATTATATTATGAAAATGAAAATGGCTATGGCACTGCTCATTACAATGTTACAATAACCGATAAAGAGCAGGATATAATTGTAAAAGGTAATAATTCATGGTACTACCAGAAACCGGAACGGTTTATGATTACTGACAGCGCACAGTTCATCCAGGAAAATGAAGGTGATTCACTTTTTCTGCATGCCGATACTCTCAGGTCAATAACCATTATTGATTCAACAATGAATTACCGGCTGGTAAGAGCTTACTACGGGGGCAGAATATATAGTGCAGATATACAGGCTAAATGTGATTCATTGTCTTATTCATTCCGCGATTCGGTAATACGCCTCTATTACAGTCCTGTTTTATGGTCCGAAGCTAACCAGCTGTTTGCTGATTCCATGGCCTTAATCACAAAGAATAAACAAATGCATAAAATGGAATTGTATAATAATTCATTTGTGATAGAGGAAGTTGACTCCACACGCTATAACCAGCTCAAGGGCAGAAACCTCTATGGTTACTTCAGGGATAATAAATTATACAAAATAGAGATCAGGGGAAATTCAGAAAAGATATATTTTGCCATCGATGAATATGAGCTGGTAGGTGTGGACCAGTCGACATGCGTGGATATGGACATTTACATTGAAGATGGGAAGATAAAAGAAATCTACATGATGGAAAACCCGGAAGGAACCCTGGATCCACCATTATATACACAGCCCTCATTAAGGCGTCTTGAGAATTTTTCATGGTATGAGGCTATCAGGCCTAAGAACAGATATGATATCTTCAGGAAATAAAAATATTAATACTCATCTTCATTGAAAAAGAAATCATCCTTGCTGGGATAGTCAGGCCAGATATCTTCAATGCTTTCGTATATATCTCCTTCGTCTTCTATTTCCTGGAGGTTTTCTATAACCTCCATGGGAGCTCCTGACCTTATAGCATAATCAATAAGCTCGTCCTTGGTTGCAGGCCAGGGAGCATCTTCTAGTTTTGATGCCAATTCAAGAGTCCAGTACATTATTCCCTTCTTATATTTGGATTTGGGTCTGCAAATAAATAGTAAATTATTTAATAAAACAACAGGAAATTCCAATTTTTTTATGCTCCGCTAATTATCATCCTGTAAGCTTGATCCTTAGGGCTGTAATATTGTCTCCCGGAAAGCAGTTATTCCTTGAAAATGGCAATATTGTAAATCCTGTTTCGTGGAAAATAGTATAGAAAAACTGACTGAGTAAATAAAATAAAGACTTATCTGTGATTGCCCGGCAAAATCTTAATTTCTTTGAATGGTATCACTGGCCACCATCCCATCCATCAGCCTGATTATTCTTTTTGCATGCCTTGCTATATCTTCTTCATGAGTAACAAGTATCACGGTATTTCCTTTCTTATGTATAGCATCAAGCAAATTCATAATATCCAGTGATGTTTTGCTGTCGAGATTACCTGTTGGCTCATCAGCCAATATTATAGAAGGTGTATTTACCATTGCCCTTGCTATGGCAACCCTCTGTCGCTCTCCCCCGGACAGTTCGTTGGGCCTGTGATTAATTCTATCGCCAAGGCCAACTGATATGAGCATTTTTTCTGCTATCTCAGTCCTTTCAACCTTGGGAATCCCTGCATAAATAAGAGGCAACATCACATTTTCATGTGCGGTATATCTTGGTAGAAGGTTAAAGGTCTGAAAAACAAAACCAATCTCTTTGTTTCTGATCTCTGCAAGCTGATTATCTTCTAATTTGCTGACGTCTGTACCATTGAGCACATATTCCCCCTTGGTAACCGTGTCAAGGCAACCAAGAATATTCATCAGTGTGGATTTACCCGAACCCGAAGGCCCCATTACAGCAACGTATTCGTTTTTATCAATAGACAGTGTCACAGACCTCAAAGCCCGAACTATAATTGTGCCAATATGGTAATTCTTTACAACGTCGCTTATCTCAATTACTTTATTCATATCATGCATTAAAAAAAAATTGACCGAAATTAAATCTAATATTCTAATAAATAAAAATTAAAGTCATTAAATAATGTTAATATCTAATTACATAATCCTGTTTAACTATCCCGCCCCTGAAAAATACCAGGCCCATCTGGAAAATATCTATACTTACTGACACCTGAAAATTACTTTTTATTTCATTCCATGCCTCAAGCATTTCAGAAGAATAATTAATATCATCAAAAATGATGGCAGAATCGGGCCCGATAAATTCTTTCAATAAAGTGAAATACCTCAATACAGGTTCTTTCCTGTGATTGCCGTCAATAAAGACTAATGACGGACTGAAACCCATGCTCCTGACATACTTAAGCTCTTGATCAAAATCACCCGTAATGATATCAGTATTATCAATGTTACAACGTAAAATATTTTCTTTTGCCTTATTTGAAAGTATTTTGCATCCTTCAATGCTTATTATTTTTGATTCAGGGGCACCAAGGGCCAGGTAGAGGGTGCTAATTCCCAATGATGTTCCGAGCTCAAGAATATTGCTCCCATTATATGATTGTGCAATATTATACAGAACCTTACCATATCTCTTACGTATGGATGATTTTCTCGATATATCCGATATACTGCGACGGGGTGAGGAAAGACACTGTGAACCTGCACCCAGGTCATTTATAGTGAGTATTTCATTACTTTCTTCCATGATTTTCCTCACCCCTGAGATTGTCCCGTTGACTTCAGCGGGAATATCCTTTCGAAATACAGTATTTATAAAATCAAAAACAAAGGGACTATGAATACCGTGGCCCCTCCTGTGTCGCGAAAAGATGTAATACTTCAAAGCCCTTCCCAGCCTGTAATAATCCATGATGTGAAAAAATACTGTTGGTGAACAAACCAAAAATAATTAATTTAGAATTTAGGTTTCATCAATCCAGCTATATTCTCAGTAAACAATGCCTGATATCCTTGACACAGAAATAAAATTCCTTTCAGGAGTCGGTCCAAAAAGATCGGAGTTACTTAATAAAGAGCTGGGTATCAACACTTTTAAAGATCTTTTATATTACTTTCCCTATAAATATATCGACAGGACAAAGTTCTATAAGATCTCAGAGTTGGATCCTGAATTGCCCTATGTCCAGGTAAGGGGTATTATTGAAGGCTTTCAGACCGAAGGAGGTGGGCGGAATAAAAGATTAACAGCAAGCTTCAGGGATGATACAGGTAGGGTAAAACTGGTCTGGTTCAAAGGGCTGAAATGGATTATCGATTCCTACCAGGTAAATAAGGAATACATCATTTTTGGCAAACCGGGATTATTTAATGAAACAATAAATATTGTCCACCCCGAAGTTGAGGATCCCGCAAAGCTTGAAAAGAGGATAAGCAGTAATATCCAGGCCCAGTACAGCACTACGGAAAAACTGAAGAATAATTACATCACCTCCAAAACAATTAATAAGTTACAGGGTAACCTTTTCAGCCAGCTTAAAACAAAGGTAAAAGATACCCTGCCTTTGTGGATGAGGGAAAAATACCGGCTGATGGATCTCCATGATGCTCTTTTCATCACTCACTTTCCAAATGATAATAAAGAACTTGAAAGAGCACGCTTCAGGCTTAAGTTTGAGGAATTATTCTACATACAGCTAAGCCTTCTGAGCCTTAAGATAAAAAGGGGCAATAAATTTAAAGGCCACGTCTTTAGCGTTGTGGGTGAGAAGTTCAATGAATTTTATGCCACTAAACTGCCCTTCAGTCTCACAGGTGCACAAAAAAGAGTGATGAAAGAAATACGAAGAGACCTGGGTTCAGGAAAACAGATGAATCGTTTATTGCAGGGAGATGTGGGCAGTGGTAAAACACTTGTCGCTCTGATGAGTATGCTTATAGCTGTTGACAATGGCTACCAGGCATGCCTGATGGCACCAACTGAGATTCTTACAATACAGCATTACAATACCATATCTACCCTGCTCAGCGGAATTGATATAGAGGTTTGCCTGCTCACCGGTTCAACGGGAAAATCGGAAAGGGAGCGAATAGGCCACGGACTGCAGGATGGCAGCATAAAGATAATAATAGGGACACATGCCCTTATTGAAGAAACTGTACGTTTCAGCAAGCTGGGTCTTGTGATTATCGATGAGCAGCACCGTTTCGGTGTTGCGCAAAGGGCAAGCCTGTGGAAGAAGGACAAGCACCCTCCCCATGTACTGGTAATGACTGCTACACCTATCCCACGAACACTTGCAATGACACTTTATGGTGACCTGGATGTGTCAGTGATTGATGAGCTTCCGCCTGGCAGAAAACCCGTTAAAACGATCCATTTCACCGATTCCGCCAGGTTAAAGGTGTTTGGTTTTATGAAAGAACAAATTAAGTCCGGTCAGCAGATTTATATAGTATACCCCCTTATCAAGGAATCAGAAAAAATGGACTATAAAGACCTGGAAGATGGTGTTGAAGCAATAACAAGGGCCTTCCCTCCCCCCCGGTACGTCATATCTGTGGTTCATGGCAGGATGAAGTCGCGTGACAGGCAAATATCAATGAAATTATTTACCTCCGGACAGGCTGATATACTTATTGCCACAACAGTAATAGAGGTGGGGGTAGATGTACCCAATGCCTCCGTGATGATCATTGAATCAGCTGAACGCTTTGGCCTCTCCCAGCTTCATCAGCTGAGAGGCCGTGTAGGAAGAGGAGCGAAACAGTCATATTGCGTGCTTATGAGCTCGGATAAGTTATCAAATGAAGCTCGCAAGCGAATTGAAATAATGGTTAGCAGTAATGACGGCTTCGAAATTGCCGAAGCTGACCTGCGCCTGAGGGGGCCCGGCGACCTGGAGGGCACAAGGCAAAGCGGTATAGGTTTTGACCTCAGGATTGCTAACCTCGGGAAAGACGGTCAAATACTGGAGTATGCCCGTAGAATTGCCGACGCAATACTCAGCGAAGATCCCTTACTCCAGAAACATGATAATATTATCCTTAAACATCAACTTGGCAAACTGAAAAAAACTGAATACGATTGGAGTAAAATCAGCTAGGCCTTAAAATTAATATACAGATCTTGTTTAGAATGATTCTATATTATTTTTACCTGCTTAAAAACTGATTTTATGCATATTTATTTTGACAGCATATTATAAATTTGCCCATTCAAAACATGCACGGTGCAGTATAATGCAAAACGAAGATACAATTGAACATACTGGCATAGTAAAATCAGTTGACAAAAAACATATCACTGTAAATATAATTTCACATCCTGCATGCGCAGGATGCATTGCCAGGGGTATTTGTGATCTTTCAGGACGTGAAAATAAAGAGATTAAAGCACTTGCAGGGCCTGAAGTGAGCCCGGGAGAAAAGGTCTTTGTTGTAATGAAGAAATCTTTGGGCTTCAGGGCTTTGTTTCTGGGTTACCTTCTGCCTTTTATAATAGTCATGTCTATATTGATCACGATGAGTTCCCTGTCGTTTTCAGAACCTGTCACCGGCCTCACGGCATTACTATCCCTAATTCCTTATTACATACTTATATACGTTTCGAAGGAGAAGGTAGGAAAGAGTTTTTCATTTACGATTAAAAAAGAGATTAAATGAGTTCGGTAGTACTTATAACAATAATATCGCTAAGCCTTATAGGAATAGTTGCTGCGCTGATATTATATTTTATCGCACAAAAGTTCAAGGTTTACGAAGATCCGCGCATAGATGAAGTTGAGGAAATATTGCCGGGTGCCAATTGCGGCGGCTGTGGTTTTGCAGGCTGCCGTAATTTTGCCGAAGCACTGGTAAAATCAGAGACATTTGAGGGATTATACTGTCCTGTGGGAGGTAAAGAAACGATGGACAAGGTAGCAGAAATACTGGGACGGGAAGCACCGGAGGTTAAACCAAAGGTGGCCGTTGTCCGCTGTCAGGGTACACCTGCCAACAGGAAAAAAACCTCTTATTATGACGGGGCAAACACCTGTGCTATTGCTCATAATCTATACAAGGGTGAAAGTGACTGCCCTTACGGCTGCCTGGGACTGGCCGATTGTGTTGATGCCTGTGATTTTGATGCCCTGCACATGGATGAAGATACAGGCTTACCGGTGGTAACGGATGACAAATGCACAGCATGTAACATGTGTGTCACAGCCTGTCCTCGTAACATTATTGAACTCAGGACAAAGCAAAAGAAAGACAGGAAGATATATGTCTCATGTGTAAACGAGGATAAGGGCGGACCCGCTAAGAAAGCCTGTAGCGTTGCATGCATAGGATGTGGTTTGTGTGTGAAAGAATGTCCATTCGATGCCATCACAATGAATAATAACCTTGCATATATTGATCCCGATAAATGTAAATTATGCAGAAAATGCGTACCTGTATGTCCCACAAATGCAATAATCGAGGAAAACTTTCCTCCCCGTAAAACGGAACAAAAGAAAGAAGCGGAAAAGACAGAGGCATAGAATTACTGAAGTTGAACTAAAATAACATAAAGTGTTGAAGACATTCCCGCAAGGAGGCATTCATCCACCAGAAAACAAAATATCTGACGATATACCGATAGAGATATTGCCGGTGCCGGAACAGGTCATCATACCAATCAACCAGCACCTGGGAGCACCTGCCGAACCATCTGTCAAAAAAGGCGATGAGGTTAAGGCCGGACAATTAATTGCCGGTGCAAAGGGTTTTGTTTCAGCAAATATTCACTCATCGGTCTCGGGTAAAGTGCTGAAGATCGACAGGGCACTTGACGTGTCAGGTTACAAACAAACATCTATCATAATCAATGTTGAGGGTGATGAATGGATTGATTCTGTTGACCGGAGTGAAGACTTGAAAAAGGAAATAAAACTTAAAGGTGAGGATATAATAAAGAAAATTTCGGAAAATGGAATCGTTGGTTTGGGAGGAGCAACATTTCCGTCGCACGTAAAGCTTAGTGTACCCCAGGGTAAAAAATGTGATGTGTTGATCATAAATGGTGTTGAATGCGAGCCTTATCTCACTTCCGATCACCGGCTGATGCTTGAAAAAACTGAAGAGTTATTTATAGGAACGTCACTTCTCATGAAGGCGCTGAATGTTGACAAAGCCATTATAGGCATAGAAAACAACAAGCCTGATGCCATTGAAAAGTTGAGGAAGATGGTTTCCGGGTATGATGGCATCAGTGTTCAGGCTGTCAAAGTTAAATACCCCCAGGGAGCGGAAAAACAGCTTATAAGATCACTTATAAACAGGGAAGTTCCTTCTGGAGGCCTTCCCATTGATGTTGGAACAGTTGTTCATAATGTTGGTACCGCATATGCAGTGTACGAAGCTGTTCAAAAGAACAAACCACTTGTTGAAAGGGTCATCACAGTGTCGGGTAAAGACATACAGAAGCCCAAAAATCTCCTCACACGCATAGGAACACCGGTAAGCAAACTTATAGATTACGCTGGAGGTTTACCTGAAAGCGCTGCTAAAGTGGTAAGTGGCGGACCCATGATGGGTAAAGCACTTAGTTCACTTGAAGTGCCCGTAACAAAAGGCACCTCAGGAATAATAATTTTCAGGGAAGAGGAGTCACGCAGAAAGGAGATGGGTCCCTGCATCAGGTGCGGAAAATGCCTGACAGTCTGCCCTATGGGTCTGGAGCCTTACCTCCTGATGACACTGACAGAGAAAGAGCTTTATGAAAGAGCCGAAAAAGATAGAATAATGGATTGTATGGAATGTGGATCATGCAGTTATATATGCCCTGCCAGCCGTCCATTGCTGGATTATATCAGGCTGGGCAAGAATAACGTGGGAAAGATAATAAGAGAGAGAAAACAAAAATAAGCAAGACCAGAAATAGATCATAAATAATGGATAAACTATTCACAGTATCACCATCTCCACATGAGTACAGCAAGGAGTCAACAAAAAAACTCATGTATGGAGTGGTAATAGCCCTTTCACCTGTCCTGCTGGCCACGATATGGTTTTTTGGCTGGGCTGCCCTTCTGGTAACAGCAGTTTCAGTGGTCTCCTGTGTTATTTTTGAGTACCTGATACAGAAGTACATTTTAAGGAAAGAGCCCTCTGTAAATGATGGTTCAGCAATAGTGACAGGCTTATTGCTGGCCTTTTGCCTCCCCCCTAACCTGTCCATCGGCCTTGTCATCCTGGGTTCCCTGGCAGCCATTGGCATCGGTAAAATGACATTCGGGGGACTGGGTAACAATCCTTTCAACCCTGCACTTGTAGGTAGAGTTTTCCTCTTCCTCTCCTTTCCTGTACAGATGACAACCTGGCCTGTCCCCAGAGGATTCAGCACTCGCTTCAGCGATGCAATTACAGGAGCGACCCCGCTGAGCATACTTAACGAAAACTATGATAAGGTCGCCATAGACAAAGTAATGGCTGACCCGGAACTGGCAATGCCGGATTACCAGCAACTTTTTTGGGGAGACATGGGAGGATCACTGGGTGAAATAGCTGCCTTTGCCCTGCTCTTAGGACTTGGATATATGCTATTAAAAAAAATTATTACCTGGCATATCCCCTTCAGCATACTTCTTACAGTAACGGTTTTCACAGGCATATTATGGCTTGCCAAGCCGGAATCAAATGCCGACCCCCTCTATCACCTGATGACAGGGGGCCTGCTCCTCGGGGCTGTTTTTATGGCCACAGATTATGTAACCTCGCCCATGTCATATAAAGGCATGATAATATATGGCGTGGGAATTGGTATTATCACCGTTCTGATAAGAAGGTTCGGATCATACCCCGAGGGTGTCCAGTTTGCAATACTTATTATGAATGCTTTTACACCTCTTATTAATATATATTTTAAACCTAAACGGTTCGGAGAGGAGGTAAAAAATGGCTAAAAAAGAATCAAACCTGAAAAATATGCTCATTGGTCTGCTGACTATAACCTTTGTAGCCTCAGCATCTCTGGGTGGTATCTACAAAATTACCAAGGAACCAATAGCAGAAGCAATGCTTGCAAAGAAGAACAATGCTATAGGGCGGGTACTTCCGGAATTTGACAATAATCCTACCGCTGATGTTTACAAAAAAGCTGTAGATGGTGACACCCTGTATTTTTACCCGGGGATGAAAGATAATACACAGGTGGGAACAGCGGTGGAAACATTCACAAACCAGGGCTTTTCCGGTAAAATAAAGTTGATGGTCGGTTTCCTGCCCGATGGTACAATAAATGGTATAGCCGTACTTGACCATGAAGAAACACCGGGTCTGGGAGACAAGATAGAAAGGGATAAGTCTGATTGGAGTGTACAGTTCCAGGGTAAAAACCCTGAAACATTTGAGCTGTCAGTTGTAAAAGACGGGGGTGATGTGGATGCCATTACGGCCTCAACCATCACCTCAAGAGCTTTTTGTGATGCTGTAGCAAGGGCCTATGAAGTTTTTAATAGCATTAATAATCAGTAAATAGCTAAAACAAAAATATGAACCAGCTTAAGAATTTCACCAAGGGCTTTATCAAGGAAAATCCTGTCTTTGTGCTTTTTCTGGGTCTGTGCCCCACACTTGGAGTAACCACTACTGCTATAAATGGAATGGGTATGGGCCTGGCAACAACTTTTGTATTATTGATGTCGAACATAGTGATTTCCCTTATAAAGAATTTTATTCCGGATAAAGTAAGGATACCCTCTTTCATAGTTGTAATAGCATCCTTTGTAACTATTGTTGAGCTCACCATGCAAGCTTACCTGCCTGCACTTTTTGAAGCTCTCGGGATCTTTATTCCCCTGATAGTTGTCAACTGCCTTGTACTGGGACGTGCTGAAGCATTTGCATCAAAGAATAAACTCCTGTCATCTGCTATCGACGGACTTGGCATGGGCCTGGGCTTCACCTTCGCTCTCACCCTCCTGGGCGCTGTAAGAGAGATACTCGGTTCAGGATCAATATTCGGTCTTGAATTCATAGAAGGTGATGGTATTCTCATTTTTATATTGTCTCCTGGAGCATTCATAGCACTGGGATACCTGATAGTGATTGTCAACAAACTAAGTAAGAAAGAATCATAAGATGGAATATATAATAATTATCATATCGGCCATATTTGTAAATAATATTGTTCTCGCCAAATTTCTTGGTATATGCCCTTTTATTGGAGTATCAGGAAAAATTGAAACAGCCATCGGGATGTCGGGGGCGGTGTTATTTGTTATGACCATAGCCACGCTGGTCACTTACCTCATCCAGAATTATGTACTTATTCCTTTCGGGATAGCCTACATGCAGACCATTACCTTTATCCTGGTCATCGCCACCCTGGTTCAACTGGTAGAGATAATACTTAAGAAAGTAAGCCCCTCCCTGTACCAGGCCCTGGGTATCTTCCTGCCCCTTATAACCACTAACTGTGCAGTGTTGGGAGTAGCGATTATGGCAGGTCAACAAAATTTTAACCTCCTGGAAAGTGTTGTTTTTGCTATCGCGAATTCAATAGGCTTTGGCCTGGCACTTATTCTTTTCGCAGGTATTCGTGAACACCTTGACCTGGCAGATGTACCTGCACCATTGAAAGGAGTACCTATTGCCTTTGTTGTTGCCGGTTTGCTGGCAATGGCTTTTATGGGCTTTGCAGGTATAGTCTGAGAACGCGACCCTATTTAAAAGCCGTCTCTAACAGACCGTCACCATCAATCCTGAGACGGTCAAAATATTCGGGTACAGCCTTGCCTGTCAGCTTATCCACATATAACCTGGCCAGGTACTGACCCAGCATGAATCCCTGCCCGCGCAAGCCAAGGAACAAACCTTCTTCCGGATCTATGATCATCCTGGGTTCAACATAATAACCTGCCCAAACAGCCTGGAATCCAACCGATGACAGAGAGGGTATCCAATCTACAAAGACTTCTGTTATTATCTCAAGGAAGTCCTGTGAATTTATTTCCAGTTTTTTCTCTGTTTCTTCCGGCTCGATCATTGGTGAGGCACACCCGATAATCTGCCCTGTCTCAGCCAGCTGCTGGCCATAAACTGCAGTAAAGCCCTTATACTTTCTGCGGTCGATTAACATAGACAGTGGCTCACCCCCGATACCAAGCATAGGCATACGGCGAGTAATAAAAGCCTGGTGCTTAACAGGGTATATACCTGTTTCAAGTCCTAATTTTGATGCGAATTTCGCTCCTTCTGCCCCCAGGGCGTTAATAAATATCGCGGACCGGTATTCTATATATTCATGATTATGATCACGGACTATAATATGATAGTCATCACCTACTTTTTCTACATCTACCATTTCGCAATCCTCCAGCACCCGGCCATCATGTTTTATCCCTATATTTCTTATCACATCGATTACTTTGCCAGGCGTGGCCTGCCAGCAATTATCAGTTATAAGTGCAGCCTTATACTTATTCAGGCTGGGATTGAAATAGGGAGATACTTTTTCCCTGAAATCAACTGGTTTTATCATTTCTCCACCCGACCAGGCAATTGAAGCTTCCAGGTCTTTATATACCTGGTCATCGTGGGCAAAGGTCACATATTTTATCGGGAAAAAATCGATATTGTCAATATCCTGTAAGTCTTTAAATATCTGTAAATTATTCCTGGCTATATCAGATAGTTCCGGCAGGCTGAAATTGGGACGGCCACCGGCAATATTTCTCCATGAAGAACCCCTGCCGTAATTTATCATTACGGGTTCAAGTCCTGCCTCTGCCATATACCTGAAAAGAGCACTTCCTCCTATTCCTCCTCCTGCAACAAATGATTTTACTCTGACCGTTTTACGTTTCTTTCCATGCAGGTGGGTAATTAAGTGCTCATGGCTCTTTCGTGGGAAAAGTTCACCCATTTTCACCTGGTTGGAAAGCGGCCCGCGCGGTGTTGAGCTGCCAACCAGTGAAATACCATATTTAGGCAGGATAGTTCTTAACCGTTTAATACATCTTTTACCCCTGCATGGTCCCATACCCATTCTTGTTAAATGTTTTATTTCATCTATTGATATGAATTTTCTGTTTCCTATAACCTTCAAGATATCAGCCAGTTTCACATCTTCGCAATGACATATATATTCGTCTCCCTCGTATTTATCATCCGCTTCTTTATAAGTGATTTCACCTGGATATCGTTCTTTGGCAATAAAGCCCCTTACAGGAATAAGCTCTTCCCCGTGAATATCCACAGCTTTAACCCGGGCAACATTTGTCTTATTTTCCTTTTTTAGTACTTTCTCCAGTATACCCTCCCCTATTTTCTGCCCGTCATTATTCACCAGGTATACTTCAGAATTTTCCTCTACTTCATATTCAATGGGAAGAAACAACCAGTCCTTTTTCAGATTATATCCGAAAATCGCCAATCCCGGGCACTGGTAAACACACCTCATACAACCTATGCACTTATTAAAATCTATCTCGGGCACTGTGCTGGTTGAGGATTTTGTAATCGCCCCGTAAGGGCATGCAAAGGCACAGGGGTTACACGCGAAACCGTAAAGGCAATCAATAAGAACAAAGGGTTTTTCATACATTCTTTCTTTTGAAGGCATATAGGCTTCTTCTATGATTTTTACCGGTTCCTGCTGGGAATCAATATATTCTTTTGAAATTTTCAGGTATTCATTATAGTCATACTTCTTATTCATTTCCTCGATAATCTCCAAAGCAACCTGCTTGCCCCTCAATACAGCGCTTGTGCCCTCTCCTATTCTTATAGCATCTCCGGCTCCAAGGCAGTTTCTGCCAAATACTTTTCTCCCTTTTATTAGCAGTTCATCATCGGAGATCAAGCCTGTACAGATATTAATGACGTCTATTCCATCGATTAACTTTTCTGTTCCGGGTACCGGTTCAAAATTCTTAGCATCAGCAATTACTGCCCCTCTTATACCATCATAATTATCATTAGGTATAGCTTTAACTAAAATTTTGGAAGTAAGAATGGGAATCCCCAGGCGTCGTACGCGGTTTGCCTGAACAGGGAAACCGCCTTCTCCGGGCATTGCTTCAATAATAGCTTTCACCCTCGCCCCTGCCTGCACTAACTGGTAAGATGTAAGGTAACCTATATTTCCTGCTCCCACAGTCAGCACATTTTTACCCAGCAAGGTAAATTCCAGGTTCATCATTTTCTGGACTACTGCTGCAGTATACACCCCTGGGACATCGTCATTTTCAAAGGGTGGCATAAATGGCACTGCTCCCGTAGCAACAATAAGATATTCGGAATCAACATAATATATCTCTTCTGATTTAATATCTTTCACAGCCAGTCTCTTACCTTCCAGTATATCCCATACAGTTGAGTTCAAAAATATACCCTCTGGATTTTCACCTGCCAGTGACCTGGCAATGTCAAAGCCCCTCATTCCACCGAATTTTTTTTCTTTTTCAAAAAAGAAAAACTGGTGTGTCTGCATCAGGAACTGGCCACCAATCTGATCATTATTGTCAATTACAATATTACTGACATTGTGTTGGTTCAATATCTCCCTGGCTGCAAGGCCTGCAGGTCCTGCACCGATTATTACCACATCTGTTTTATAAATCTTTAAGGCTTCGTCTGTTTCGATCTTTTCAACGCCGGGCCTGTAATCATGGGGTATTGTCTTTACCTCTTTAACATCATTAACACGTGTAATACATATTCTCCTTATCACTCCATCAACAAGCATTTCGCAGGCACCACATTTCCCTATACCGCATTCCAGGCTGCGGTTCCTGTTTTCCAAACTATGACTGTGAACAGGATAACCTGCCTGGTGAAGGGCTGCAGCTATAGTGTAATCTTTCTCTGCGACAATTGTATTTCCATTGAATTTAAAACTGACCTTTTCCTTCTCAGGAACGTCCAATATAGGGTGCTTCGTTATCTTATGCATGTCACAATGTATTTTCCACAATAATCGCATGAAAATAATAATAGTAAAACAGGAAATAACTGATTTCTGTCAGTAAGGGTCCTGACATTGAAAATGACAGGGAAAATGTATCTATCGAAGAAGACATGATGCAAGTAAGATTGTTTCCTGAAGAGACTATCGCTAATCAATATAAGGGTGTCAACAGTTGAGCTTTACAATATTATGAGGCTTATTCCTATTACAATAATTCCACTTATCAGCCCATATATAGTAGCATGATGCTTTCCATATTTGTGGGCTGCCGGCAAAATCTCGTCAAAAGATATATAGATCATTATTCCGGCAACCAACGCGAATACATAACCCAGTACAATCTGGCTGGTGAATAATGAGAGGATTAAATAACCGAAGAGGGCTCCTATAGGCTCAGACAAGCCTGAAAGGGCAGCCCACCAGAATGCTTTTTTCCTTGAGCCTGTTGCATAATAAACCGGTACTGAAACAGCAATGCCCTCCGGGATATTATGTATTGCAATGGCGATGGCTATACTTATACCAACGGTTATATCGGATACCCCTGAAATAAAGGTTGCTATACCCTCAGGAAAATTATGAATGGTTATGGCTATAGCGGTGAAAGCACCTACCCGCAACAATCTTTTACCACTGTAGGCCCGCCCGTTAGCCATCTGCTCCAGGCTCCGCACCTCATGAGGGTTTTCCTGTGAGGGTACCATTTTGTCTATTAAAGCCGATATTCCAACACCGGAAATGAAAAATAAGAAAGTCATCCATGCTGACGCATCGCCTGCATAGTATTCACCAATTATGGAATTTGCTTCACCAAGTATCTCTGTAAATGAAATATATATCATTACACCGGCTGAAAAACCCAGTGAGTAGGAAAGGAAGATAGTGTTTGTTCTTTTCGCAAAAAATGCGATTCCTCCTCCAATAGCTGTTGCCATCCCAGCAAAAAGTGTAAGGCCAAAAGCCAGATAAACATTATTCCACTCCATTCACTTAAGAGAGATTAAATGTAATCCGCAAAATTACAAAAAGTAAGTACAATCCAATGATAAAATACCCAAACTTATCAAAGAAGCTCTGACGACCTTCCTGCAAACTAAATAGTCCAATTACAAATGCTGTTTATGATAATATCACGTAAAACGTTATTTTTATATTTAAATCTACTATTTTGAATCAGGCACTTAAATACTACAGGATATTGGGGCTGGAACCGGGAGCCCAGATCAATGATATTAAAAAAGCTTACCGCCATTATGCCCGAAAATACCATCCCGATATCAACAAGTCGGAATCTGCCAGTGACCTTTTCATAATGGCTACGGAGGCATATCAGTTCCTCCTGGGCCAACATCATAGAAAGGAATCTAATGCGGCCAGAAACGGTGAGTTTATCAATGAATGGGAAAGGTACAGGAGAAATCAGGCAAGGCGTAAAGCTTACGCCCATGCGAGAACACGATATACCAATTTTGTTAACTCAGACCTGTATAAATCAACGAAGATATTCGACAGAACAAGAATTTTTATAGGCATTGTATTCTCATTGTTTATAATAGTGCTTGCCATAAACGGATACATTGCCAGACTCAAAATGGTTGACAAGGGATTTGAAAAGCCAACCCTCTCGGGCTTTCTATTGTTGATATTTATCGGTAGCCTTTTCCTGCTGACTTCCCTCTTGTATTTATTAAATCATTATAAGAATAGAAACAATAATAAGAATAAGAACAAGAACAAAAAATAATACCTTGATATGCGAAGGAAAATAGTAAACCCCTACGATCCTGAAATAAACAAGTGCTTTGGCTGCAGCAGTAAAAATCCCATCGGCCTCAAACTTGAATTTGAGGAAGTTGATGATTATGTTGAAGCAGAGTGGGAGCCGAAAGAATACTACGAGGGCTATGTCAATGTTCTGCATGGAGGTATAATTGCCACTATGCTTGATGAGGTGGCGGCCTGGTGTGTAAGCGTAAAAACAGGAACCGCCGGGGTAACCTCTGAACTGAGGGTAAGGTACCTCAAACCTGTTTTCATGAACAGGGGGAATGTCAGACTGAGAGCGCGCATTGTAGATCAGGAAGACAGGTATGTCTACCTAAAGTGTGAACTGACAGACGGTAAGGGTAAAAAATGCGCTGAGGCTGATACAGTGTATTTTTTATATCCCGAAGAAGTGGCAAAAAAGAAATTTGGCTTTCCAGGCAAAGAATATTTCTTTGATAAATAAGACTTTACATGGCATGTTTTTTGAGGGATTCTTGAAGGCCAAACCAAAAATATGACATGATGAAACGATACTTACTCTTAACCTTACTCTTGATAACACCCTTAACCTGTTGTGAAAAAAACAGGACGGATAAGCTCCCTGACGAACCATTGCCCATAGAACTAACCGCGGCACAAAAGAAACTGGTCGAATCAGACAACAAATTCAGTTTTGACATTTTCAAGCATATAATGGAAGAGAACATTGATGTCGAAAATGTAATGATCTCTCCCTTAAGTATATCATATGCTCTTTCAATGACACTTAACGGGGCAGATGGAGCAACACGTGATTCGATGATGAAGACTCTCAGGTATTATGATATTGACCTGGATGAGATAAATAACTCATACAAGGATCTTACTGACAAGCTTGTAGACATTGATGAGAGGGTCTTAATGGAAATAGCCAATTCGGTATGGGTTGAAGAAAAACTGAGGGTTAAACAGGCTTTCATGGATAAACTGAAAGAATATTTCGATGCCGAAGCTCATGATTTTTCTGTAAGCGACCCGGATATAGTTGATGTAATCAACCAGTGGATAGAAGACCATACTAATGGTAAAATAAAGGATATGATAGATCCCCCGCTGCCCCCGGATATTGCAATGCTTCTTATCAATGCCATATACTTCAACGGCAAATGGAAGTATGAATTCGATGAAGCCAATACCACTGATATGACATTCTACCCGGAAGGCGGACAGCAGGTGGATGTCCCTATGATGAAGCAGGAACTGACTACCGCTATCAATATAAGGGAAAAATTCATGATCCTTGAATTGCCTTACGGCCAGGGTAATTACGTTATGGATATTATTCTTCCGAATGAAGGTTATACAACATATGATATAATTCCCCTGCTAAACTCCGATGACTGGAACAGCTGGATGGAAGGAATGTTTAATAAAGAGGTGGAATTATTTATGCCAAGGTTCAAGTATGAATTTAAGACTGAACTGAATGATGTGCTTTCTGCCATGGGTATGAAGATAGCCTTTGATCCATATGAAGCAGATTTTTCTAATATATCAGAACAGGATCTTTTCATAAGTAAAGTATTGCACCAGACATTTATAGAAACCAATGAGGAAGGCACGGAAGCAGCCGCTGCAACAGTTGTCATGATAGAATTCACCTCTGTACCAGGCGGACCCCTGGAGGTAAGACTTGACAGGCCCTTTATATACATAATAAGGGAAACAAGTACCAACACCATTGTTTTTATGGGCAAAACAGGCAATCCTGCTGTTTAAGGATAAAAAATTTTTATCTTGCTCCTAGCCGTTCAAGCACCAGGTTTCATGAATATTCAAGATAGCAAGCAACCTGACCAGCCACTATTTTCATTCGGATTGATTGCCGATATACAATACTGCGAATGTAAAAACTATGGCTCAAGATTTTTCAATAATTCACTAAGTAAACTAAACACGGCCGTTAAGGATATAAATAATTCCGATGCTGATTTTATTATCACCCTCGGAGATCTCATAGAAAAAAATTATAAATCCTTTGAACCTGTATTGGAGATACTTGAAAAAAGTGATAAAAAAGTTTACCATGTGCTCGGCAATCACGATTACGAAGTAAAAAACAGGTATAAAAGAAAAGTAGAGTACCGGCTCACAGGTGAAACAAGCTATTATAGTTTTAGCAGGGAGAACTACCGCTTTATTGCTCTTAACACCTGTGAGATAAGCACTTACTCGGGTTCCATGTTCGCAACAATCAGAGCTTCCAATATTATTGAAAGGCTAAATAGAGAAAAATTGCCATATGCTTTTGAATGGAATGGTACTATGAGTAGCAAGCAGATAGAGTGGTTCAAATCGGAACTAAGGGAAGCTGTTAAGATGAATCAAAAGGTATTCATATTTTCACATCATACCATAGAGCCTCTTGGAACTCACAATATGTACGAGAGGGAAAAAATACTGGATATTGTATCGGACTTTGACAATATCATAGCGTGGTTTGCCGGTCATGAACATCATGGTGGTTACGGTAATTATAACAATATACACTTTGTAACCTTGAAGGGTATGGTGGAAACAGCTGACACCAACGCGTGGGCTCTGGTAGACATATATGAAAATAAAATAGTTATTAACGGGAAGGGCAGGCAGGAAAGCCTCACCCTGTCATATTAGATATTTTCAGGAAATTTCCACAAAATTAAAGTCCATATCCAGTACTGCAGCAAAATATTCTCCCCGTTCAAGTATATCCTCATCACCTTCTTCATAGAACCAGTTGACAAAATACTTCTTGTCTTTTAACCTTAAATCTTTCAGCATTTGAAGCATTATGATAATATATTTTGCGGTGGCACTGTTAAAATATTCAAGCTGAATATCAACAAAGGTTGTCTCGGCGGGCTCATTAATATATTCTTTAACCCAGTCTATTACGTCATCAAAAAAATCCTGGGCATTCTCATGAATCGAGCGGCCCTTGAACCTGAGGGTACCTTCAGGACTCAGGGAGATTTCAGGTGAAGATTTGGTTGCCTCTAAAAATAGCCTATCCATTGGCTGTTATTTAATGCTAATATAGTTATCAACAAATAAATATAAAATCTTTAATTATAATATTTTTGAAATATCTCCTCATCAAGATTAGATACTGTGATTTTTCTTTTACCATCCTCTATTTCATGGATCATAGTTACAATCGCCTCATTCACAGGCGTAGGGACCCCATATTCCCTGCCATTTGATGATATATATCCATTAAGATAATCAATCTCCGTAAGCTTCCCTCTCTCCAATGACTGCAGGGATGATGATTTTAAACGCCTATATTTTACACCCATCAGCATGAGTGTAATGTGTCTTCTCATCTTGCATAATTTATTACTACCACGTATAAACCTGTAATAGTTTAACCTGCCTCCGTAATCTTCAACCTTTATCTGGAGTACATGTGCAAGTTCAATAGCTTCCCTAATTATCTCAATGAATAATTTCCTTGCTTTACGACGTTGCATCATCTGGCCAAGAAGTAAGCCTGTTAAAGCCCCTACAGATGTTATACATGAATTTATGATAAGTTTGGAATAAAGGTGACCCATGATATTTTCAGATATCCTTACGGGCATTACTGATCCAAGCAATTTTGCAATTTCATTTAAGCTCTCATCTGCAGTCCTGTCAATATAGCCTATCACGAAATCACCGGTTGAAGTCATTACCAGATCTCCAGGTTTATTCATTGTGGCTCCCCAACCCACAATACATCCTACAATATGGTCATTCCCCAGTATCCGGCCAAGTTCAGGTTCACAAATTCCATTTTGCAGAGATACCACCAGGCTGTTTTTCCCCAGCAGCGATTTTAAATCCTCAGCTGCTTCCACCATGTCTATTGCCTTAACTGCCAACAGGACAATATCTTTTTTACTGCCACTTTCTTTAACAGAAACATGGGCTTCCATATTCTTGGTAAAAGAACCCTTAACACCGTTTACCTTTAAGCCTTCATTAACTATTAAGTCCCGGTAATCTTCATATTTACATACTATTTCTACATTATAACCAGCATCTTTAATAAAGGCAGCAGTTATCCCACCAATGGCACCTGCACCCACAACCAAAATTGATTTATCTTTTAAAGACATGCCGATATTGTTATATATTAAACCTCGCCAGGGGAACTGCATCCTGGGCGGTGAAATCGTTATCAAGATACTTAAAATAGGCGGTAATTGCAATCATTCCGGCATTATCGGTCGTATATTCCAATTCGGGTAAATATATATTCCAATCATATTGACCGCCCAGGTCGACAAGGGATTTTCTCAGGGCACTGTTTGCAGCCACACCGCCCGCAATTCCAATATTTTTTATCCCGGTTTTTTGGGCCGCTGTTTTCAATTTATCCAACAATATTTCAATGATGGTCTTCTGGAGTGAAGCACAGAGGTCGTTTTTATTCTCCTCGATAAAATCAGGATCTTTTTTTACTTCATCACGCAAGAAATAGAGAAAATTAGTTTTTAGTCCACTGAAGCTGAAGTCCAGTCCTTCAATCTTTGGCCTGGTAAAAATAAACCTGTCAGGATTGCCGTCAGATGCCAGCTTATCAACAACAGGTCCGCCCGGATAAGGAATGCCCATAAGCTTTGCACATTTGTCAAAGGCTTCACCGGCAGCATCATCAATGCTTGAACCAATCTGCTCAAGCTTCATGCCCTCCTCTACAATTACAAGCTGAGTATGTCCTCCAGATACCAGAAGGCAGAGGAAGGGTAAGCCCGGTGTCATACTTTCTTTTCCTTCATCTTTCAGCCAGTGCGAAAAAATATGTGCATGAAGGTGGTTAACCCCGATCAGTGGCCTGTTCAAAGCCAGGGCGAACCCTTTGGCAAAAGAGGTGCCTACAAGAAGTGAGCCCAGTAAACCTGGCCCTTGCGTAAATGCCACCGCATCGATGTCTTTTTTCGATATCCCTGCACTTTTAATGGCCCTGTCAACAACAGGAACAATATTGGCCTGGTGAGCCCTCGAAGCCAGCTCGGGAACAACGCCCCCATATGCTTTATGCACTTCCTGCCCGGCAATGAGATTGGAAAGAAGAAAACCATCACTCACAACAGCGGCCGAGGTATCGTCACAGGAAGATTCAATCGCTATAATAGTAAGAGGCATATATCTTTATTTTCAGGTTTTTCGCTATTTTTGGAATATCATTTGTGTATCCATATAATAATGGGCAAAATTAAGAAAATATATAAATTCCCACTTCTAACACTGCTGGTCTTAATTATTCTTACAGGCATTGGCTTTGTAGCTTTAAAAAACCCCTCGGTACAAACATGGTTATTTGACAGACTATCGGCCAGGATTTCCAAAAATACTGAAATAGAAGTTTCGGCGGGAAATATAAGATTTACCTTCTTTAATAAAATCGAAGTGGAAAACCTCCTTTTAAAGGATAATACGGCCGATACAATGCTTTATGCACCAATGGTCAGGGCAGGGATAAGAAAAATAAAAAGAAGGGAGAGGCTTATCAGTCTCGGGCGGATATATGTTGACAGGCCTGTGATACAGCTACGTCCCGACACCAACGATATACTTAACCTCGAGTATTTCGCTCAACTGCTGGTTAACGAGGACACGGCTAAAAGGAATAAAGATTTGTTGATCAGGCAGATAGTAATTGACGATGGAAAACTGAGCTACAACTCGGGAAACCAGCCTGATACTTCAAAAAATTTTGATATAAACAATATCTCTCTTTCTGATCTCAATCTCAAGCTGGATAATCTAAAAAAACATTATCAAAATGTTGAATTGGATATATCCGAGCTATCATTTCAAGCAGGCAAAGGTTTTGTGATGGAAAATCTTTTTACCGAAGTACAGATAGATGAGGGGAAATATTACCTCTTAGATCCCACCATCAGAACTTCACACAGTTTTATTAATTCGGAAATGATAGGGGTCGAAATAAGGGACAGGGATGACGGGTTTAATTTTAACCGTGATGCCCTCTTAACACTTACACTGCAGAGTTCCCTTGTTTCATTAACTGACCTTGCTTACTTTATTGATCCGATAAAGGGTTTGAAAAATGATATCCTTTTATCCGGTAGCATAACGGGAACTGTTGAGGAAATGAATGGTAGGGACATTGTACTCTCCTATTCAGACAGTACTATGCTCATGTGCGATTTTGACCTTTCCGGGATGCCTGACATAGACAACACCTTTATGTTCATCCAGGTAAGCAGCCTGACAACTACAGCCAACGAATTAGCCGACCTTGAGGTACCTGGCCTTGATAAGCTGAATCTTGGAAATGAGTTACGCAGGCTGGGTGCTATGTCTTTCACTGGCAATTTTACCGGCTTTATCCAGGACTTCGTTACATACGGAACCATAAATACTGAACTGGGATCGGTTTCTACCGATATATTGTTCAGGCCAGATACATCCGCTACTTTTTTTTATAAGGGCACTCTGCAGGCTCGCTCGGTTGAACTGGGCAAAATATTTAACCAGGAAGATATTCTGGGACCATTCTCAGCTCACCTGGATGTCGAAGGAACATCAAAATCATTTAAGAATTTCAGGGCTGATGTAGACGCAAGCATTGATAGCCTTCAGTTTAAAGATTATACATACCGTGATATTGAAATCGTTGGCCTGGTAACGGATCAGATATGGGACGGATCTATAAAGTCAAATACTGAAAACCTGAAAATGGACTTGCTTGGCCGTGTTGACTTAACCGATTCACTTCCTGAAATAGATTTCAGCCTTAACATCCTTAAAGCTGATCTTTATGATCTCAATCTGTATACTCCCGACAGTCTTGCGAGTCTTTCTATGCTCCTTACAGCAAACTTTACCGGCAACAATATCAATAATATTACCGGGGATATAAGATTACTAAATTCAAAATTAAGGCTTAATGACGATGAATTAGATCTTTACAATGGCAGTATAAATGCTTTCAGGATTGACAGTGCCACCAGGGCAATCAATTTAAGGACTGATTATATTGATGCTGACATCAGAGGTAATTATGACCTGGCTTCAATAGTACAGGATTTTAGGCTCGCCGGATCTTATGTTTTTCCCTCACTGATAAAGAGGCAGGAAAAGTACTTTTCTGACAATAATGATTTTGGATATGAAATAAGGCTTAAAAATACCGAATCGATAAACAAGTTCTTCAATACAGGCTTTTTGATCTCGCCGGGCTTTACTGTTAAAGGCCACATTGAACCTCGTCAGAAGATCAATCTCGCTGCTTCGGGAGACTATGTCGTGTATAAGCTCAACAGCCTCTCAGAACCTGAGTTAAACTGTCTTATTCAAGATACCACCATGGCATTGGATATCTACAGTGAGGGATTGAACCTTGTCAACAGACTTAATCTTGAACAACTGGGAATAAGATCCGAAACAAAGAGCGACAATTTCAACATAAATATTGAATGGGATAATGCCGGCAGTATTGAAAATAAGGGGATATTTGCTGCCAGTGGTGAATTCTCCGGGTCCGACAGTGTACCTACCAGGCTTGATCTTGATATACTACCTGTTGTTATGATTATCAATGACGAGCCCTGGCAGATCGACAGCAGCAAATTAATTATTGATTCCACCGCCATAAGCATAGACAGGTTCATGGTAAGCCGGGATAATGATTATTTCCTGATAAACGGTAAAGTTTCCGAAGATCCGTCAGACAGTATACATATCAGTTTTAACGGACTGAATCTTGCAGGACTCAACAGACTCGAAAGAGAACAGCCGGAAGAAGAAACAAAGCAAATAGATTTCATACTTGAAGGATTGATAAATGGTGATATACTCTTAACAGACATCTATAATAAAGCGATGTTTGAAACAGATGTGCTGATTAATAATTTTCAAATTAATGATCATGAGCATGGTGATGTAGAAATATTGTCTGAATGGGATAATGAATCAAAGGTGGCGGTAATAAATGTAAGCAACAACAAGGACGGTAAAAATACTTTCAGGGTTAAGGGTGGCTATGACCCCGGGGAAAAATACCTGGATCTCCTGGCCTCAGTAAATGAATTACCGCTGGACATACTAAACCTCTTTCTTAAATCTTTTGCCTCTGACGTTGACGGACTGGGAACAGGCAAGCTAAAAATTATAAGTGATAATGGTAATATATCCCTGCAGGGTAATGTACTGGCCGAACAGGCATCAATGACAATTGATTACCTGCAATCAAATTTCAATTTTTCCGACACCATTCATTTCGACAATAATAAAATAATCTTCAGCGATATAGAGATAAGTGACAACAGGGATAATAAAGCTGTAATTGACGGGCAGGTATCGCATACTAATTTCAAAGACTGGTATGTTAATTTGCGTATTGATGCTGATAATATCAAGGCTATGGATACAAGGCAAAAAGACAACAGCCTCTTTTATGGAACAGCCTATGCGACCGGCGTGATTACTATCACTGGCCTGGCAAATAACCTTGATTTTAATATCCTGGCACAAACAGAAAGAAATACCAGGATGTTTATCCCCCTGGCTGGAGAGGAAGAAATAAATGATTATCCTTTTATAAGCTTCAGGGGAACAGGTGAGGAAACAGAAAAGGAAGTACCCCTTCAACTACCTGTTTTAAGCCGTGAAGAAACAAAATCTATATCGCTCAACTTTGAACTTGAGGTAACGCCTGATGCCGAAGTTCAAATTGTTTTTGATTCAAAACTTGGTGACGTGATGAAGGCCAGGGGCACCGGTACTCTTAACATGGACCTTGACAAAGAAAGGGACTTCACTATTTTTGGCGATTATCTAATTGAAAACGGTGAATACCAACTTACGCTTGGCAACATATTCAACAAACGGTTTATCGTTGAAGAAGGAGGAACAATATCCTGGAACGGTGATATTATGGATGCCAATATAGATGTAAAAGCCATATATAAACTAAAAGCTTCACTCGAAGATCTCTTCCAGGATGAAGCCTATGCTGAAAGAATCCCTGTTGAATGCCACCTGAACATAAGCGGTCAACTGGCAAATCCAATAATCGGATTTGATATATACCTTCCTACCGCTGATGAATCAATGCGCACAGACCTTAAGGCAGCCATCGATTCCGAAGAAGAGATGAGCAGGCAATTTCTTTATTTACTGGTAATGAATAGCTTCTACCCCGATCCTGCCATTGCCGGCACAGACCTGAATACTACCAATGCCGGGGCCTCCGCCATGGGTGTTACCACCACCGAAATGTTATCAAACCAGCTCAGCAACTGGCTTTCTCAAATAAGTAATGATTTCGATATTGGATTTACTTACAGGCCGGGGAATGAAATAAGCCCCCAAGAGCTCGAAGTAGCTCTTTCAACACAATTATTGAATGACAGGGTTATCATAAACGGCAACTTCGACGTGGGAGGTGAAGACGGCACTCAGACAAGCTCATCAACAAATGAAATAATAGGTGATTTTGATGTCGAGGTTAAATTAACTGAAAAAATAAGGTTTAAAGTCTTTAACAGGTCAAATGACAACCTGGTATACGAAACAGCCCCATACACCCAGGGATTTGGCCTTTTCTTCAGGCAAAGTTTCGACAGTATCAGTGACCTCTTCAGAAAAAGGAAAAGTGATTTGAAGCGTGAAGAAGAAACTGAAATTCTTGAAGAATAATAAAATGATTTTTTGTACCTTTAATAACTTATAAGCTGCATGCATTAATAAGTGTTAACAAAAAATGATTAAACGGGATATAATACAAAACATTATATCTCGTTTTTTTTATATCTTCGACTGTTTTTAAGAGTTGATGGTTTGGCTTTGAACTGATTAGCAAAAGAGATAAGTCAAATGAAATAAAAAAGAAGTATACAGATATTAATAAATATTAATTTAAATGAGACTATTAAACATTGCATTGCAGGAATCTGAACTTATACTGGAAGAATCTGAGCAGGTAACACTAACATTCTGGGAACTGGTCTTAAAAGGCGGGCCGGTTATGATATTCATTTTTTTACTTTCACTTATTGCAATTTACATTTTTATTGAAAGGTTTTACGTTATAGATAGAGCAGGCCACGAAGATATGAACTTCATGAACAGGATAAAGGACTATATTTATGACAGCAAAATAGATGCAGCATTAGCACTATGCAAATCGAGTAAATCACCTGCATCACGGATGGTAGAAAAAGGAATTACCCGTATAGGCCGTCCGCTTAATGACGTTAACACTGCAATTGAAAACGTGGGTAAACTGGAAGTATACAAGCTTGAAAAAGGATTGGCAACACTTGCAACCGTAGCCGGGGCAGCACCCATGCTGGGCTTTCTTGGTACGGTTATTGGTATGATTAAAGCGTTCTATGACATGGCAGGTGCAGGTAATAATATTGATGTGTCCTTATTAAGTAGTGGTATTTATACTGCGCTGGTGACCACAGTAGCCGGATTAATAGTTGGAATTCTGGCTTATTTTGCTTATAATACACTTGTATCAAAAGTTGAGAAAGTGATCTTCAGGCTCGAAGCTACCTCAACCGAATTTATGGATATTCTGAACGAACCGGTTTAATGAGATCATTATGGCAATCAATCCAAGAAATAAAATAAGTGTACAATTCAGCATGCCAGGCATGTCTGATATAGTATTCCTTCTTTTGATATTCTTTATGATTACATCAACACTGATACATCCGACAGCCTTGAAGCTGCTACTGCCTAAAGGAAGCCACCAGACTGCCGCAAAACCATTAACCACTGTATCAATAACAAGGGACCTGCAGTATTTTGTGGAAGAGCAGCCTGTTGCTTTTGAAAACCTTGAAGCGACACTGAGGCAAAAGATAGGAGACAGTAAAGAAACATATGTATCACTGCATGCCGACAGGACCGTACCTGTTGAACATGTAGTCAGGGTAATGAACATAGCTAAAAACAATCAATATAAACTGATTCTTGCGACAAGTTCGAAATAACGATCTTTATGACTTTCCTTCGGAGAAGAAGAAAGGTATAATCGGTACACTTATATTTCATGTTGTACTGGCTGTCATACTTATTATCACCAGTTTTCAACCTCCTGATCCCTTACCCGAAGAAGAGGGTATACTGGTTAATTTCGGAACAGACGACACAGGCTCGGGCTTGCTTGAACCTGCGGCCTCCACAGCTATGGAGGAAGGCAGCCAGGCTGAAGCCGAACAAGCTTCAACTGACATAACAGATGAAGATGCTGATGCTGTAATGGAAACGAGGGCAGAAGAAACACAGATGACACAGGACTTTGAGGAAGCTCCGGTAGTTGAAAAGAAAGCTGAGCAGGTTGATCCTGAAGAGGAACGCCGCAGGCAGGAAGAGGCCGAAGCAGAACGCCTGCGCCAGCAAGAGCTCGAGGAAGAGAGACTGAGGAGAGAAGCTGAAGAGGCTGAAAAGAGAAAGCTGGCAGAAGAACAGAGACGCAGGACGGAAATAATGAACCGTACACGTGATGCCCTTGAAAGGGCAAATGCCAGGGGAACGGATACTAGCGGTGAAGGTATTACGGAAGGTCGTGGTAACCAGGGAGTTGAAACGGGAGCCGTTGGAGATGACAATTACGATCAAGGAGCGGGAACAGGAACAAAGGGGATATCAGCTGACCTGGCCGGGCGACAGGCAAGATCCTTGCCCAAACCAACATATGACATCCAGGACGAGGGAATAGTGGTCGTGGAAGTAACTGTAGACCGCAACGGCAATGTAACCCAGGCTGTTCCGGGAGTAAAGGGATCAACCACCCTTGAAGAATATTTTCTTAGGGTGGCACGTGAAGCAGCAATGAAAGCTAAATTCGACCGCAAACCGGATGCACCCGTAATACAAAAAGGAACAATAACCTACAAATTTAAACTGAGATAAGCAGGTCAAGGATCCCAAGCAGCTTTAGTGCTGAAACAAATATAGCCACCAGCAGTATTATTCTTACAAATTTAGGTCCCCAGCTCACAGCAACATGAGTACCTATCCATGCCCCAAGCATATTTCCCACGGCCAGTATCAGCCCCACACGAAGGTCAACCTGTCCATTAATGAAAAAGATAATTAGTGCAATAACTGTATAGACAAGAATAATGTACACTTTCAGCGCATTGGCTTTAATTAGATCTGCCCCTACACCCAAAACCAGCCCGGCCAGAAGGAAAAAACCCACACCTGCCTGGATAAAACCTCCATAGATGCCTATGAAAAAAAATATTACTATACGCCAGAATTTTGGCCCCCCCTCAATTTCACCGACGTGTTCCCTTAACCATCTTTCAGGTTTGAGCAGTATTATGAAAAACATGAATATGAGTAAGCCACCGATAAATACCCTGAGGATCTGTTCGTTAAAATGCACAGCGATAAGTGCGCCAATAAATGCACCTGCAGTGGCCGGTATTACAAGCCATATGCCTTCACGGTATTCAAAAACTTTCTTTTTTTTATAACTGCCTACAGCTACAATATTTTGAAGGAAAATAGCCACCCGGTTTGTCCCGTTGGCTACGTTTGCAGGTAAACCCAGAAACATCAGCAGGGGTAAAGTGAGAAGTGAACCGCTGCCTGCCATTATATTTATAAAACCTGCAATAAAGCCTACAGCTATTATTGCAAGATAGGTATACCACTCCATAGATTGATCAATGCTTACCCTCCCCCAGAATCTCAGAAATTGTCTTTTCCAAATTAGAAATGAGCGAGTTATCTTTTATTATGTAATCTCTTATACCCTTACGTGCCATTTCCAGTACAACATCTCCCCTATCCTGTCCTGAAAGCATAATGATCGGAACGTCGGGCTTCTTCTCCCTGATCTTATCAAAAATCTCCATACCGTTTAAAACTTTGATGCCCGATTTGAAGAAATAATAATCAAGTATAATCAGGTCAGGATCCCGGTCAAGGGCCTCTATACATTCCTCGCCATATTCGAATGGTTCAACAAGGTAATCCTCAGAATTAAACCTCTTTATTATAAGTTGATTAATAAAAGGATCATCATCAACAATGAATATTAACTTTCTCCTGTTCATCTAAGATTCCGAGTTCTAATAGCGGTAAAGATATATAAAATGTTTTTAAAGAAACCAATTATTGCCCGTATTACTGGCCGGGGCTCCCCTTATGATAGCCAGGGTTTTATAGGGCAAGCCCCATATTTACTCAATAATCACCAGGCAAATAAGGGGTATGGGTTCATCATTTCTTTCACCTCTTTGCCAACCGATTTAATAACGGCCTGGTCATCTATATTGGATATCACTTTATCAATAAGCTCTACAATTACTCCCATAGAATCTTCTTTTAAGCCCCTTGTGGTTATTGCTGCAGTGCCAACCCGCAAGCCTGATGTCTGGAAAGGCGAGCGATCATCGAAAGGAACCATATTCTTGTTCAACGTAATATTGGCATCAACAAGGGTGTTCTCAACCTGTTTGCCTGTAAGGTCAGGATATTTTGTTCTGAGGTCAATCAACATTGAATGATTATCTGTCCCTCCCGATATTACCTTATAACCCAAATTAATAAATGCTTCAGCCATGGCAGCGGCATTCTTTTGTACCTGTGTCTGGTACTTTTTAAATTCGGGCTGCAAGGCCTCACCAAAGGCAACTGCTTTTGAAGCTATAATATGCTCCAGCGGGCCACCCTGAACACCCGGGAAAACAGCCGAATTAATAAGTGATGACATTTTTCTCACCATACCTTTTTTCGTTGTTTTACCCCAGGGATTATCAAAATCCTTACCGATGAGGATGACACCTCCCCTTGGTCCCCGGAGTGTCTTATGTGTTGTGGAAGTCACAACATGAGCATATTTAATCGGGTTCTTCAATAATCCGGCAGCTATAAGACCGGCAGGATGAGCCATATCAACCAGGAAGATAGCACCAATGCTATCGGAAATATTTCTCATCCTTTCATAATCCCACTCCCTGGAATAAGCAGATGCACCTCCGATAATTAATTTAGGTTTTTCTTTATGAGCAAGCTCCTCCATCATGTCATAATCAACCAGTCCCGTTTCTTTGTCAACACTATATGCAATTGGTTTATATAGTATACCCGATGAGTTTACCGCTGAACCATGAGTCAGGTGACCTCCGTGCGACAGATCCAGGCCCATGAATTTATCACCGGGTTTAAGCACAGTTAAAAAAACAGCCATATTGGCCTGTGCTCCTGCATGAGGTTGAACATTGGCATATTCGGCATCAAAAAGTTCCTTTAAACGCTCAATAGCCAAAGTTTCACTTTGATCCACTATTTCACAGCCCCCATAGTAACGCTTACCCGGGTAGCCTTCAGCATATTTATTCGTCATTTCGTTAGCCATAGACTCAAGCACCTGGGGGCTTACGAAATTTTCTGATGCTATTAACTCAATACCATCAAGTTGTCTTTGCCTTTCCTGTTCAATAAGATCAAATATTACTTTATCTCTCTTCATTATAATTTGGTTATTTAATATTTTAATATGCATCCTTCTTGTACTTATTCAAGGTATGCATTAAACAAATATAAGTCTAATTTTACTATATTAGTTGGCCAAAGGTTTTATATTCAATGAAGCCGGCAAAACACCGGTATTAATCAATTTATTTTTCTATTATGATAAAAGAAGCGGGATCCCATAAAACATTAAAAATAATAATTGCACTGGTTGCTGTTGTTTTATTCTTAACAGGCTGTCAAAATAACGAAAAGAAGTGTATTAATAATTATAAGGTAAGTAAGGAAAAAATTAAGCAGCCAGCAATTGATTTTAATCCTGAAAACTACATATGTTACAGGGCCGGACAGATTACTATAGACGGCAATATCGATGAACAATCATGGAAGTATGCCCCGTGGACAAATGATTTTGTCGATATCGAAGGAGAACTTAAACCCTTACCATTGCACCGTACCAGGGTTAAAATGCTTTGGGATGACAACTATCTGTATATTGCCGGTGAACTTACAGAACCACACATCTGGGCCAAGCTCCGCCAAAGAGACACAGTTATATTTTATGATAATGATTTTGAAGTGTTTATAGATCCAGATGGCGATACTCACCATTATATGGAATTCGAGATGAACGCATATAACACCCTTTGGGACCTCCTCCTGACAAGACCATACCGGGACAACGGACGCGTTGCAGATGCATGGGATATCAACGGAATAAAAACGGCGGTGAAGATCCACGGTACAATAAATCAGCCCTCAGATATTGATGATAAATGGGTGGTTGAACTGGCTTTTCCAATGTCGGTTTTAACGGAATTTGGTATGCATCCCATCGACGGCACTCAGTGGAGGATCAATTTTTCGAGGGTTAACTGGAGAACCGAGGTTGAGAATGGTAATTATACGAAAGCCAAAGATCCCGATACAGGGGGAAGATACCCGGAATATAACTGGGTATGGTCTCCGCAGGGACTGGTTAATATGCACTACCCCGAGATGTGGGGATACCTTCAGTTCTCTGATATAAATGCCGGTGAAGGCCTTGCAAAATTTACCCTGCACCCGGATGAAAAACTCAAGTGGAACCTGAGAACACTTTATTATGCCCAGAGAAATTATGCTGCCGAAAATGGCTCTTATACTTCAGAGATTGATAATTTATATGATTATGGTTATGAAGAAGACGAAAATCGACCCTGTATCCTTCTGAAACCCTTTGGATATGAAGCCTATATGCTCTCACGGGCCTCTCAACTGCTCTGGACAATAGATGATTACGGTAAAATATCAGGAAGAATAGCTGAATAAGCATCTGCCCTGAAGCAAAATATTAAATCTCTTTTATATGTTATCACGGCTACGAACATTCCTATTGATAAGTATTATCGGTTTAACTGCGTGCTCCATAAAAACCGAACCTGAAGAGGGTCCCTACTACGAAAAATCACTTACCTTCCCCAAAGGACTAAACCTCGATGAGAAACTAAAAATGGCAGCCAGAGTTGTACCTGACAGTCAGCAACTTGCATGGCAAAAACTTGAAATGACAGCTTTCATTCATTTCGGGATTAATACTTTTACAGGTCGCGAATGGGGAACAGGAGATGAATCACCCGAATTATTTAATCCTGTAGACTTTGATGCAGGACAGTGGGCCAAGATAATATCTGAAGCGGGTATGAAAATGATGGTACTTACATGTAAACACCATGATGGTTTTTGCCTGTGGCCAACAAAAACAAGCAAGCACTCGGTAAAATACAGTCCCTGGAAATCGGGTAAAGGCGATATAGTCAGGGAAGTAAAAGAAGCCTGTGATGACTATGGCCTGAAGTTTGGCATCTATCTGTCTCCATGGGACAGGAACGCGGAATCATATGGTGACTCCTCTGCATACAACACTTTTTTTATGGAACAACTGAAGGAATTGCTTACCTGGTACGGCAGGGTGGATGAAGTATGGTTTGATGGTGCTAACGGGGAAGGACCCAACGGGAAGGTACAGGTATACAACTGGGAAGCCTATTACCGCCTTATAGAAAAATACCAGCCAGATGCCGTAACAGCTATTATGGGTGAAGACATCAGGTGGGTAGGAACAGAATCAGGCTATGGCAGGGAAACGGAATGGAGCGTAACAGCACTAGCACCGGGAGGTAGCAGGGAAAGCAAGAATATAAATGAAAAACTGGGCCTCGAAGCTACCTCGAAAGACCTTGGTTCAAGAAAACTGGTTGAAAAAGCAAACAAATTATTCTGGTACCCCGCAGAAGTGGATGTATCAATACGCCCCGGGTGGTTCTATCACGAAAACCAGGACGACAAAGTGAAATCACTCGGAAAACTGGTAGATATTTATTTTAGCTCTGTTGGGCGTAATGCTGTACTGCTGTTGAATATCCCTCCCGATAAACGTGGATTGATACATGAAAACGATGCCGCCAGGCTGGAAGAATTTAAATCCTATATCGACAGTACTTTCTATAATAATATTGTTTTCAGGGCTTTCACACGGTTTCCCGGGGCAAGGAGAAGTGTTGACGGTAAGTATGACACCTATACTTATATTGATGAATTCCCGGCTGAAATAGAATATAAATTCCCCTATGAGGAGAATTTTAATGTTTTTATGATTCAAGAATATATACCAAAGGGGCAGAGAATAGAAAATTTTAAACTCGAGGCTTATGTTAACGACGAATGGCTTGAACTGGCTGCGTCAACAACAGTTGGGTATAAGAAACTTCTCCGCTTCCCTCCTGTAAGAAGTGACAGGATAAGGCTCATAATAGACCGGTCAAGAGACAATGCCATGGTTGCAGAAATAGGCCTGTTTCTGGAAACCGATAGCATTCAAAAATAAGCCACCACCCAGGCATTTATATTCTTGAAGCAAAAGAAATTCGATGAATACATAGAAAAATTTAATCCCCCAGGAAATAACTTATAAAATACTTATATACACATCTCCGGGTATCATATCCACGCAAATATTTCTTAAATTAGGGATTTGAAATCCCTAAATACTAACTTATGAAATCTGTAAAAGCCCTGTTATTTTTATTAATTATTACCACAGTCAACTTACAATCACAGGATTATAAAGCATCTCTTTTTGGAATAGAATCAAACGGCACGACACTTAATACTACTTCCATTCAAAAAGCCATTGATTATATACATGAGAATGGCGGTGGAAGATTGGTGTTTTATGTGGGACGCTACCTGACCGGGACCATCCATCTGAAGTCCAATGTTACAATCCACCTGGAAGAAGGCGCCATACTCGTTGGATCAGATAATCCATTCGATTATGAACGTATAGGATCCTGGATGGCTCTGATCTTTGCCCATGACCAGGAAAATATAGGCATAAGCGGTAAAGGAGTAATAGATGGCCGGGGTTACCTTGTAGCAAACAATATTTTATCAATGGTCCATAAGGGTATCATCAAGGATCCAAGCGGCTTGCTCTGGGATAGACCAAGAGAGGGAATACGTCCGCAAAACATATATTTCAAGGGATGCCGGAATGTGCATATACAGGGAATTATGCTTAAGGACCCCGCAAGCTGGAATCAGCAATATGACCAGTGCACCAATCTCCTTGTGGAGGACCTGCTTGTAGACAGTAAATCATACTGGAATAATGATGGGGTCGATATAGTCGACTGCGACAGTGTTATCGTGAGAAACTGCTACATCGATGCCGCCGATGATGGTATTTGCCTTAAATCGCACAGTGCAGATCATGTTTGCCAGAATGTATATATATATAATAATACTGTACGTACAAGCGCCAACGGCATTAAGTTCGGTACAGTATCCCGTGGAGGCTTCAAAAATGTAAAGATCATTAATAACACTGTTTATGACACCTACCGCTCAGCAATTACCTTTGCTGCTGTCGATGGTGGTTTTGTAGAAGATATTATCGTTGACAGCCTGAAATCAATAAATACCGGCAATGTTATTTTCCTGCGCATCGGTGAACGAAGGGAAGGTCTTAAAGGAAGAATGAACAACATCAGTATTTCTAACCTCTATGCCGAGGTGCCGGCCACCAAACCGGATGCCGGCTATAATTATGAAGGACCCGTGGAAGAAAACCCACGGAACATTTCACCCTCTTCAATAGTGGGCATGCCGGATGTACCCATAAAAAACGTAAAACTGAAGAATATTGAAATAGTAATGCCCGGAGGCGGAGATCCCTATTATGCCAGGGTCAGGCTTGATGAACTGGATAAGGTTCCGGAGTTGGCCGATAAGTACCCGGAATTCTCAATGTTCAAGGAACTGCCTGCATGGGGATTTTACGTCAGGCATGCTGAAAATATTGAATTCGAAAATATTACTCTCAGGTGCAAAGAAGAAGACTACCGGACAGCCATAGTGCTCGATGATGTGCATCATGCCACCTTTGAATACCTCAAAGTTGAAGAACCCGGGAAAGATAAGAAGCCTATTTATTCCTATAAATCTTCTGATATCGTAATAAAGGATTAAGCGTACGTGGATTGGTGATCTTGCCAGAATATTCTAACAGGGATAAATGAAACGAAGAGAATTTATTTTCAATTCCATACTTTTCACGGGTGGGGGACTGATTTTAAACAAACTGCCCTCACTTGCCGGTACTGTTTCTTTGAAGGTGCAAAGCAAGGACACAGATTTATACCGTTTATTCAAAAACCCCCTTCCATCCTACCATCCTTTTGTAAGGTGGTGGTGGAACGGGAACAAGATCCAGGGTGATGAACTGGTGCGTGAGCTGCGCTTACTGAAAGAAGCCGGTATAGGCGGAGTGGAAATTAATCCCATATCATTCCCGTCAAGGGATGAGGGGGATGACCTGGGTATAGCTTCCCTGAGATGGCTGAGCAAGGAATGGATAGAAATGCTGCAGCTTACCTTTGATGAAGCCAAACGCCTGGGAATGACCTGCGATCTGATTGTCGGTTCAGGATGGCCCTTTGGTGCTGAGACACTTGAACCCGATGAACGTGCACAGGTAATGCTGCTTAACGCCATTGAACTGGAAGGTCCGACAAATTATGAAATCTCGCGTTTTACAATATTTAAAAACGTTGACCCCGGGGTGACTGTTCCCTATCCCGGCCGCACACCCGAACTTATATCCCTTAAGCTCGTTCCCGATCCTGTAGGCAGCCTTGACGATGCAATAGATTTAAATGATAAAATCAATAATGAAATAATTACTGTCGAAGTACCGGGCGGGAAACATTTCCTATATGCACTTGTACGTGTCGACTCTTTTGCTTCGGTGATAAACGGTGCACCGGGAGCATCAGGACCAATACTCAATCACATGGATGAGAAGGCTGTCATAAGGTATCTTGAGAACATGTCAGATACCATACAGGAGCAAACCGGTCCGCTTTCTGAACATCTCCGTGCCTTATTCACCGATTCCATGGAACTGGAAGGATGCAACTGGACAGACGACTTTCCCGGGGCATTTAAAGACAAACGGGGATATGACATAATGCCCTGGCTCCCCTATATTATGTTTAAAGTAGGAAGGCTGGGAGGTGTAATTGACTTCAATTACGGTGCGAGAAAAACACCTGAATTTAAAGAAAAAACAAAACGTGTCCGCTTCGATTTTGAGCTCACAAAGGCGGAACTACTGTATGAACGTTTTACACGTACCTACCTGAAATGGTGTGAAGACCTGGGTGTCCTGTCCCGTGCCCAGGCTTACGGTCGTGGCTTCTTCCCCCTTGTAAGCAGTCTGGGCTATGACATACCCGAAGGGGAATCATGGACTACAAACTGGCTAAAACACCGGGTGGGTGAAGAAATGCCCGATGACGACTACCGCAGGGGAAGAGCATATACCATGATAAACAAATATGTTTCTTCCGCAGCACACCTTTCCGGGAAAAAAATAGTGAGCTGCGAGGAAATGACCAACACATACCGGGTGTTCAACACCTCACTTGAGCTGCTTAAGGCAGGTTCAGACCAGAGTATAATGTCAGGTATAAACCATTCAATATGGCACGGATTCAACTATTCCCCTCCTGAAGCACCCTATCCCGGCTGGATACAATATGGTTCATACTATAATGAGAATAATAACTGGTGGCCATATTTCAAATACCTGAATCAATACAAGGCCCGCATATCTTCATTACTTCAGAATGCCGTAATGTACACCGACATTGCGATAATGCCTGCAAATTATGACCTGTGGAGCGAGCTGGGAGTACAGACAGATCCCTTCCCCGAAAGGTTGAATGTTCCATATACATCCTTAATATGGGAATCTATAAATAAAAATGGCGGGGCAGCTGATTATGTTACGGAAATCATTATCAACAATTCCAAAATAAGGGATGGCTATATACACTACGGGCCTAAAAAATATGGCACCCTGATGCTGGCAGAGGTATTGAGCATAAGTAAGTTAACCCTGGAAAATATTTACAGGTTTGTCTCCGGTGGCGGTAAAGTAATCTGCATAGAAAGATATCCTGAAAAATCCCTTGGCCTGGTTAACTACATGGAACGTGATAAGGAGATAGAGGATATGATGAAAAGAATCAAGAAATTCACAGATAACTTCATTTTTATCAAAAAACCCGGTAAAAAAAGCTTCCTTGAATGGATGGCAGGCATCATGGCAGAACACCGGCTTCCCCGATACATGAAGATTGAAAAGCCCGATAACTTCCTTATGCAGGCACGCTACCGGGCTGATGAGGGCAGTGAGATTATTTTCATCTCGAATTCCCATCTCAGAAAAAGCCAGGAAACAGGAATAAAATTTTCAGAGGAAATTACATCCAGGAAATATGCCTGGATATGGGGTCCTGAAAGCGGTGACCGGTTCAGGATCAGACCGGAAACAAAGGGCTTTTATCATATAAGCCTGGGACCGGCGGAATCAAGAGTACTGGTATTTGATAAAAATAGAAAAGGTAAATACTGGCAGCCAGCACCGAATACAGGCAAAGACATTATTAACCTTTCCGGGCCCTGGAATCTTGAGTTCCTGCATTGCCGCAAAGAAAAAACAGAACCAGGACGCCTTGAAAGCCTGAAAGACCTGAAGGACATCCCCGAATATTCTCACTTTTCCGGTACTGTTATTTACAAGAAAAAAATATTTCTGAGCAAAAACCTGCCCCATTACCTTAACCTGGGACAGGTACATAATATTTCAAAGGTTTTTGTAAATGGGGAGGATGCAGGCTTTAAGTGGTACGGGAATCACATTTATAATATTGAAAATCTTGTACAGGAAGGGGAAAATGAATTTGAGATACACGTTGTCACATTAATGGGTAACTATATGAAATCATTAACAGACAACCCCACTGCACAGTACTGGACCAATCTTGACAGGAAAAACCAACCACAGGTAAGTATGGGCCTCTTAGGACCGGTGACATTATACAAATGATCATGATTGATTGATATTACTATTAATAAACTAAACTATTGAATAATGAACAGAATTTTGATAATCGTAATTACAGGCCTCTTATTATCCACATCTGCATCTAAAGCAGGGGAAAATCCATTATGGCTGCGGTATCCTGCAATATCGCCCGATGGAAAGATGATTTTGTTTAATTACAAAGGGGATATTTTTAAAGTCCCATCAACAGGAGGTGAAGCTATTCCCCTTACATTAAGCAACAGCTATGAATATTCTGCGGTATGGAGCAATGACGGTAAATACATTGCTTTTGCCTCCGACAGGTATGGCAATTTTGATGTTTTCGTAATGGCGTCTGAAGGAGGCGAGGCAAAACGTCTTACTTTCCATTCAAACAATGAGAAACCCAGTAGTTTCACAATCGACAACCAAAACATTATCTTCTCAGCTCTGAGACAAGACCTGCATACTAATGTACAATTTCCAACAGGTGTAATGGAGGAACTGTACAGTGTCCCTGTAAAAGGTGGAAGGGTCACCCAAATCCTCACTTCACCGGCTCATGATGCAACCTATAGCCCAGACGGCACTAAGCTGATATTTCATGACAGGAAAGGGTTTGAGAATGACTGGCGAAAACACCACACCTCTTCTGTAACAAGAGATATATGGATTTATGATCTGGAAGAAAAAAAATATACAAAGCTTTCAAAATTTGAAGGTGAGAACAGGAACCCTGTCTTTGCTGGTAATAATGATGAATTCTATTACCTGTCAGAAGAAACAGGATCATTTAATATTCATAAAAGCTCATTGAGTGATCATGAAAGCAATGAAGCAATTACCAGTTTTAAAAACCACCCTGTGCGTTTCCTGACAAGGTCTGCTGATAGCACCCTATGTTTTAGCTATCACGGCGAAATCTACACCTTGAAACCAGGTGGCGACCCTGAAAAAGTAAAATTAAGTATAAAATATGATGGCCTTGAAACAATCGAGGAAGTGGTGACGGTAAATAATAACTTCACCGAGATCGATCTCTCCCCCAACGGAAAGGAGTTTGCCTATGTTTTCAGGGGTGAAATATTCGTGAGCAGTGTTGAAAATGGTACAACAAAGAGAATTACCAATACCCCATGGCAGGAAAGAAGTGTCGATTTCAGCCCCGACGGCCGCACAATTGTATATGCTGCAGAGGTTGATACCAGTTGGAATATATACACCAAATCCATTAAACGGGAAGATGAGCCATATTTCTTTGTATCCACGGTCCTGCAAGAGGAAACCATAATAGCAACCGATGCCGAAGAATTCCAGCCTTCCTATTCACCTGACGGTAAAGAAATCGCTTATCTTGAAGACAGAACCATCTTAAAAGTGATAAACCTGGAAACAAAGGAAACCAGGACAATCATGCCCGCGAAACATAATTATTCATACAGTGATGGTGACCAATGGTACCAGTGGTCGCCTGACAGTAAATGGTTCCTGGTTCAATTCGGGCAAAAGGAAAGACTAATGTCAGATGAGGCTGGCCTGGTAGCAGCTTCAGGGAAAGGAGAAATAATTAATCTTACGAAAAGCGGGTACAGTGACAATATGCCCAGATGGTCAAAAGATGGTAAAATGATGACATGGTCATCTACCAGGGAAGGATCTTATGGAGAAAACCGGGGTGCTGTCAGCCGCGATGTATATGCCATGTTCTTCACTCAGGAAGCATATGACAGGTTTAAACTCTCGGAAGAAGAATATGAACTACTGAAAGAAAAAGAGAAGGAAGATAAAAAAGGTGAGGAAGAAGATGAAAACGCGAAGAATAGCAAAAGAAACAAGAAAGGGAATAAGGATGAGGAAGTGAATAATGATGACAAAGAGATCGAAGACCTTAATTTCGAACTTGAAAATATCGAAAACCGAAAGGAACGTTTGACAGTTCATACCTCCAGAATAAGTGATTTCGTGTTGTCTAACGATGGAGATAAGCTATATTATATAACAAGGTTTGAAGGAAGAAATAATATCTGGCTTACAGAGCTTCGCACAAAAGAAACAAAAATGTTTTCCAAACTTAACGCCAGAAGTGCTGAAATGGAGATGTCAGAAGAAGGCGATTTTATACTTGTGCTGGCCGATGGGAAATCTGTCAAGGTGGACACAGACGACGGAAAAACCAAACCGATTGCATGTAAGGGTGAGATGGTCCTCAAAAAGGACGAGGAGAGAGCATATATTTTTGATCATAGCTGGAGGCAGGTGAGAGAAAAGTTCTATGTCCCTGATTTGCAGGGAGTAGATTGGGATTTTTATTATGAGGAATATAAGAAGTTCCTGCCGTACATTAATAATAACTACGATTTTACAGAGATGCTCAGTGAGATGCTTGGTGAATTGAATGCATCACATACAGGCAGCGGGTACAGGCACAGTGCAGAAAACGGGGATGAAACAGCTTCACTTGGATTGCTATATGACTATACTCACCGGGGTAAGGGTCTTAAAGTTGCACAGGTTCTTGAAGGAGGACCACTCGATAAATCATCATCTAAAATATCAGCTGGTGATATAATAGAGGAAATTGACAGCCAGGAAGTAACAGAGGATATAGATTTCTATAAGCTCTTAAACAGGACCAGTGGTAAATACATACTGCTTTCAGTGTACAGGCCACAAACAAAAGAACGCTGGGAGGAAACCCTAAAGCCTGTTTCCCTGGGCACTGAAAGTCAGTTATTATACAAAAGATGGGTTGAGACACGGAGGGAAGAAGTAAATCGCTTGTCTGACGGACAGATTGGGTACGTTCATGTTAGAGGAATGAATGATGCCAGCATGAGAACCGTTATTGAGGAAGTACTTGGTAAACATTTGTCTGATAAAGCATTGATAGTCGACACCAGGTTCAATGGCGGTGGCAATCTTCATGATGTACTGTCGGATTTCCTTACCGGTGAAAAATATATGGATATCATACCACATGGTCAGAATGTTGGTTATCAGCCGGGAAGCCGGTGGATCAAACCATCTATAGTTATAATGGGCGAAAGTAATTATTCCGATGCCCACCTCTTCCCTGTAGCATATAAGATGAAAGGAGGCGGTAAAACACTTGGCATGCCCGTCCCGGGAACAGGAACCTTCGTTTGGTGGGAAACACAAATTGACCCTGCTGTATATTTCGGTATACCAATGGGGGGGTGGAAGCCTGTTGGAGAACCATTCTGTGAAAATAACCAGATGGAGCCGGATATAAGGGTTATGAACGAGCCCGGAATTATGGCACAGGGCCGTGATCAACAAATTGAAGAAGCAGTAAAGGAATTATTAAAAAAGTAATATGATTCTTAACCTTTTCTGAAAAACCTTATAAGGTTCACTATTACCGTTATAATTAGGCTTATTACCACCATTGAAGTTATCGGGATGAATATTTTACTGTTTTCCTTTTCAATGCGTATGTCACCCGGCAGCTTGCCAAACCAGTTTACAAGTCCCGGAGCATATTTAATTATTACACCGATAATAATTAAACTAATCCCGATAATTATGAATAAGCGTCCCATATTATTTCGTAGTTCAGGCATAGAATTTCAACAGGAAAAATACAATTAAATACCAGGTTAAGTCATCAGTCATATTACTCATTTATTCTCAACACCTTTGCACCTCTTATTCTCCTGTCCTTGAGCTCCCTGAGTGCTTTATTGGCTTCTTCAAGAGGGTATTCTGTTATGTCCGGTTTGATATTCATCTCTCCCGCCAGTCTCAGGAATTCTTCAATATCCTTACGGCTTACATTGGCTACACTTTTTATCTCTTTCTCCATCCATAGATCACGTGAATAATCAAGGTGCAGCAAGTAATCCTTGTCAATATCTTCCTTCCTTATTGCATTTATTACCAGCCTGCCCCCGGGAGCAAGATTTTTCATGGCTTCCACCACAGGTTTCCAAACAGGTGTGGTGTCAATAATACTATCAAGTTTTTCCGGTGATTCATCCGTGGTATCACCTGCCCATACAGCTCCCAGGTCAAGTGCAAAATATCTTTCCTTCTCACTCCTGGCAAAGACATAAACCTCTGAATCAGGATACATATGCCTGAGCATCTTCAGTACGAGATGTGCTGAAGCTCCAAATCCTGTCAAGCCCAGTTTCTTTTCGTTTTCAATGTTTGTCAATCGCAACGACCTGTAACCTATTGCCCCAGCACATAGTAATGGTGCGGCTTCGGCATCACTGAAAGTATCAGGTATAAGGAAGGCTGAACCTTCCGGAACAGTTATATACTCAGCATAACCACCATTAACATCCCTGCCCGTAGCCCTGAATTCCGGACATAGGTTATCATTCCCGGATAAACAATAATCACATTTACCACATGACGAATAAAACCAGCCAACCCCTACCCTGTCCCCTGTCTTAAAACGGCTAACTTCCTTTCCTTTCTTTTCAACATAACCAACCAGCTGGTGTCCCAGGACCACCGGGAATATCGGGGGAGGGGTACGTCCTTCAATCTCATCTAATTCTGTATGGCAAACGCCACACACGGAGATACTTACAAGTATTTCATCATCTTCTGGAACAGGCTCTTCCAGTTCAACTAATTCGAGAGGATTGGCATTATCCTTCATATCAGTTATACTCTTCATTACCATTGCTTTCATAATGCTGCATATTAAAATTAAAACCCGGGATGAACTTCAACCTCAGAGATAATTTGAAACATAAAATTAAGATCAATAATGACTTAAAACAAATAATATACGATTACTTTTTCTATTCCGATATCTTTGTATATAGATTATAAATAAAGTAATTTGGAAGTGATAAACATTATTTAAAGCTCAGAGCAAAACAAATATTTCTTCAAATGGAAAACAGAATAAATTATCAAATTGGAGATGCGACAGAACCAAAGGCTGAGGGTGATAAAATCATTGTACACATATGCCCGGGAAAGGATACGGACTTGCGGGTGGCAAAGGGGAAGAGATTGAAAAAATCATTAATAAAACCCTTATCAAACGTGGATTATCTGTAACTGTTTATGTCCTCGAATAGAAATTAATTATGGAAGCCATATACCTTGATTATAATGCTACTACACCTGTAGCTCAAGAGGTTGCAGAAGCAATGCGCCCCTTTATTTCAGAATACTTTGGAAACCCCTCGAGTACACATTCATATGGCATAAAAACAAAAACAGCAATTGAGAATGCGCGCCGCCAGGTGGCATTAATGCTCAACTGTGAACCTTCTGAAATAGTATTTACTAGTGGAGGTACTGAATCAAATAATTATGCCATAAAAGGCATTGCCTATGAGCACAGGAAGAAAGGCAATCATATCATCACATCCTCGGTTGAACACCCTGCCGTTTTCGAGGTATGCAGGTATCTTGAGAATAAAGGCTTTGAGGTAACTTATCTGCCTGTTGATGAATATGGACAGGTAAGTGTTGAATCATTAAAAAGAGCAATACGTGATAATACTATCCTGATTTCCATTATGCATGCCAATAATGAAGTCGGTACCGTTCAACCAATAGCAGAGATATCTGAAATAGCAAAATCAGAAGATATATTCTTTCACACTGACGCTGCCCAGTCTGCAGGCAAAATAGAAACCAGGGTTGATAAGCTTGGTGTTGACCTGCTCAGTATAGCAGGGCATAAATTGTATGCCCCGAAAGGAGTGGGCGCGTTGTACATAAGAAGCGGGCTATCACTTGAAAAACTTATTCATGGAGCCGACCATGAGCAGAATCTGCGTGCGGGAACAGAGAACGTGCTTGAGATTGTTGGACTTGGGAAAGCCTGCGAACTGGTAAATAATAATCTTAATGAGTATATGACTCACTATAAAGAAACAAGAGATTATTTATACGAACTTCTAAAAGCATCCTTTCCTGATCTCAGGCTGAATGGTCATCCCGAAAAACGCCTGCCAAATACCCTTAGCGTCTCATTTAACGGGATGGAAGCCAACACATTTATTTCCAGGCTCGAAAATGTTGCAGCATCTGCCGGCGCGGCATGTCATGCAGAGAGTATTGACGTATCTGCAGTGCTTAAAGCCATGAAAGTGCCAACTAAATTTGCCATGGGTACTATCAGGTTTTCCACCGGCAGAGATACAACAAGAGAGGATATCAAAAGAGCGGCAAAAGAAATAATAGCTACTGCTTCGTCACTGATGCCTGAAAATGTAAAATATGGAGGTAGTATTAAAAAAAATTACCATGTCAAACTCACACATTATACCCACGGACTCGGTTGCGCATGTAAGATACAACCACAAAACCTGGAAAAAGTGCTGGGTGCCCTTTCTGCCATTACTGACCCGATGGTACTGGTTGGCACGGAAACAGCTGATGACGCATGTGTTTACAAAATAAATGATCACCAGGCTATTGTACAAACACTCGATTTCTTTACCCCCATAGTGGATGATCCCTACCATTTTGGTGCAATAGCCGCTGCCAATGCCCTGAGCGATATCTACGCTATGGGTGCAAAACCATTGTTTGGGCTCAACATTGTAGGATTCCCGGAGGAAATATTACCCCTTGATGTTCTTGAGAAAATACTCCAGGGCGCCAGGGATAAAGCAGGCGAAGCAGGGATAAATATACTGGGCGGACATACAATAGAGGACCCTGAGCCTAAATACGGACTGGTGGTCACCGGTCTGGTAGACCCTGATAAGATATTAAAAAACACGGGAGCCCGACCCGGTGATGCACTGGTTCTTACAAAACCCATCGGTACAGGTATACTATCCACCGCCCTGAAAAGAGGACTGATCAGCGATGAACAAGAGGAAACATTGATAAGGATAATGTCAGCTCTCAATAAAACTCCCTCTGATTTGATGAAGAAATATGAGGTGCATGCCTGCACCGACGTAACTGGCTATGGATTAATGGGACACCTCAGGGAAATGAGCCTGGCTTCAGAATGCGATGTGGCTATATATCCCGGTCAAATCCCTCTTATTGAAGAAAGCCATAACCTGGCAGCAGCCGGAATTATCCCGGGGGGCACTTACGCCAATCTTGATTTCGTTCAAAAAGATGTTTCTTTTGGATCATTCAACAGGACAATGCAGCTCATATTATGTGACGCCCAAACTTCCGGGGGCCTGCTTATAGCCATTAACATGGATGACGCGAATCTGTATCTGAATGACCTGGCCGATGCCGGAATTACAGGGGCAGCAATAATAGGAAAATTTACCGGCAAAGGGAAGGGGAAAATTTCAGTTTTATGATAGAGATAAATGTATTATCGTGGGAAAATAAATAATTAACAGGAAAATGGATAAAGACAGCTCACTTGATTTTTCACCCGAATTATTTAAAAAATTAATAGTAAAATCAGCCGATATTATTGAAGAATGGTACTCTAAGGGCATGCGTAACAGTAAAATTTACCATGATCATTCACCTTCAGAGATACGTAGAATTTTTGATGAGCCTATGCCTCTAAGGGGATCAAAGCCTGAAAGACTGCTTGAAACAATACGAAAAGATATATTCAGGACTTCAAATTTCAATCCAAGCCCTAATTACTATGCTTATATAACAGGCGGTGGTAATCAAGCTTCAATCATCGCTGAATTGTTAAAAACCAGTCTTAACCAGAACAACCTTAAATGGCACAGTGCACCAGCGAATTCGGAGATAGAGAAGATCGTGATCAAATGGATATGCCAGTTTATTGACTATCCTGACGATGCCGGTGGCGTGCTTGTTAGCGGTGGTTCAGTGGCAAACTTCCTGAACCTTGCGGTTATGCGTAAAGTGATGTGCCCCGGAGATATTTCGAATGAGGGCTTATATAATGGAACACGAATTACCGTATATGTATCAGAACAGGGGCATTCAAGTATCGATAAGGCAATGGATATGCTCGGGCTGGGTAAAAATTACCTCAGAAAGATTCCTACGGACGATAAGTTGCGAATAAACACCAAAATCCTGGAAGAAACAATCTGCCAGGATAAGGAGGCCGGACTGATGCCTGCATGCCTGATAGGCATTGCGGGAACTACTAATAACGGCGCTGTTGACCCACTTAAGGAACTGGGAAATATAGCCGCTAAATATAATTTGTGGTATATGGTCGACGGTGCCTACGGACTTCCGGCAGCTGCAACAGAAATGGCAGGGCATTTGTTTGAAGGACTTGAAATGGCCGATTCATTACTGATTAATCCTCATAAATGGTTTTTTGTGCCCTTTGAAGCATCATGTGTGATAGTTAAGAATAAAAAGCTGCTGAGAGATACCTTCAGCCTTATGCCTGATTATCTTCGTAGTGGTCAGGAAGAAACAGAACGTGACGACCTGATGAATTATAACCTGCAGCTGACAAAAGATTTTAAGGCACTAAAAATATGGATGACATTCAAAACCTATGGTGCTGAGAAGCTTATAAAGGCAATAGAAAATGACTGCAGCCTCGCACACTATGCACAAAAATTAATAGAAGAAGCTGATGACTTCGAATTGATGGCTCCCGTCCCACTTTCAATAGTATGTTTCAGGTACACTGGTAAAAATGGTCAATATTCGGGTGACGAAAAACAGCTTGACCTTGTGAATGAAAAAATTCTTGAAGGAATCGAAAAAGACGGAAGGATATTTTTCGCCGGAACAAAAATAAAGGGAAAAACATCCCTCAGGATAAACCTTACCAATCACCGCAGAAAAAAGGAAGATATTGATTTCCTTTTTACAGTCCTCAGGGAAATAGCAACGAAATCACTAAAATAATCAAATATGGCACGCTTTATTAAAGATCGTACCCATGCTAAAGGCCAGGCTCCCGGATCACTCGTCCTGATAGGACAGCAGAAAATGGAAAAGCCGCAGATCAGAATAATGGATTACGGCCCCAATCATTTGGAAGAACAAGAACTGGACTCAATAAGCGATTGTGAACCATATCTCAAAAAAGACTCGGTCTCCTGGATCAACATATTTGGTATTCATGAAACGGAAATGATTAATACTTTAGGTGAAATATTTAATATCGATAACCTCCTGCTGGAAGATTTTTTAAATACTGACCAAATGCCAAAATACGTTCCTGGCACAGAGTACAATGCTCTGATTCTTAAAATGTTGGATTATAAGCCCGAAAAGAATACTATCACTGCTGAACAAATATCTTTAATCCTCGGGAAAAATTTCGTGTTAACACTACAGGAACGAAAAGGAGACGTTTTCGAACCGGTAAGATCAAGAATCAGAAATCACAAGGGCCGGGTAAGGTTAAACAATAACGACTACCTGGCATATGCCTTAATGGACATAATCACAGACAATTACCTTATTTTAATAGAAATACTCGGTAGAAAAATAGAGAATCTCGAAACAAAGATATTCTCAAACAATAATGAGGATGTCGCGGAAGAAATATATCATTATAAAATTGAACTATCCTTCCTCAGGAAAAATATCAGACCGGCAAAAGAGGCTATACTTAACCTCTTAAAGTACGAAGATACATTTTTCAGTACTGAAACCTTGAATTACCTGGAGGATCTGAAGGAGTCGATTATTCATGCCACTGAATCCATTGAACTGTACAGCAGCCTGGTTTCTGATCAGTTGAACACTCATAATACACTGGTTAGCAATAAAATGAACCAGGTAATGAAAGTATTGACTATTTTTGCATCAATATTTATTCCCCTTACCTTTATTGCTGGCATTTATGGAATGAACTTTACTTATATCCCTGAATTAAACCTTAAATATGGCTATCTTTTTTTCTGGATCCTTATACTTATTGTAGGTATCTCACTGGTATTGTTCTTTAAAAAAAGGAAATGGCTGTAGAATAAATAAATTTAAATTATATTTGCATCATGTTTAATCATGAGGGACTTGTGCTCCTACTACTTCTTTACACAGCTAATTAAGTTAACAGACAGAAGACTCTCAGTAATTTTTTAATTCAAATGAATATTTTTGTTGCAAAACTTTCGTATCAAACAACGGAAGAACAGCTAGAACAGCTATTTCAAAAATTTGGCGAAGTAGAAAGTGCCAAAATCATCTTCGATAAATACGAAGGAAGATCCAAAGGTTATGGCTTTGTTGAAATGCCTAACGAAGAGGAAGCTCTGGAAGCTATTAATTCGCTCAATGACACCGAATTTGAAGGTCGTCAGATTGTGGTCAAAAAAGCCAGACCCAAGGAAGATAATAACCCAAGAGGACGAAGAGACTAAAAATCAGGCGTTAAGAGTAAGTAAATCCTGATCAAGCATCAGGCTCTAAAAAATTTTTAAGTGTTTAGCCAGGCAGGCTTTATTAAAAAAGCTGCCTGGCTTGTTTTGTCTTACACCTCTTTACATGTACCGATTATTAGAATTTCATGCAAGTATTAGTAAATTTGCATAAACAAGCATTATTAAGCTTAACATTATCGTATTATAATAAGTCACGCTTATGAAAAAAGTAATTTTTATTTTATTTATGGTGACTGTTTTTACAGGTGGTGCGTTTCCCCAAACAAGACAGGCAAGTCACTCTGCAGCACTTAAAACAGGGGTTAAAACAATAGACCTGATAAATGGTCTTAGGATCAAGGTTGATTTCAGTCCTGAGAAACAAGCATTATGGTTTACGGGAGAATCGAAAGACCTGAAAATGTTCATTACGGAATTCATTCCGCTTTCTGATCCTGGCGGAACCGGTATTGAGATAGGTAAAAATTACCTGCTGGATAATATGTATGCCAGTATCGAATACAAGATACTTGAGGTAGAAAGTAACAGGGTTACACGGATCTGGTTCAGGATAGTAGCCAAAACCCTTGACCTGCCACAGAAGAACTGGATATAGCAAATGATATGAAGGCAATAATACAGGAACGTCCAGGAGGTGAGCTGCTTATAAAAAATATTCCCATACCTGAACCGGGACCTGGTGAAGTCTTAGTGAAAATGATTTATTCACCTATCAATCCTTCTGACCTCAGTCTTCTTCAGGGAACCTATGCCAGCAGCCCGCAGTACCCGGTTATTCCCGGAATAGAAGGTGGCGGAATAGTAACAAAAAGTGGTAAAGGATTAGTTGCAGGCTCACGAAAAGGCAAACGGGTGGCATGTACTGCACCCCCTCACGGAAGAGGAACATGGGCAGAGTATATGGTTACATCAGCCATAAGAACAATACCCCTGGACAAAAAGATTAATGATGAACAGGGCTCTATGCTCCTCGTCAATCCACTTACAGCCCTTGCATTTATAGAAATAACTAAAAAGAATAAACAAAAAGCCATAGTAAATAATGCCGCTTCAAGCTCACTGGGGAAAATATTGATACACCTCTGTAAAAAACATGGGATAGAACTTATAAATATAGTAAGCAGGCAATCCCAGCTGGATACCTTAAAAGAACAGGGTGCTGAATATGTTCTATTAAGTTCCTCCCCTGATTTCGAAACAGAGCTGGCTGAATACTCGAAAAAACTCAATGCAAAACTCTTTTTTGATGCAGTAGGAGGAAAACAGGGGGAAATAATGATACGAATATCTCCACCGGGGAGCATTATTATAAACTATGCAAAACTATCGGAACAAAATGTTTCCTTTGACCCGAGATTATTATTGCAGCAGAATAAAAAAATTCAGGGCTTTTACCTCGGTAATTATACATCTGAAAAAACAATATTGCAGAATCTCAGGGCTTTGGGAAAGGTTAAAGACCTTTTATCAAATAATATAAAAATAAAGATCTCCAATAGGTTTCCCTTCGAAAAAATAAATGAAGCACTTGACTATTACCGCAATAATATGTCGGCAGGCAAAGTCCTCCTGCATCCATAAGAGCTTTTATCTAAGGATACTGGCTAAAAAGTTCTAAAGTATGGGTCAGGCTCTGGCGTATCTTAACATTAATGGACTTCTTATATTTATCCTGTTGCTCCTTAAATTTACTATACTCATCATACATATCCTTAGTCTTGCCTTTGGCATTGAAGAATAATTTTAAGGATTCGGACAGTACCCTCCTATCGTGCCAGTTGCCAATATATGTCTCCGTATCGCTAAGATTATCATAGTGGCTCTTTGTGAAAACATTGTCATCACGAGTCCATAATAAGCCCAGCAGGGGTTTTATGTTTTTCAATATTATACGCACTTCATGAATATAGGTAAGATCATCAGCATCACGGAGTAAACTATTAATTCTACCAATCTCTGAATTAATAAATTTCGCCATAAGATCAACCAGTTCTGGCTTGGTATTCCTCGATACCAGTTCCTCCACATTGTTTGTGAGAGCATGGAGCCTGTTATAATTGAAACATTGAATATGACTATCCAGGTTAACCTCCCATTCAGGTCTTATTCTGGCAGTATATTTGGAAAATGATTTACGCAATTTTTTCGTTCCGGTATATTTTTTCAGTACGCTGAGATTAATCTGGCCTTCCCTGATCAGTCCGGCAGTCTTAAAAACAGGCTTAAATAAATGATAATGGTCTTTGGCTTTGAACTCTGATGGATACACAAATTCGAGTAAACGAAAAATAGCCTTCAGCCTTTTTATCCTTACCCTCAACTTATGAATGTCCTTTATTTTATAACGACCAGGAATAACTTTCAGTAATGAATCTATGTCCTTTACCTGCTCTTTATAATAATCAATAAGGAAGCTTTTTGGCTGTCTTTGCATAATGAGCTGCTCTTTCGCTTTAATTTACATAAAATTTCTCAATATTGATATACTGCTTAGATTTCGTATTATAATATTCAATTGTATTACCTTTGAAAAAAATCAGCCCTATGATGAAATTTGACTTCAAGCCGGTGGGCTTTATCAGGACACAGCACAGGGAGTTAAGCGGATCCCCAATACAACCATCTTACGGAAAAGAATATACAGGAAAGGCAGAAATATTACTTGAATATATACCCGGGCTGAAGGACCTGGATGGATTCTCCCATATTATATTGATATACGTTTTCGACAGGCACAGAAAAGGCGATTACAAACTGCATGTAAAACCATACCTGGATAATAATAAAAGAGGAGTTTTTGCCACCAGGGCGCCAAAAAGGCCAAATAATATAGGTGTTTCAATTGTAAAGGTTGAGCAGATAAAAAATAACATGATATTCTTCTCAGGCGCTGATATGCTTGACAATACACCTTTATTGGATATTAAGCCATTTGTGCCTGAATTTGACAGGGACGAGGAATTCCACATAGGGTGGCTGGAAGGGAAAATAGATCTCAATGAAAAGAAAAAAAGCCGATGAACGGTTCAGGTAAAATAACAGAAGATCTGCTCAGCCGGCTACCTGAAATTATTAAAACCGAGCTTGCTGTTTTCTGGTTCAGAAGAGATTTGAGGCTGAATGACAATACTGGCCTATACCATGCACTTACCTCCGGCAAACCGCTTATATTATTATTTATTTTTGATGACAATATCATTAATGATCTGCCCGATGACGACCCCAGGGTTTCTTTTATCTATGACAGGCTGAAAAAAATCCACAGACTGGTTTCCGAACACGGAAGTTCGATATTAGTTTTTAAAGGAAACTGGAAGCAAATATGGCAGGAACTCATATCCCGATTGAAAATAAAAGTAGTTTTTTGGAATAATGATTATGAGCCATATGCAATTAAACGTGACAGGGAGGTAAAAAATATCTTAAATAAAAAGGGTATACAGGTACATAATTACAAAGACCAGGTAATTTTTGAAAAAGGAGAGGTTCTAAAAGCTGATTCTTCACCCTACACTGTATTTACCCCATTCAGCAAGAAATGGTTGAATACCCTGGAAGTAAATGGGATCCCCAACAAATGCAATTCAGAAAAGCATCTGAATAAACTTTTACAAATAGAAGTCAATTTTCCTCCAATTGATTCATTCGGTTTTAGTGGTTCAGAGATAAAAGCAAGGGAGTTTATTAGTGAAAATATTAAGGACTATGATAAGAACAGGGATTATCCTTACCTTGATGCAACAACACATGCCGGACCACATCTCAGGTTTGGCACCATTAGTATAAGACAGCTGGTTGAGACAGCTCTCAGTGTTAACAGAACATACCTGAATGAGCTAATCTGGAGAGAATTTTTCATGCAGGTCCTTTATCATTTCCCTCGTGTTGTGAACAGCAACTTCAAAACTAAATACGATAGTATCGAGTGGCTAAATGACCAGGACCTCTTTGATAAATGGTGCCGGGGGAATACGGGTTATCCCATTGTGGATGCAGGTATGAGGCAGTTAAATGCCACGGGATACATGCATAACAGGCTTAGAATGGTAGCTGCTAGCTTCTTATGCAAGCACCTGCTGACCGACTGGAGGTGGGGTGAGAAATATTTCGCTGATAAACTGCTCGATTATGAACTGTCATCAAATAATGGCAACTGGCAATGGGCAGCCGGTACAGGCTGTGATGCCGCACCCTACTTCAGGGTTTTTAACCCCTTCCACCAGGCTAAAAAATTTGATAAGGACAATAAGTACATACGCGAATGGGTGCCTGAGTTTAATACCCCCGATTACCCCGATCCCATCGTGGACCATGGCTATGCACGAAAAAGAGCTATTGAAACATACAAATATTACCTTATCTCGCATCCTATCGCACGGGTATAAGCAGGATTGGGGTCCTTCCCGGCCAACAGGCTGTTTACAGCATCCTGAACATAATGCTCATCAGCCAATTCTGCATCCCTGTAATTATTGTCTATTGCACCAATATACTCAACCCTGTACTTACCTGCTTCCTTTTGCAGTATATAAACATGCGGTGTTTTTGTGGCACCGTATATTTTATATATCTCCTGCTTTTCATCATGCAGGTAAGGAAAGGTAAATCCTTTCTCTTCAGCCCTTTCTATCATCTTTTCATATGAATCGGCAGGATAAGCTTCGGCTGAATTAGGATTAATTGCTATTACCGGGAATCCTTTGGTTTTAAACAGCTTATCCAGTGCAATTACCCTGTCTTCCCAGGCAATGGCATATGGACAATGATTGGTGGTGAAAATTACTATGAATCCCTTTGCATCCTCGTAATCTTCCAAAGACACAAATTCACCATCAATATTACGCAAATTAAAATCTGTGGCATAATCACCTACCTCATAGCCCTGCGACATTAAAGTGCTACTCAGAATAATTGAAAAAACTATTGTTAACAAACTTTTCATATCATAAATAATTTAGTGGTTACTATTTGATTATTGAATTAAAGACTGGACATGTGATTTCAGTTCAGGATATGATATCATCCCCTCGTGAAACTTACGATAGTTCTTACCGGGAGCATATATAAGTGTTGCAGGAATACTTCCGGTCCATGAATCATCAATCATTGGTATCCACCTGTTAAAATCCGGTTCATCCAATAACAACACCTCCGAACTTATATTGTATTCTCTTATAAATTCCGCAAGCCTGGTATCTTTCTGCGAGGGCATATCAAGGCTCACCAGAACCAGTTTCATCTTATGATTTGTGTATTCCTTCTCCACCTTTAGCAAATCAGGCATTTCTTCAGTGCATGGTTTACACCATGTAGCCCAGAAATTGTACACATAAACCGTGTCTGATTGCTTATTTAACTCTTTCTCCAGGCGATCAATGCCTATCACCTCTATATCCTGGGAGAATAATGCAGGAGCAGGTATAATTAATAAAACGGTTAATAAATATCTTGCCATCATTATGATATTTGATGGCTAAACATAATTTATCTACAGTTTGTTCAAAAACTTGCGAATTATAATTCCCTTAAATAATGACTATTTATTAAGCAAATATTGGACAATAATCT